>JANYFE010000082.1 GCA_025362795.1 Rhodobacterales bacterium | reverse complement strand
CTCAACAAAGGCGATCACACGACTGCGTAACTCGATAGGATGTGGTTTGCCCATCACGACCCCCAATAGCTGGCAGGGTCAGAGAATCACAAACCTCTCAACCTGGGAATCCTGAATCAGACGAATGACGACACGCTCTAGGCATCAACGCTCCCAGCAGCGCCAGACAGCCGAGCATCCAGGCGGCATGCACTTGAAACAGCGCCGCCGCACCCTGCGCCGCGACCAGCTCCGGCGCCAACCACGCCAGCAACGCATAGGCCAGCCCGAAAAAGCTGGACCACAGCGTCATCGCGGCACCCTGCCAGCGCCCCGCCGCGACCGTTGCAATCGCCGTCGGCCCCACCACCACAATTGCCAGATGCGAGACACCCTCCAGCACCCGCGACGCCATCATCACCGGATAGGACGGCAGCGCCGACTGTACCAGACTGACCATCGCTCCCAAGGCCAGCGCGGCCAAAATCGCCCGTCTCGGCCCGATCCGCGCCACCAGAAGCCCCGCAGACGTGCCAAACACCAGCCCGACCATGCCGACAACCGACACCATCACGCCGATGCCCAACGCCCCCGCCCCGGCATAGGTCCGTTCAAAATCGCTATACAGAATGGAAATCTTGCCAAACTGCGCCGCAGCGCCAAGCCCGGCCAGCCAGATCGCAAAGATCGTCAGAACGGGCCGCATCAAAACACCCAATTTCAAAAACCAAAAAGGGCGACCAAAAGCCGCCCTTCTCAGCAAAACTGCAATCTGGTCTCAGGCGGCGCGACGACGGCGCAAAGCACCAAGCGCAACCAGGCCAGCCAGCAACAACGGAGCACCCGCCGGCAGCGGCACGGATGTCAAACTTACGTTGTCAAGGATCGGTCCGCCTTGGTCATCATCGTCATTGAAAGGAGAGCCAGCCTGCCCGTCGGCAAAGAACAATGTATAGGCACCGGACACGCCAACAGTGAACGTTGTCCCGAACGAGTTCATCACAGGCGGTGCGACCGACCCAAAATCCAAGGACGACAGCAACCCTGCATATGCACCGGTAATCCCGAAATTCATGCTTTCATTAAAGCCGGAATTGACGTTGTAGCCATAGTTGAAGCTCAGGTTATAGGTTTTGCCAGCCAGCAGATTGACAGTCGTCTCAATCCTGCCCGCCGTTGCATCGCCGTTGGATCCATTGAGGTCCACGTACTGCCCCGTCCCATACCATGTATACAGCGGGCCAACCGGGATCACATCGACACTGCCCTCGGTCACAGTCCAGTTCGGCGAAAGCGACGCTGGCGCACCGGCAGTATATCCGTCGAAATTGTCGGAAAACACCGCAGCCTGCGCACCCCCAGCAAGGCTGAAGGCTGCTGCCGCCGCGATTGCTAACATTCTAGTCATTTAAACCTCCAACTCTGAAATCGATACCGGCAAAACCTAACACGCTTGATCTGACAAGCGAAATATATTTCCACGCCCGCAACACCAATTCGCCACAATCCTGTCGAAAACCGTTCTTTTTGAAGCCAGCCAAAGCCAACGCGGTATGAAACCCGTGCGGTATCGCTCGGAAACTCCCCGTAAATCACGCTGTCGGGCCTGCTGCAGCAGCAGATAAAAGCCCCCGCCGCAGGCCTGATTCGCCGACCAGTCTGTCAGAAATGCAGCGCACGCCCATACGCATCCAGCACCGCTTCGTGCATCATCTCTGACAAGGTCGGGTGCGGGAACACCGTCTCCATCAGCTCCGCCTCGGTCGTCTCCAGCGTGCGTCCGATCACATAGCCCTGGATCAGTTCGGTCACTTCCGCCCCGATCATATGCGCCCCCAGCATCTCGCCGGTCTTGGCGTCAAACACCGTCTTGATCATGCCCTCGGCCTCGCCCAAAGCAATCGCCTTGCCGTTGCCGATAAACGGGAAATGCCCGACCTTCACGGTATAACCGGCCTCTTTGGCCTTGGCCTCGGTCAAGCCCACCGACGCGACCTGCGGATGGCAATAGGTGCAACCGGCAATCGAATTCGGCTTGATCGGATGCGGGTGGCCGCCCGCAATCAACTCCGCCACCATCACGCCTTCATGCGACGCTTTATGCGCCAGCCACGGCCCGCCCGCGATATCGCCAATCGCATACAGCCCCGCCACCCCGGTGCGGCAGAATTCGTCCGTCACCACATGGGTCCGGTCAATCTTGACGCCCAGGGCTTCCAGCCCGAGCCCCTCGACATTGCCGATGATCCCCACAGCCGAGATCACCGTGTCAAACTCCGCCGTCACCGTGCCAGACGCGCTCTCAAGATGGGCCACCACGCGGCCCGGCGACCGGTCCAGTTTCTTGACCGTCGTTTTCTCCAGAATCTTCATGCCCTGCTTGACGAAGGCCTTCTTGGCCAAGGCCGAAATCTCGGCATCCTCCACCGGCAGCACCCGGTCCATCACCTCGACCACCGTGGTATCCGCGCCCAACGTGTTGAAGAACGACGCAAATTCGATCCCGATGGCACCAGATCCGATCACCAGCAACTTCTTCGGCATGCGTTTCGGTTGCAAGGCATGGCGATAGGTCCAGACCAGATCGCCATCCGCCTCCAGCCCCGGCAATTCCCGCGCCCGCGCACCCGTCGCTACGATGATCGACTTGGCGGTCAATTCCTCGATGCCCTTGGCCGTCTTGACCGACACCTGGCCCGCCTTGGGCAAAGTCGCGACGCCCATCACCACCGTAATCTTGTTCTTCTTCATCAGGTGGCCAATGCCGCCCGACAACTGCTTGGCCACCCCACGCGACCGCGCCACCACGGCATCCAGATCAAAGCTGATCCCGGTCACGCCCAGCCCGAATTCCTTGGCCCGGTGCATCAGATGAAACACTTCGGCGCTGCGTAGCAACGCCTTGGTCGGGATGCACCCCCAGTTGAGGCAGATGCCCCCCAGGCTTTCCCGCTCCACTATGGCCACCGTCAGCCCCAGTTGCGCCGCCCGGATGGCTGCGACATAGCCCCCCGGTCCAGAGCCGATCACGATCACATCAAAGTTCAGGGCAGCCATCTTTTCCTCCCTTGAAAAAGTAGTTTGCCATTAAACCAATTCCAAATCCCAAGCAACAAGGGCCACGCCGTGACCCTATGCGCCCTTTGCATGACTGGCTTTCAGGGCAGCGACCGCCGCCCCATAGCCGCCCTCCGCGATGAACGCCAACTCCGCCGCACTGCTGTCACGACCAAGCGCCGCGTTGCGATAGGGAAAGCGCCCAAAACGCGCAATGATTTCTTGGTGCGCCCGCGCATGCAGCACCATCTCTGGGTCGGCGGGCAATCGCTCTGCCATCAGGCTTACGGATAGGTTTTGGTCGGCCGGGTCTTCCGAATGCTCGAAAGGCAAATAGAAAAACATCCGCTCCGGTTCCGGCGCATCCCTATCCCAACCCGCCGCAATCGCCCGCCGCGCGGCAGCCTGCGCTTGCGCATCAGTGGCAAACGCCTCGGCAGAACCCCGATGCATGTTGCGCGACATCTGATCGCACAGGATCAGATAGGCCAGCGTGCCAACCGCACCCTCCACCCAATGCTCCAGACCGCCTTCCCGGGCCGCCAGCCACAATTCAGAAAATCGCTCGCGAATATCAGCGTCCAGCGCCTCACCGCCGCCAAACCAGCCCTCTTCGCCAACCGCGCCAAGCCAGTAGTCCAGAACTTCGACCGGGTCCGCCATACTGCACTCCTATGCCCGCAACCTGACAGGTAAACCCCGGCCCCGCAACCTCAGCGCCGCGCGTCCTTCTCCTGCACCGCCCCCACCGCCAGCGATGATGCGGTCGGGGTCAGGCCGGAATAGGCCGCATGTTCCAACGGTGCCGCCCGCTTTGACATCCGCCACCCGGCATAAACTGACAGCAAGGCAAACAGCGCTCCGATGAACAGGAAATAGCCGCCAGCCCCAACTTCGCCCATCAGCCACCCGGTCGAGATCGGGCCGAAAATTGCGCCGAACCCGTTCAGAAAGATCAACCGGGCCGAGGCAGAGGGCATCTCCTCCTTGGTCAGAAAGTCATTGGTATGGGCAATTAACAACGAATACAGCGGGTTGATCGTGCCACCCAACAGCAGCGCCACCAACAGCACCGCCGTGAACGGCAACCGGAACCCGGCGGCCAAAAACATCACCACCGCCCCGACCACCGACATCCAAAGGATCAGGCCCCGCCGGTCAATCCGGTCCGACAGATAGCCGACCGGATATTGAAACACCAAACCGCCGACATACAACGCCGCCCCATAAGCCGCGATCTGGCCAATCGTCAGCGCCGATTTCGCCCCCCAGACCGAAGCCATGCCGAACATCGCCGCATATATTCCCCCGGTCAGCAACATGCCGACACAGCCCAAAGGCGAGGTCCGGAAGATCCGCGCAAAACTCATCGGCTTGATACTGTCAAAGGTTGGCGCCGGCGTCTTGGCCAGCAGCATCGGCATGAACGCCAGCGACACCAGAACCGATGGGATGATGAACAGCCCGAACCCACCGGGATCGCCCATCGACAACAGGCCCTGCGACGCGATGATCCCCAGCATCTGCACGATCATGTACAAGGACAGGGCCTGCCCGCGCGTCTCGTTGCTGGCGGTGTTGTTCAGCCAGCTTTCGGCGGTGACATAGATGCCGGAAAAGCAAAACCCGATCAGCATCCGCATCACCGACCATGACACCACATCCAGAAGCAACGGATACAGGATCAGCACCGCCGAAATCATCGACCCCAGTGCCGAAAACACCCGCACATGTCCAACCCGCCGGATCATCTCCGGCGCCAGCCGCGACCCGCCCAGAAAGCCCACGAAATAGGCCGACATCACGATCGACAATTCCCAGGTGCTGAACCCCTCCAGCGCCCCCCGGATGCCCAAAAGCGAGCCCTGCACGCCATTGCCAACCATCAGCAGCATGACGCCCAGCAGAAGTGGCCAGGATTGGACGAGAACTTTCAGCATCGGGCACCTCCGTGGTTCGCGGGCAATCTAGCAGGGCCATTGTAACACCGCGTGTGTTTTCCGACCGAACCCCTCACCAAGACGTCAAGGCTAGGGTGCGTGATTCACGCAGCAGCGGAACCTTGGGGCACCATGGCTAGGGTGCGTGATTCACGCAGCAGCGGAACCTTGGGGCACCATGGGTAGGGTGCGTGATTCACGCACCTCTGGAATCAACACACTCGCATCGCCATAGGAAAAGAACCGATACCCCTGACCTATAGCATGGTCATAAATTGCCCTGATCCGCTCCACCCCCATCAAAGCCGACACCAGCAGCAGCAAAGTCGACTTCGGCAGATGAAAATTGGTCATCAGCGCATCCGTCACCCGGAACACATACCCCGGATAGATGAAAATATCCGTAGGCCCGACCCATGGCTCGACCCGCCCCGCCGCCGCCGCCGTCTCGATCAGCCGCAGCGCCGTCGTCCCCACCGGAATGATCCGCCCGCCCGCCGCCCGGGTTGCGTTGATCTCGGCCGCCGCCTGCGCCGTCACTTCACCCCATTCCGCATGCATCCGGTGCGTCGCCACATCCTCGACCTTCACCGGCAGAAACGTCCCCGCACCGACATGCAGCGTCACCTCGGTAAACTGCACGCCCTTGGCCACCAGCGCGGCCAACAATTCTTCGTCGAAATGCAGGCTGGCCGTCGGGGCTGCAACCGCGCCCAAATTCTTGGCGAACACCGTCTGATAATCGCTGCGGTCCTGCGCGTCCGCCGGGCGCAACGCCGCAATGTAGGGGGGCAACGGCATCGCCCCCGTGGTGTTCAGCGCCGCATCAAACGCCACACCGGCCACATTGAACTCAAGGATCAGATCCGCCTCACCCTTGGCCACCACCGTGGCAAACAACTGATCGGAAAACGTGATCACCTCGCCGACATTCACCTTGCGCAACGGCTTGGCCAGCGCCCGCCAACCCTGCGGCACGGGCTCCAACAGCGTGATCTCGATCCGCGCGACGGTCTCGCTCCGCGCCCGCCGCCCGAACAGCCGCGCCGGAATGACCTTGGTGTTGTTCAGGATCAGCCGGTCGCCCGGCCGGAACACATCTACCAGATCAAAGACGTGCAGATCCCGGATGGCGTCGCCCTGCGCCACCAGCAACCGCGCCGCCGTCCGCGGCCGCGCGGGCCGCGTCGCGATCAACCCTTCGGGCAGATCAAAATCAAAATCCGACAGCTTCACCCGCCGCTCTCCTTCAAACTTGGCGGCGGTGCGCGGAACAGGTCGCGGAACATGCCCGGTGTCAGAATCGACAGTGGATTGACCTGCACATCGGGGGTGGTCGCCGTGCCCCGCAACCGGTAGGCAAAGCCGAACAACCCTTCGCCCTTGCGCGTCAGGATCGCCCCGATCCCGTTCAGCATATAGATCGGCGACACCACCCCCGTCATATCCAGCCCGCCGGTATCGGAATGGTAAACCCCCGCCATCGACACCCCCATCGACGCCCCGACCGCCGAACCTTTGTGAACGTCAATCGCATTGGGCGTCATCAAAAAGCTGGCTTCCGCCGAGTTGAACACGATGCCATCACCGTTCAGCTGATCCAGTAGACCAATCACCGAAATCGCACTCAGCAAATCCGCCATGACCGAACCGTATTTGACCCGGATGTTGCTGATCGAGGCGCTGCCGTCATACTGGCCCGAATCCGGCCGCGGGATCAGCGTCAGATCCAGCAACCCGCCATAGGCAGAGCCGAACATGCCCGCCGATTTCATCGCGGCACCGGCATCGCCCGCCTGCACCCGCACCGCAGGGCCGTTCCTGCTGGGAACCACCGCTCCGCTGATAGGGGTGAGTCCATTGATATTGCCCGTGAAATCCCCGTTGAACCCGCCTTTGAGCGCGAAATTCCCGGCAAATCCCGTCAGCCTGATGCCGTCCGTTACCCGCAGTGTATCCAGGTTGATCTGGATCGGGCTGCCCTCCGCCGAACCGGACGACCCGCGATTGGCCGGGAATTTACGAATGTCGATACTGCCCGACGTCACGGCCAGCCCCACCGCGCGACCCGCACCCCGCCCGGTGATCTCGACCCCGCCATTCAACCAGCCGCCCAGTGAGACCGTGTCGAACCGCGCCACATCCAGCCCGCCATTGGCCTTCAGCCGCACATTTCCTATGGCCGCCAGCCCCGCCCCCGACACGGTCAGACGTGTCACGTTGGGCACCGCGCCCAGCGTCACGTCTGCCTCCAGATGGCCCGCCGCACCCGCCGCCTTACGCCAGCCCAGTTCCGGGATCGCCAACGTAATCCCCTTCAGGTCGGACACCAGCGCCAGTTTACCCGGCGCCCCTTTCGGCAGGCTGATCACCACTTGGCCCGGCCCCTCGCCCGACACCATCGACTTGGGCAGGCCCAGCCCGAACTCCTCCACCGCACGCTGCGACAGGGTCACGCTGCCCTCGATCCGCGCCGGCGTCGGCGTCAGCCCGAAATCTTGGCTGAACACCACATCAAACGGCACTTTGCCAATCAGCCCCGGCCCCGAAATCGTCATCCCCGCCGGATGCGCCGCCACCGTCAGCAGCGGTGCTGTCACGGACCGGCCCTTGACGATGACATCCGAGGCGAAATCCTTCACTTGCCCCGTCACGGCATATTGCACATCGCCAAAGCCGATCTTGTAGACCAGCGGCAGCGAAATCTGCCCATCCACTGTCGCTGTGCCGCTGCCCAGACCCACCGGCTGCCCGGCCTTCTGCAGGTAATTGAACGGCGGCTGATCCAGCAGCGACAGCATCGCCGTCAACGGAGCAGAGGCATGCAACTGCACATCGCCCCGCGCCGGTTTGGCAAAGATATCCGGCACCGCAAACACCGTGCCCGACACATCCACCACCCCACCCTCTGGCGGCGTGATGCTCCCCTTGGTCATGACCAGCGTATAGACCTGCCCGGCAATCGTGGAATAGCCATCCGCCCCGGTGACAGGCGGCATCTTCTGCATGAACCGCAGATCGGCATTGGCGAAACTATAGCCCAGTTCCACCTTCGGTTCAGTCCCCGGTGCAATGCGCAGTGCCGCATGCACATTGGCCAGTTTGGCGTTGCGGATGTTGGCGGCCACCCAGGCCCGCGTGTTCGGCACCATCCGCACCGGCCACAGCGCCAGCAACCGGTCCAGCGTCACCTCGTTCAACGTCACATCCAGCGCCGACCGCCAGCCACCGGCATCCGCCGCGACCTGCCCCGACACATGCACCCGCTGATTGCCCTCGACCAGCGCCAGCTGGCCAATATCAACCGCGAACGGGTCCAGCCGCAGCCGCAGGTCGATGGCACCTTGCGAAAATGAAACCGGCGCCTGAAACAACCCGGCAGGGTCCACCGCCACGCCGGAAATCGCGATCTGGCCCAGAAATGCTGCCGGACGCCGCCCCGACAAGGCGCCGGTGATCACCTGCCCCGCATCATCGACCATATAGGCCCGGCCCGTGGCCTTCAGCCGCAACGACGCCGACTGCACCGACAGATCGGTCAACAAGATCCGTCCCGCCGCCGGATCATAGCCCAGCCCAAGTTTGGCCTGATCAAAGGCGATCGGCGTCGTGCTGTCCGAAGGCCGCAGCGCGCCCGCGCCAATGTCCAGCCCTCCGTCCAGCGCCTGAATGCCCTTGGTGTCCACCGTCACCGCGATTCGCCCCGAAATCGGCGCATCCAGCACCCCCAGCCAGCCCAGAATAGGGGTCTGCGCCGCCAGATCCTTGGCAGCAACCTGATCGACCTGCGCCGTGATCCGGGCCGAACCTTCGCCCTTGGCAGACACCACGGTAAACACCGCCCGCGCCGGCGCGCTGCCGCCCGCCACCAGCGACATGCCCAGTTCCGCCGCCAGTTCGTGATCGCGGTTCTCGATGCTCAACCGGCCGTCGCCCACTTCCCAGGTCTTGCCCGCCTTGGCATCTGTCAGGCTCAGCGACAAAGCCTCGGCATCGACCTTGGTCAGATGCGACAGCGCCGGCAGCGCAAAGGCCCGATCCGCAGCATCAAACAGCGCCGCCAGACTGTCAATCTTCGGGCCCTGCCCCGCACCCAGCGCCAGATCGAAATGGCCCTCGGCATCCCGCCGTATCGCAATCCGCGCCCCTACGATCCGCAGGCTTTTCGCCCGCAAATTGCCCTGCAACAGCGCCGGAGCATCCAGCGTCAACTGCGTTTCGGGCAGGGTCAGCAAGGTCTGTCCGCCGGGCTGCAACAGCCGCAAATCCTCCAGCACCAGATGCGGCACCCAGTCATTGCCCACCGTAATCTCGATCCCGCCGACCGACAGCGCCCCCTCCGGCAACGCGCCCTCCAGCGAGGCGTTCAGCCGCTGCTCGATCTCTGCCACCGCCCAGACCGGCAGTTGCACCGGTTTGCCGACATGTTCGTAAGCCAGCGCCGCAAGGAAAAACACCAGCAACAGCAAGAACAGCCGCCCGCCCAGCCCCGTGCGCCGCCGCCTTTGCCGCCTGACCCGCGGCTCTGGCACGACGTCCGCAACTGGCGCCTCTTCCGCCACGGCCTCGGCATAGGGCGCCAACCGCTGCGAAACGCCCAGAACCAGAACGCCGGCATCCGGTGTCGGGGTCATCCCATCACCTGTTTCTGCCGTCGTCATCCCTGCCCCTTCGCCATTGCGCGGATCGTCGTCACCCGTTGCCTTTATCTTTGCGCCAAGGCAACTAGATCGCCAAGCACCCGCAGTTCAAATAGCAAGGAGCCGCCCATGATCACCGAAGGCACCATGGCCCCCGATTTCACCCTGAACCGCGATGGCGGCAGCACTGTGACCCTGTCAACCCTGCGCCCCAAACCGGTCGTGCTGTTCACCTATGGCAGCGACGGCACCCCGACCTGCACCAATGAAGTGATGGAATTCAACGCCTTGCACGCGGAATTTCAGGCCGCTGGCGTCACGGTCATCGGCGTGTCCAAGGACAGCGCCGCCAAGCACGACAAATTCATCGCCAAAATGGGCATCACCCTGCCGCTCGCCTCCGATCACGGCGGCCATATGATGGAGGATTGGGGTGCCTTCGGCGAAAAGCTGTTCTTCGGCAAACTTGTGCAAGGCGTCCTGCGCCAGACCTTCCTGATCGACGGCCACGGCACACTTGCCAAAATCTGGAAAGTCGACCGCGTCAAAGGCCATGCCGCCGAAGTGCTGGCCTACGTTGCCGCCACATGATCACCCTGGCCGAAATGGCGGTGCAGGTGCTGACGACCGCCGATGGCCGCGCCAAAACCGCCCTTGGCCGCAAACACGCCGCCACCTGGTTCGCCGCCCGCGCCGCAGGCACCCCCCTGCCCATCGGCGAGGCTTCGCCACCCGACCAACCCGCCCGCCCCGCCAAGCCCGAACTCCTGCACCCGCGCGACGTGCCCCGCCGCCGCCCCGGCTCGCCCACGGGCCGCATCGCCATGCTGCACGCCATCGCCCATATCGAGCTTAACGCCGTAGATCTGCACTGGGACCTGATCGCCCGCTTCCGCGACCCTATGCCGCTTGGCTATTATGACGACTGGGTCAAAGCCGCGGATGACGAGGCAAAGCACTTCAACCTGCTCTGCGACGTGCTAGAGGCGTTGGGCAGCCATTACGGTGCCATGCCCGCCCATGCCGGCATGTGGCGCGCCGCCGAAGACACCGCCACCGACCTCTTGGGCCGTCTCGCCGTGGTGCCGATGGTGCTGGAGGCGCGGGGTCTGGATGTCTCCCCCGCCATGATCGCGCTTTTCCGCGCGGCCCACGAAACCCAGGCCCTCGCCGCGATGGAAGTGATCTATGCCGAGGAAGTCGCCCACGTCGCCTATGGTTCGAAATGGTTCAACTGGCTTTGTGGCAAATCAAACCAAGACCCGAAAGAGGCCTTCCACACCCTCGTCCGCCGCTATTTCCACGGCGCACTGAAACCACCCTTCAACGACGAAAAGCGCGCCGAGGCCGGTATCCCCCCCGATTTCTACTGGCCCCTCGTGGACGATCACGGGCCTGCGCCAACCGAAATGTCCTGACAGCCGCAACACACACCGCGGCGCTTTGCGACTCAGCCCCAAACGGGTATCGTCGGGCTTGTGGCGAAATGCGCCCCTGTGACGCGGAAGTTTCTCATGCAGGTCATCGCCCACACCGCCCAGCCGAAACTGGAATAGCGTCCCGGTGTCATGACGCGCATGATCGTGTCGGCCGAGATGGGGGCATCGCAGCTTTCGGTCTTTGATCAATGGTGCGAACCCGGCCACGGCGCACCAACACATCTGCACGCAGTCGAAGAAGTCCTCACCGTCGTCGGGGGTCTGGCATGAGTCTGGCTGGCCACCGACCTACGCCCAGATTGCGGCAGGCAGTTCGGTTCTGATCCCGGCGGGCCGTCGCCACGGCTTTCGCAACATCGGGACTGACATTCTCCACGTTCAGGCGATCCTGGCGGCACCTGTTTTTGAGGCGAGCTATGAAGATCGCACCGAGCTCGCCCGCCGCTGGTTGCCCGACTGACATTGCGAAAAATCGACAGCGCCACGTTCAACGAACAGCGCAGGCACCCTGCCATTTCCCGCCGAAACCACCATCACGCCTCCGTGATAAGCGGGAACTTGCCGAGTGTGGGCGGAATCTCGCAGCCGTCACCACCCCATCGGCCAAAATTGTTGCAGGTCTGAAAGCCCTTGTCATATGACCTATAGACGCCCCTCAGGCTGCCACACACCTTAGGGCGGGTCAAAACCAGCCTTTCGACAACAGACGGGATCTGCCCCACGTGCTGACGCGCCTTGCCTATCGGATCAACCTGACGCTGGAACGGTTCTTTCCCGAACAGCGGCTGTTTCTCAAATCCGACGCCACCACCCGCTTCATCCGCCTGCGCCCGACGACGCAGGCCATCACGGTGGCGGTCAGTGCCCTCGCCCTGGGCTGGACCATTTTTGCCACCGCGATACTTCTGATGGACTTCATCAACTCCGGCTCGTCGCGCGAACAGATCCAGCGCCAGACTGCGCTCTATGAAACCCGCCTGAATGCCCTCTCCGACGACCGCGATCTGCGTGTGGCAGAGGCGGCCGGTGCGCAGGAACGCTTCAACCTCGCGCTGGCTCAGGTTTCCGCCATGCAAGAACGCCTGCTCGCCTCCGAAGATAGCCGCCGCGAGCTGGAAACCGGCGTTGACGTGATCCAGAACACCTTGCGCCGCACTATCAAGGAACGCGATGCCGCCCGGGTCGAGGCGTCACGTGCCACTTTGGCGATGACACAGCAATCCGGCGTCACCAACAGCGACGCAGGCCGCGTGCATGATACCGAAGTGACGCTTGACGTGATGACCTCCGCCTTGATGGACACGGCGAAAGAACGCGACGCCAACGCAGCCGAGGCGGTCAAGTCCGCCCAGCGCACCGAAGCCGTGATGAAACAAAAAGCCGAGCTGGAAGCGCGCAACGACGTGATCTTTGCCAAACTGGAACAGGCGCTGACCGTCTCTGTCGAACCGCTGGACAAAATGTTCCGCGATGCCGGCCTAGACCCTGATCAGCTGCTGAACGCGGTGCGGTCCGGCTATTCCGGTCAGGGCGGCCCGCTGTCGCCGATCTCGCTGTCCACAATGGGCCTGTCGGGCAGTCCAGATGAAACCCGCGCCAATGCGATTCTTGCCGGGCTTGATACCGTCAACCTGTACCGCATCGCTGCGTTCAAAGTGCCGCTTGGTTTGCCGGTCAAAACCACATTCCGCTATACGTCGGGCTTCGGAGGCCGCAACGACCCGATCAACGGTTCGGCCCGCATGCACGAAGGCCAGGATCTTGCCGGCGACTACGGCTCGCCAATCTATGCCCCGGCTGACGGTACCGTCAGCTTTGCTGGTTGGGAAAACGGCTATGGCCGCCTGATCAAGATCCAGCACGCCTTCGGCATCGAAACCCGCTACGGCCACTTGTCGCAGATCAGGGTCGATGTCGGTCAAAAGGTATCGCGCGGCGACCGGATCGGTGATATGGGCAACTCGGGCCGCTCCACTGGCACACATCTTCACTACGAGGTCCGTCTCAGCGGCAATGCCGTCAATCCGATGACCTTCATAAGGGCAGCGAACAATGTTTTCTAAAAGCCGCATCAATGAACTTGGCCCCAAGGCGGGCGAGGCAGACAAACCCAAGGCCCCGGAGGCACCTGTGACCAAACCGTCGATGGACTTCACCCCGTCCGCTCCCAAAGGCAAGTCTGCCGCATCCGTTCTGTCCGCTGACCTGACCGTGGTTGGCAACCTGCGCACCTCTGGCGACATTCAGGTCGAAGGCGTGGTCGAAGGCGATATCCGCGCCCATCTTTTGACCGTCGGCGAAAGCGCCACGATCCGCGGCGAGATTGTTGCTGACGACATCGTGGTCAATGGCCGGGTTATCGGCCGCGTCCGTGGCCTCAAGGTCCGGCTGACCTCGTCCGCTCGGGTCGAGGGTGACATCATCCACAAGACCATCGCGATCGAATCGGGCGCCCATTTCGAAGGTTCGGTTCAGCGTCAGGAAGACCCGCTGGCCAATGGCCGCACCGCTTTGCCCGCCCCCAGTTCCACCGCCGCCCCCGGCGAAGGCGTCTGAGTCGAGTCGGCAACTCAAGTAACAGATTTGAACGCTGGCGCGTAGCTTGGCGGGCCAGCGGCGATGGGTCGGTGCAGGGCGGGTTTGCAAGACCATCACGGCCAGTTGACCAGCAAAGTACATGACCCTTCCCGCCGCCTCCAGAATTCGCTTTGACTTTGTCACGCAACATTCGCGCGACGACGGTTGCGGCGTGTTTGTCCTGCAGATGCTGACTGGCAAGGCGTTTGACTCGATTGCCGGGATGATCGACTGGGGGGCGCTGCAAAACCACTACACGACCTGGAAAGAGTTGCGTGGGGTTCTGAGCCAACTGGGCTGGCCCACCGGCGCAGCGCGATGGGTTGGGGCGACATCGAAGGTGTCGCACTGGTTCACGTCAAGCCCGACCATTTCGTGCTTTACGATGCCGAAAACCATGTCTTCTATGACCCGGCCCAACTTGCCGGTCCGGATACTGACAGCGATTGCCTTCCCATCAGCTATCTTACAGTGCAGCCGCCTAACCCTCTCTGATCCAGCCCCCCGTCCGATCTACCCCGTCCCTTTCCATCTGCCGTACCCATTTGGGCCACCGGGCCCCGCAGGAATCCCCCCTTGTCCACCGCCGACGCCGGCCCGGTCTGCCGCCCCGAACACCGCCGCCTGATCCTGGCCGCTGCCGTCCTGGCCTCGTCGATGGGCTTCATCGACAGTTCCGTCACCGCCATCGCCCTGCCCGCCATCCGCGCCTCGCTCGGCGGGTCGCTGGTTGCGGCGCAATGGGTGGCAGGTGCCTACCTGCTGACCCTGTCCTCGGCGATCCTCGTCGGGGGGGCCGCCAGTGACCGCTTCGGCGTGGTGCAGGTTTTCGCCGCCGGAATTGTGGCCTTTGTCGCCAGTTCCGTGCTGTGCGCTCTTGCCCAAACCATGCTGCAGATCGACATTGCCCGCGCCCTGCAAGGTCTGGGCGCCGCCTTGATGGTCCCCGGATCGATGACGCTGATCTCTCGTGCGCATCCCCGCGATCAGCGCGGAGCTGCCCTTGGCCTGTGGGCCTCCGCTTCCACCGCCACCACTGCCTTCGGCCCGGTGCTGGGCGGGCTGCTGCTGACGCTTGGCGGGCCAGAGGTCTGGCGGGCGATTTTCGCTCTCAACCTGCCGCTCGGTCTGGCGACCCTGTGGATTCTACGCCGTTATACCTTGCCTGATCCGGGCCGCCCCGGCACCGCCATTGATCTGGTTGGCGCTGTGCTTGCCACGCTCGGTCTCGGCCTCCTGGCATGGTCGATGACCGGTGAAGGCGCGACCGTCCTCCCAGCCCTCGTCGCCGCCGTCCTGCTGCTGCTGCTGTTCTTGCTGTGGGAGGCGCGGAACGCGGCCCCGATGATCCCTCTGCAAATGTTCCGGAACCGCGCCTTTGCTGCGGCCAATCTGGCCACGCTGTTTTTGTATACCGGACTCATCGGCGTGATGTTCTACCTGCCGATGACCGCGATCTCGGTCTGGCATGTCTCGCCCTTTGGCGTCACCGCGGCCTTCCTGCCCACATCGGTGCTGATCGCGCTCTTCTCCTCCCGTGCGGGCCGGCTGGCCGACCGCGTCGGTCCGGGTCCGCTGCTGGCGGCTGGAGCGACCCTTGTGGCGCTTGGCTACGCGGCCATCGCCTATACCGCACCATTGGCGGCTTTCTACAGCCATACCGTGCCGTTCATGGTCGTGGTGGGTCTTGGCCTCGCGCTGCTGGTCGCACCGCTGACCGTCGCCGTGATGGCCAATGCCGCCGAATCCGAACAGGGTGCCGCCTCGGGCATCAACAATGCCGTGGCCCGCGTCGCCGGCCTGATCGCCGTGGCGCTGATGGGGCGCATCGCCGTCTGGTCCTATGGCGGCATCACGGCATCCCGCCCGGGCTTTGGCCTGACGGGCAGCACCCCCGCCCACACCGCCGCCAGCAGCCTGGCCTTCGCAGATATCGCCGCCTGCGCCGCCGCATTGGCGCTGGCCTCGGCACTGGTGTCCCTCCTCGGGCTTGTCCGCAGGCAAACGCGCTGACCAGCGCCGCAGTCCGCCTCAGCCCGCCACTGCGAACGCGATAGGACGGCCCTTCGCGCAGGGTCAACTACATCTGTAAGCCACCAGCTGTACGAACCTGCTATCTGACCCATTGTGCGACGGCAGGACCGGCATAACGAGCGCTGCGTTAACCCAAAATCCCGCGCAAAACCTGCCCCCGAACGGCAAGACGCAAGAAAGACGCGGGCAAGACGCAATCAAGACCGCGAAATTCGGCCCTTTGCAGACATTAACCCTTTAGGCGCTGCCTCATTCGTCGGCGTTGGCCTCGGCCCGGCTCTTGCCCGCCACATCCATCGCAAGGGTTGCCGCCATAAACCGGTCAAGATCACCGTCCAGCACACCCTGCGTGTCGCTCGTCTCGTAATTGGTCCGCAAATCCTTGACCATCTGATAGGGCTGCAAGACATAAGACCGGATCTGATTGCCCCACCCCGCATCGCCCTTGGCCTCGTGCGCCTCGTTGATCGCGGCGTTGCGCTTGTTCAACTCCATCTGGTAAAGCCTTGATTTCAAAGCCTTCATCGCGATGTCGCGGTTCTGATGCTGCGACTTTTCCGAACTGGTCACGACAATCCCCGATGGAAAGTGGGTGATGCGCACCGCAGAGTCGGTCTTGTTGACGTGCTGCCCACCCGCACCCGACGACCTGTAGGTGTCGATCCTGATGTCCTTGTCTTGCACATCAATCTCGATGTTGTCATCGACCACCGGATAAACCCAGACCGATGCGAAAGACGTCTGCCGCTTGTCGGCGGACCCAAATGGCGAAATGCGTACCAGCCGATGTACGCCTGACTCGGATTTCAACCAGCCATAGGCATTGGGCCCGGAAATTTTGTAAGCCGCCGACTTGATACCAGTCTCGTCACCCGCCTGTTCGGACTGCAATTCAACTTTGTAGCCCTTGGTTTCAGCCCAGCGGTAATACATCCGCGCCAGCATGCTGGCCCAGTCACAGCTTTCGGTGCCCCCCGCCCCGGCATTGATTTCCAGGAACGTGTCATTGCTGTCCGCCTCGCCATTCAGCAAAGCCTCCAGTTCCTTGCCCGCCGCCAGTTCCACCAAGGATTTCAACGCACTCTCGGCCTCGGCGATGATCTCGTCGTCACCCTCCGCCTCACCCATCTCGATCAGTTCGACATTGTCGCGCAAGCCGCTGTCGATCAATTTGTAGGTCGACAATGCGTCCAGCAGGCCTTGCCGCTCCCGCATCAGCTTTTGCGCCCGCGCCGGGTCGTTCCACAAATCCGGTGCCTCGATCATCGCGCCAAACTCTTCCAACCGATGGTCAGAGGTTTCAATATCCATGCGCTGCCCCAGCAATTTCAAAGACTTGGCAATTGCATCGACATAGTTTTGCGTCTCAGAGCGCATGAAAGCTTCCTCAAACCTGGGTCTGGCGCGGGTGATAACGGCTCACAGGCCGGGGGGCAAGGCGGTCAGTACAAGCCGCCCGAACTCAACGAGCCGAACTTGGCCTTCTTCGGCACGGTCTTGGTTGTACCATCGGCTGTTGTGACGGTATCGGTGCCGCTTGACCCGTCGATTTCGCCTGCGGCAAACAATGGCAGATTTTCCCCCATGCCAAAGCCACCATCCACCAAGGCGCCCAAGCCGAACACCGGCTCTTCCCCATCGCGGAAATACTCAGGCTGTACGTTCGCCCCACTTGCGCCGTCAGGCAACTGGGCCCCGGTATAGCGGTCTATGTTGATGAAATGCCCGCCCGGCGGCACTTTGAAATCGGTCCCGCCAAAACGTTTGACCGCTTCTTCCATGAATGCCTGAAAGATCGGCACGCACAAAGTACCGCCAAACGCCCCGGGCCCCAACGTGCGCGGCGTGTCAAAGCCCATATAGCAGCCCGCCACGATGTTGGAGGTGAAACCGATGAACCAGACATCCTTGGCATCGTTCGTCGTCCCGGTCTTGCCCGCGACCGGCACCGACAAATGCACGCCAGACCCCGATCCCCGCTTGATCACGCCTTCCATCATCGAGGTCAGCTGATAGGCGGTGATCGCATTCATCATGCGTTCGCGGTCGGAATTGATGTTGACGGCCTGCCCCGCTGGCAAGCTATCCGTCTGACAATCCTCGCATTTGCGGTTGTCATGGCGATAGATCGTCTTGCCATAGCGGTCCTGCACCCGGTCCACCAGCGTCGGCTCGACCCGCTCGCCGCCATTGGCAAACTCGGCGTAGGCAGCAACCATTTTGAACAGCGTCGTCTCTTGCGACCCCAGCGCGTTCGCCAGCACCGGTTGCAATTTGTCATAGACGCCAAAGCGTTCGGCATAGCCGGCCACCACCTCCATGCCGACTTCTTGGGCAATCCGAATCGTCATCAGGTTCCGGCTTTGCTCGATCCCGGTGCGCATGGGCGTCGGACCATAGTATTTCCCGGTCGAGTTCTGCGGCGTCCACAGCCCCTGCGGCGTGTCAATCTCGATCGGCGCGTCAATGATGATCGTGGCGGGGGTAAAGCCGCTGTCCAGAGCCGCCGCATAGACGAACGGCTTGAAACTCGACCCCGGCTGCCGCGCCGCCTGCGTCGCCCGGTTAAAGACGGAATCCTCATAAGAAAAGCCGCCCTGCATTGCCATGACGCGCCCGGTGTTCACGTCCATCGCCATGAACCCGCCCTGCACCTCCGGCACCTGCCGCAACGACCAGCGCCCAAACGAGCCATCGTCGTTGGTCACCGCACGGACCATCACGATGTCGCCGACCGCTACCAGATCGCCCGGCGCCTTCGCCTTGGCCGCCAGCGACCCGTCCGGCAGTCGTTTGCGCGCCCAGGTGACATCCTTGGCCGAAATCGTGGTATCCGTGCCGTCCGCCACGCCTTCGATCCCCAATGTCGCCGTCGTGTCGCCAACCTCCCGCACCACCGCCGCCGACCAGCCTTCGACATCGCGCGGCAGACCTGAAACACTGGCCAGCGCCGGGCGCCAGTCCGCCAGATCCTCTGGCTTCATCACCTTGCCGGTGCCACGCCAAACACCCTGATTGCGGTCATATTTCTCCAACCCGTCGCGCAATGCCTTGGCTGCCAGCTTTTGCAGCTCCGGATCCTGCGTCGCCCGGATCGACAGGCCACCCGAGAAAAACTCGTCATTGCCAAATGTCCCCGACAACTGCCTGCGGATTTCATCGGTGAAATAGTCACGCGGTGGCAAGACGTTACGATAGGCCGGGAAGTCGCCGTTCTGCACCGATTGCAGCGGCGCGTCCCTTTCGGTGGTGTAGGTCGCTTCGTCCAGATAGCCGTTCTGCCACATCTGTTGCAGCACATAGTTGCGCCGGTCGAGCAGCTTTTGCTTGTTGCGCACCGGATGATAGTCGCTGGGCGCCTTTGGCATCGAGGCAAGCGTCGCCGCTTCGTGCGGGTTCAGGTCGGCTAGCGGCTTGTTGAAATAAGTCTGCGCCGCTGCCGCCACGCCGAACGAGTTCTGCCCCAGAAATATCTCGTTCAGATACAGTTCCAGTATCTTGTCCTTGCCCAGGGTCTGCTCCAGCCGTGTCGCCAGAATGATCTCTTTGATCTTGCGCTCAGCTGACCTGTCGCTTGATAAAAAGAAATTCTTGGCGACCTGCTGGGTGATCGTCGAAGCCCCGCGGGTATCCTTGCCGCGGCTGACGATCGCGTCACGCAAAGCAGCAAGCATTCCTTCCACGTCATAGCCGTTGTGAGTGTAAAACCGCTTGTCCTCGGCTGAAATGAACGCTTCCTTCACCAGATCGGGAATGTCGCTGATCGGCACGAACAACCGCCGCTCGGTGGCGAATTCGTCCATGATCCGCCCCTCGGCGGAATAAATCCGGCTGATCGTCTTGGGCGCATAGGTTGTCAGAAAGTCATGGCTCGGCAGGTCGCGGGAATACATGTAAAAAACACCACCGACCGTCAGGGCCGCGAACAGCAGACCCATCGTGACCATCGTGAAGATGGCCCCAAAAAACGACCCGGTAAATCTCAGCACGCGCGATGCCTCCTTGGCTCAACAGGCTTATACACGCTGGGCCAGGGAAAGGTCAAAACGATGGCGTGACACGTTGCTCACGGCGGCATGTCCTTGCCTCGCGGCCAGCTTCAGGGTGCCACACCTGCTTGCGCCGCATCCGCCACGGCCCAGGCTTTCAACCCGTCGCGGATCGCCAGCGCCATTTTTTGCCGCCAATCGGCATCCATCAGCCGTGCCAGATCATTGGCGGAAGACAGGAAACCAAGTTCGAGCAGCAGCGATGGAATATCCGGCGATTTCAAAACTGAAAAACTGGCCTCCTGGTGCGGTTGGCGGTGCATCTTGATTCCCGCCGCCTTGATCGAGACGACCAACGCTTGCGCCAGCCGCGTCGTCCTGGGTTTGGTTTCGGTCCGCGCCATATCCATCAACACTTCGGCCACCAGATCGTCTTGCTGCTGCAAATCCACACCGGCCAGAAGATCGTCCCGATTGTGCCGCTCTGCCAGTGTGGCAGACGCCTCATCGCTGGCCTCATCGGACAGCGAATATACCGTGGCACCCATCGCCTCGCCCTCGGCCAGCGCATCAGCATGCAGCGCCAGAAAGACCTGCGCACCGGCCTGATGCGCAATCGATATGCGGGTTTCCAACGGCACAAACGTGTCGTCCTCGCGCGTCATCACCACCTTGAACCCGCCATCGCGCAGCAAAACCTCTTTCAATTCCCGCGCAAAGACAATCATCAGCTTGGCCTCGCTTTGCCCGTCACGCTCTGCCCCCGGATCGATGCCGCCATGCCCCGGGTCCAGCACCACGATCAGTGGCCCCTTCCCGCGCGGCGGCACCGGTTTCAGCGCGGCCGCGACCGGCAAGGCCCAGCCCTGCGGCTCTGGTTCCGCGGCTTTTGCTGCGAAATCCGCCTGACTGGCCGGTGCCAGCACCAAATGCACCACGGTCCCGCCATCCGTCACCATCCCGGCCTGCGCCACCAGCATCGGCCCCTTGAGGTCCATCACTAACCTGGACCAACCCGGCCTGAACACGCCAGCCCGCATCCCCGTCACGAGGGATGACGCCTTCTGCATTGCCTCCAGCCCCGCCCAATCTACCTCTCGGAAATCCATGATAAGCCGTGGTGGTTGATCCAGTACCCGAACCCGCCAGGGCACCGGCTGGCTGATTGACAGGACCACATCCAGCCCGCCGCCCTGATCGCTAAGTTGGGACTTGGCAGGATCAAAATGGGCCAAAGCCGAAAGGTCTTGCGCCGACGCCGCAACCAGCCCCGCCAAAACCACCAAAACCGTTGCGATTACCCGACAAAACGTCATTTTCAATCCCTAGATATCCCCGCCAGCGGCGCGGTCCGGCCGCGGCCGCACGCTCATGTAAGCCTCCAACCGCCGCAACCCCTCGACAATATCCACCGTCGCCCGCGCATAGGAAAACCGCAAAGTCTGCCGCCCGCGCACCGGATCAAAGTCCAGACCCGGCGTCACGGCCACCCCGGCCTCGTGCAGCAATTCCGCTGCAAATTCAACGCTGTTTTCCGTCAAGTCCCCCACATCCGCATAAACATAGAATGCGCCGTCCGGTGGCGCGATCTGGCTGAAACCCGCCCGCGGCAACCCTTCCAGCATCCGTTGCCGGTTCTCGGCATAGGTCGCCCGGTTGCCCTCCAGTTCCGTCACACAGTCCAGCGCCGCCAAAGCCACAACCTGCGCAGCATGCGGCGCACAGATGAACATATTCTGAGCCAACCGTTCGATGGTGCGGATGTGATCCTCCGGCACCACCATCCAGCCGACCCGCCAGCCGGTCATGCTGAAATACTTGGAAAACGAATTCACCACATAGACATCATCACTGATCTCCAGCGCCGATACCGCCCGCTCGCCATAATGCAGCCCGTGGTAAATCTCGTCCGATACAAACCGGATGCGCCGCTGACTGGCATACCCAATCAGATCACCCAGCGCCGCCCGTCCCAGCATCGTCCCGGAGGGGTTGCCGGGCGATGCCACAATCAGCCCCTGCAAATCCACTCCGTCCAACTCTGCCGGCACCAGTTGCAGCCGGTTCGCCAGTCTTGTCTGAATCCCCACCGGCACCAGACTCAACGCCTTCAATATCTGCCGGTAACTTGGATAACCCGGCTCGCCCATGCCCACCCGATCGCCCGCATCGAACAGCGCAGTAAATGCAAGCAAAAATGCACCCGACGATCCCGCGGTCACCACCACCCGTTCCGGGTTCAGCGTCAGACCATACCAGCGCTTGTACAGACCTGCGATCCCTGCCCGCAGCGCCGGTATCCCCAAAGACACCGTATAGCCCAGCGGTGCCGCCTCCAGCTCCCGTGCCAAAGTCGCTCGCGCACCCGCAGGTGCAGGCGTTCCCGGTTGGCCAACTTCCATGTGAATGATATGCCGCCCGGCGTCCTCGGCCTTTCGAGCCGCCTCTACCACATCCATCACGATGAAGGGATCAACCTGACCCCGGCTTGATCTATCCATCGCCCTGCCCCATTGTTGACGCCCATAGTCCCTGCCGGGTTTGCAACGTCAAGCCTCGCACCAGTCATAGGTTCCCGATGCGCCGCAGCCTGATCAGCCTTGCCACCTCTCTCGCACTGTTGACAACCCCTGCGCTTGCAGGCGGCCTGGGTGCCATGTCCGACGCCGAACGCACCGCCTTTCGCGCCGAAATCAAACAATACCTGCTCGACAACCCCGAGGTGTTGCTGGAGGCCCAACAGGTGCTGCAAGATCGCCAGCAGCAGGCCCAGATTGCACAGGACAAGCTGGTCGTCTCACAGAACGCCGACAGCATCATGTCGGACCCTGCTTCATGGGTCGGTGGCAATCCTGACGGCGACATCACGATAGTTGAATTCATGGACTATCGCTGCACCTATTGCCGCAAGGCCTATTCCGAAGTGGCGCATTTGGTGAAAACCGACGGCAACATTCGCTTTGTCGTCAAGGAGTATCCGATCCTTGGTGATGACTCCGTGATCTCGGCCCGCTTTGCCATCGCGGTCCGATTGCTGCACGGCGATGCGGCCTATGCCAAGGCCCATGATGCGCTGATCAGCCTGCGCGGCGTGCCCGATCCCGACACATTGGGGCGGTTGGCCGGGACGCTGGGGCTGGATCCCAAACCGATCATCGCGCTGATGGGCGATGCCAAAGTGTCCGATATCATCAAGGCCAACTACGCCCTTGGCGACAAACTGGCGATCACCGGCACGCCCACCTTCGTGATCGACCAGATGATGCTGCGCAGCTATGTCCCCGAAGACGATTTGCGTAAAATTGTCGCCGAACAGCGCGCCGGATAAGCCAGTCAGCGTCGGCGCGCTTCCGCGCGTTGGCGTTCACTCAACCCGTCATGTGGCCCCAATTCGCGCACCGGCGCATCTGCCCACCAGTCGGACAGCAGCGGTATCCTCTCGCGATTCAGCGGATAGACGATCCGGTTTTCTGGCTTGGACGCTTCTCCGATCACCAACAGTTCCACCTCTGCCCCTGTGTTGTTGATGAATGTATGCCCAAGGCCGGTGCCCGCCGGAAAACCGACACCATCGCCAGGGGTCAACTGGTGCAAATGCCCGTCCAGCCAGACATCCGGGTTGCCCGCTGCGACATAGACAAATTCTTCCTCGGCACTTTCGGCATGCGGCAAAGAGCTTAGAGGTGGTTCGGTTTATCTGAACAGGTTCTGGGCGTTTTCTAAGTGGTTTTCCGCCTCGATTACGCCGCCAGCGTTACAGGCGGCGGCAGGTTGAAGTAGGCCTGATCGGGGGTTCTACCGTCAAGCGATGAATGCGG
>JANYFE010000080.1 GCA_025362795.1 Rhodobacterales bacterium | reverse complement strand
CCGCATTCATCGCTTGACGGTAGAACCCCCGATCAGGCCTACTTCAACCTGCCGCCGCCTGTAACGCTGGCGGCGTAATCGAGGCGGAAAACCACTTAGAAAACGCCCAGAACCTGTTCAGATAAACCGAACCACCTCTCATTGCGTCTTGCGGCACGCCACAGCAACAGTGCATCCGGCTTGTGACCCGTGATCTAATCGTTGTGGATCAGTTGATTGCCAAGACTCAAGGCAACCTTGCCCGTGGTTATGCGTATGAAGACCGGGTGACGACGTCGCCCGAATTTGTCGACTGCACACCAAGTGCGACCAAGGATAATCCCCATCCCCGCACCGAAACCTGTTTCGAGGATGTGTCCCACACGGTCACGCAGCCTGTTGCGATCGATCTTGGCGCAGAACAGGTCAAACTTAGCGGATTGCAGGCCAAGCGCATCCAACTTGCCAAGGCAGCCAGGCCTGCCATCGGCGACTGCGAAACCCGCTACCCGGAATAGAGTTCGTCACGCATGCAGCAGCTGGCTGAATGCTCACGAAGAGAACCAGCGTGTTTTGCAGAACCGTGGGTCTGAGAGGCTGGATCACAAAGCCAACGGAGCCCGCCCAGGTTTTGCAAAACAGGTCGGTTGCGCGGAGCTGGCTTTGTGGAAGTCAGTTCCAGTGAGCGCTGATTCTCGATCAGTTGAAACGCTGGAAAACCGCAGCCCTTTACAGGCCCTAACGGAATCGTATCAACGCGTCCGAACCGGATAAGCGGCGCGGGTCACGCGAAAAGCGCTGTCGCCTCCGACCTCGGTCACGTCGCGGAACAACTGCTGCAGCAGTTTTTCATAGGGCAAATGGCGGTTGGCGACCATCCACAGTGCACCGTCCGGCGCGATTGACCGATGCGCGGCGCGAATAAAAGCCAGCCCAAGCGCAGGGTCAGGCTCCCGCCCGGAGTGAAACGGCGGGTTCATCACCACGGCGCCCCACAGTCGGTCGGGCCTGAATGTGGTGGCATCGGCCCAGTGGTAGGCGGCACGAGGGTCATGGAGGTTGCGCCTGGCACAGGCCAGCGCATCCTGTTCTGCCTCGACGACATCCAGATGCTTGACGCCGGGACGGGTCAGGATGGCACGAGACAGAAAGCCCCATCCAGCGCCCAGATCACCAACCTTGGCGGGCAGGTCGGCCGGCAGCGCCGCCACCAGAAGCGCCGATCCGCGGTCCGGCCCGTCGGCGGAAAATACACCGGGACGGGTGATGAAGCCGCCGTCTACCTTGGTGTCCGCAGCCGCCCATGACAGAAATTCGGGACCGGTGGTGCAGGTCGCAAATTTACCATGGGCCTTGGACAGCATTTCACTAACCGTCAGCCCAAGTGCCCCACACTCTTTCACCACCGTATCGACGCCATCGGTCTTCTGCCCGTCAATCGCCAGCAGCGCACCGGGCCTGACCAACAGCGCCGCCTCTGCCAGCAAGGCATGCGCCTCGGCCTTGGCGCGGGGCAGACAAATCAAGGCGGCGGCATAAAGCGTGTTGGCACTGGTGCGATAGCCCAAGGCGGCGAAATGGTCGTGGTCCGGTTTGAACCCGGTCAGCACCACGACCCGGCTCTTGGGCAGCGCAGACAGGTCGTCGCCGCTGCGCGGACGCAGCACCGCGATGTCGCCCGAGCCAGGCAGCACCCAAGCACCACTGTCCAGCGCCAGCTCCAGTCGCAGAAATCTATTGCCACTCACGAACGGATGCTATTCTTTTTCCATGGTACATTGCAGCGGGTGCTGATGACGACGTGCGAAATCCATTACCTGCGCAACCTTGGTTTCCGCAACTTCCGCCGAAAACACCCCGACAACCGCCAGCCCCTTTTTGTGGACCGTCAACATGATCTCGAACGCCTGCGCGTGGTTCAAGCCAAAGAAGCGCTCCAGTACGTGAACCACGAATTCCATCGGCGTATAGTCGTCGTTCAGGATCATAACCTTGTAAAGCGGCGGGCGCTCTGTCTTGGTTTTTGTCTTGGTCAGAACCGACGTGTCCTGGCCGGGGCCCTTAGGCACATCAGACATTCTGTGGGGTAAATCGGTCAAACCAAAGCTCCGGTGCGGAAAGGGCCAGTGTTGCCCTGCGCACAATATAGACTATTTTGGCATCCTTGAAAGCCCTGCGCCAAAACCGTTTGCCCAAAATCCGAAGCTACGCCATCACTGGAGCGTTGCGAGGTACCAAATGGCTGACCTGACCACCATCGGCTTTGATGCGGACGATACGCTTTGGCAGAACGAAAGCTTCTTTCGTCTGACGCAGACCCGATTCGCGGAGCTATTGGCCGGGGCCGCCGACCCGGGTCATCTGGCCGAACGGCTGGAGGCGGCAGAGCGGCGCAACCTTGGTCACTACGGTTTCGGCGTGAAAGGTTTCGTCCTGTCGATGATCGAAGTGGCAATCGAGGTCACCGAGGGCCGGGTCACCGCGCCGGTGATTGCCGAAATCATCGTGGCAGGGCGCGAAATGCTCGCCCACCCGGTCCACCTGCTGCCACACGCCCGCGACGCGTTGCAGGCATTGGCGGCGGACTATCGGGTGCTCCTGATCACCAAGGGCGACCTTTTGGATCAGGAACGCAAACTGGCGCAGTCAGGTCTGGGTGATCTGTTCCACGGAGTCGAAATCGTGTCGCACAAAACCCCTGAAATCTATGCGGCGATCTTCGCTCGCCACGGTCACGGTGCGCAGCGGGCAATGATGGTCGGCAACTCGTTGAAATCCGATGTCTTACCGGCACTTGCCTCGGGGGCACGCGGCGTTCATGTGCCGCATGGCCTGACTTGGGCCCTGGAACAGGCCGACCCACCGCAAGCGGATCCCCGCTATTTCAACATCCCTGATCTGTCGCATTTGCCAGGATTGGTGCAGGCTTTAACAAATGCGACACCATAACTAGCGGTTATTTTCGCGCTTTCTACTACATCTGCGCATATCAACGATAGATATATGTTGAGCAACAGCTTGAAACCCATTGAAATAAAGGGGTTTTCCGAAAAGTTACGCTGTGTTACCTTTTAATCAGGCAGAACGAAGCTCCGAAATAACAGGGGCGCGGAAAACGAGGCAGGCAAAGTGAAACCGATTTTGGGGCGTTACGTCCGCACGCTATGTTTGACCCTGATGGTTGGCATTCTGGCGCTTGTCAGCGTCGCTGCGCCAGCCTCCGCAGTGCCCTATGCGGCTTATCTGATGGATGCCCGCACCGGGGCCACGCTGTACGCCCAAAACGCGGACACCCCATTGCCGCCTGCGTCGCTGACCAAGATGATGACGTTGTACATCACCTTTCAGGAGATTCAGGCCGGGCGGCTGTCGCTTGACAGTATGATCACGGTGTCAAAGAACGCCGCCAATCAGGCTCCGTCACGGCTTGGGCTGAAGGCCGGGCAAAAGATCGCGCTGCGCTATCTGATCCGCGCCGCGGCGGTAAAATCGGCCAATGACGCGGCGGCGGCAATAGGTGACGCGCTATCAGGTTCGCCTGAAAAATGGGGCGTTCGGATGACGGCAACTGCACGCAAACTGGGTATGAACCATTCCACCTTCAAGAACGCCAACGGCCTGCCCGCGATTGGCCATCTGTCCACCGCGCGGGACATGTCAATCCTGGGGCGGCACCTGTTTTATGATTTCCCGCAGTTCTACAACATCTTCTCGCGCCGCTCGACCGATGCGGGCATGGCGACTGTTGCCAACACCAACCGCAAATTTCTGGACAGCTACGAAGGTGCTGATGGCATCAAGACCGGCTACACCAACGCCGCAGGCTTCAACCTGACCGCCAGCGCAGAGCGCAACGGCGTGCGATTGATCGGCACTGTGATGGGCGGGTCTTCGACACCGATGCGGAATCAGAAGATGACAGAATTGCTGGACATGGGCTTCAAGAAAGCCAAGCCAGGCGGACAGACGATCAAACCGGTGCCTGCTGACCCCGAGGACACCACCACGCTGGTTGCCCAGGCCGATGACGGCACTGTCGACGAATCGCTGCCAGAGGTTGAAAGCGGCGCGGGCAAAACCCTGCGGCTTAACCTTGCCGTAGCGTCCTCTCCCCGCCCCCAGGGCCGTCCGGGCACATCTGATGTGGCTGCGACCGAGGTAGCCGTGGCCGCCATGAAAGATGACATCGCAGGGGCCATCGCTGCCGCTACCGCGGAACCGCCACCACCCGACACGTTGCAGGCGCAAGCTATGGCGCTGACTGACCCCAACGCCCCCGACCCCAATACCGTCGTGGCGCTGATGGCGAACAATGTCACCGTCAAAGCTTCAGCGCCGACCCAGCCCCTGCAATTGGCTGCCGTCTCCGAAACGCTGCGCCCGCCGAAACGGAACGCGCCGATCTATACTGACAGCACCGCGCAGATGGCAAAGGTGGCGGCGCAGCCCGAAGTTGTAACGCGGGTCTCGACCTCTGGTGGTTTGGGCTGGGGCGTGAACCTTGGCCATTTCAACACCAGATCCGAAGCAGAACGCCTGCTTTTGAAAATGCAGCTGGTCGAAAATGCCACGCTCGGTGACGGGTTGCGCAAAGTCGTAGAACGGTCCGGGGGTTATGACGCCAATTTCTCTGGTCTGAGCCGCGACGATGCCGATCTCGCCTGCCGCCGACTGCAGGCCCGTGCCGTGCAGTGCTTCACGATGGGGCAGTGATGACATTTGTCATCCCGGCCCCAACGCAGCCCAGCCTACCAACAACCCTTGGCGACCGCTTCCCAGTGCGCCGCGTCTTTTGCGTCGGTCGCAACTATGCCGACCATGCCCGCGAGATGGGCCACGATCCAAACGCCGAACCGCCGTTCTATTTCACCAAACCGGCAGATGCCGTGGTGGAATCTGGGAGCCCGGTTGCCTATCCGCCCGCCACCCGGGATTTTCATCACGAGGCCGAACTGGTAGTTGCGCTGGGTCGGGGCGGCACGGATATCGCCGAGGCCGCGGCGCTGTCGCATGTCTGGGGCTATGCCACCGGCAACGACCTGACCCGCCGCGACTTGCAGGCCGAGGCCAAGGCAGCGCGACGGCCTTGGGATATGGCGAAAGGCTTTGACTGCTCTGCCGTGATCGGGCTGTTGCACCCCGCCGGGAATCTGCCCGCTAATGCCGCGATCCGGTGTCTGGTGGATGGGAAAGTCACCCAGGCTGCCCATTTGTCTGACATGATCTGGCCGGTGTCCGCGATTATCGCCCACCTGTCGCGCCTTGTGACCCTTGCCGCCGGTGATCTGATCATGACCGGCACCCCGGCCGGCGTTGGGCCATTGGAGCGCGGGCAGACCTGCAGGGTCGAGATCGAGGGACTGACCCCCGCTACGACCCGTATCATCTGATAATCGGCCCGTCCGGTTCTGGACACTTGGAAAAACTTAATTATTACAATGGCTTGGTTTCAAAATTTTAACTTATGGTTAAGCTATGCAGCCCGGAAGGCCAAGTCCTGTTACTCATTTTACTTTTTCGGTCCGTGCCCTTCTACGAACGCGACCATTTTCGGCATGCAATACCGGTGCATGTCATAGCGGTCCAGGGCCGTCTGTCGTGCCGCCTGCCGCATCGGCACAAACTTCGCGGGGTCGGCCAACGCTTCGATCAGTTTGGCAGACCACCCTGCCACATCCAGAAAATCGACCAGCGAGCCGTTGACGCCATCCTTGATCACCTCTTCGACCGGGGCGGTCCGCGATCCGACAACATGGCAACCTGCACTCATCGCCTCGATCATCGACCACGACAGCACGAACGGATAGGTCAGGTAAGCATGTACCCGACTGACCTGCATCAGCGCCGTGAAATCCTCATAAGGAACCTTACCCATGAAATGCACGCGACCGAGGTCCAACGTGTCGCGGACTTCTGACAGGATTAGTTCTTTCCAGCCCTTTTCGCCCTTGGGCGTGCCGCCATAGCTGACCTCGTCGCCGCCAACGATCACAACCTGCGCATCGGGCCTTGCCGCCAGAACCGCAGGCAAAGCCCGCATGAAGATGTGGTAGCCGCGGTATGGTTCCAGATTGCGGTTCACGAAAGTCAGAACCTCGTCCCCCGGCTTGACCACCCGGCCATCTGGCAAAGTAAACCGGGCGGCGATGTCAGGTCGCATAGTATCGGTGTTGACCCCGTCATGGATAACTTCGATCATGCGGCGCAGCGAGGGCGGATAGGTTGATGCCTGCCATTCAGTGGGCGACAGACCGGCGTCGGCATGAAGCAGAGCCTGCCCCAAATGGCCGGCACGACCTTGGGCGATCATCACCTGATCAAAGCTAGGATTGGAAAACTCGGGGTCAAATCCGACATCGGCGCCGCGCCCGCGATAATAAAACTCGGCGTAGATCAACAGCTTGGCTTCGGGCCAGACTTCCTTCAGGAACAAGGTTTCCCCCCAACCGGAATGGCCAAAGATCACGTCTGGCACATAGCCCTTGGTTTGGCGCAATTGCAGGCAGGCGCGGGCGACGGTCACACCCCGGTCGCTCATCTGGATATAGTTGCGCCCCAACCTTGCAACGGCGGGGTCGATCACCTGCGCTTCGTGTTTGTATTTCAACACCGGAATTTCAGAGGCGCGGGTGTTCACAAAATCGGTCAGAGCCACACAATCATGGCCACGTTTTTTCAGTTCTGGCGCGAGATAAAGGAATTGGCCGGGGAAATTCTGGTGAACGAACAAGATCTTCATACCGGGGTCAAACCTTGCCAAATGCCGCAGCCATCAACGTTCTTGTATAGTCATGCACCGGATTGGCAAAGATCGCTTCCGCCGTGCCCGCCTCGACCACATCGCCCTGTTGCATCACAATCACCTTATGCGCCAAGGCCCGCACCACCCGCAGGTCATGGCTGATGAAAACATAGGCCAGTCGGTGCTTGCGTTGCAGTTCCCGCAGCAGGTCGACGATCTGAACCTGCACAGTCATGTCCAGGGCCGACGTCGGCTCGTCCAGGACTACCAGTTTCGGGCGCAGGATCATGGCGCGCGCGATGGCGATGCGCTGCTTTTGCCCACCCGAAAATTCGTGCGGATACCGCCCCATCGTTGCGGGGTCCAAGCCGACTTCTGCCATGATCTCTGCCACCATGCCGCGCCGGTCGCGGCCAGGTTCCAGCCCATGCACACCCAGACCTTCGGCAATGATCGCCTCTGCCGTCATCCGGGGCGACAGGCTGCCGAACGGGTCTTGAAACACCACCTGCATGTCGCGGCGCATGGCTCGCAAGGCGCGGCCGGTGACGCCGTGCAGATCGCGGCCCAGAAACAGCACTTTGCCGGTCATCGGCACCAGCCGGAGTATCGCCAGCGCCAGCGTGGTCTTGCCCGAACCACTTTCACCGACCACTCCCAGAGTTTCGCCCGCCCGCACCGTCAAGGTCGCGGAATTGACCGCCTTCACATGGCCCACCGTGGTTTTCAAGAACCCGCGGGTGATCGGGAACCAGACGCGCAGCGCGTCGGTCTGCAAGACAATTGGTGCATCCGCCGGCACCGGGGTCGGCAGGCCTTTGGCCTCTGCTTCCAGAAGTTTGCGGGTATAGGGGTGCTGCGGGTTGGAAAAGATATCCGCCGTGACACCCTGCTCGACAATCTCGCCGCCCTGCATGACGCAGACCCGGTCAGCGATGCGGCGCACGATGGTCAGATCATGGGTGATGAACAAGAGGCTCAGCCCTTCGCTGCGCTTCAACTCTGCCAGCAGTTCCAGAATCTGCGCCTGAATGGTCACGTCCAGCGCGGTGGTAGGCTCGTCCGCGATCAGCAGTTCCGGCCCGTTGGCCAGCGCCATCGCGATCATCACCCGCTGGCGTTGGCCGCCCGACAATTGATGCGGATAGGCGGTCATCCGGCTTTCGGCATCGCGAATCCCGACCTTCTGCAGCAGTTCCAGCACCCGGGCGCGGGCGGGATCTGTCATGGCCCAAACCAGCAATTGCTTCGGGCTCAGGTACTTGATTGCGGCGCCAATTGCCGCAAAAAGCCCTACCACCCCGACCACAATGCACGCGGCCGCAACGATCAAGGCGACCGGTTGCAGCAATCCGATGGTATCAAAGGGTGCGGCCCACAGCAGAAGGCGAAGGCACAGGGAAAGCACGGCCCCCAGCAAAACGCTTCGAAGAAGGGTTCTGTTGAAATTGGCCGTCAGAACGCGGACCAGCCAAACCTTGTATCCTGGCCGTTGCTCGATCGCCTGATGCAGGGCCAGGCTTTCGCTGATCTGGCGGTCAATCGTGTGCAAGGGGTTCAGCGACGTCATCGGCTCCTGAAAGATGAAGCTGATGTCGTTGCCCCTGACCGCCCGCAATTCGCGCTCGGTAGCACCCAGCATTTCCTTGTTGTTATACAGGACCGACCCAGCCACGACAGCAGAATCCGGCAACAGCTTGACGGTCGACAACGCCGTCACCGACTTGCCCGAACCGCTTTCGCCAACCAGCGCCACGGTTTCGCCTTTGGCCACGGTGAACGACACGCCGCGCACAGCATGAACCGTGGCGCCGTCTTGCTGGAACCGCACGTCCAGACCTTTGACCTCCAGCACGTTCATCGAGCCCGTCATCGGAACGTCTTTCTAGGATCAAGCGCCGCGCGGACACCTTCGAAGATGAAGACCAACAGCGACAGCATGGTGGCAAAGGTGCCAAAGGCGGTGAAGGCCAGCCACGGCGCTTGCAGGTTCTGCTTGGCCTGCTGGGTCATCTCGCCCAATGAGGGCGCAGAGGCCGGCAAGCCGAAGCCCAGGAAATCCAGCGCGGTCAGGCTGGAAATGGTGCCGGTGATGATGAAGGGCATCATCGCCATCGTCGCCACGGTGGCATTGGGCAAAACGTGGCGGAAGATGATCACCAGATCGGTGACGCCCAACGCTTTGGCGGCGCGAACATATTCGAAATTCCGCGCCCGCAGGAATTCGGCGCGCACCAGCCCGACAAGACCCATCCAGCCAAACAGGACCATCAGGCCGACCAACAGCCAGAAATTCATCGTCCACACGGCGGAAATGATGATGATCACATATAGCATCGGCGTCGATCCCCAGATCTCGATCACGCGCTGCATGATCAGGTCTGTGAGACCGCCGAAATAGCCTTGGATAGCGCCCGCAATGATGCCGATGACAGAAGTTGCAATCGACACGATCAGCCCGAAGCTGACCGAAAGCCGAAAACCGTAGATCACCCGCGCCAGAACATCGCGGGCGGTATCATCGGTGCCCAACCAGTGCTTGCCATCCGGGGCGGAAGGCGCTGCGCCACCCACGTCATTGATCGTGTTGAAACTGTAGGGGATCGGCGGCCAGAGCATCCAGCCTTTCTGAAACCCATCGGTCTTTGCGTCAAACGTGCCATCATCCACCGCTTTGATCATGTCATCAGGCGTATCAAAACATGCATCCAGCCCGCCCGTTTTGATCAGACATTGCACTTCGACATCGCGGTAGGCGGCTTCGGTGCGGAAATCGCCTCCAAAGGCGGTTTCGGGATAGAATTTGAGGAACGGCATGTGAATCTCGCCGCGATAGCTGACCAACAAGGGCTTGTCATTCGCCAGCAGCTCTGCCCCGAGCGACAGGACATACAGTACCGAAAACAGGATCAGCGACCAATAGGCCCGCCGGTTTGCCTTGAAGGTGCGCCAGCGCCGCTGGTTCAGGGGGGACAGGGCCATGTCAGTCCCGCCGTTCGAAATCAATGCGCGGATCGGTCCAGACATACATAAGGTCCGATATGATGCCGATCACCAGCCCCATCAAGCCAAAGGCGAACAGCGTGCCGAACACCACTGGATAATCCCGCTCTACCGCCGATTTGTAGCCAAGCTGCCCCAGGCCATCGAGGGAAAAGATCGTCTCGATCAAGAGCGAGCCGCCAAAGAACACCGAAATGAACAGGCCAGGAAACCCGGCGATCACGATCAGCATCGCGTTGCGGAACACATGCCCATACAGCACCCGGCTTTCCGAAAGGCCCTTGGCCCGCGCGGTCATCACATATTGCTTTCTGATCTCGTCCAGAAAGCTGTTTTTGGTCAGCAGGGTCAGCGTGGCAAAGCTGGCGATCAGCATCGACACCACAGGCAGCGTGATATGCCAGAGGTAATCCAGCGCCTTGCCGGCCAAGCTGAGGCTGTCAAAGTTTTCCGACGTCAGGCCGCGCAACGGAAAAATCCGGTAAAACGACCCGCCCGCGAACAGTTGCAGCAACAGGATGGCGAACAGGAAACTGGGGATCGAATAAGCCGCGATGATGATACCGCTAGTCCAAGTGTCAAACTTTGACCCATCCTTGACCGCTTTTCGGATGCCTAGCGGGATCGACACCAGATAGGCCACCAGTGTTGTCCACAACCCCAGCGTGATCGACACCGGCATCTTTTCGAGGATCAGACCGACAACTGAGGTGGACCGGAAATAGCTTTGGCCGAAGTCAAAGCGCATGTAGTTCCACATCATGATGAAAAACCGCTCGACCGGCGGGATGATTTCCTTTTTGCAGGCCGGGTCTTTGATTGTCGGTGTGCCATTGAAATCGGGGGCGCACACAATACGCGCAAAACCAAACTCGACTTCCAGCTGCGCCAGAAACTCCGGTGGCAGACCGCGTGCGCCGATATAGCCATTCTGGTCCGCTGCCGACTGATCTTGCCCCGCATCGGCCCCCGAGCCGCTGACGGCCTTGATGGCATCACCTTCGCCTTCCAGGCGGGCGGCAACCTGATCAATCGGGCCGCCAGGCACGAACTGGGTCAGGGTGAAGTTGATGATCATGATGCCCAGCAAGGTCGGGATGACCAAGAGCAGGCGTCGCAGGATATAAGCACCCATCGGCGCGGTGGCCTTTCTAACGCAACGCGCCCGACGCTTTCAGCGCCGCCGCCTTGTCTGCATTGTACCACCAGAAGCTCGTCTCGCCCAAAGCATAGGGCGGCAGTTTGTCGGGGTGTTCGAACATGGCGTAATAGGCGACGGTGTAGGTGTTCTTGTACCATTGCGGCACCCAGAACCGTTCGGCCAGCAACACCCGGTCCAGCGCCTTGGTCGCCACCGTCAGTTCGTCCTTGGTCTTGGCTGCCATCACCACATCGGCCAGCTTGTCAACCGCAGCGGATTTCAGCCCCATGACATTGAACGACGAATTATCTGCCGTTGCCGAGCCGAAGAACTGCTTGATCTCGTCGCCAGGCTCCATACCGCCGCGGGCGTTGCCGGTGATCATGTCGAAATCAAACGACGGGGGGCGGGTGCGGTTGTCAAATTGCGACCCGTCCACCTCGGTCATCAGGGCGTCGACGCCCAGCGCCTTGAGATTCTCGATATAGGGGTTGATGACCCGGTCAAACGACGGATTGTCGTTCAGGAATTCCACGCGCAAGGTCTCGCCCTTGGCATTGCGCCGCATGCCGTCATCGCCCACGGTCCAGCCGGCTGCATCCAGCAGCGCAGATGCGGACCGCAAATTCTTGCGGTCCAGCTGCTTGTCGCCCGATACCGATGCGGCGATCGGCGGATCGGTCAGGATCGTGGCAGATTCCAGCCCGGCATCCACCAGAGGTTTGAGGATAGATACCTCTTCCGGGGAAGGCGCACCCGTTGCTGCCAGATAAGAATTTTCCCAGATCGAATTGATCCGGGTGTAAAGCCCGTAAAATAGCGTCTGGTTCGACCATTCAAAGTTGAACATCATGCCAATCGCTTCGCGCACGCGCGGGTCTTTGAACTTGTCGCGCCGCAGGTTGAAGATAAATGCCTGACCGTTGGCTTTCGCCCCGTTCGGCAGTTCGGCCTTGATCACCGTCCCTGCCGCGATGGCCGGGAAATCATAACCCGTTGCCCAGGTTTTCGACGAGTTTTCATTGCGGAACGTGTAGGCGCCGCCCTTGAACCCTTCGAATGCGGCCGTGCTGTCGGCGAAATATTCAAAACGCAGCGTGTCGAAATTGTTCTGGCCCTTGTTGATTGGCAGCTTTTCGCCCCAGTAATCCGGGTTGCGTTTGTAAACGATGGTCTGGCCGGTGGACATATGGTCCAGCACATAGGGACCGCTGCCGAGGAACGGCACCAGGCTGCTTTCTTCAAGATCGCGCTTGTTGGTGTCGTAATCGGCTTTCGAAAAGATCGGCAGGCCGCCCATGCTGGCGGGCAGGTCACGGTGAGGAATACCGGGTTTGAAGGTGAACTTGACGGTATGAGGATCCACCGCCACCGCCGCATCGACCTGCTGGTTGAAAATTGTGCGAAAATCGGACAGGCCCTTGGTGCGGAACAGCTCAAAGCTGAACACCACATCATCCGCTGTCAGCGGTGTTCCATCCGAAAACTTCACATCATCGCGCAAATGGAAAATCACCCAAGACCGGTCCTCGGGGTAGTTCATCGTGGTGCACATCAGGCAGTAGGTGGCCCCGATTTCGTCCGCGGTACCGGTCAGGATGGTCTCGTACATCACGGTTGATCCGGCGGCAGAGGTGCCCTTGACCGAATAGGGGTTCATGGAATCAAAGGTGCCGAACGCCCATTCCGCAATCTCGCCACCCTTGGGCGCATTGGGGTTCACGTAGTCTGGGGTAAAATCCGGCCCGTATTTCAGATCGCCAAAGGTTGATATGCCGTGACTGGTAATAATCTTCTGATCCTCGGCGCGGGCATGCGTTGCATAGGCCGCAAGCGCCAGAACCAAAAGCATCGACCCGCCTCTGCGCATCAGCTGCACCGGATTCAGCATTTCGGTTCCTGCGGCTGATCTGTTGCCCATTGCCCGACCTCTCGTTGTTGCGGCCTCTGAGGCCGCCATCAGATACTAGCTAAATCGGAAACCCGCCCCGCCACAAGTTGCGTTTGCGTGAGAGGTCGCGTGATCCATGAAAAAGGCCGCCCGGTTGGGGGCGGCCGGTCTGTCACGCGTGGATCTGTCTATTTCAGAGTCTCAAGATAGGCGATCACATTGGCGCGGTCTTCGGGTTTTGCCAAACCTGCAAAGCTCATCTTGGTGCCCGGGACATAGGCTTTGGGACTTTTCAGGAAGACGTAGATCAAATCCGGTGTCCAGGGATCGCCTTTTTTGGACAGCATACCTGCCGAATAGGCAAAACCATCGACAGAGCCGCGCGGGCGACCGACGACGCCATTCAGATGCGGTCCGGTCCCATTGCTGCCGTCGATCTTGTGGCAAGCTTTGCATTTGCCAAACGTCTTTTCGCCCGCCGCTGCATCTGCGGCTGCAGAAACATCGGCATAGGCCGGGTCGGCGTCAGATGTGGTACCGGTCGTGGCACCGGCATCGGCCACCACAATCGAATAGGCCTGCGTGGCCTCTTCGCCGCCGCCTTCGCCGAACCCATAGATCGATTCAGCCGCCCAGTTTCCAAAGAGGAAGATCAGCAGCGCACCGCATACACCGCCGCCAGCTTTTACCAAAGTCATCGTGTCGAACATGCAGCACCTTCCCTTGGGCTATGTTTGGCCCGTGTCTACCCGCTTCCCCCGCCCGGTTTCAAGGTGTAGTAGCGCGACGAATTGCCTCGACGGGGGCCTTTTTACGCTGAGGTCGCCAAAATGTCGGGTCGCATAGCATTTCAGGGCGAACTTGGCGCCTATTCGCATCAGGCCTGCCGCCAGTCGCGCCCCGACATGACAGCCGTGCCCTGTGCCACCTTTGAAGAAGTGATCGAACGCACCGTCAGTGGCGATGTCGATCTTGGCATGCTGGCGGTCGAGAATTCGACCTATGGCCGCGTCGCGGATGTCCACCGCCTGCTGCCCGCCAGCGGGTTACGCATCATCGACGAGGCCTTCGTGCGGGTCCATATCAACCTGCTGGCCGTCAAGGGCACCAAGCTGGCGGAAGTGCGCCGGGTGCGCTGCATGTCGATTCTGCTGGGTCAGTGCGGTACATTCCTCAAAGACAACAAACTCGCCACCCTGAACTGGACCGACAACGCCGCCGCCGCTGCAGAAGTGGCCCGGCTGGGCGACCCGGCAGAGGCGGCGCTGGCATCCGAACTTGCGGGCGAGATTTACGGGCTGGACGTGCTGGCGCGGGAGATCGAGGATCAGGCCAACAACACCACCCGCTTTCTGGTGATGGCGCGCGAGGCCGACCTGTCGCGCCGCGCCGAAGCGATGATGACCACGTTCATCTTCCGCGTGCGCAACATTCCGGCGGCGCTGTATAAGGCGATGGGCGGGTTTGCAACCAATGGCGTCAACATGACCAAACTGGAAAGCTACATGGTCGGCGGGTCGTTTACCGCAACCGAGTTCTACGCCGATATCGAAGGCCATCCGGACGACGCCGCGGTTAACCGGGCGCTGGAAGAACTGGCTTACTTCACGACACAGACGCAGATTCTGGGCGTTTACCCGGCAGACCGCCGCCGCGATTGAAACGCCGCTTCAGGCCACCGACACCAGTCGTGCAGCCTGCCTTGGCCTGAATACCCGACCCAAACCCAGAATAACCGCCAGCGTTAGCAGATAAACCAGCAGGTCCATCCCGGTGGGCCGGTCCATGTAGCCGATCAGCGTGTGCAGAACGCGACCGACAATGCTGCCTTCGGACAGGATGCCCGACGCATTCCATACTTCTTGCCCCAAAACGCTGACTTTGCCCGCGCTTTCCAGAAACGCCATGCTCTGCGCGGCCATACCCGCCGCCAGAAACGCGATCAGCAGACTGGTGGTCGAAAACAAGTGGCGCAGCGGGATCGACACCAGCCCAATGTAGGTCAGCACGGTGAACGCGGCGCCCACCAGCAAGCCGCCCAACCCGCCCGCCAACAAATGCAGCGGCTGCTCGCCCCCCGACACTACGATGCCATACAGAAACAACACCACTTCGGCCCCTTCGCGCAACACCGCGACACCGACCACGACCGCCAAAGCGCCAACGCCCTTGGCCCCTGCGGCAACCTCGGCCCCCGCGGCCTTCATTTCAGCGGCCAGTTCTCGGCCATGCCGGGCCATCCAGATGTTGTGCCAGCCCAGCATCAGCACGGCGACGCCCAGAATGGCGGCGTTGAATAATTCCTGTCCCATGCCCTGAAACGCCGATGACAGTGTACCGGTAAACACTGCGAGCAGGCAGCTGCCCAGCACGCCGGCCAGAACACCGCCGGCAATCCAACGCGCCGCGCCCGGCACAGACTTGGTCACCGCCAAAGCGATGCCGATGATCAGACCGGCTTCGATGACTTCCCGGAACACGATGATAAGGGCTGCCAGCATGATGTTCAGTCCCTCATTCGACGGTGATGTGGCCGAAGACAGTGTCTTCTTTGTATTCATTGACGAAAAGATAAACGCCTGCGTCCTGCGCCCTGACGTTGATCAGGATGTCAGCCCCGGCAGCGACGATCTTTTCAATTTTCATCTCCTTGGCCTCGATTTCGGCGACCGCGGCGGATGTGTTATGCACCAGCAGGGTGAAGGCCCGCCCAGCAGGGACTTTCAGTTCGGCAGGTTCAAAGGCGCTGTCGCCCAACGTTACTTCGATCGGTGTCTCGGCCTGCAGCGGTGCCGCCAGGCAAACGGCGGCGGCACACAACAGGAGCTTAGCAGAATTCATGATCCATCTCCGGGAATCGGGCAGGGCTGGCTGGCTAAGGCCTCGACGGAGGTTAGCTATTACTGACTAAAACCATAGGTAAATGCCAGACACAAATAAAATCTTTGTGTTTCAGATATTTAGAATCATTCTAAATTAGTCAGGAATTATTTCGCGGCAATCTTGCAGCCCTAGCGCCGCGCCGGGCGGCGAAAGCGATCTTCAATTTCGGTAGCCAGCAACGCCACCCGTTGGGCAAAGCCGCGCTCCACGCGCGCCCGCGCAAGCCGCAGTGACTGCACATATATTTTTGCCGCAAGGGTCTTTGGCTTCACATCCAGGGTGACCTCGACCCGGGTGCGTCGCGCCGCAAGATCCAGAAGTTCGATCCGCAAAAAGCCGTCGACCATCGCAGCCATCGCGGTCAGGGCCATGCTGCTGGTCGGGTTCAGCGCATCCAACTTGATTGCGGCACTGCGATCCTTATTGCGATACCGGAACGTGGTCAGCCAAGTCATACCCGGCCCGGCCTCGCGCAGTTTATCGATGCGGCTGACATCCGCGCCGCGCCGCATCGCCGCCCGTTCCCAGCCCTCAAAATCGGCCAGTTGGGCAAAGACGAAATCCACCGGAGCCTCGACATCATATTTCGCCACCAGTTTCATGCCGCCCCCGCCATCCCCGCCGTTCCCGCAATCGGCCTGACCAGACCCGCGCAGAACACTCTATTCATTCCCCCGCCTGCGCAAGCCGCTTGACGCCGGAAATCCGCCGCATCGCCGCTTTCCGGCAAGCCATTTCGCAGGATCAGCGCGCACCGATTAATCTTAAAACTATGCTACGCAATTTACATTGGCGCAAATACTCCACGGACGTGCAGGTGTGTCAAATCCCACTGCATTTTGATGCAGCACATTCCCGCCACCAGACCGGATTGCTTTAGTCCAGCCGATCCGCCAACCAGTGCGAGATCAGGAAATGCGCGATCGCCCCGCGCCGTCCGGGCTTGATCACCGGATGCAATCCGGCATAAGCGGCCACCATATCCTCGCGGCTGACCCAGCGGGCGTCTTGCAATTCTTCGGGGTCAATTGTGATGGCCTCCGACAAAGCAACGCCGCGGCAGCCCAGCATCAGAGAGGCAGGAAATGGCCAGGGCTGGCTGGCAAGGTAATCCACCACGCCAACACGAATGCCCGACTCCTCGAACACCTCGCGCCGCACCGCCGCCTCGATCGTCTCACCCGGTTCGATGAACCCCGCCAGCAGCGAATACATGCCCTCGGGCCAGGTCGGGCCACGCCCCATCAACAACATGTTGCCGCGCGTGATCAGCATGATCACCACCGGATCAGTGCGCGGGAAATGCTGGACCTGACAAGCTGGGCAAGACCGCTGCCACCCGGCATGGACCATATCGGATTTGGCCCCACAGGCGGCACAAAAGCCGTGGCTGCGGTGCCATTCCAGCACGGCCTTGGCGGTAGCCGCCAGTTCGGCATCGCGCGGGGACAGCAGTGCCATCACAGCCCGCAGGTCGTGAAACGCCAGATCTTCGGCCAGATCGGGATGGCGTGTGGTCGAGGTGTCGAAGAAACCTACGGCGGGTGCCAGTGGCTCCTCAGGTTCCCATCCCAAAACATCCTGCGCAAAGACCGCGATGTCCTCGTCCAGTCCCAGAAAGATTGCGCTGGCCATTTGCCCGGAAAGCGCATGTTCCGCTGACAGATACCCCAGTCTGTCGCCGCCTGACAGCAAGGGCCGACCGCGCCAGACTGGCAGAACCCGCGCCTTGGGCCACAGCGCCGCCATCTGTGCCGCGCCGCGCCGCAAATGCCCGGCCCGGTCCAGGCCCGATCCGCCAAATGTCACCGTTTCAGCAATACGCATCCAAATGCCCCCCGAACGCCGCTTGATGGCATGTCACGCTGGCCAAGGCAAACCGCGCCGACGCTGCGGCACTTTTGCAACCCAAAGTTGCGATACCTCCGGTGTCGCCGAATTCCTGCTTGCAACATGACGGCAAAGCGCAAAAAAACGAACCATCTTGTAAAGATGTCTAAGCCGTCCACCGCAACTCTGCCGCCGCGCACGGATCGGAACTGATCATGCCGCCCGACCTCATTGCCTCGCTGGACAGTGCCGTCGGCAGGCCCACCACTTTTGATCAGGACCGCGCCGTCGCCCGGCTGCGCATTTTGGCGACGACCGATCTGCACGTACATATCACCCCGTGGGATTACCATGCTGGCCGCAGCAGCGCCGCCTTTGGTCTGGCCCGCACTGCCACCCTGATCGCCGCCGCCCGGGCCGAGGTTGACTGCAGCATTCTCTTGGACAACGGCGATTTCCTGCAAGGCAGCCCCATGGGCGATGTCGAGGCGCTGCGGACCGATCAGCGCGGACCACATCCGATGATCGCCGCGATGAATGCGCTGCGGTATGATGCGGCGACACTGGGCAATCACGAATTCAGCAACGGACTGGATTTTCTGATGCGCCAGCTGGCCGATGCGGCCTTTCCGCTTGTCTCTGCCAATGTCGTGCGCCAGTTGGGAAGGATACCCTTGCTGGACCAGACGCTAGTGCCGCCAACGGTGATACTGACACGCCATCCGTCCGATGGCCGGGGCGACATACATCCGCTGCGCATTGGTATCATCGGTCTGGCGCCGCCACTTGTGACGCAATGGGACCGTCAGCAGCTTGGTACCCACGTGCGGACCCGCGACATAATGGAGGCGGCCGCCGCCCATGTACCGATGCTGCGGGCACAGGGCGCCGACATCGTCATCGCGTTGTCGCATTCCGGCATTGGCTCCAGTATTGCCTGCGCCAACATGGAAAACGCCTCTGCCGCACTGGCCGCCTTGCCGGGAATTGACGCCGTGATTGCGGGCCACACTCATCAGACCTTCCCATCCCCTGATTTTACCGGCGACAGCTTCGCCATCGACCCGGTGCGCGGCAGGCTTTATGGCAAACCGGCGGTCATGCCCGGTTTTCATGGCTCGCATCTGGGGGTGATCGACCTGTTTCTGACCCGCTGTGCCGGCCAATGGCGGGTTTCGGACAGCCATGCAGAATTGCGTCCGATCGCCAGGCGCAGCACGAGCGGCAAGTTGCGGGCCCTGATCCGATCTGCGCCTGACATCATCGCCATCGCAGACCCCGCCCATCGCGCCACCAAGCGTTGGACTCAGCAGTCGATCGGCCAGGCGGCCACAGCGCTGCACAGCTATTTTGCGATGGTGGCGGCCAGCCCGACGGTGCGGCTGGTGGCGCAGGCGCAGGCCTCCCATGTGCAGCGCAGTTTGCGCGACACCCAATATGACGGCCTGCCGCTGATCTCGGCCGCTGCGCCGTTCCATGCTGGCGGCCGCGGCGGGCCAGACAATTACACCCATATCGCCGCAGGGCCGCTGAAGATGCGCCACGCCTTCGATCTTTATCCGCATCCCAACACCATCGCCGCGCTTCTGGTGACGGGGGCTGAACTGGCCCTGTGGCTGGAGCGTAGTTTCAGCCAGTTTCGCCGGATCGCGTCAGACACCCAGGATGCAGCCCTGCTCGACCCCGACTTCCCCAGCTTCAACTTCGACACGCTGGAGCCTTTGACCTGGAACGTGGACCTGACCCAGCCGCCGCGTTTCGACAGTCACGGCAGGCTGATCAACCCCGCTGCCCACCGCATCCGCGCACTGACTTTTCAAGGTCAGCCCGTGGACCCTACGGCACGGTTCGTGCTGGCCACCAACAGCTATCGCGCCGGGGGCAGCGGCGGCTTTGCCGGGGCGACACCAGAGCGGATCATTCTGTCCGGTCCCGAATCAAACCGCGACATCCTGCTGGCTCATATCGCGGCGCTTGGCTGCCTGCCCGCCACCAATGCACCAAACTGGCGCTTCATTTCCCAACCCGGCACCACCGCAATCTTTGAATCCGCCCCCGCCGCTTCTGCTTTTGTCGATGATTTTGCAGGACAACGGGCAGATCCACTAGGGATTGGACCAAATGGCTTCCGCCGCTTTCGCCTGCATCTGTGATCCTGTAGGACAGCGCCAGCGCGGGAGAATGCGATGTATGACGCTTTGCTGTTCGATCTAGACGGCACATTGATCGATACCGAAAGCCTGGCCCTTGCCTCTGGCATGATGGCCTTTGCCGAGGCGGGGTTTCCGGTAGAACATGATTTCATGCACAGCCTGATCGGGGTGGACCAGCCGACCGCCGGGCAAATCATTCAGGCGCGCCATCCACAGCTGGATCTGGACCGGTTGACGCAACTGTGGAACGCAGGATTCCGCGCCGAGGTTGACCGCGGTCTGGCACTGAAACCCGGTGCGGCAGAGGTTCTGGCACTCGCCCCGCACCTGCCGCGCGCCTTGGTCACGTCGTCAGGTCGCAGCGAGGCGCACCGGAAACTGGGCATTGCCGGGCTGGATCAGATCTTTGTCGAGGTTGTGGTCTTGGAAGACGTCGCCAACCCCAAACCCGCGCCCGACCCCTATCTGCTGGCCGCCCAAAAGTTGGGCGTATCGCCCGCCCGGTGCCTGGTGTTCGAGGACAGCGAAACCGGCGCAGAAGCCGCCCATCGCGCCGGATGCGTCGTGGTTCAGGTGCCCGACATGGTGCCCAGCACGGGCCGCTGGGCGCATCATCTGGCAGTGGATCTGATGGCGGGCGCCCGGGCGGCGGGGTTGATCTGACCTCCGTCTGAGGTTTGGGGTCAAACAAGTCTAACAGGATGACCAAAAAACGGTGCGCCATCCTGTCCCAGTTTTGACGGGCCGCGGGAATTCTGCGGCAGACGGACTTCGCTTGTCTGCGTCATACCTTGAAATCAGGTGATGGCGATGCGGCGCGTCACCTGACCGTTGCTTTCCCAATAGGTATGCTTCTTGGCGATCCACGGATCATCCATCGCGGGCTGGACCTGCCCCGATTGCGCGATGGCCCGCGACGTCACCTGATGTTCGCCGGGTGCCGGGTTGGCCCAGTCAAGATACCAGATCCGCCAAGCAAACTCGGCCTTTTCGCTGTCGTCAAAGGTGGCCGGTTGCCAGTCGCCGTCATCAATCTTGACCTCCACCTTGTCAATCGGTGCGCCCCAGGCCGCCCCCACGATCCGGTAGCCCGCGTCGCTGTGCGTCACCCGCGCGGGGGCCGATTTCAGCAAACTCCGGCCGACCGAGGTTTCGGCCCAGACAGTCTCGCCGTTGTGGTCTTCCTCGCGGATCGTCACATAATTGCGGCCCATCAGTAGACTGGAAAAACGACGGTCGCGGATTTCGATACGCTTCAGCCATTTGACATTGGCGATGCCATACCAGCCCGGCGCAATCAGCCGCAGCGGAAAGCCATGCTTTTGCGGCAGAGCTTCACCGTTCATTTCATAGCTCAAAAAGATATTCGGATCCATCGCGTCGGTCAGTGACATGCTGCGGGCGAAGTTCTGGTGCATGTTCACATCCCGAATATCATCCTTGAGCGTGACATGGCTCTGTTGCACAAATCGTTTGATGACCGAGGTTACCCTTTCCCCGGACGGACTCATCCCACGGCTTCAGTGACGGGTATGCCGAGCGCGGTGAAGCCGTTCAGGACGGCCACACGAACTTGGAACTCGGCAACCTGAC
>JANYFE010000079.1 GCA_025362795.1 Rhodobacterales bacterium | reverse complement strand
CGCATTCATCGCTTGACGGTAGAACCCCCGATCAGGCCTACTTCAACCTGCCGCCGCCTGTAACGCTGGCGGCGTAATCGAGGCGGAAAACCACTTAGAAAACGCCCAGAACCTGTTCAGATAAACCGAACCACCTCTATTTGCGACTCCAGCACCGCGTCATTGTCACCCGCGTAGGGCTGAGCATAGGTAAGGTCATCCCCATGGCGCTGAATGATCGTGACGACATGGCCGTCGCTGTAGGTCACCTGCTTGGGTTTGCCCGAAAAACAATCTTGCGCCTGCGCCGGCAAAGCCATCATCAAAACCACCGCCAGAAATCGCATTACGCCACCCTTCATTGAAACTTCCTCACGCCCTGCTCTGTCACCACAGCATCCAACCGTTGATCAAACCCGTCAATCGGAACCTCCGACACCTCCTGATCGGCAAAGGCAAACCCCACCGCCAACACCCCGCCCTTGGCCCGCAACCCCGCCAGGGTCCGGTCATAAAAACCACCGCCATACCCCACCCGGTAGCCCCGCGCATCAAATGCCAACAAAGGCACGATCAAAACCTGCGGCTCGACCCACGCGCCTTCCGCCGGGATCAATGCGCCAAACGCACCCGCCACCATCGCCACCCCTGGCCCCCACTCGCGAAACCTCAACGGCATCGCGGGCCCCACAATCACCGGCACCCCTACGACCCCCTGATGAACGGACATCGCTGGCAACGGATCCACTTCCGTCCGCATCGGCATGTAGCCCGCCAGAACCTTCCCCGACTGCCCGCTCAGATAATCCGCCAGCAGTTCCGCCGCCTGCCCCTGCCCCCGCGCAAACGCCAGTTTTCGAACAGCAAAAGCCGCCCGACGCGCCTCGGATTTCACGTCATCAACCACGTCGCCAACCCCAGGAATGTCAGGTAGCCCATCACATCGGTCAGCGTCGTCACGAACGTCCCCGACGCCAGTGCCGGGTCAAGCCCGTGCTTCTCCAACGTCAGGGGCACCAACACACCGCCCAAAGCCGCCACGATCTGGTTTGCCACCATCGCCAGCCCCAGCACCACCCCCAGCCGCACATCACCGTACAGCAACGCCCCGGCGATCCCCAGGATCAGCGCCAGTGAAAGCCCGTTCAACAGCCCCGCCACCAGTTCCCGTCTGACCACCCGTGCCGCGTTGGCAGAGGTCAGATCCCGCGTCGCCAGCGCCCGCACCGACACCGCCAGCGACTGTGTCCCGCCAATCCCCCCGGTCGACGACACAATCGGCATCACCGCCGCAAGCGAGACAATCATCGCGATCGTCGCCTCGAACTGGCTGATGACAAACGCCGAAATCGACGCGGTAAAGAGGTTGACCACCAGCCAGGGCAACCTTTGCCGCACCGTCATCAGCGCACTATCCGCCGGGCTCGACCCATCGCCCACCCCGGCCAGCCGCAGCATATCCTCCTCGGCTTCCTCGTCCAGCACCGCCATTGCGTCATCAATCGTGATGACGCCGACCAGCCGCCCGCCCTCTGCCACCACCGGGCAGGATATCAGGTGATACTGATTGAACAGATAGGCGACGTCCTCCTCCGGCATCGTCGCTTCAATCGTGCGGAAACTGTCCTCCAGAATGTCACGCAGCCGCACCTCGCTGCCTGCCGACAGGATCCGTCCCAGCGTGGCATAGCCCGTCGGCCGCATCCGCGGATCGACCAGCACGACATGGTAAAACTGATCCGGCAGCCAATCGGCCTTGCGCAGATATTCCGTGGTTTCGCCCACCGTCCAATGCTCCGGCGCAACCACCACTTCGCGCTGCATCAGACGGCCCGCGGATTCCTCGGGGTAGGCCAGCGCCTGCTGCACTGCCGCCCGGTCGCGCAGGTCCAGCGCACCCAGGATGATATCCTGCTGTGGCCTGTCAAGATCTTCAAGGATATCAACGACATCATCGGTTTCCAGCTCGCGCATCGCCAGCGCCAGCGCCTCGCGCGGCAGCGCCTCGATCACCGCTTCCCGGATGCTTTCGTCCAACTCCGACAGCACTTCGCCGTCAATCTCGGCCGCTCCCATCGCCAACAGCGCCCGTCGGTCCTGCGCCGAAATCTGTTCCAGCAGATCGGCTATGTCCGCCGCGTGCAATTGCTGCAACAGTCCCGCCAGCCGCCCGCTGTCCCCAGCTTCGACCGCATCCAGGATGGCATCCACGCGGCGCGCGTCCAGCCCGTCTTCATCGTCTGCTGTCTGAATTTCGGCCATGCCATTCCCCGGAATTGCCGCGACCTTAGCGACAAGTGTTTCAATGAGACAGGGCTGACTTCGAATTTACCCACCGCCCAAAACCCTCTACACTCGCCCAAAACCGGAGCATGCCATGGCCGATCTACTTCTGGGGCAAGTCCTGTCCTTCCACAGCGACCCGTTCCACGATGGCCCCACCGCAGCCCACCACGAACGCCATGGTGCCGTCCTGATCGATAGCGGGCTGATCACCGACACCGGCCCCGCAGAAACCCTGCGCATCAAACACCCGCAAGCCCGCATCACCGACTACGGCCAGTCGCTGATTTCCGCCGGTTTCATCGACGCCCACGTCCACTATCCGCAGACCGCCATCATCGCTTCCTGGGGCAAACGGCTGATCGACTGGCTGGCCGACTACACCTTCCCCGAAGAAATGCGCTTTTTCGATCCCGCCTACGCCACCGAAATTGCCAACCGCTACATGGACCTTGCCCTGGCCCATGGCACCACGTCGATGTGCAGTTATGCCACCATCCACCCCACCAGCGTCGATGCTTTCTTTGCCGCCGCCCAAAGCCGCAACCTTCGCGCCTATTGCGGCAAGACCTGCATGGACCGCAACGCCCCCCCGGCGTTGCGCGACAGCCCCCAGTCCGCCTATGATGACAGCAAGGCACTGCTTACCAAATGGCATGGCCAAAACCGCCTCAGCTATGTCATCACCCCCCGCTTTTCCCCAACCTCCACCCCCGAACAGCTGGCCGCTTTGGGGGCGCTCTGGCACGAATACCCCGATTGTCTGATGCAAACCCACCTGTCCGAACAGACCGACGAAATCGCCTGGGTCCAAGACCTGTTTCCGCAATCGCGCGACTACCTTGACACCTACGAGGCGCAGGGCCTCTTGCGGGAAGGTGCCGTCTTTGGCCACGCGATCCACCTGCGCCCGCGCGAACGCGACCGCCTGCGCGAGGCCGGCGCCTCTCTCGTCCATTGCCCGACCTCCAACACGTTCATCGGTTCCGGGCTGTTCGACATGGCACTGGCCCAGACCCTGCGCGTCGGCCTTGCGACTGACACCGGCGGCGGCTCCAGCTTTTCGATGCTCCGCACGATGGCCGCCGCCTACGAGGTGGCCCAGTTGCGCGGTCAGGCCCTGCACCCTGCCCAACTCTGGTGGCTGGCGACCGCCGGTTCCGCACGCGCCCTGCACGCCGAACATGAAATTGGCAACATCGCCAAAGGGATGGAGGCCGACCTGACCATCCTAGACCTGGCCTCGACCCCGGCCATCGCACAGGCGACACGCCGCGCCACCGACATCTGGCAAGCGATCTTCCCCACCATCATGTTGGGCGACGACCGCGCGATCAAGGCGGTGTGGATCAACGGCAAACCGAAACGAGAGGTGGTTCGGTTTATCTGAACAGGTTCTGGGCGTTTTCTAAGTGGTTTTCCGCCTCGATTACGCCGCCAGCGTTACAGGCGGCGGCAGGTTGAAGTAGGCCTGATCGGGGGTTCTACCGTCAAGCGATGAATGCGG
>JANYFE010000076.1 GCA_025362795.1 Rhodobacterales bacterium | reverse complement strand
CAGCTATTTCATTGCGCTCGATTTATGCGACGAGCTGCTTCGCCATTTCGCACCCGGAGCAACTACACACTCTCAGATGCCGCACGCTGGCGGACGCGTCTCATAAACACTTTCACCCGGCGCTGAAGGTGAAACGGTGCCTCGGGATACCCCCCCTGCTTGGCGGCGATCCGTCTTGAGCAGGAGAACTGGAGTGATCGACGTGGCGATATTGAGTGTGATGAGGCGGTGGCACCTGCGGGAAGGGGTGCCGATACGTGAGATAGCCAGAAGGACGGGGTTATCCAGGAATACGATCAGGAAGTACCTGGCCGGCGACATCGTTGAGCCCAGGTATGGAGAGCGGAAGAACGCGAGCAAGCTGGATGCGCTGGCACCGAAGCTGGTGCTCTGGCTCAAGACGGAGTCTGGCAAAGGCAGGAAGCAGCGGCGCAGCCTCAAACAGATGCACGCCGACTTGGTGAGCCTGGGATTTACAGGCTCGTATGACCGGGTCACGGCGTTTGCCCGGAAGTGGCGGCAACACCAGCTGGAAGCGACGAAGACAGCCGGGCGCGGAACATTCGTGCCGCTGACCTTTGCTCCGGGGGAGGCGTTCCAGTTCGACTGGAGCGAGGACTTTGCCGTTCTGGGCGGCGAGCGCACGAAGCTTCAGATGGCGCACATCAAGCTATCGCATAGCCGGGCCTTTTTGCTGCGCGCTTACCCGCTGCAGACCCACGAAATGCTGTTTGACGCGCACTGGCACGGGTTCCGGGTGTTCGGCGGCATCCCCGGTCGAGGCATCTACGACAATATGAAGACGGCAGTAGATCGTGTCGGGCGCGGTAAGGAGCGGCAGATCAACATGCGCTTCCTCGCCATGACGAACCACTATGTCTATGAGCCGGAGTTCTGCAATCCGGCAGCAGGCTGGGAGAAAGGCCAGGTCGAGAAGAACGTTCGAGATTCCCGCCACCAGCTGTTGCAAAAGATGCCGGACTTCCCCGACCTTGCTGCGCTGAATGCCTGGCTGGAACTGCATTGCCTGGAGCTGTGGCGTGAGACCGCACATGGCACGCTGCCCGGCACGATCGCCGATGTCTGGGCCGAAGAGCAGGCGGCCCTGATGCCGCTGCCGGTTGCCTTTGACGGCTTTATCGAACTGAGCAAGCGCGTCTCGCCCACCTGCCTGATCAGCTTCGAGCGCAATCGCTACAGCGTTCCGGCATCTTTTGCCAACCGCCCCGTCAGCCTTCGGATCTATCCGGACCGGCTGGTCGTGGCGGCCGAGGGCAATATCCTGTGTGAACATGCTCGGCTGATTCAGCGTGGTCACCACCTGCCGCCACGGACAATCTATGACTGGCGGCATTATCTGGCGGTCGTTCAACGCAAGCCCGGGGCCCTGCGGAATGGCGCACCCTTCGTGGAATTGCCGCCTGCCTTCAGACAGTTGCAGGATCACATGCTGCGCAAGCCCGGCGGTGACCGTGAGATGGTCGATATCCTCGCGCTCGTGCTGCAGCACGACGAACAGGCCGTTCTCATTGCTGTGGAACTGGCTTTGGCCGAGGGCGTGCCAACCAAGACCCATGTGCTGAACCTGTTGCACCGGCTGGTCGATGGCAAGGTGGTTGGCGGGCCACCACTGGATACCCCGCAAGCACTAGCCCTGCGCCGCGAACCCAAGGCCAATGTCGAACGCTATGACGGGTTGCGCGCCCAGATCGCTGGAGGTCGCCATGCGTCATGATCCTGCTGCCGCGGCCGTGGTCATCATGCTGCGCAGTCTGAAGATGTATGGCATGGCCCAGGCCGTCACCGACCTCGCCGAACAGGGCGCTCCTGCCTTCGAAGCCGCCGTGCCGATGCTGTCCCAGCTTCTGAAGGCCGAGCTGGCCGAACGCGAAGTGCGCTCCATTGCCTATCACATGAAGGCCGCGCGCTTCCCGGCCTACAAGGATCTCTCCGGCTTCGACTTCGCCGCCAGCGAGGTCAACGAGGCCACGGTCAGGACCCTGCATCGCTGCGAGTTCATCGACGGGGCGCAGAACGTGGTCCTGATCGGCGGCCCGGGAACCGGCAAGACCCATGTTGCCACCGCCCTCGGCATCCAGGCCATCGAGCATCACCGTCGAAAGGTCCGCTTCTTCTCGACCATCGAACTGGTCAACGCCCTCGAACAGGAAAAGGCCAAGGGAAAGGCCGGCCAGATCGCCGAAGGCATGACCAAGCTCGACCTCGTGATCCTCGATGAACTTGGCTATCTGCCGTTCAGCGCCTCCGGCGGGGCGCTGCTGTTCCACCTGCTGAGCAAGCTTTACGAGCGAACCAGCGTTGTGATCACCACCAACCTCAGCTTCAGTGAATGGGCCACGGTCTTCGGCGACGCCAAGATGACCACCGCCTTGCTCGACCGCCTCACCCACCGCTGCCACATTCTGGAGACCGGAAACGACAGCTTCCGCTTCAAGGCCAGTTCAGCCGCAGCAGCCCGGAAAAAGAAGGAGACACACCATGCCTTGACCCCAGCATGATCCAAAATCCATAATCAGAGGTGGCTCACTTCTCGGTGAAAAAACCGGCTCAGTTCTGGGTGAAAAACAACACGGCGGGCATTCGGCATATGTCTTACGTGCCCGATGCGGGCCATTCCACGCTGATCCGGCTGTTTGGTGACGATCCGCAAGTGGTGGCCAATGTGCTGACCACAGAGGAAGAGGGTGTTGCGATAGCCTGCGGGGCGTGGCTGGGCGGTATGCGCTCGGTCGTGCTGATGCAGTCCTCTGGCGTTGGCAACTGCATCAACATGCTGTCGCTGCCCGTCCAGGCGCGGATGCCGCTGTTGCTACTGGTGACGATGCGCGGCGAGTGGGAAGAGTTCAATCCGTGGCAGGTGCCGATGGGCCGTGCGACGCAAGCGGCCTTGGAGGCGATCGGGGTGACGGTTCTGCGCGCCGAAACCGGGGCCGATCTGGTGGAGACCGTGGCGCAGGCGGCGGGAATGGCGTTCGATGGCGATCAGCAGATTGCTGTGCTGATCGGGCAGCGTTTGCTGGGCAAAAAGAAATGGTGAGCGGGATGGATAGGGCGATGGACCGCAGGGTTGCCGTGGCGAAACTGCTGGCGGCGCGGGATGGCGCGCTGGTGGTCACGGGCCTTGGCTCGCCCAGTTATGACGTGCATGCGGCGGGCGATGTGGCCGGGAATTACTACCTTTGGGGCGCAATGGGAGGTGCTGCTTTGGTCGGACTTGGCATTGCACAAGCCCAACCGGGCAAGCGGGTGATGGTGATTACCGGCGATGGTGAGCAGTTGATGGCCTTTGGTGCAATGGCGACGATTGCGGTCGCAGCCCCCGACAACCTCGACGTCATCGTGCTGGACAACCAGCATTTCGGCGAAACCGGGATGCAGCAAAGCCATACTGGGAAGGGGATCAACCTTGCCGCTATCGCTGCGGCCTGCGGGTTCACCCAAGCGCGGGAGTTGCGTGATTTGGGCGAAGTTGACGCACTTTGCGCCGATTTGCTGCAACCCGGTACTGGTCCGCGCCTATTCGTGCTGAAGATCAAGGCCGAAAACCTGCCGCGCTCTCTTCCACCCCGCGACGCCACCTTCATCAAAACCCGCTTTCGCGCGCATCTGGGGTTGGCGACATGCTGACCGCCTTTCGCAACACGGTGGCGGGGGTAGAGGTTGCCGCTACGGCCACCTTCGAATCCTTCGACCCCTTCACCGCCAAACCTTGGGCCTTGATCCCCGCCGATGGACCGGATCAGGTCAATAAGGCTGTGGCTGCCGCGAAGGCCGCCTTCAAATCGCGTGATTGGGCTGGTCTGACCGCCACCGCGCGCGGCAAGCTGCTCAACCGCCTCGCCGACCTGATCTTCGCCAATGCGGATCGTCTCGCGGCCATTGAGACACGCGACAACGGCAAGCTGCTGTCTGAAATGACCACGCAACTGCGCTACATCCCCGAATGGTATCGCTATTTCGGCGGGCTGTCCGACAAGATCGAAGGCGCTGTACTGCCAATCGACAAGGCCAATATGTTCGCCTTCACACGACACGAACCGCTGGGGGTGATTGCCGCGATTGTGCCGTGGAACTCGCCGCTTTTGCTGCTGACGTGGAAGCTGGCACCCCTGTTGGCGGCGGGCAATACTGTGGTGATCAAGCCCTCGGAACACGCAGCCGCTTCGACTTTGGAATTTGTGAAGCTGTTTGCCGAAGCGGGTTTTCCTGCGGGCGTGGTCAATACCGTCACCGGGATGCCGCTGGAGGTTGGCGTGCCTTTGGTCAGCCATCCTGATGTGGCGAAGATCGCCTTCACCGGCGGCGAGCCGGGTGGCATCGCAGTTTACAAAGCCGCCGCCGAACATCTGAAAACCGTGACGCTGGAGCTTGGCGGTAAATCCGCCAACATCATCTTTGACGATGCCGATGTGGATAATGCCGTCAAAGGTGCAATCTCGGGCATTTTCGCGGCCTCGGGGCAGACCTGCATCGCGGGCTCGCGCCTGCTGGTGCATCGCAGCTTGCATGACCGGGTGGTTGACGGTCTGGTGACTTTGGCGAAAACCGCTCGCGTCGGCAACCCGGCTTTGCCTGAAACGCAGGTTGGCCCGATCACCACCGAAGGTCAGCGCGCCAAGGTGCTGTCCTACTTGAATATCGCCAAGGGCGAGGGGGCTGAGGTGGTTCTGGGCGGCGGCACTCCGTCAGATCAGGCCATCCAGGATGGCTGGTTTGTCGAGCCCACCATTTTCACCGGCGTCCACAATCAGATGCGGATCGCCCGCGAGGAAGTGTTCGGCCCGGTGCTGTCGGTAATCCCATTCGACGACGAAGACGAGGCCGTAGCCATCGCCAATGACAGCCCCTACGGCCTTGCCGCTGGCCTGTGGACCCGCGATATGGGCCGCGCGTTAAGGGCTTCGGCGGCGATGGAGGCGGGCACGGTTTGGGTCAACACCTACCGCGCTGTCAGCTTCATGGCACCGTTTGGCGGATATAAACGATCCGGCATCGGGCGCGAAAGCGGGCAAGAAGCGATCCGGGAATATCTGCAAACCAAGACGGTCTGGATTGACCTTCTGGGCCAGACAGCAAACCCGTTTGTGATCCGATGACCGACGAGCAAGGGTCAGGGCGGCATGTCGTCATCCTTGGTGGGGCGATCATGGGCAGCTTCTCGGCATGGTTTCTGCGCAAACAGGGGTTTGCGGGGCGGATCACCGTTGTGGAAAAAGACGCGACATATGCGTTTTCGTCGACCGCGCGCTCGGCGGCCTCGATCCGCACCCAGTTCGGTACGCCATCCAACATCGCGCTTAGCCTGTTCGGCGTTGATTTCTTCCGCAATGTGAAGGCGCATTTCGGCCCGCAAGCGGACATTGGCTACCGCGAAAACGGCTATTTGATTTTGGGCGGGCCGGACGTGGTTACGGACCGCATGGCAGGCGTTGCGATGCAGCAAGCGCAGGGCGCAGATGTGATAGCCCTGACGCCCGAAGCTGTCAAAACCCGCTTTCCCTATCTGAACACCGATGATATCGGGATCGGCACCTTCGGCCAAACCGGAGAGGGCTGGTTTGACGCCTGGTCGCTTTTGTCCCTGACCCGTAGTGGCGCCCGCGCTCAGGGCGTGGAGTATATCGAGGCCGAAGTGACGGCGATCTTATCCGCGGGCGACCGCATCACTGGCGTCCGCCTTACTTCAGGTGACACTCTCTCCTGCGATCTTTGCGTGATGGCTGCGGGTGCCGCGTCGGGTCGACTGATTGCGACGCTGGGCGTCAAACTTCCGGTCAGCCCACGCAAACGCACTGTGTTCAGCTTTCGCGCCCCGGTCGACGGCGCGACGTTCCCAATGCTGTTCGACAGGTCCGGCATCTGGATCAGACCCGAGGGCAAGGGTTTTATCGGCGGCATCCAGCCCCCCGCCGACCGCGATCCTGATGCGACGGGCGATTACGAGCCCGACCACGATCTGCTGCAAGACCCGTTCTGGCCGCTGCTCGCCCACCGTATTCCGGCGATGGAGCAGTTGCGGCTGGAGCGAAGCTGGGCCGGGCATTACGAGGTCAACGCGCTGGATCACAACGGCGTCGTCGGACCGCATGATCAACTGAGCAACCTGATCTTCGCTACCGGATTTTCCGGCCATGGCGTGATGCACGCCCCCGCGGTGGGCCGTGCCGTCGCAGAGTGGATCATCGGCGGGCGCTATGCGACGATTGACATGAAGCCGCTCAGTTGGAACAGGATCAGGGACAACCTCCCGATGATCGAGACCGTGGTTTATTGAAGGAGAGCACAGATGAGGTTTTCAGGCAAAGTTGCGGTGATCACGGGGGCCGCACGTGGCATTGGCCGCGCCTGCGCCGAGCGTTTCCTAAGCGAGGGCGCTCAGGTGGTGATCGGCGACATTGACGCGGCACGGCTGGCTGAGACGGCTGGCACCTTGGGTGGCCCTGATCGCATCCTTGCCGTCCCCACTAATGTCAGCCAGAAAACCGAGGTCGATGCCCTGATCGCGGCGGCCGTCGCCAGCTTTGGCCGCGTCGATATCATGGTGAACAATGCGGGAATCGCGATTGTGCGCGACTACCTCGACATATCCCCCGAGGAATTTGACCATGTGCTGGGCGTTAACCTGAAAGGCGCGTTCCTTGGCACCCAAGCCGCCGCCCGCCAGATGATCGCGCAAGGCCAGGGCGGGGTGATCGTCAACATGTCCTCGATCAACTCGGGTCTCGCCAACCCCAACCTTGCCACCTATGCGATTTCTAAGGGCGGGATGAACCAAGTCACCTCGACCGCCGCCGTGTCTTTCGCGCCGCATGGTATCCGCGTCTGCGGCGTCGGTCCCGGCACGATCGCGACCGAGATGATCGAGGGCGCTTTCACCAAACGCGCGGGCGGCAATGACACCATCCTGTCGCGCACCCCTCTGGGTCGCCTTGGCCAACCTGAGGAGATAGCTTCGGTGGTGGCCTTTCTGGCCTCGGACGACGCGTCCTATTTCACCGGTGAGACGATCTACCCAGATGGCGGTCGCCGGGTGCTGAACTACACTGTGCCCGTGAAAGGCTAGGTCATGCCAAATCTGCCAAAGAAGACCGACCGTTTCAATAAGTTGCACCACCTTTGTATCGTCGTCCACGACATTGATAGGTCGCAGGCCTACTACGAATCCATCGGTATCGGCCCTTGGGAAAGCTATCCGCCGCTGGTGGAGTATGAAGAACTGGACGTTCCCAGCTCCTCTGGCTTCAGGTCCATGCAATACCGCGTCTGCAATCTGCCCAATGTGCAGTTTCAACTGTGCCAGCCCAGCCATGACCCAAGCCCGCAGCGCCAGTTCCTCGACTCCAAAGGTGAAGGCGTTTTCCACATCGGTTTTGAAGTGCCTGATGCGGACAAGACCGAGGCCGAGGCGCGTGCAGATGGCTTGAAGGTCAAGATGCGCGGGCGCAGGGTCAATCGCAGCGGATTCACCTATTATGATACCGAGGCAGGGGCGGGCGTGACGTTGCTGACGCGCGCCACCGGCCAACCTGGAAAGTGACGAAATGATGCGCATCGACCTCAATTCCGATCTGGGCGAGGGCTTTGGACCTTGGGTCATAGGCGATGACGCTGCGATGTTGGGCCTTGTCACCAGCGCCAACATCGCCTGTGGTGGCCATGCGAGCGATCCTGAAACCATGTTTCGAACCCTGCGCCTTGCAGCGGAGAACGGTGTGATTGTCGGCGCGCATCCGGGTTACAACGACCCGGCAGGCTTTGGCCGCCGGGTGATCCCGATGGCGCCGGCCGAGTTGGGGCGGATGGTGGCGGCGCAGATCGGCAGCCTGCAGGCCTTGGCCGCGATGGCCGGAACTTCGGTGCGTTACGTCAAACCCCATGGTGCGCTGGGCAATCTTGCCGGGGATGACCGCGCCGTGGCCAACGCAATTGCCGCCGCCGTGCGGGCCATATCACCCGATCTGGCGATCCTCGCGATTTCGGGAACGGAACTGGAGCATGCGGCCCGCGCTGTCGCTATTCCGGTGTTCTCAGAAATTTTCGCTGACCGTGGCTATCTGCCTGACGGTCGCCTTGTGCCACGCGCAAAACCTGGCGCGATGATCCATGACCCGGATGCAGCCGTAGCCCGCCTGCTGGGCTTCCTGGAATCCGGCCTGATGCCAGTGGTCGGGTGTGATCCGGTCCCGCTCGTCGCGCATTCGATCTGCGTCCATGGCGACAGCCCCGGCGCAGTTGAAATGGCCCGGCAGATCCGCGCCCGTCTTGGCGCGGCAGGCGTTACCATTGCCGCCTTTCTGCCTGCCTGAGCCATGATCCCCACTCCAGACGCCCCGATCTTCCGACCGATAGCAGAGCGCGCGGTGCTGGTGGAATTCGGCGCAGCGTTGGACCAAGCCGCTCATACGTCGGTGTTGCGGCTGGATCAGGCGTTGGCTGCAAACCCCTGTGCGGGCTTTTGTGAAGCTGTTCCGGCCTTCGTCAACCTGCTGGTCGAGTTCGATCCCCTGACCACCGATCATGCAACCGTCACCGCCCACCTGTGCCGCCTGCTGACCACCAAAACCACCACCCGGCCCGCAGGCAACGAACGTGAGGTTCTGGTCTGCTACGACCCCGCCCTTTCCCCCGATCTCGCCGTCGTGGCCCAGCAAACTGGCCTTACAGCCGAGGCCGTGATCAGCGCCCATCTTTCCGGCGATTACGCGGTGTTCATGTATGGTTTCGCCCCCGGATACGCCTATCTTGGTGGCGTGCCCGCCGTGATCCAGCTTGATCGCAAACCAAGCGCTGTGCGTGGCGTGGCTGCGGGGTCTGTGCTGATCGCAGGTCCACAATGTCTTGTCACCACGCTGCTCATGCCGACGGGTTGGTGGATCATCGGACGCTCGCCAACCCCGATCCTGACCGGAGATGCGGTCCGCCCCTTCTTGTTTGACGTCGGCGATACGGTTTGCTTTCGCCGCATCACACGGGCCGAGTTTGACAGGGCAAGCCGATGACAGCGGCGACCTTCCGTGTGGCCTTTGCAGGCCCGCATGTCACGGTGCAAGACGGAGGTCGGCCGGGCCTGATGCGCTATGGTGTGCCCGCCTCAGGCCCGATGGACCGAAAGAGTTTCGCCCTTGCGAATGTGGCACTTGGCAATCCCGCGCATCAGACCGGGATTGAAGTCTCACTGGGTGGGCTGAGCCTGCAATGCCTAAGCGGCGCGGTAACGCTGGCGATCGCGGGCGGCGGGTTCATCGTTCAGATCGGCGAACGCAAGCTGGGCGCGTGGGCTGTGATCACCATTTGCGCCGGGCAAACCTTGACCATCCGTCCGGGCCCATGGGGAAGCTGGACCTATCTGACCTTTACAGGCATCCTTCAGGCCAAAGACTGGTTGGGCAGCCAGGCCACCCACGGCTCCTCTGGCTTTGGCGGCGGCAAGATTGAAACAGGGCAAACTCTGACGATCACGGAGGCGCGCGTCATGGAGAATTGTGAAGGCCCAATGCCCTGCCCGGTCTGGGCGCGACCGCTCCACCTGCTGCGTTGCGTGCTTGGTCCGCAGGATCGCTACTTTGCCGCTGAAACGATCGCCGCATTCACCGGTTCAAGGTTTGAGTTGACCGACGCCTTTGATCGTATGGGACTTCGGTTGCGCGGACCAGTCCTCATGCCCCGCGCCGCCCTTGCGATCCCGTCCGAACCGATCCTGCGCGGTTCGGTGCAGATCTCGGGTGACGGAGTTGCGACCGTGCTGCTGTCTGATCATCAGACCACCGGTGGCTATCCGAAAATTGCAACCGTTCTCTCGGATGATCTCGACAGCTTTGTCCAATGCCGCCCGGGCGATGTCGTCGCATTCAGGGCGATCTTACCGGAAGACGCGATCACGGCTACGCGTTTGAACCGCGGCCGGTTCACAGCCTTTCTTGATCGCATGTCCGGTTCCGGATAGCAGATTGGTATATTGGCCCCTTGTGATGCTCCACGACATGTGTTGGGCATTTGCGGCTGGCATCCGCAACTTTCAATGTCCGCTGCGCCAGCCGAAAGGCATCTTGCCGTCTCGGGTTATGGCCAATGTGACTGGCTGAGTCATGCTTCACTCACGCGGTGATACTAAAGCACTGATATTGCTTGTATTTGCCTACACTACGTGCCCCGCCAGAGCGATGGTGATTACACAAAAACGATGCAACTCACCCCGGAGACCACGCCATGACCACCCGCCGCGCGACCGACAATACCAAGGCCTTCGACGCATTCATGACCACCAAGTTCCAGATCGACGCGATGTTGGATCGCCTGAAGGCCCTGAGCGACGACCATTTCGAGACCCACCCAGATGAGATCAACTGGGGTGATGTCGGCACCCTGAACCATTACGCCAGCCTGCTGCGCCAGATCACTGATAGCGCTTTCAAGGAGGGCGAACATGCCGCTTGATCCCGCCCAGCGCCATCATCGCCGCATGGGAGGCCGAACGCCTCGCCGCCTGCGACGACGCCATCGCCCTTCTGCGCGAGATCGCCGATCTGGAGCGCGACGATGACGACTACGTGATCCTCGGGGTCGATGTCGATGGCCACAACGATCTCATGTCGCGCATTGCAAATTTCCTTGCCGAACACGATCAGTAGCAGGAACGCACCATGACAAAACTCACCGAAACCCAAACCATCATCCTGACCGCCGGGGCCAAGCGCCCCGAATACATCGCCATGCCGTTGCCCAAGGGGCTGGCCGGTGCGGCGGCGAAGATGTCTGTTACCAAGATGATCGAGCACGGCTGGCTGCAAGAGGTCGACGCCTCCTCAAGCCGGGGCGAACCGCTCTGGCGGGAAACCGGCGATGGTCACGGCACCACGTTGGTTGTCACCGATGCAGGGCTGCGGGCCATCGGCATCGAGCCCGTCGTGGTCAAGACCATGACCGCGATCCACAAACATGCCGCCGAGCCCCCCTCGCCCAAACCGCCAACGCCGCGCGCCGGGACCAAGCAGGCGATGCTGATCTCACTGCTTCAGGCGCCCGAAGGCGCCACAATGGAAGCCATGATTACAGCCACATGCTGGAAGCCTCACACCTTGCGTGGCGCTATGTCGGGGGCGTTGGGCAAGAAGCTGGGATTGATCGTGACGTCGGCGAAAGAGGGCGACGGCGCACGGGTCTATCGCATCAGTCCCGGGCTAGCCTGATCCCGCGCTGGTCTTGAAGCCAATCAGCCGATCAGTCGATAGTGAACCTCGGTCGGCTGGCACGCGGCACCGTTTATCGGTATCATGTCCTGCGGGCAGGTTGACATGACCACAATGCAATCCATCACGGCGCGCAGGGTCACGTAATCCCCCGGCTTGCTGAGCGGCTCTCCCCAGACAATCTTGCCATCGGGGTCAACGGGAATGTTCATCCACAGGTTCAGCGGGGCCGGACAGTCCGGTGCGCGCAGGTTCATCTGCCCAAGCGCCGCATGCAGGTTGTCCGTGCAGTTGTCGTGATAGTCGCGGCAGCCCAGCGCTGCATAGCGGTGAACATCACAGGCCGCGATGATCGTGTCATGGCGTCCGGGCGAGGTGTCCTCCTCCAGCATCAGGATCAGCCGCCGCCGATTTGTTGCAAGTCCATCGCCTTTGGCAGGGAAAATCCCTTGCAGGCTGGCGTGCAGGTGTTCCATAGACATGAACTCGGACAAGTCATCGGCATTGAAGCACCAGGTGTCGACAACCTGCTGACCATGGGTGTTGATGATCTGAATCGCTTGCCCTTTGTCCAAACGAACCGCGCGGCCGCGCCGTGCCGGTACAACCTGAAGATCTGTCGTCATATCGCAATTCCTTTACCGCTGGCGCATTGGCGCATCTGCCCCGTTGGGATCATTGTTGTTGGACAACGCGCAAAGGGTCAAGCCACATCCAGGCGTCGCAGAGCTTCAAACGGCCTCCGGCTATCAACAGCAGCATTCGCTTTTGCCACCCATCGCCATCGGGCGCGGACGACGCCGCTGGCCCTGGGTGCGCGCCACACGCGGTGTGCGCAGCTGATGTGGCGTCGCAGCCAACGGACCAGTGAAGTCCCGCTCCGGCGAGGCGCGAATGCCTCCCCGTCTCGGGTCAAACCGCTGTTTTGAAGGTGTCTGGCAAGCTGGATTCCGCTGGCTGGCTTCCGGCGTGGTGGCTTCCACAAACTGGATTCCCTGGATTCCGCAAAAGAATCCAGCGCGCCAAGGCCGTGATTCCGCAAGCCTTTGATAATAAGTCGCTTTTTCCAAAATCATGCGGCAGGTGGCTTCCGCCTGGATTCCCCGGTGAAAAAGCCAGTCGCTAGCGAAATGCTGCGCTGCGCCCCCCCGCATACGTTCTGGGCCGGGGAGGAACCATGCCAGGGGGATGGGGCAGAAACGAAAGCGCCCGGAAGGCTTCCCTTCGGGCGCGAACGTTCGCTGATGCACGGAGGCCCGCAATGGCAGGCTCAATGCAGACGGTCAGTCAAATCTGATAACATCAAACGATCCAACAACATGTTGCGCATTTCGCAGCTTGTCTCTGGGACGAGAACGCAGGCGTTGCACGCCGCGCCGTTCACCAATGAACCGTCGAAATGGGCCTGAGGCGCGCTCTCAGAACAGATCGGATCGTTTGAACACACCTGCATCTTATCAATCGCCGATCCCAGCAATCCAACGATCTTCGGTGCCATGGCGACCAGACCCCCAAGCGATCCCTGCGCACCAGATGCCGAGGTATAGATCAGGATGCCAAGGCGGCCGATCGTGTTCTGAGCTGTTTCCAACGGAAGCGCATAAACTCGTTCCTTTATCGACGTTGCTGGATACCCGCATTGCAAGGCGATTTCCGACATCAGACCGTGCGAAAGTGAATGCAAAAAGGTGTAGGCCCCACCAGGGAACGTCGGAGAGTTCTTAAACTTGCCAGCCCAATCTTGATAGGCTTCACGCAGGGCTGTTATCCGAGCCCTGTTGAATTCTGACTGCACAATTTTCTCGACCAGTGCGGCGTCGAACTGCAGAAAGATTCCTTCGCCATTCTGAGAGGTGGTTCGGTTTATCTGAACAGGTTCTGGGCGTTTTCTAAGTGGTTTTCCGCCTCGATTACGCCGCCAGCGTTACAGGCGGCGGCAGGTTGAAGTAGGCCTGATCGGGGGTTCTACCGTCAAGCGATGAATGCGG
>JANYFE010000034.1 GCA_025362795.1 Rhodobacterales bacterium | reverse complement strand
GTCCGAAGCCGCATCGCTGCAACGGACCCGAACCGCCAAACCGCCGAAATCCAGATCCGCATCGCACTGATGAACCGCTTCTCGGCCCTCGGAACGGCCGAGATCGTTCGCCTGGCCTGATGCCGAACGGGAAAGGAGCCAACATACCCCAAACATGAGTTACCCAACAACGCCCTCAGGGACCAGCGGGCTGAAACGCCCCGCAAATCGCGGCGACAAGCCGCAGGTGCCGCCGCGCAATATCTGCGCGCGCCCGGCCAAATCCCGGCGAAGCCAGCTTACGAGGTCTTGATCCCGTAAGTCTGAATCTTGCGGTACAGTGTGGGGCGGGAAATTCCCAGTGCGATGGCAGCTTTGCTCATGTTGCCGTGGTGATGCATCAGCGAGTTTTCAATCAATATTACCTCGGCATGTTTTAACGAGGCGGCGCTGGCCAGCCGTTGGTCCTGTCCGGCGTGGGTGTCAAACGGCGTGGTTTTCGGCGCGGCCGGCGCGGTGATTTCCTGGGGCAGATCGGCACAGGTCAAGGTGCGAGATTTCGCCAGACAATGCAGCCCTGACATGAGGTTGCGCAATTCGCGCACATTGCCGGGCCACTGATGCGCCAACAGGGCATCTTGCACATTTGACCCGAGAATCAGCAGGTCGCGGCCGGTTTCGACGCTGATCTTGCGGTTGTAGTGTTCGGCGATCAGCAGCACATCCTCGCCACGGTCCTTGAGCGGCGGGATGGTCAGGATCACCGCGCTCAGCCGGTAAAACAGATCGCGGCGGAAGCGGCCGGCGTCAACCTCATCCAGCATGGTGCGGTTGGTCAGGGACAGCACGCGCAGCGCAGTTTCGGACTGAGGGGGATGATGCAGGCGGGTCATGTGTTCTTCCAGAACCCGCAACAGGAACAACTGGGTATCGGCACTGGTCTCGCCGACTTCATCAAAACACAGCGGTGCCGTCATCCCGCTTTCAAGCGGTTCAAGCAGGGCGGTGCCAAACATCTCTGGCGTCATTGCGCCGCAGTTGATCGGGCGAAACGCATGGGTCTCGTCCGGGTCCATGCGGGAATGGATCAGCCGCGCGAACAGCTCTTTGCCAACGCCGGTCTGACCTTCGATCAGGGTGGGTTGATTGACCGCAGCAATGCGGTTGGCGGCATCAAGCGCGGCCAGAATGGCGTCACTTTTGCCCACAATCTTAAGCCCGGTCTTGCCAATCACGATTCCGGGCAACGCCACCGCGGCAGGTCGGCGCAGGTTCAGGCCCTTGCTGGCAACCCGGCTTGGCTTGAACGCCAACGCAGCGCCCTTGACCTGCCCGTCAATCTCGATCAGCCGGATATCCTTGCAGCCATGTTCCTGCGGCAGGGCGGCAAAAATCTTTTCTGCGGTTATTCCGTCCGGCAGTTCCAGAAACCGCGCACCAAGGCCCAGATCACGGTCCGATCGCCCGACATTGACACCACTGTTGCGGCTGAAGATCAGCCGGCCGAACCGGTCGACAATCGCCAGACCTTCGGAGGCATCCTGCGCATGGGTCGGGAACTTGCCGATGATCGCCTCCATCAGGCGAATGTTCAGCAAGGATTGCTCCTGCTCCAGCACCAGTTCGATATCCCGGGCGGCGGTGGCGGCAAAGGCGGCATTGTGTTTTTGAAAGATCGCGGTCAGGCCGGACAGGTTCACCACGCCGATGATGCTGCCATCAATCGGGTCGCGGATCGGGGCGGCGGCGCAACTCCAGGCTTTCATACCTTCGCAGAAATGTTCTTCGCCATGCACGTATACCGGCTGGCCCATCCACAGTGCTGTGCCAATTCCATTCGTGCCGGAGGCGTCCTCGCTCCATACCCCGCCCACGGTCAGGTTGATCTTGTTGGCGCGCGACAGGGTCGAATTGTCACCGACGGTTTCCAGGATGACACCATCCCGGTCGGTCAGCAGCAACATGGCCTCCGCCCCTGACAAGAGATCCCCGATGCGGGACATCGTGGTACGGGTGGCGCGGCGCAGCTCGGCCTGGTCGAAGGTTGATTTGGCCATCGGCGTGCGGCGTTCCAGCGAAGGGGCTGCGAACTGGTCAGGTTTGATGCCGGTGGTGTTGGACCGGACCCAGGATTGGTAGATCACCGAGCGCACCCCGGTCAGCGGCAGACTGGGGGCGTTGCGGTTCGATAGAAAGCGGTTCCACGCCTTGGACGTCTCGCGCGGATCGACGTCGGCGAAATCAAACCCCAGTCGTGGTGCCTTCTGCGCAGTTCGCTGCTCTGAACTCATCATTAAGTCCCCTCCCGCGGACTTAACTTCGGTGCCGGGAACCCCGGAAACCGTCTCAGCAAAGCCGGTACTTACGCGATCTGAAGCCGCTTTTTGATGTCGTCGGCAAGCGCATCTTCCGGATAATTGCGGCTGATGGTGCGGTCCGCCAGATCGGCGATCTTGGCAAAAAGCTCTGGCTCAAGCGGCGCGATAAATCCGTTTTCGGCGGTGGCCACGACAAAACGCTGTTCGCCATTGACCCGCTTGATCTGGCCCAGAAAGTGCAGCTGGATGCCCGAACTGGTATCGGCCAGCACGACGCGCCCGTTCATGCTGATCCGCAGATAGGGCACCGGCACATCGGCCACGCGCGGGCGGGCCTGATCGACGATGATCAGGCCTTGGGCTTGGGGCGGCGGCGCGGCCTGTTTGGCCTTGTCTGCCGAATACTTGCCACCGCTCAGCGTATCGGCCAGCTTTTCGATGGTGCCCCAATTGCGCTTGATATGGGCCTGGGCCCGTTTGTCTTCGGGCCTTTCGCTGTTTAGTCTGGAATGAATGTCCAAGCGGCCGTCTCCTCGGTGATCGCTGCTGTGGCGCATTGTCGCAGGAATTGGGCACAATATCACAAGGTGCCGATTCTGGGTCATCACAAACGATAGCGCCGTTACGCGGGGTAAATTGTAAAGAACCGTTACAATCGGGCGCTAGATCGGCCGTTGTACGCGCTGTGGTTCCGGGGCTTTGACCTTGGCCCCCATCCGGCCTTCGCTGATCCAGCGCGCCGCCAGAACGAACGCGCCGGTGGCGAATTCGCGGCCATGTGCGGCGATCATTTCCTCGCCAATCAGGGCGATGCGCTGAAAGAAGGCGTCCTTGCTTTTCTCTTCGTCGGTCAGTTCTGCGGCGGGTTGGACGGACATGGGTTTGGTTTCCTTCACAGGGCTGAGGTTTTGAACATGCTGTCGGGGAATTCGACCAAAGCGGCAGAGCTGTCGGCCCCCGCCAGCGCCAGATAGGTGCCATTGGACGACCAGGCCATCGCGGTGATCGCGGCACCGGTGTCTTCGCGCAGCAGAATTTCTGACGGCTGCCCGATCTCGGCCAGGCTCAGCAGGCCATTGGCATAGCCTGTCGCCACCAGATTGCGGTTCGGGCTGGTCGCCACCGCACTGACCAGAACCAGACCGGGCTTGCCAGTCAGCACCGCCTCGCCATCCGCCAGATCCCATGCCGCCAGCCGGAACGCACCAGAGGCGACGACGGTGTTAGTGGGCCGACTGAACACGGCGCTGCGGACTTGCGATGGGAAATTGCCGCGCGGGGTCGCGTAGTTCCGGGCGGTGTCGATCAGATAAAAGCCGTCAGCCATGCTCAGGGTCAGCCACAACCCGTCGGAACTCCAGGTCAGGCCGGTCGGAACGCCCGTCAGCGGCGTCTCGATGGGCGGCTGGTCCAAACCCTGCAACGGCCACCGCGACAACCCGTTGGCATAGGCCACGGCAAGCGTCGCCCCATCGGGCGAAAACGCCATCGCCCGCACCACGCTTGCGGCAGGAATGCTGCGCGGCGTGGTGGCGTCCGGGCTTGCGACATAGACCATCGCACCGCTGGCAAAGGCCACGGTTTTCCCATCAGGCGTCACCGCCAGCGCCGAAATCTCCCCCGGTGCCCGCGCCGCCATATGCACCGCGATTCCGCCGGGCGTCAGCGTATTGATCCGGCCGGTGGACTTGGCGAACGCAAATCCGCTGGCACCGAAGGCAACCACATCCGAACTGCGCCCCTCGGTGAAATCGGCGGGCTTCAGCGGCAGGAACGCCTTGTCACGCGGCGCAATCGTCAGCCGTCCGGTGTCGATCGCGCGCCGCGTGCGCAGGCCGGGCGCGGCTTTGTCGGCGGTGGCAGCAAGGTGCACCGACCCATCCGCACCCGCAAAGGCAACCGCACTGTCATCGGCATTGAACGTGATCTGTTGCACCGGTGCGGGCACCTGCCAATCGCGGGCGATCAGGTCAAACAGTTGCAGATGCGCGCGTTCGTCTTTCATGGTCATTTCCTTTAAAGATTGGCGCATTTAGCTTTGACACAGCGCGGCAATGTCGGCGTCGATCTTGGCCATCAGCGCCTCCAGCTTGGCGATTTCCGTTTCGGTTTCGCTCAAAGCCGCCCGCATCGCAGTGTCCTCGCTATAAAGCGCTTCCAGCTGTTCCTGATGGGCAGGTGTACCGCCGCCCTGCTCCAGATCCCGCTCGGCACACATCACTTCGATCTCTTTGCCCGCCACCCGCTGGCGGCGGCTCAGCAGCTTGGAATTCTCCTGACTGATCAGAATCACCACCGTCACCCGCAACTTCTGCAGATCGCCCATCCTCCCAGAAAAAGCCTCTGCATCAGCCACTTGAATGCTCCGGGGATACCGATGTTTTCATCCGCTCGTGCAAGCGTAACGTCCCCCGAAAAGATTGCGACAGAAACGTAAAACGTAACTTTCTGTTACAAAGCGTAGCCGTTCGTTACAGAAAATTATCCGTTTGGCCGCAGCGAATTTCCGGCCCTACTCTGCCTCATCGAATAAAATTAGACCGCCGCGGCAAATCTGCGGAGGCCCAAGAACGAAGGAAGGGAGGCCTGCGTTGCGAATGAAATTCACCAAATGTGGATTTGATCCGGCGCATTGGATGGCTGCGAAATGCAGTTCTCTGACCTTTGCCGGCTGTCGTGCCCACATCAACCTTAACCAAAAAGGTGAGCAACAATGTCAACTCTGACACTCAACAAGATTACGGCACAGAAAGGCATTTCGGTGGCTGATGCCACCAAGAAATGCGCTGATCTGGGCTGGAATCCTTCCTACGTTCAGGAAGCGATGACCTATCCTACCGACTACAAGATCACCAAAGCGCCGCGCGATCCGATGAAGCAGGTGCTGCGGTCGTATTTCTCGATGCAAGAAGAGAAAGACAACCGGGTTTACGGTGCCCTTGATGCCGCCCTGCGTGGCGACATGTTCCGCAATGTGGAACCGCGCTGGGTCGAATGGATGAAGCTGTTCCTCGCGATCATCCCCTTCCCGGAAATCTCGGCGGCCCGCTCGATGGCAATGGTCAGCCGTCTGGCACCGGGTGAAGACCTGCGCACCGGCTTTACCATGCAGATGGTCGATGAATTCCGCCACTCCACCATTCAGATGAACCTGAAAAAGTGGTATATGGAAAACTACATCGACCCGGCTGGCTTTGACATTACCGAAGAGGCGTTCGGGAAATGCTATGCCACCACCATCGGGCGTCAGTTCGGCGAAGGCTTCCTGACCGGCGACGCGATGACGGCGGCCTGCATGTACCTGACCGTCGTGGCCGAAACCGCGTTCACCAATACGCTGTTTGTTGCCATGCCGTCCGAAGCCGCCCGCAACGGCGACTATGCCTTGCCCACGGTGTTCCTGTCAGTGCAATCCGACGAATCCCGCCATATCGGCAACGGCCACTCGCTCATGATGGCCGCGCTGAAAGAACCCGAAAACCACCAGCTTATCGAACGCGACATGAAATATGCCTTCTGGCAGAACCATGCCATCGTCGATGCGGCGATCGGGACATTCATCGAATACGGCACCACCGACCGCGACAAGAACAAGGAAAGCTATGCCGAGATGTGGCATCGCTGGGTCTATGAAGACTACTACCGCACCTACATGCTGCCGATGGAAAAGTACGGCATCAAGATCCACCATGATGACGTGACGATGGCATGGGAGCGGATCACCAAAAAGAACTATGTCCACAAGGTGGGGCAGTTCTTTGCGGTCGGCTGGCCGGTGAACTTCTGGCGGATCGAAGCGCAGACCGAAAAAGACTTCGAATGGTTCGAGCATAAATATCCGGGCTGGTATGCCGAGTTCGGCGACTTCTGGAAATGGTATGCCAAACTGTCCAAGCCCGGTCAGCAGGTGATCACGTTCAACGCCGATGTGGGCTATGTCTATCCGCATCGTTGCTGGTCGTGCCTGGTGCCCTGCCTGATCCGCGAGGATATGGTGGTCGACGAAATCGACGGGCAGTTGCACACGTTTGCCCATGAAATCGACCGCTGGACCGCGGTAGAGGCCTTCGCAGACGAATATCAGGGCCGTCCGACCCCCGCGATGGGCCGCTTCTCCGGCAAGCGCGAATGGGAAACGCTGTATCACGGCGTTGATTTGGCCGATGCGATTGTCGATCTGAACTTCGTGCGTTCGGATGGCAAGACCCTGATCCCGCAACCGCATCTGCGGTTCGACGACAAGGACATGTGGACGCTGGACCACGTGCGCGGCAACACGTTGGGGTCGCCGCTGATCACCCTGCGCGGCATGGATGAGGCGACCCGCAAGGCGCACCTCGCCGACTATGCCAAGGGGTTCACGATCAACCCCTGCAACTAAACGTCTAAGCGTGGGCCGGACATTCCGGCCCACCACCTCAAAGCCGGCCCTCATGGGAGCCGGGCCAGAAGTCATACCCTGAAAAGGTACCCGCAGATGTCAGAAACCTTCACCGTTCGATTGGAGCCCGTCGGGGTCGAATTCGAGGTCGAAACCGGCGAAACCGTGCTGAACGCCGCTTTCCGTCAGGGCATCTCGCTACCGCATGGCTGCAAGGAAGGCCAGTGTTCGGCCTGCAAATGCAACCTGGTCGAAGGCGATGTCGAATTGCTGAAATACTCGACTTTCGCGCTGTCGGATCCCGAGCGTGAGAATGGCGGGATATTGCTCTGCCGGTCACTGGCCACCGAAGATCTGGTGATCGAACTCTTGAACTTCGACGAGGAGCTTTTGTCGAAATCCATTGCCGTCAAGGACTTCAAGGGTCGCATCACTGCGAAAGACAACCTGACCCACGATATCCGTGCAATCGAGATCAAGCTGGAAACGCCGATCAAATTCTGGGCCGGGCAATATGTCGACATCACCGTCAGGACCAAAGATGGGGAGGAGATTACGCGCTCGTTCTCCATGGCAAATACGCCGGACCAAACCCAAAACCTCAAATTCATCATCAAGAAATACCCCGATGGAAAGTTCTCAAGTGAACTCGACGCCGGCGGAATCGAAGTCGGCGCCAGCGTTACCGTCCGCGGACCCTACGGCAGTTGCTTCCGCCGTGAAGGACGCAAAGGACCGATAGTGCTGGTCGCCGCAGGGTCGGGCATGTCGCCGATCTGGTCGATCCTGCACGACCACATCGCCAGCGGCGAGGATCGCCCGGTGCATTTCTTCTACGGCGCTAGAACCCAGGCCGATCTGTTCTATCTGCCCCAAATCGCCGCCATCACCGCCGCCCATCCGCACGTCACCTTCACCCCCGTCCTGTCCCATGCAGGCGACGATGCCGACTGGCAGGGCGCCCAGGGCTTTGTCCATCAGGTGGTCGGCTCGGAACTCAAACGGCTGGGGATTGACGGCGCGGGCGATGCCTATGCCTGCGGTCCGCCGCCGATGATCGACGCGCTCAGCCCGGTTCTGTTCATGCTCGACTTCGACCCAGAGCGCACCTTCTACGACAAGTTTACGCCGTCCACCGCGCCTCAGCCTATCAAAGCGCATTGATACCAAGGGGTTAAAACCCCACCACAAGGGAGAGAGACATGGTTGCCACATCAAGTTCGGTCGGCTCAGGTGCCGCAGGTGCCGCGATATTCGCCGACAGCGAAAGCCGCAAATACCGCTACTTCGAACCCCGCGCCAAGCGCGCCACCCATTATGAAGACGTCACGGTGGATGTGCAGCCGGACCCGGAACGCTATCTGATCCAGAACTGGATCATCGCCTTCCCGAACGGCAAGGGTGCCTACGAAAAAGACAGCACTCAGGCGATGAGCAGCAACTGGCACGCCTTCCGCGCCCCCGATCAGGAATGGGAACGCACCCACTACCAACGCCAGTCGCGCATCGAGGTGATGGTGCAGGCCGTCATCGCCAATGGCCGCAAATCCGGTGCCCAAAACGCCTTTGACGCCACCTGGGGCAAGACGCTGCAAAAGCATCTTGGCGCGTGGAAGCACGCGGAATTCGGCCTTGGCACCTCGCTGATGCAAGCACAGCGCTATGGCTATACCCAGATGATCAACAACGCCACGTTGACCAATTCCAGCTACAAGCTGCGTCTGGCGCAGGACATCACGCTGTATCTGGCCGAGATTGGCATGGATATCGCCGGTTGGGATGACGAAATCGGCAAGACCACTTGGCTGGAGGACCCGACGTGGCAGGGCACCCGCGAGGCCGTCGAGTCCATCATGGGCGCCACCGACTATCTGGAACAGTATTTCGCCACCAACCTCGTGTTTGAACCCTTGGTCGGTGAATTGTTCCGCTCCGGTTTCCTCATGCAGTTCGGGGCGGCCAACAACGACTTCATGACCCCCTCTGTCATCGCAGCCGCTGAAGGCGACTACGAACGTAACTTGGCCAACACAATCGACCTGATCTACCTTTTGGCCAATGACGAGAAATTCGGCGCCCAGAACCGCAAGCTGTTCCAGGGCTGGGTGATGAAACACGCCGCCTTGGCCGACAAGGCCGCCAAGCAGCTGCAACCGATCTGGTCCAAGCCGCATTCCAAACCTGTCAGCTTTGAAGAGGCCCGCGCGGTGTCTGAAGAGCGGTTCGCCAAGATACTGGCCGAACTCAACCTGTCCCGCTGAAAGGAAACCCCCATGTCAAACGTTGCTCGCGACAATTCGCACGACAACATCTTCAAGGCGATGAAAGACATCACCTTCGAGAAAACCGTTTCGCATCAATGTGGTGTGACCATGTCAGATTCGGTCGAGGCCCGCGCCATCGCCGAATTCATGGACCAGAAGCCCGGGGTGACGGTGACGTATAACCCCGCCCTGATCCGCATCGACGGCAACGGCAAGCTGATCTTCAAGATGGACGAGATCAGCGAATTCCTGGGTCGCCCGATGACGGCGGAACTGTTCGAGGTGAACTCGTCGACCCACTATGGCCGCATGGTGCGCACCGACGACAACACCGTGATCCTGTTCGGTGACATGAACGAGATGCTGGAATTCATCTGACCAACCGGGCGCCGGGGCAACCTCGCGCCGCCAACCCATACCCAGAGGCACCAAAATGTACGTAACCCCCGAAGGCAAAGAGATTTTCGTGCTGGATGGCCACACCCATTTCTGGGATGGCAGCCCCGAAAATCAAAAGAACATCCACGGCAAGCAGTTCATCGAATGTTTCTACGCCTACCACACCAATCTCAGCCCGAAAGACCAGCTTTGGGCCAAGGCAAAGTTTGAAAAATACACCGAAGCCGATCTTTACAACGACCTGTTCATCGACGGGCCGGATGACATGGCGATCCTGAATTCGACCTACCTCAAGGATTTCTACAAGAACGGCTTCAACACCATCGAACGCAATGCGACGGTGGCCAAAAAGTATCCCAACCGCTTTATCGTCAACGGATCGTTTGACCCGCGCGATGGCGAAAAAGCCTTGGAATACATCCACTTCATGAAGGAAACCTATGACATCAAGGGGGTGAAGATGTACACCGCCGAATGGAATGGTAATTCCAAAGGGTGGAAGCTGAACGACCCCGCCGCGTACAAGTGCTTTGAGTTGTGCGACAAGCTGGGCATCAAGAACATCCATGTTCACAAGGGCCCGACGATCATCCCCTTGAACAAGGATGCGTTTGATGTGCATGACGTGGACTACGCCGCGACCGATTTCCAGAACCTGAACTGGATCATCGAACATTGCGGCCTGCCGCGTCTGGACGATTTCTGCTGGATCGCCACGCAGGAAACCAACGTTTACGGCGGTCTGGCGGTGGCGCTGCCCTTCATCCATTCCCGCCCGCGCTATTTCGGGGAAGTCATTGCGGAATTGTTGTGGTGGATCGGGCCAGAGAAGATCCTGTTCGGGTCTGACTACGCGATCTGGACGCCGAAATGGCTGGTCGAGAAACTCTGGGCCTATCAGATCCCCGAGGATATTTCGGCCGAACGCGGTGGCGTGCAACTGACGGACGAGATCAAGGAAAAGATCCTCGGCCTGAACGCGGCACGGCTTTACAACATCGACGTGGCGGCGCGGAAAGCTGAATTCAGCGCCCACCCCATGTCGATCGCGGCGGAGTAATCCCATGACCGCGCCCCACTTGGACGACGCTCAACTCAACCAGGTGTGGGCGCGGCTGGACCTCGTGATGGACCCCGAACTTGATGAACCCGTGACCGACATGGGTTTCATCGAGGCGGTGTCGATCAACTGGCCGCAGGCGCAGAACTCCAGCACCGTCCACATCAGCTTTCGCCTGCCAACCTACTGGTGTTCCCCCAACTTCGCCTTCCTCATGGCGGCAGACATCAAACGACAGGTGGAAATCCTGCCTTGGGTCGGGCAAGCCGTGGTGACGCTGCAAGACCACATGGCCGCCGACGAAATGAATGCCGCCATCAATTCAGGTGCCAGTTTTGGCACGGTGTTCGAAGGTCTGCACCCCGGCGAAAATCTGGAGGCGTTGCGAGAAAAGTTCGACATCAAGGCCTTCCAGCGGCGGCAAGAGGTGGTGATCAAAGCCCTGATCGCCATGGGTTTCCTGCCCGCCGAAATTACCGCCATGCCGCGCGGCCTGCTGGACGCCATCGCACTGGACGACCCCGAAAATGCCCGGCAAAAGGCCCGCTACCTCGCCATCCTGTCCGACAAACAACTGGCCCTCACCGCCGCCGATCCCGCATTCCCGACTTGGCAGGGCACGCCGATCGCCGACTACCCCCTGTATATGGGCCTGCTGCGATCGGTGCGGATCAACATGGAATTCTCCGGCTCGCTGTGCCGGGGGCTAAAGCAAAGCCGCTACCAACAGGCCGACCTTTCCGGCCCCGTCCCGGTCCTCGTCACCCACGACAGTCACGCCTGCCGCTGACAGGCGATCCACAAAAACACCGAAAACCCGGCCTTGGCCGAAGGAGGAACTATGCCGAAAATCATGATCCACGGCAACGACGCCCGCCGCGCACTGGCCCATGGCGTCCAGAAACTGTCGGCTGCTGTTGAGTCAACGCTCGGGCCCATGGGCATGAACGCGATGATCGACCGCCCGATGGGCACGCCCCTGATCAGCCGCGATGGGGTTTCCATCGCGTCGGAAATCGAACTGTTCGACCGCTTTGAAAACATGGGCGCGCAGGTGGTGCGCGAAGTGTCGATGCAGACCAACGAGGTGGCGGGCGACGGCACAACCACCTCCATCGTGCTGGCCAACGGCATGATCCAGTCCGGCGTTGTGATGATCGACAAAGGCGCCAAGCCGGTCGAATTGTGCCGGGGTATTTCGCTGGCGGTGGAAGCTACCACCACCGCGTTGCGGGCGGCTGCAAATCCCGTCAAGGATCACGCCGCCCTTTCGGCCGTCGCCAAAATCTCCGCCTCCAACGCCGATCTCGGCGAACTTGTTGCCGAAGCATTCCGCCGCGTCGGCGCGCAGGGTGTCATCTCCACCGATTACGGCACCGGCAATACCTCCACCCTGCAAGTGGTGGACGGCATGGCCTTCGACCGTGGCTATATCTCGCACCACATGGTCACCGATCTGGATGCCATGCGGGCGGTCGTGCTGAACCCCTATATCATCCTGACCGACATCAAGATGAAAATCCCTGCCCAACTGGACGCCGCCAAAGCCATCGCGGCAGAGGACAATCGCCCCTTGGTCATCATCTCCGAGGAAACCTCGCCAGAGGTGCTGCTGACCCTTTTGGGCAAGGATGGCCCCGGCAAATTCCTGGTGGTTCACCCGCCGGAGTTTGGCCACTGGCGGCGCAACATGATGGAGGATCTGGCGATCCTGACCGGCGGCAAGGTTCTGGCCCGTGACTTGGGTGACAGTCTGGAAAACATCACCCGGCTGGATATGGGCAGCGCCGAACGGATCGAGGCGAGCAATTCCGATACGATGATCATCCGCGGCCATGGCGACCCCCAAGCCATCGCCGCCCGCCGTCTGCAAGTGCAAAAGCTGTACGAAAACGCCCCGCCGAACATCGACAAGGACAAGTTGCAGGAACGCCTTGCGAAGCTGTGTGGCGGCACGGCAACCATTCTGGCAGGCGGCGTCACCCCGGTTGAACAGAAACGCACCATCCAGTTGATCGAGGATTCCCTGAACGCCGTCCGCGCGGCGTCCGAGGAAGGCGTGCTTGTTGGCGGCGGCGTGGCGCTGGCCCGCATCGCCCCCGCCTTGGCCGACCTCGCAAAAACCCAAAGCGGTGACGTGCGCAAAGGGGTGGAACTGGTGCAGTCGGTGCTGACCCTGCCCTTGGCCCGTATCGCCTTCAACGCCGGTGCCGAACCCAACGACGTGGTGCGCAAGGTCTGCGCCCTGCACGGCGATCACGGTTTCAACGCCGCCACCGGCGCTTATGAGGATCTGATGAAGTCCGGTGTCATCGACCCGGTGCGCGTCACCTGTTCGGCGCTGATGAACGCCGGTTCGGTCGCGACGCTGATCCTGACCACCGAAACCCTGATTGCCGATCTGGCCGAGGATGAAGATCCGACTCTGGGCGGTGCCTTGGGCGGTGGTGCTGAAAAACTTGGTCGCAAGTAGCTGAATTTGAAAGAAAGAACTCCAAAATGAAAGCCGCAAGACTTTACGAATACGACCCCGCGATGAACGTTCAGCTGAAGATTGAAACCGTCAAATCCCCCACCATCATGGGGCCGAATGATGTGATCGTGAAGGTGGGCGCGGCGGGTCTGTGCCGCACCGATCTGCACATCATCGAAGGCGTCTGGAAAGACATCATGGACCAAGGCGGCAACCTGCTGCCCTATATCATGGGCCACGAAAACGCTGGCTGGGTCGAGGATGTGGGCTCCAATGTCACCTCGGTCAAGCATGGTGACACGGTGATCTGCCATCCGCACCGCACCTGTGGCATTTGCCTGTCGTGCCGTTACGGCGATGACATGCACTGCGAACACAGCCTGTTTCCCGGGCTGGGGCTGGACGGCGGCTTTGCCGAATACTTCCTGACCTCCGAACGCAGCCTGATCAAGCTGAACCCCAACATCACGCCGCTGGACGTGGCCCCCATGGCGGACGCAGGCATCACCGCCTACCGCGCCGCCAAAAAGGCCGCCAAATCCCTGCGTCCCGGTGCCTATTGCGTGATCGTCGGTGTGGGCGGCCTGGGCCATATCGCCCTGCAATGCCTGCACGAAATCTCTGGCTGCCGCATCATCGCAGTGGACCGCGAGCCTGCCGCGCGGCAGCTTTGCAAAGACCTCGGCGCGGATTTCGTGCTGGATGGCGGGCCGAACATTGTCGAGGAAATCAAGCAGATCACCGGCGGCGGCGCACAGGTTGTCATGGATTTCGTTGGCGAGTTGGGCGTCGAAAACCTGTGCTGGAAGATGGTCCGCCCGGGCGGCGAGTTGATCATGATCGGCTATGGCGGCAAGATCGAGGTGCCGACCGCGCATCTGGTCATCAACGAAATCAACATCGGCGGCAGCCTTGTCGGCAATTACACCGAACTGGTCGAGTTGATGGAGCTGAACGCCGACGGCAAGGTCAAGATGCACTACGCCGAATACTCCTTGGATAACATCAACGTCGCCCTTGACGACTTCAAGAACCGCCGCTTCGCCGGGCGTGGGGTGATTGTGCCGTAACCGGGGCGCGGGCCAGCCCCGCGCCTTCACATCAACAGTCGGGAGTATGACATGGCCAGTGATGCCACGATGAAGGAACCTTTGGCAGGGGCCGCAGCCGAGCCTTGCTACCGGCTGATTTACCGCAGCCACAGCCTTTTGGCAGGCGGCGGCAAAGATGAAACCGCGCTGGCTGCCATCTTGAAACAGGCGCGCAGTCGCAATGCCGAACGGGGCATCACCGGTGCCCTGATGCTGTATGACGACTGGTTCGCACAGGTGCTGGAAGGTCCGCAAGCGGCAGTCGAGGCGTTGTTCGCCACCATCAAACGCGACACGCGGCACGACACCGTCCGCCTTTACGAAGCTGCGGCTGTGCCCAAACGTCTGTTCGGCAAATGGGCGATGGCGGTGGTCGCCGAACACCACGAACCCGATATGCCGATGGTCGCCACGACGGGCGGGCTGGCACAGGGTGCGCCCTGGAAGGTGACATTGGAACAAGAGGCGATCCTGACGCAGTTGCGTGATCTGACCCGCGGCTACGGGCGCGGCTCGTAACACTTCAAATTCCCCCGCAGGTGCGTCGCCCGGGGCAATGACCAACAATCGGCGCGTCAACAGCCAGACTTTGGCGGAGGGGAATGAAAATGGACATCATCACGGCTTTGGCCGTCTCTATAGGCTTGCTCGGGGCGGTTGCGACCTATCTGTTTCTGACTTTGGGCGTGATCCAGATCTGGATCGGCTTCATCGGCTGGGCCAGCTTTTACCATTGTGGCGGCGGCACCACGGGCTTGCGAAAATCGGTGCTGGCGAACCTGTGGGGTGTAGTGATGGCCTATATCGCCCTGCTGCTGATCACTCAGGTCAACACCGGTCTGCCGGGGCCGCTGTGGCCGTCAATCGTGGTGGGCGTCACGGCGGCAATCCTTGTGCTGGGCGCCAAGATCGAGGCGCTCAGCATCATTCCCGCCACGGTTTACGGCTATGCCTCCACCGCCGGATACGGGTTGCTGTCGGGCGCATCGCTTACCACACTGACCGCCGCCAATCCGCTGATCTGCTGCGCGGTGTCGCTGGTCATCGGCGGTCTGTTCGGGCTGGCATCGGAAAAGTTCGCCGGTATGCTGAAGGGCGCGGCCACCCGCTCTGCATAGGGCCAAAGCGCGGGCGGCATTTGCCCGCGCCCAAATCACAGGAAAATAATGTCAAAAGCCATCCATTCCATGGTCCGCGTGCTGGACGAGGCCCGCTCGATTGCCTTCTACGACATGGCTTTTGGCCTGAAAGTCGCAGACCGGCTGGCCTTTGACAGCTTCACTTTGGTCTACCTCAGCAATCCCGAAAGTGAATTTGAGCTGGAACTGACCATCAACACCGGGCGAACTGAACCCTACTCCATCGGTGACGGCTATGGCCACCTGGCGTTTTCCGTTGACGACGTTACCGCCGAACATGCCCGGCTGACTGCGGCTGGCCTATCGCCACGCAAGTTGGTGGATTTTGCCCCCGCTGGCACGGTCATCGCCAGATTCTTTTTTATTGCCGACCCGGACGGCTATCAGATCGAGGTGCTGCAACGCGGAGGCCGCTATCTTTAGCGCCCCGCCACATGCTCTGCTGCGGCATGTGATGCGGCAGCGCAGGCAGCGGCAAAGTTGACCCCCCGCACCAGATTTGCCGCCAGGGCGCCAATAAAGGCATCCCCCGCGCCGTGCGAGCTGACCACAGTGATCTTTTCGGCGGGAAGGCTGAACTGCTCGTCCGCCGCACCCCACGCGGCCAGCCCCATCGAGCCTGCGGTTACAATCACGGTTTCAAACTGATCCGCCAGCTTTTTGGCCGCATCCGACGCCCCGTGCAGGAAGCAGATCTTTGCCGCTCCCATCATTTCCGCCTCGACCGCATTGACCACCAGAATATCGACCAGCCGGGCAAACTCCGGTGACAAAGCCCGCCACGGTGCCGCGTTCAGCAGCGTGGGAATGCCACGCCGGCGTGCCTCGGCTGCGGCGGCGATATTGACCGCCTCGGGCACTTCGTTTTGCAAGACCAGCACGCCGACGTCGCGCCACACCGCATCCTGCACCAAAGCCTGCGGCGCAACCCGCAGATTTGCCCCCGACACGATGGTGGCGGCATAATCCCCCGCCGCATCCATGATCGCCACGCTCATGCCAGATGGCACGCCGGCAAGCGTGGCAACATGGGCATGATCGACACCGCTGCGGTCCAGCCTGTCGCGCAGGAAAGTGCCAAAGCCGTCATCACCCACCGCCCCCAGCATGCGGGCCTTGGCCCCATTCAGATGCGCCGACACCGCCTGATTGCCGCCCTTGCCGCCGAATTTCGGAAACCAGCGGCTGCCCACGGCGGTTTCATCCTTGCGCGGCAGGTGATCTGCCTCGACCACAATGTCATAATGCAGGCTTCCAACAACAAGAACGGTTCCGGGCGTGGTCATGGCATCCCCTCAGGTTCGGCGTTTCGATTGCACGGCCCGGATGGTGCCGGTCAGGCTGGCATTCGCCGCCTTGCGGTCGCGCTGCGCTGTGGCGACAAACAAGGCGTCCAGCAGGTTCAACCGGGTAATCCGGGCGGTGGCTTTTTCACACAGCAAAGGCGAGTTCTGCGGGGTGGAACACAGCACCACATCATCAGGCCCTAACAGACTGGCCGACATCAGCATCATATGGGCGTCGTCAAAGACCGAGGTGCGCATGCCGATCCGCAGGAACTTATGCGCCACATCGCGGGCGATTTGCGCTGACCCACCCAACCCGTAGAAACCGCGTTGCTTGGCGAGGTGCAGGTAATCGACAGCCCGCTCGAACGCCGCCAGATCCAGGATGGCAAAGGTTTCCTCCAGCGCCTGCATCGCGGTGCGGAACACCTTTTGCACAATTTCGCTGGTGGTATCGCCTTCGGAAATCTCTGAATGCAGGGCGGCGGTATCGGTTTTGTAGTTATCCAGCAACCCCCGCCGAAACTCGCGAAACCCGGCAAAGCCCAGCTTTTTGGCGACCTTTACCACCATCGCATCCGACACGCCGGACATTTCGGCCACCTCGCGCGACGGCATGGTTTCACCAATGTCGTTGCGCACCAGAATGTCGGCGGCCACCTTGCCTTCCAGCGGAGTGAGGCTTGGCAGCTTCATCCTGATCTGCGCGGCCACGGCCTTTGGATCGCTCATGCATCCCTCTATTTCCCACTGGAAGCCTTATCGATCAACATGGCGACGATGATGATACCGGTGGCAAGCAGTTGGTAGAAGGCTTGAATGTTCCGAAGGGTAAGGCCGTTGCGCAAAGGTGCCCAGAATGATGCAGCCGATCAGCGTGCCGACGATGGAGCCGCGACCGCCCATCAGCGACGCGCCACCGATGGCAGAGGCGGCGATGGCCACCAGCGCCAGCACCGCGACGATGATGACCGGGTTGAGGAAACCCGCCAGCGCGCCGTTGATGAAGCCGCAGAACATCCCGACGCACAAGGCTCCGGCAATGCCTAGGATGAAGGGCACGCCAGCGACCATCATCGTGGCCCCCAGAACGGCGGTAAGGGCGGCGACGGGACCCACCGGCAGGTCAATCCCGCCGTTGATGATCACCAGCGTCATGCCCAGTGCGATACAGGCGTTGATCGAGGATTGTTGCTGGATGTTCAGAAGGTTGGGCACGGTCAGGAAGGTCGGGCTCCGCACCGCGAACACCACCGAAATCAGGATCAGCCCGAACAGGGTGCCGGCATCGTGGTCACTACGCTGGACATGGCTTGCCTCTCAGGATGCGGGAACGGCGTTGCGGGCAATGTTGGTTTCGGTGATCCCGGTCGGGCCAAGGTCGGCGGCGATGCGGCCCTCACGCATCACCAGCACCCGGTCGGACACCCGGATCACCTCGAGCAGTTCAGAGGACACGACCACGACCGCTTTCCCGTCCCGGGCCAGCTTTTCGCCAAGGCCGCAGATTTCGGCCTTGGCGCCCACGCCGATGCCCCGGGTCGGCTCGTCAAACAGGAAAATCTTGGTGTCCGCCACCAACCCGCGCCCGATGATGGCTTTTTGCGGATTGCCGCCGGAAAAACTGCCAATCGGCTTGCTGACATCGAACCGCCGCAACCGGACCTCTTGCATCAGCGCCTCTGACCGCGCCTCCAACTTGGCGTTGCGGATCATGCCAAACCGCGAAAACGACTGCATGGCGGGCAGTCCGATATTGCTGGTCACGGGCTGGTGCCAAATGATCCCGTCGCGTTTCCGCTCCTCCGGCACCAGTCCCAGCCCCGCCTTGCCCCGCGTCAGGCCCGCAACTTTCAGCAACACGCGGTCGGTGACGAAGCTGCGATGCACCACATGCGCCAGTTCGCGGCCCACCATCAATTCTATGACCTGCGATACCCCAGTCGCCGGAATTGGCACCTGCGTCACCAGCCGCCCGTCGCGCAGGATCGTGGTGGACTGGCACAGCCGGACCACCTCGTCCATCTTGTGGCTGACATGGATGATCGCCACGCCCCGCGCCGCCAGCCCCCGGATCACCTCGACCAACCGGTCAAATTCGGTGGGGGTCAGGCTCGATATCGGCTCGTCCATCGCAATCACACGGGCGTTTGACCGCAGCGCCATGGCAATCTCCACAATCTGCCGCTGCGTCACGCGCAAATCCCGGATCGGCGCGGTCACGTCGATCGCGGCATCTGCATCCGACACGCCATCGGGGCCAAGCACGGCAACTGTGTCGGCACGACCTGCGGCTTTCACAGCTTCAACCACACCCAGCGCCATGCCATCGTTGTTGGCATAGAACCCGATCAGATCAAGATATTTCTGCAAAATCGTGGTGGCGGTGTTGAAGGCCTCCTCACGGCTCCGGTTGGCGCGGACCGAGGCGACCACGGTGAACTTGCCGCTGGCGTTGATGGTTTCAGTAAAACCTGCCGTGCGCCGACCTGCGGCGTAACCCCCTGGCTGCCCCTCGATCACCGCGTCACTGACGTTCAAGACCGGATTGCCCGCCTTGGCTGCAGCCTCGACCGCCGGGATCAGGTTGGCGCCAGTTTGCGGCGACAGCAGCAGCGCGGTGAAACCCTGATTGATCAGGTCTTCCGCAAGGGGCAACTCGCCCATCTGGGCGCCTTCATTGGCGGCGGCCTGCTCGACAAATGTGATGCCCAACTTGTTTGCGACGTTCTTGTAGCCTTCACCCAGCGACCGTCAGTATTAATGGGTCAGCGTTTTCGAAACGCCGCCCACCTTGGTGCCAGCGGCTGGCGCGGGCAGTGGGCCGAACTTGACCGCCAACTGCGACCAGTTTCTCCGGTCCGCTTCGCTGTCGGAATTCAAGGCTGCAAGTGTTTGGCCATGTGCCAGACCGACGGTCAAAGCAAAGGGCGCGAACGCCCCCTTCAGAGTGTGTTGCATTGGATCCCCCGTTTTCAACACGAATTTACCCGGCTTAGTAAAGTTTAGGCACTCCCGGTCCGTCCGGCGCGTGCCAGCCGGGCAATTTCTTGGGCGGTGATCGGGTCTTGGCGGCTTTGCGCGAGGGCCAGGCGGGTGTCACCCGCCATCACCGTCACAGCCGCCAGCATCCACCGCACATTCCGCCACCGGATCAAGGCCCGGACGCATCGGGGAATGTGTCAAAATAGATCGCACCGTCAAAGCCGCCGCACTTGACTTGCCGCAGTAACTCCAGCGTCGCCTGTTCGTGGACGGCAGCGACCTCAATCCGTCATCGCGCTTGGCATAGCCGTCGTTCAGATGCAGCCCCAGCAGCCTGCTTGACCGCTGGATCAGCGCTGCGGCGCAGGCGGGCTGTTCATCGGCATACAGCGCGTGGGTGAAATCAATCGTGACGCCCAGGTTCTTGGCCCCCACTTCAGCAATCGCCAGCAGCGTTGTCGCCGCATCGCACAGAACGCCATACGACCTTGGTTCGTTTGGCTTATATTCGATAGAAATAAGGCAATCCGCGTTAGGCGCCGCCGCTTCGGCGCACCCATCGCCCGCGCCGCATCAATGCCACGCTTGGTCAGGTCAATCGCCTCGCGCCGCACGGCACGGTCGGGGTAGGTAAACGCGCCGCATTTGTAGGACGGATAGCCGCAAGAGCGCATCGCCAGACCGCTGACCTGCAGCCCGCAATCTGCCACGACCCTTGCAATCGCCGCCGGATTGTCGCCGACATGATCGGGATAGTTCAGGTCCAGCTCGGTCAACCCATCCACTGTCGCCGCGCACTGCACGATCTGCACCAGTGACGGCTTGCCTGTCAGGTTCGGCCAATAGTCCGACGCACCAGAGGCAAAGGAATTGATCCAGGTGGCAAAACGACTTCCAAGCGTACGATTCTCCCCCTAATTCACAACTATGTAAAATTCCGTAAAGTTTTAAGGAAATCCCACGCGACCCAAACCATGCCACAGCGGCACCCGCCGGCGGCAATGCAGCAGGGATGGCGTTCAGCTCAGACGCCAATCGCCTCTGAGCGCGCCGCAACCCCTCGCAGCGCCACCTGTGGCCAGCGGATCAGCAGCATCGCGGGGTTCAGGCCGGGCACGCTTTGGCACAACGCCTCCAGCCCCGACAGCGGGCAGGACATCACCCGTTCTTGCGGCGTTTGCGCTCTGGATATCACCTCGACCGCACTGTCCGCAGGCCAACCTGCCGCAATCAGACCGCGTTGCATCACCCCAGCCCCGGCGACACCCATATAGCAGGCCAGCGTCGTGCCCGGCGCAGCCGTTGCAGCCCAGTCGGTGCTGTCGCCCGCGCGTCGGTGGCCAGTGGCAAAGATCACCCGTTCCGTCACACCCCGCTCGGTCAGAAACGACCGGGCAGCCGCAGCAGCAGCACAGGCCGCTGTGACACCCGGCACGATGCCCCACGCAACGCCCGCCGCATCCAGCACCGCGGCCTCTTCCGCGCCACGACCAAACACGCCGGGATCCCCGCATTTCAGCCGCACCACTTGCAAGCCTTGCAAAGCCGCTTGCACCAGCATCCGGCAGATGTCGCCTTGCGGAATGGTATGATTGCCCGGCACCTTGCCAACATCGACCAGCCTTGCCCCGGCCCGCGCATGATCCAGCAACGCAGGGTCCGCCAACCGGTCATAAAACACCACATCCGCCGCTTGCAGCACCCGCATCCCGCGCAGGGTGATCAGGTCGGCAGACCCCGGACCAGCCCCAACCAGACTGACGAAGCCTGCGGCTTTGTGACGCTCGCGCTCTGGCAGGGCAGGGGCGCAGACCCGATCTCGCAAGATGGCCAGAAAGGCGGTCCAGATCGGCAGCCTGGCGATGCGGTTCATTCCGCAGCCTCTGGCTGACGATAGCGGGTCAAAAGCTGGCTCAACTCCGGCCGACACGACCCGCAGGACGTGCCCGCCCCCAAAGCCGCGCCCAAAGCCGTCACCGACAAGGCGGCCCCGGTTTCAATCGCCGTGCGGATCGTGTGCAACCCGACATTCAGACAGGCGCAAACCACCGGCCCCGGGTCCGGCTCATCCGCCCCAGGCACCCCGGCCAGCACCTGCGCCCCGTGGCCCGCCGCGATCCGCCCCGCCACATGGTCCCGCGACACCGCCACCGGCTCCGGCCCGGCGAACAGTGCCGCGATCAGCCGATCACCGTCGTGAAACGCCACCCGCGCCAGCCCGCGGCCGCGGTCAATGACCGTGGCCGCCGCCGCATCCGGCAGCCCGAACAGCGCCCGCGCATAGGCGACCCAATCCGCAGGCACCGCCAGCCCCGCCAGCTCCAGCCGCCAGCCGCCCGAAATCCGCGCCTTGGCCCAATACTCAGCCACCGGCACCACTTCCCCGGCACAAACCGCAAAGCCATACCAGGTCGCGGCAAACCGCCCCACCGCCACCGCCGCTGCCTTGCTGTCCGGCTGGCCCGAAACCGGATCAACCCGCGCCGGCACCAGCACATCCACCCGCGCCCGCGCCGCGTTCTCGTCGGTCCAGTGGATCGGCGCAAAGACCTCGCCCCGCGCCACCCGGCCGGTGATGAGGGCGCGCAGGATTACTTGGCCCTGCCCATTGGCAACCGTCACAAGATCAGCGGCCCCGATCCCCAGACGGTCCGCGTCCTGCGGGTGCATCTCAAGAAATGGTTCCGCCAGATGCTGCGACAGGCGCGGCGATTTTGCGCTGCGGGTCATGCTGTGCCATTGGTCCCGGTTTCGCCCGGTGTTCAGCCGAAACGTTGCGTCGGGCGTCAAAGCCTTGGGCAAAGCGGGCGTGATCGGCAGCATCCGTGCCCGGCCATCCGCCGTGTGAAACTGCCCGTCGCCAAAGAACCTGCCCCCACGCTGGCGCGGGTTCGCGGGCCATGTAAAAGGTGCCAGCCCCGCATAATCGACGGCACTGATCGCCGCGTGGTCCGAGATGTCAAAATCGCTGCCCAACCAGCCCGCCACGCCCGACAGCCCGGCATATTCGCGGAAAACCTCTGCCGCTGACGCCCAGCCAAAGGCCGCGCCAAACCCCATCCGCGCCGCCACCCCGGCCAAGATCCGCCAGTCATCCCGCGCTTGTCCTGGTGCGGGCAGTACCGCGCGCTGGCGGCTGATCGTGCGGTCGGAATTGGTGACCGTGCCGTCTTTCTCGCCCCAGGCCGTCGCGGGCAGCAGCACATGCGCCAGCCGCGCGGTATCGGTCGCGGCAGTCACGTCCGACACCACGACAAACGGGCACCGCCGTAGGGCTTCCGCAACTGCATCGGCATCGGGCATCGACACCACGGGATTGGTGTGGATGATCCAGATCGCCTTGATCCGGCCTTCGCCCACCGCGCGGAACATATCCACCGCCTTCAGCCCCGGCCTGTCCGCCATCACCGGACTGAACCAGTACCCCTGCACCGCGCCGCGATGGGTCGCATTCTCCAACTCCAGATGGCAAGCCAGCATATTCGCCAACCCGCCGACCTCGCGCCCGCCCATCGCATTGGGCTGACCCGTGACAGAGAACGGCCCCATGCCGGGCCGGCCAATCCGTCCGGTGGCCAGATGGCAGTTGACAATGGCGTTCACCTTGTCGGTGCCGGTAGCTGATTGGTTGATGCCCTGCGAATAGACCGTCACGACCTTTTCGCTGGCCAGCCAAAGGTCGCAGAACTCCGCCAACTGTCGCGCCTTCAGCCCCGTCATCGCCGGATCAGACCTCCGCGCCGTTGCCAGGGCCGCTTCAAACCCCGTGACATGGCTCAGAAAATCCGCGTCAACGGCACCGCCTTCGGCAATCGCCACCAGCAGTGCGTTGAACAAGGCCGCATCAGACCCCGGTGCCACTGCCAGATGCAGATCGGCCAGGTCACAGGTCGCGGTCCGCCGTGGGTCGATCACCACCACCTTCATCGCGGGGCGCAAAGCCTTGGCCGCGGCGATGCGCTGATACAGCACCGGATGGCACCAAGCCAAATTCGACCCGGTTAACACCACCAGATCGGCCAGTTCCAGATCGTCATAAAGCCCCGGCACCGTGTCCGTGCCGAAGGCCCGCCTGTGACCCGCGACGGATGAGGCCATGCAAAGCCTTGAATTGGTGTCGATATTGGCCGACCCGATAAAACCTTTCATCAGCTTGTTGGCGACATAGTAATCCTCGGTCAGCATCTGCCCCGAGACGTAGAACGCCACTGAATCCGGCCCGTGTTCCGCAATCACCTTTCTGAAGCGCCGCGCGACCAGACCCAGGGCATCATCCCAGCCCACATCCTGACCGAACACGCGCGGCGACAGCAACCGCCCCTCCAACCCCACAGTTTCACCCAAAGCCGATCCTTTGGAACACAGCCGACCCTTGTTCGCGGGATGATCCGGGTCGCCCTTTACACTGATGCCGCCCAAGCCATCAGGTGTTGCCAGCACCCCGCAGCCCACTCCGCAATAGGGGCAGGTGGTGCGAATGGCAGGCGGTTGCACCAGATGAACATGGCTGGTCATGCCGCAGCCCGCCGCGCCAGACGGCTGGCGTCCAGCAAGACACGCCCGGCCTCGACCCGGGCCGGATAGGTCGCAATCGCCCCGTCATCCGCGCCTTGCGCCAGCCCGGTTTTCAGTGAAAACACCCAAGTATGCAGCGGGCAGGTCACGGCATTGCCATGCACGATGCCTTCGGACAGCGGCCCGCCCTTGTGGGGGCAGCGATCATCGACGGCGAAAACTTCATCCGCCGCTGTGCGGAACACCGCGACGCAGCCTTGGGCGGTCTTGACCACCCGTGCACCCTGCCGTGGAATGTCTTCCAGCGCCCCGATATCCAGCCAGTTCATTCCGCAGCCTCCAGCGCCAAATCCGCCATCACGCCCCAACTCGCCCGCGCGGACGGTCTGGCATGTTCGGCCCAGGGATCGGTCTGATAGACCGACTGGCTGACCATGAACCGGTCATACAGCGCCCGCCGCACCACCGGATCGGCCACCTGCTCCTGACACCAGTCCAGCCCCACCTTGGCGACCCATTTGTAAATCCGGTGCAGGTAGCGGGCATTTTCGCGGTAAAGCTGGATGAATGCCGCCACCACCTCCATCACCTCGGCCTCGCTGGCCACCTTGCACAAAAGTTCGGTTTCCTTGACGTCCATCCCTGCCGCGCCAGCGACCGAGATTTCATAACCCGAGTCCACGCAGACAATCCCCACATCCTTGCAGGTCGCCTCGGCACAGTTGCGCGGACAGCCCGAGACGCCAAGTTTCACCTTGGCAGGCGCCCACGATCCCCACAGCAGCTTTTCCAGCTTGATCCCCAGACCCGTCGAATCCTGCGTGCCAAACCGGCAAAACTCGGTCCCGACACAGGTTTTCACCGTCCGCAGCCCCTTGGAATAGGCGTGGCCGCTGACCATACCGGCGGCATTCAGATCGGCCCAGATGGCAGGCAAATCCTGCTTGCGGACGCCCAAAAGGTCGATCCGCTGGCCGCCCGTCACCTTGACCATCGGCACCGCATATTTATCCGCCGCATCGGCAATCGCCCGCAACTCTGCCGGAGTCGTCACCCCGCCCCACATGCGCGGCACCACGGAATAGGTGCCATCCTTTTGGATGTTGGCGTGATTGCGTTCGTTCACAAATCGCGATTGACGATCATCTGTGTAGCCCAGCGGCCAGTCCGCCAGCAGATAGTAATTCAGCGCCGGACGACAGGAGGCGCAGCCGCCCACTGTCTTCCATGCGAGTTCCTGCATCACCGCCGGGATCGACTTCATCGCCCCGGCCTTGATGAATCGCCGGACATCCTCATGGGTGTGGTCGGTGCATTTGCACATGGGCTGGCTTGTTGCCCGCTGGAAACTATCCCCTAGCGTCACCGCCAGCACCTGCTCCACCAGCCCGGTGCACGACCCGCACGACCCAGACGCCTTGGTCTGCGCCTTGACCAGATCAAGCGTCACCGCGCCGCCACCAATCGCCTCGACGATCCGACCCTTGCACACGCCGTTACAACCACAGATTTCCGCGCTAGGCGGCAAGGCTGCAACGGCCGCCATAGGGTCCGCTTGGGCCCCCCCCTGAAACGCCGGGCCAAAGATCAGCGTATCGCGCATCGGCGTGACATTGGTGGCGTCCTTGATCAGGCCGAAGAACCAGTTGCCATCGGCGGTATCGCCATACATCACCGCGCCGACCAGCTTGTCGCCTTCCAGCACAAGGCGCTTGTAAATCCCCCGCCCCGGATCGCGGAACACGATATCCTCTCGCCCCGGCGCATCGGCAAAATCACCGGCGCTGAACAGATCGCAGCCCGTCACCTTCAGTTTGGTCGCGGTTTGCACCGGACGGAAGGCTGAGTCCTCGCCGATCAAACCCTTGGCCAGCACCTTGGCCTGATCGTAAAGCGGCGCGACAAGGCCAAAGAGTTGCTTGTTATGCTCGATACATTCCCCAACCGCATAAATACTTGGGTCCGATGTCTGCATCTGATCGCCGACCGTGATCCCGCGCCCGACCTCCAGATGCGCATCATTGGCAAGGCGCACTTCGGGCCGGATACCCACCGCCATCACCACCAGATCGGCCCCGTAGATTGTGCCATCCTCCAGGGCAACCGCTTCCACCCGCCCATCGCCCAGAATGGCCTTGGTGGCCCCCTTGCAGTGAACCCTGATCCCCCGCGCCTCCAGCGTCCGTTGCAGCAGATACCCCGCCGCCGGGTCCAGCTGGCGTTCCATCAGGTGGCCCATGATATGGATCACCGTCACGTCCATGCCGCGCAATTGCAGCCCCGCTGCCGCCTCCAGCCCCAACAATCCGCCACCAATCACCACGGCTTTGGCACCCGGTTTGGCCGCAGCAATCATCTTGTTGGTGTCATCCAGATCGCGGTAGGTCACGACGCCCGGCAAATCCTTGCCCGATACCGGAATGATGAACGGCGCCGACCCGGTGGCGATGATCAGCCTGTCATAAGGCGTGTCCACGCCACCACTGACCACCACCTTGCGACCCCGGTCGATCTTGGTGACATGCGCCCCGAACCGCGTGGTCACGCCATTCGCTGCATACCAATCCGCGTCATGCGTGACGATATCGGCATAGATCTTTTCGCCCGACAGCACGGGCGACAGCATGATCCGGTTGTAATTCCCCCGCGCCTCGGCGTTGAACAGCGTGATGTCATAGGCGGCAGGGTCCGCCTCGATCAGATGTTCGATCACCCGCCCAGAGGCCATGCCAGCCCCGATGATCACAAGCTTTTCGGTCATCACGCGGCGTCCTTTTTCTTTTTTCCGTTTTCGTATTCCGCCAGAAACCCCATCACCTCGGCCCGGTAGTGGTAGTAGTCCGGGTGGTCCAGCAGGTCGCGGCGGGTGCGGGGGCGGGGCAGGTTGACTTCGGTGATGCGGCCTATGGTCGCCTGTGGGCCGTTGGTCATCATCACCACCCGGTCGGCCAAAAGGATCGCTTCGTCCACGTCATGCGTCACGCAGATCGCGGTGACTTTGGTGCGGCTCCACACCTCCATCAGCACTTCCTGCAACTCCCACCGTGTCAGGCTGTCCAGCATCCCGAATGGTTCATCCAGCAGCAACAGCTTGGGCGACAGCGCAAACGCCCGGGCGATGCCGACCCTTTGCTTCATGCCGTTCGACATCTCTGACGCCTGACGGTGCATCGCATCGGCCAGACCGACCCGCTCCAGATAGTATTCCACCACCTCTTGTCGTTCAGTTTGGGTGGCCTTTGGGTAAACCCGGTCAATCCCGATGGCGACATTCTCGCGGGCGGTCAGCCAGGGGAACAGGCTGGGCGACTGGAACACCACCGCGCGTTCCGGGTCCGGGCCCTCGACATGCTTGCCGTCTAGCGCAATCGCCCCTTGCGAGATGGGGTTCAACCCCGCCGCCATCGACAACACCGTCGATTTGCCGCAACCGGAATGGCCGATCAGGCTGATGAACTCGCCCTTCTTCAGGGTCAGTTCGAAATTCTCCACCACGGTCAGCGGCCCTTTGGGCGTGGCATAGGTCTTGTACAGTTGCGAAAACCGCAGATAGCGGGCGTCGGTATGGGTGCGAGTGGCCTCGGCATAGGCGCGCGGCAGGGCATGGCGCGGGGTCACGGCGGGGAGGCGGCGGGTTTCCGCGACCTTGGCGGCAATGCCGACATCCATCAGATAGGCCGTCACATCCGAACGGAGGGTCTTGATCGCACTTTCTTCAAGCATCGCCCGGTCGCGCGGATGCGCCAGGGGCACCGCGAATTCGCCGCCCAAAGTGCCATCCGGGTTCAGACAGATGATCCGGTCAGCCAGAACCAAAGCCTCGTCCACATCATTCGTCACCAGCACCACCATGCGCCGATCCGCCGCCCAGATCGCCTCGATCTCTGCCGCCACATTGGCGCGCGTCAAAGCGTCCAATGCCGACAACGGCTCGTCCATCAGCATGACCTCGGGCTGCATCGCCAAAGCCCGCGCCACCGCCACCCGCTGCCGCATGCCGCCTGACAATTCCGCCGGTCTGCGGTCCGCCGCATGGCTCAACCCGACCATCGCCACATATTTCGCCACCAGCGCCGCGCGTTCGCCCTTGGTCCCCTTCGACACCGCATCGACGGCCAGTGCGACATTCCCCGCCACCGTCAGCCACGGCATCAACGCGTAGGATTGAAACACCACCCCCCGCTCTGGCCCCGGCCCCGTCACCGGCGCACCCCTGAAACTGACGGCCCCCTGATCCGGCAACGTCAGCCCTGCCATCAGGTTGATCAGCGTGGTCTTCCCCGAACCGGAAAACCCAAGGATCGCCAGAAACTCGCCCTCCTTCACGCTCAATGTCAGGTTCCGCAGCACCGCCCGCTCGCCATAACCCTTCGAAACGTTGGAAAACTCCAGAATGCCCATCGCCATCACCGGTTGTTCGAGAAGGTGAACAGCGATTGCAGCGCGAACATCACCCGGTCCAGCAGAAACCCGATGATGCCAATGGTCAGCACCGCCACCATGATCCGCGCGAGGCTATCCGAACTGCCGTTCTGGAACTCGTCCCAGACGAATTTGCCCAGCCCGGGGTTCTGCGCCAGCATCTCTGCCGCGATCAGCACCATCCAGCCCACACCCAAGGACAACCGCAGCCCGGTAAAGATCAACGGCAGCGCCGAGGGCAGCACCAACTTGGTGATCCGGGTCCACAGGCCAAGTTTCAGAACTCGCCCGACGTTGACCAAATCCTTGTCAATCGAGGCCACCCCAAGTGCGGTATTGATCAGCGTCGGCCACATCGAACACAACGTCACCGTGATCGCCGACACCAGGAACGACTTCGACAGCCCGCCTTCGCTGCCCGCGTACAAAGCCGACACCACCATCGTCACAATCGGCAACCAGGCCAGCGGCGACACCGGTTTGAAGATCTGCACCAACGGGTTGATTGCGGCATTGGCGGTCGGTGACAGGCCCGACACAATCCCCAAGGGCACCGCCACCAGCGTGCCAATCAGAAACCCCGCAAACACGGTCTTGATCGAGGTGAAAATCTGCCGGTAAAACGTCGGCTTGCCGGTATAGGTGTGATCCTTGACCTCGCTCGCCTTGCCTGCTGCGACCAGTCCGGCGTTTTTCGCCGTTTGCTTGGCGTAGAAATCCGCTTCTTTCACCCCCTCCGCCACCGCATCAGCGTTCAGCACGCCGACCTGCGCCCACACCTGCAGCGGCCCGGGAATAGCGCCCAGCGAGGTTTGCACCATCGGTGCCAGCGTGGCCCATAGCGCCAGAAACCCCGCAATTGCCAGCACCGGCACCACCGCCAGCCGCCAGATATCCGCCAACTGGCCACGCGGATTATCGCCCGCCACGGCCCGCCAGATCGGCGTCATCCAGGCAAGGCCCAGCACCTTGAACCACGGATCACATTTGCCGATCACCCGGTAAAGCCGGTCACGCCGGGCGGTTTTGTCGGCACGGGTCGCTTGTATCGCTGCAGGATCAAGGGCGGTCATGGCACTCTCCGGGGGATTAGTTGACAACAGCGCCATCCACGACCGTCTGGTCGCCTTTCAGCCCTATGGCCAAGCTGTCGATATAGGCGTTGGGTTTCAGGCCATCATAGGCAATGCCGTCGATGAAATCCGAGGTCGGGGCTTTGTAACCGTCTGCATCGAAATCGAAATCTTCGGCCTTGGCCTTGCCATCCGCGATCAACGCCTTGGCGGCGGCTTCATAAACGGCGGGTAGGTAAACCGACTTGGCGGTCTCGTCATACCAGGCATCGGGGTGCGCCTCGGCAATCTGGCCCCAGCGGCGCATCTGCGTCAGATACCACACGGCGTCCGAGTAATAGGGGAAGGTCGCGTTATAGCGGAAAAAGACGTTGAAATCGGGGGCAGGGCGCTTGTCGCCCTTTTCATATTCAAACGTCCCGGTCATCGAATTGGCAATAACCGCCGCATCAGCACCGACATATTCCGGGCGCGACAGAATCTCGACCGCCTCGGCCCGGTTGGCGTTGTTGTCAGCGTCCAGCCATTCCGCCGCCCGGATCAGCGCCTTGGTCAGCGCCAGCGTGGTATTCGGGTTTTGTTGAACGAAATCAGCTGTCAGACCAAAGACCTTTTCCGGGTTGTTCTTCCAGATATCGGCATCAGTGATCACCGGGACGCCGACGCCCTTGGCCACCGCCGCTTGGTTCCATGGCTCGCCCACCGCAAAGCCGTCAATCGTGCCCGCCTCCAGCGTCGCCGGCATCTGCGGCGGTGGCGTGACAGAGATCAAAACCTCGCCCGCCACCTGCCCGGTCACATCGCCCGGTGTGTAGTAACCGGGCTTGATCCCGCCCGCCGCCAGCCAGTAGCGCAGTTCGTAATTGTGCGTCGAAACCGGGAATACCATGCCCAGATTGAACGGCTTGCCCGCCGCGACCTGCGCATCGATCACCGGCTTCAGCGCGGCAGCCGAAATCGGATGCACCACGCGGCCACCCTCGTCCAGCGGCAGCCCCGGTTTCATCGCCGCCCACACTGCATTCGACACGGTGATCGCGTTGCCGTTCAGGTCCATCGAAAACGGCGTGACCAGATGACCTTTGGTGCCATAACCAATTGTCGCGGCAATCGGTTGCCCCGCCAGCATCTGCGCCCCGTCAATCTCGCCGTCCAGCACCCGGTCCAGCAGCACCTTCCAGTTCGACTGCGCCTCCAGCGTCACCAACAGCCCCTCGTCCTCGAAAAAGCCCTTCTCCTTGGCAATGGCCAACGGGGCCATATCCGTCAGTTTGATGAATCCAAGCGTCAGCTGGTCCTTCTCGATCCCCGGCGTCTCGGCGAATGCCCCCCTTGCGAAAAAGGCGGGTGCCGCTAAGGCAACGGAGGCGAGCAGAAAGGCAAATCGTGTCATGTCAGGTTCCCGGATTGCCCTGTTGCAGGGCGGTGAAATGAAAAAAGCCGCCAGACCCAATGCCAAATTTGGCAGCGGACCCAAGCGGCATTGCTCGGCTTTCCCTCGACATCGGGGGGGCGCGGTGGGACATCATTGCCCCGGCGTTGTTTCAAAGGTGCCGAACGGTTGCGGATGCGTCAAGCACGCCAATCGGATTATTTGCACGCGCGGCGACGATTTCGCACTTGCAGCATGAACCTGCCGTTTATTTCAGCGCAACGGTGCCGCCGGGTCGAAAATCTGCGCATCAAAAAACCGATTCACCGGCAGAATCGTCCGCCCGCGCTCTGACGCCACCGCTGTCGGATGGCTCAGCGACCCTTCCAGCTTTTCCGACGCGCCCGGCAAATCGGCCCCCGCCTCGCGCAGGTGCAGCCGGTAAAGGTCGCTGCGAAACACCAACCGCGCCCGGTCTGCCGCCACCGCCGCATCCAGCCCGTGCCGCCCCGCCAACCGAAGCCCGATCCATGCCGCCTGACTGCGCCACGGAAATGTCGCCGCCCCGTCGAAAAACTCAATCATGCCCGCACTCAGCCGTTCCTCGCCCTCTGGCGAGATGACCATCCGTCCGGTCAGCGCCCGTTCAATCACCTCTGCCGAAACCGCCAGCCGCCCCGGTGCCGCCAGCAGCTCCGACGTCATCGACCGGTTTGCGGCCAGTCCCAGCCACCGCCCCGCCCGCCACACCGCCCGCATCAACCGCCCCGCCAGTTCCGGCTGCGCCTCGGCCCAGCCAGCCCGCGTCGCCAGCACCTTTTCCGGGCTGAACGCCCACACCGCCGACCCCGGCAGCAACAGCACACCCACCCCGCGCTCGACCGCCACCGACCCGTGCGGCTCGCCGACGCAGAACGCGTCAATTTCGCCCGCCGCCAGCGCCTCGGCCATCCGCGGCGGCGGCACCGTGCGAATGTCCAGCGTCAGATCAAACCCCTGCAACCAATAACGCACCAGTTCGGTGTGCATCGAAAACGGAAACGGCACGCCAATCCGCAAACTGCCCTGTGCCGCCGCCACCAAAGCATGCCCCGCCGCCGCCGCATCGGCAAAGTCAAACCCGAACCCACCCGTCCGCATCCGCGCCGCCAATGCGCCCGACACCCCGATCACATCGCCATTGATGCTTAACACCGACAGCGCCTCGAACCGTGCAGCCCCGCTCAGCCCCAGATGCTGCGCCACCGGCAACGGCGACAACATCTGTGCCGCCTCGACCAGCCCACCCGCCAGCATATCGCGCAGCGCCGACCAGCTGGGTGCCGCCGTCAGCTGCAATTCCAGCCCCTCCTCGCCGGCAAAGCCCAACGCCTCGGCCACCATCAAGGGCGCTGCATCGATCAGCGGGACATAACCCAGGCGCAGCACACTCGCCGTCATTTCAGCAGATCCGCCGACATCACCAGCGCCTGCGCCACATCCGCCACCTTGCGCCCCTGATCCATCGCCGCCTTGCGCAGCAGCCCATAAGCCGCGTCCTCGCCAATCCCTTTGGCCCGCATCAAGATACCCTTGGCCCGGTCAATCACCTTGCGTTCCTCCAGCGCCCGCCGGGTTTCCGCCAGTTCGACCCGCATCCGCTGCACCATGTGAAACCGCGCAATGGCGGCATCCAAAATCGGCTTGATCCGTTCCGACCGCAGCCCGTCAACCACATAGGCCGAAACCCCGGCCTCAATCGCCGCCTTGGTCAGACTGCCATCGCTCTGATCGACAAACATCGCCACCGGCCGCTCCATGGGCGAGCTGGCCAGCGTCAATTCCTCCAGCACATCGCGCGACGGATTGCCCGCGTCGATCAGCACCAGATCCGGGTTGCGCTCTGCAATCCGCCGCGCCAGCGCAAAATCGTCGGCCATGACGAACACCTCATGGTCGCCCGCCTCCCGCAAACCATCGACAATCAGCAACGCCCGCTCGCGATCCTTTTCGACAACGATGATCGACAGAGGTTTGGCCATACCCACCTCTAGATTTTGCTGCGCCGCGGCAAAAGCCGCGATACGCGCGAAACCACTTATGTCGTGCCGGCAACCGGCTGTGTGATGTATAATTAGCCGCCGCCACTGCGGTATGCCGTAAAATGCGCCGTTATGGGCAAACTCTATCGCTCGGGCGCTGTTGCAATAGCGTGCCAAACTGCGACAATCGGTGAACGTTCCCTGACATGGATCAAGTCAAAGTGCCCGCAGTTCAGGAAAAACCGACACTTGACGCGGGCATGACCGGCCAACAGGCGGCGCCATTGGTCGTGACCGCCGCAGCGCAGGAATTCGCGGTTTTTCTGGGCGGTCTCTTGGCCAACGACGACCCCGAAGGGCCGCACAAATCCCGCGTCGCATTGCGGCGGTTGCTGGCCGCGCTTTTGGCTTTCAAACCGATCATCGCCGCCGATCTGGCAGAAGGGCTGGTGGCGCGGCTCAAGGACTATTTCAAGGTGATCGGCCAGTTGCGGGATGCCGATGTTCTGGCCAATGATGTTTCCGGCACCGCTGCGCCCAAAACCCTGCAAGCAAACGCGGACCGGGTGCGCCGCAAGACCCGAAGGCGGCTTTTGCACAAACGGGCGGGCCGCGTGGCGGGCCAGATCGAAAAACGCTTTGACGGAACCGAGTGGCGCCGGCGGTCCCGTGCCGCCAAGGTGCTGCGTCATGCCCCCGTCTCGGCATTGGCCGCCCTGGCGCTGGACCGCAGCTGGACCAAATGCCTGTCGCATGGCGCAGACCTTGCCAGCATGGCCGTCGCCGAACGCCATGAACTGCGCAAGGCACTAAAGACCTTTCGCTATCTTTGCGAATTTTTCGCCAGTCTCTGGCCCGATGATCAGGCAGAGCCTTTCCTTGCAACCTTGCGCAGCCTGCAAGACGATCTCGGCAAACTGAACGATCTTGCGATGGCGCGGGAACATGGTCTTGTTGTCGGCGACCTCAGTGAAGGCACCGCGTTGCAGTCCGCCGACGCGGCCTGGGCCCGGTTGGCGGCAAGTGCAAAATGGTGGGTCTGAAGTCCGGTGTCCGCCCAACACCGCCCGGCGCGGCGGCATAGGTCTGCCATGCGGAACATCACCGTCATTGGCGAAATCCTGGTCGAGATCATGGCCGACAGCCCCGGCAGCGGTTTCCTTGAACCCATTGCGTTGACCGGCCCCTTTCCCTCTGGTGCCCCCGCAATCTACGCCAGCCAGGCCGCCCGGCTTGGCCAGCCCTGCGCCATGATCTCTGCCGTGGGAAATGACGACTTCGGGCGTCTGAACCTTGCCCGTCTTGCAGCCGATGGCGTGGACACCAGCGCCATCGCCATCGACCCCGACCTGCCCACCGGTTCCGCCTTCGTCCGCTACCGCCCCGATGGCAACCGCGACTTCGTTTTCAACATCCGCCATTCCGCCTGTGGCAGCACCACCCTGACGCCCAAGGCACATGCCGTGCTGGCCCAGACCGACCATCTGCATGTCATGGGCTCCTCGCTGTTTTCAGACAGCCTGCTGCACGCCAATCTGACGGCAATCGAAACCGTCAAGGCCCGCGGCGGCACCGTGTCCTTCGACCCCAATCTGCGCCGCGAAATCCTTGGCGCTCCGGGAATGCGGCACGCCATGACGCGCATCCTCGGTCTTTGCGATCTTTACCTGCCCAGCGGTGGCGAACTGACCCTGCTGACCACCGCCCAGACCAAAGCAGAGGCCATCGCCGAACTGCTGCGCCGGGGCCCCAGGGCCGTGATCCACAAGGCCGGCGCGGCAGGCGTCAGCTGGCATGATCGGAACGGCGCGCTGCACCAGCCCGCCTTTGCCGTCACCGAACTTGACCCGACCGGCGCCGGAGACTGCTTTGCCGCTGCCTTCACCTGCTTTTGGCTGCGTGGAATGCCCCTTGCGGAAACCCTCTGCCTCGCGGCCGCCGCCGGAGCCCTGGCCGTCACAAGGCGCGGCCCGATGCAGGGTGCTGCGACCCTGCCTGAACTCTTGGCATTTGCGGCCCAAAACCACCGCACGCCGGGTTAATCCCGCTTTTCCGGCAAAACGTAGAGACGCAGGCAAGACGCGGGCAAGACGGGTAAAAGACAGCCAAAAAAGCCGGATTTCCCAATATTAACTGGCAAAAACCACCCCGATTCGGTGCGCCCCGGATTTCCGTCCTACAGTCTTCCATCCAGCTGATTTCATGTTGACAAAAATACGCCCACCAAAGGCTTTTCACCGCTCCAGCGCCAAAACCATATCCCGATGCGCAATCCCGGCATCGTCATAAACCGCGCCAAAAGCCTGAAAACCCAATGCCTCATAAAACCCCAGCGCATGAACCTGCGCCCCCAGCTGGACCTTCCCCACCCCCGGCATTCCGCGCAAAACCCGCACCGAAGCCCGGATCAGTTCCGCCCCAATCCCCTTGCCGCGCCCTTGGGCCAGCACACAAACTCTGCCAATTTTTCCAATGTTTTCAATTACAAACAGCCGCGCCGACCCAATCGGTACGCCGTCCCAACGCGCCAGCAGATGCACCGCCTGATCATCCATATCGTCCAGCTCGTCCGCCTCGGACACGCCCTGCTCCAGCGTGAACACCACCCGCCGCAGTTCGCGACACAGCGCGATGTCCCGCGTTTCGGCAATCTCCAGCGTCACGCAAAATACTCCCGCAGCACCCGGCCATAGATCGCTTTCAGCGCCTCGATCTGCACCACTTCAACCCGCTCATCGACCTGATGCATACTGCGCCCCACCAGCCCGAATTCCACCACCGGACAATGTTCCTTGATGAACCGCGCATCCGAAGTGCCGCCGCTGGTCGAAGCCTCCGGCACCAGACCGGTCTCCGCCGCCACAGCCCTTGAAATCATTGCAGAAAATGCACCCGGCGGCGTCAGAAAACTTTCTCCCGACACCACCACCCGCACCGTCATGTCCACCCCGGTTTCCACTGCGACGGCTGCGGCATGATCCTGCAACCAAGTCGTCAGGCTGTCCCCCGAATGAACGTCGTTGAACCGGATATTGACCGTCGCCACCCCCTTGGCTGGAATCACATTCGTCGCCGGATTTCCACAATCTATGGTGGTAATCGCCAGGGTCGAGGCATCAAAATGTGCCGTCCCCGCATCCAGCGGCTCCGCCTCCAGCCGTGCCAGAAACCGCACCAAAGCGCTCATCGGGTTCCTGGCGCGATGTGGATAGGCCGAATGCCCCTGAACCCCCCTGGCCGAGATATACCCGGTCAAAGAACCGCGCCGGCCGATTTTCATCATATCACCCAACGTGTTAGGGCAGGTCGGTTCGCCCACCAGACAATGGGTCATCCGCTCTCCTGCACCGGCCATCCAGTCCAAAAGCGCCAGGGTGCCATCGACCGATGGGCCCTCTTCATCGCCGGTAATTGTCAGGATGACAGCACCGTCCGGTGGCGTCGTCTGCACAAAATCCACCGCCGCCGCCACAAACGCCGAAACGCCGGACTTCATATCCACCGCCCCCCGGCCATACATCCAGCCGTCCACCACCGCCGCGCCAAACGGATCCTGCGTCCAGGTAGCCAGATCGCCCACCGGCACCACATCGCTGTGGCCGTTGAACCCGAATGTCTTGTTCGCCCCCCGCACGCCCCAACGCGCAAACAGGTTGCAAACTCCGCCCCGATCCACCCGGTGACACTCGAAACCCGCCCCCGTCAAAATTCGTTCCAATAACACCAATGCCCCGCCCTCCTCTGGCGTGACTGAGGGGCAGCGGATCAGTTCGGCGGTCAAAGTAACCGGGTCAAAGGGCGTAAATTTTGGCATGGCATGGCTCCGAACAGGTTGAATATCACCGATAATATCTTCGCCCACAACCCGCAACCAATCCCCGTGACAGGCGTAACAAAGTCGCGTATCTTCCAGATAAACAACAAGTCCCGAGGCAGGACGAACGCTGGGTCGACGACCGGCAACAGGCGGGGGCATCACCTCAAACCGTCAGGGCGTTCACTGGAACTTGCGCAAAGCGGAGGCGTCATGTCGGTTTGGTTTCCTTTTGCGCCAAAATGTGAATGACCGACTGGATCGCCCTTTCCGATTGTGAGGACCGGCGTGACGACACGCCGGCGCTGTTGGAACGTGGCCTGTTTGTGCTGGAATTTTCCCTGCCTCTGGATCAGGCGACGGTGCTGCTGCACTTGCAATCCGACACCCCCTGGCCGCGCACCCTGTCGGTGTTTTTCGATCCAGAGGCAGGCCTGGCGGTGCTGCACCGGCAGGGCCATGACCTGCGCCGCCACCTGATTCCGGGCCCTTTGCCGCAGCATCAGGGCACTGCCCGGCTGACATTCGCCTTCGATGCGCCTGACCGAACTTGGTCAATGCGGTATGAGATCATCGAACTTGGCATCCGACACAGTGCCAACGGCAGTCAACCCCTGCCGCTGTCGGCCGCTGATCTGCGCGCCCTTTGCACGGCAGGCGATGGCAGTCAGCGTCACCGTGCCGTTTTGTGGTTCGGGGCGACACAGCACGATGTTTTGCCCGATCGTGCCCCGTGGATTGGACTTCGGACCCCAGTTGATACCACGCGTGGTGCCGTGGCCGCCGGTCTGTTAAAGCCGGGGGACATGATCGCGACCCTGGATCGCGGGTTTTTGCCGCTGAGAACGCTGATCCACCGTACCTTGCCCAGCCGGGGTACTTTTGTGCCGGTATTGCTGCGCACGCCGTTTTTTGGGCTTTCCAGCGATATTCTGGTGTCGTCCGATCAGATGGTGCTGATCTCGGGCGCTTCGATCGAATATCTGTTTGGGGTCGAAGAGGCGCTGATTTCTGCCGCTTCGCTGTGTGACGGCCATGTCGCGCAACAGGATGAACGCCGGGCGGTGACGCATTCGGTGTCGCTTGACCTTGGCAGCCCGGCGCTGATCACCGCCGACGGTTGCTGTCTGATGTCGGCGTTTGACAGCTTGGCCCAACTTCCACACCGTGCACTGCAGGATTACGAAGCGCTGCCGCTGCTGACGCTGCTGGGCCGCACCGCGTTACGGCATGTGGCGTAAGTCGAGGTTAGGACCTACACGTCCCGATAGATGGGCGCGACAGACCCCACCCGCGCTATTCGAAAAACGGTGTCATCTGCGCCACGATCACCGCGTTTTCCGCCAGAGCCCGCGCCATCAGTTTGCGCTCTTCGCCGTCAATCTCGTCGCCGCCCTCAAGCCGGTCGTCCAATGTGCCATAGCCGGTCACGTCCAACGGGGCCATCTCGGCCTCTTTCAGGATCGCCACAGTCTCCCGCACCGCCTCGGCCTCATCGACGCCGCAGGCATAGATCATCAAAGCCGCGCCCGTCGCATCGGGCGGCAATCCGTCACCCGCCTTGCGACCCACCTCGACAAGCAAAGTATAAACCTGCTGCGGGCGTTTGACCTTTTCCGGCTTTTCCTTCGGTGTCTCTGTCATGGTTTCTTTTCCCGTTGTCTCGCCTCAACCGCCATCCGCCACAAAATCCACCGCCTTTATCCCGACCATGGCGGCGGCTTCGTCGTTGTCGGAATTGTCGCCCGACACGCCCACTGCGCCGACGACCTTGCCCTCGCCATCGCGGATCAGCACGCCGCCCGCCACCGGGATCAGCCCGCCCACAGCATGGGCTGCACCGGCAAAGAAATGCGGCCGCTCCACCGCCATCACCCCAAGCGCACGTGACCCCATGTTGAAGGCGAGCGCCCCTTGCGCCTTGCCCTGCGCGACTTCGAACCGTTTGAGGCTGGTGCCATCCTCATTCGCAACAGCAATCACCGCTGCTCGGGCGTCCAGCACGACAATGCACAGCGGGCGAAACTTGGCCTGGCGGGCATGAGTCAGGGCAACCTGAAGGATGTTTTGCGCCTGAGAAAGGGTCAGTGTCATGGGGCATTTCCTTTGAATCGGCACGGGGGATATAAGTTAACAATCGGTAAAAACTCGAAAATTAAACCATTTAAATCATTGAATATAATAAAGTGTTCAGAACTGCACACCGCGTCAGTCGCGCAAAAGGTCGTTGATGGAGGTCTTGGACCTGGTCTGCGCATCGACCTTTTTCACGATGACCGCGCAATACAGGTTTATCCCACCCTTTGACGGCATCGACCCCGCGACCACCACCGATCCGGCAGGCACCTCGCCATACATCACCGCGCCTGTTTCGCGGTCGACTATTTTCGTCGATTTGCCAATGAACACGCCCATCCCGAGAACCGATCCCTCGCGGATGATGCAGCCCTCGACCACCTCGCTGCGGGCACCGATAAAGCAATCATCCTCGATGATTGTAGGTCCGGCCTGCATCGGTTCCAGCACCCCGCCGATGCCGACACCGCCCGACAAATGGACCCGTTTGCCGATCTGTGCGCAAGAGCCGACGGTGGCCCAGCCATCGACCATCGAACCTTCATCGACAAAGGCACCGACGTTCACAAAGGACGGCATCAACACCACATTCTTGCCGATGTAAGCCGAGCGCCGAACGATAGACCCCGGCACCGCCCGAAATCCGGCGTCGCGCCATTGATTTTCGCCCCAGCCCTCGAATTTGGATGGCACCTTGTCCCACCAGGTCGCCGCGCCATTGCCCCCGTCGATCACAGCCATGTCTTTCAAGCGAAACGACAACAGCACAGCTTTCTTGGCCCACTGGTTCACGTGCCAGTCATTGCCACGCTTTTCGGCAACCCGGAGCGCCCCTTTGTCCAGCGCTGCCAGCGTGTCCTCGACGGCATCGGCGACCGTGCCTTTGGTGGTGTAAGTCAGGCTGTCGCGCATGTCCCAGGCGGCTTCAATGGCGGTTTCAAGTGCTGCATAGGACATCGCGGTCTCCTTCGGCGTTTGCCGCGCTATAAACGGATGCGGAGTGGGGCGCAATCATTCCAAACTGTCCTGCAAGACCCGGCTTAGGGTCAGCTTCATCACATCCCGAAGTCGCGGGTTTGTGGTACGGTAATACGGGATGGCTGCTACCGATTTGCTAAAGGCCAGTGCGCGGGCCCTGTCCCAGACGTCATTTGCCGGGGCCATTGCCTGGCGGAACAGGCTGCGGGCGGGGGCGTCGAACAGCGTCCAGGCGGCCATCAGGTCCATCGCCGGATCACCCAAACCCATGGAGCCCCAGTCGATCACCGCCGACAGTTTTCCGTATCGGGTCAGCAGGTTGAGGGGGTGGAGGTCGCCATGCACCCAGACGGCCGGTCCACTGTGGCGTGGCAGTTTGCGGAAATCGGCGGTGATGTGGCGCAAGCGGTGCGGGTCGGCCTCGTCTTGAAACATGGCGATGTAATGTTCCAGGACGGCAAGCCGTTGATCGATCTGGTTGGAAATGATTGTGACTGGGGCAGCGGAGAGTGGGCGGCAAGCGTGCAGGGCGTTCAGGAAACTTGCCAAAGTTGTGGCAGCGCGGGCTTGATTTAGGGGGGCAATGTCGGCCGGCAGACCTTTCATCCATGGCAAAACGGACCAGCGGAACGGGTAGTCCTGCCCGGGCAGGCCAAATCTTTGGGCCATCGGGACTGGCAGCGGCAACGGGGATAACTGTGGCAGCCACGCCGCTTGCAGGTCGATCTGCGCCTCGGCATGTGGCAAGCGGGGGAAGCGGGCGACGAGGGATTTGCCAAGACGGAACAGCACGTGGTCGGTGCCGGACTGACCGACCCGGCGAAGGGGCTGTGCGGCGAGATCGGGCATCTGGGATGCGATCAGAAGGCGCGCCCGCCGGGCGGTTACCTCGTGCTGGCCTTGGTGCATTGCGCCGATCAATCCCCGGGTTGGGCGCCATCGTAGCCTTCGACAATCGCCAGATCCATCACCGACTTGCCTTGCCGCAGCGCCATTGCAACGGCATATTCGGGAGAGTGATAGCAATCATGCGCGGCTTGCAACGAGGGAAACTCGATGACCACATTGCGTTGGCGCACATGACCCTCGGGCACCTCCGCCGTGCCGCCACGCACCAGGAACCGTGCGCCGTACTTGCGGAAAGCGCGAGCGTTTTCAGCAATATAAGCCTTGTAGCCTTCGGGAACTGTGACGTCGACCTGGGCAATCCAATAGGCTTTGGGCATTTCAACTCCTTCCGGCTTCCCCTGTAGGGTCTTAGGCTATAGGTCTGGACGCAACCGAACAAGCCCAGGTCGTGCCCGATGAAAGATGATACCCGCCCGCATCCATTCCGAGATTCCGTGCAAGATATGGCGGCGGCGGACCGGTTGCCGGACACGCCGCAGACGCGGGCGCCGGCGTATCGGCTGGCCTTTGCTGACCCGGATTTTCTGACCCGGGAAGAGTTGCGGCCGGTGCGGTTGCAGCTGGAATTATTGAAGCCCCAGATGATCTTGGACGAGCGCGGGATCAAATCCACGGTGGTTCTGTTTGGGGGCGCGCGCATTCCGGATCCGGCCAGCAAGGACAGTGCACGGACACCGGGACTGGCGGCTTTGTCGCATTACTATGACGAGGCGCGGCGGTTTGCCAAGGCGGTGACCGAGCGCAGTTTGCTGACCTATGGCCGGGAAAATGTCATCTGCACCGGGGGTGGGCCGGGGGTGATGGAGGCGGGCAACCGGGGGGCGGATGAGGCGGGGGGGCAGTCGATCGGGCTGAACATCGTGCTGCCGCACGAGCAGGCACCCAACCCCTATGTCACGCCGGATTTGTCGTTCAATTTCCACTACTTCGCCATTCGTAAAATGCATTTCCTGATGCGGGCCAAGGCGCTTTGCATCTTTCCGGGCGGTTTTGGCACGATGGACGAGATGTTCGAGGCGCTGACTTTGATCCAGACCGGACGGATGAAACGGGTGCCGTTCCTGCTGTTTGGCCGGGCATTCTGGGAAAAAGTGATCAACTGGCAAGCTTTGGCGGATGCCGGGGTGATCAATCAGGCTGATCTGGGGCTGTTCCAGTTTGTCGAGACGGCTGAAGAGGCGTTGAAGGCGATGGACGAGTGGCCGGAGTGAAGAAAGAGCCTGTGGCTGGGTTATTTTCGCCAAACAGAACAGGACGGGGAAGACTGACGCGGCGGATTTCCACAAGCGGCGAATCGGGGTGGTTTTTACCAGTTAACATTGGGATTTCGGCGATTTTAGGCGGTCTTTTACCCGTCTTGCCCACGTCTTGCCCGCGTCTCTACGTTTTGCGGGAAAACCGGGGTTAACGGGGCGGGCGGGGTTACAGGCCGAGCCTTGCAAACGCCGCGTCAAGCAAGGTCCAATCGGGCAGGCGCAGGCGGACGACCAGGGTCAGCACCTTTGTCCGAAAGCGTTGCGGCAGGCGGACCGCGTCTTTTTCGGTTGTGACCAATTGGGCCGCTTTGGCCATCGCGTCGAGTTGCAACCGCAGTATCAGCGCCTCGCTTAAAGGTTGGTGATCATCAAGTGCTACGCTGCGCAGGATGACCGCGCCTTCGCCGCGCAGGGTTGCGAAAAATTTTTGCGGATTGCCGATGCCCGCGAAGGCGATGACGCGGGCACCCTGCCAATCCATCCCCATTTGCAGCGGTATCAGTTCGGCGCAGATCACCGGTTTGGGCAGGGGCCACGTGGCTGAAAAGATGGCCCGGGCGGCGGCAGTGCCGATGGCGAGGACAAGGTCGGCGCGGTGCAGGCCGGTTGCGACCGGTTCGCGCAAGGGACCGGCGGGCAGGCAGCGGCCGTTGCCGAATCCCTGGGCGGCATCGACCACGATCAGGGACAGATCTTTGGTGACAGACGGATTCTGGAAACCGTCGTCGAGCAGGATCACCTCTGCCCCCGACGCCTCTGCCAGTTTGACGGCTGCGGCGCGGTCGCGGCCGATGAACGTGGGGGCGAAAGCGGCAAGCAACAAAGGCTCGTCGCCGACCTGCGCCGCCTTGTGACGGGATTCTTCCACTTGAAGCGGGCCGGCGAGGCTGCCGCCATAGCCACGGCTGACGACAGCAACGCGGCGGCCGCGGGCGGTCAGGCGTTCGATCAGCGCGATGGCGGTGGGGGTCTTGCCGGTGCCGCCGACATTGAGATTGCCGATGCAGATGACCGGGATATGGGCGCGGTAGCCGGGTGTCGCCACGCGGCGGGCGGTGGCCTGCGCATAAAGCTGGCCAAACGGGGCCAACAGGCGGGCGGTGAGGCCGGGGCTGTCGGGCGGCGCAAACCAGAAACCGGGGGCGCGCATCAGGCGACCCCATCCATGATATTGCGGATCAGGCCCAGCACCCGCTCGGTAACTTCGGCACCTTCGGACGCGATGGACCAAGCCGCCTGCGCCTGACGGGCGGCGCGGTCAGGCGACAGCAAGTCCCCCAACGCCAGTGTCAGGTCGCCACCCGAGCCTACCATGCGGGCCGCCCTTGCCGCGCCCAGCCTGCCATAGGCCAGACCATAGGCCCCGGAGCGCGGGCCATAGAGGATGGCAGAGCCAAGCGCCGCCGGTTCCATCGGGTTGCGGACACAGCCTTTGCCTTCCAGCGAGCCGCCCAGAAAGGTGACGGGCGCCAGGCGGTACCACAGGCCGTAATCGCTGGCGTCGGGGACATAGACCTCGGTTTCGGTATCGGGTTCGTGTTCGGCAGAGCGCAGGGCGACGCGCCAGCCTTCTTCCGCCTCGATCCGGGCGGCAAGGCCTTGGGCGCGGGCAGGGTCGGAGGGCACCAGAATCAGCAGCAGGCGATGGGCGAGGCGCAGCACCTCGCGGTGGGCGGCGATGACGGCGGCCTCTTCTTGCGGAGCGATGTCGGCGGCCAGCCAGATCGGCCGGGTGGCGAGGATCTGGGCAAGGGCGGCGCGGTCCGATTCGACATAGGGCAAGGCGGCGCTGGCCTCTTCCATGCGGCCAGTCACGGCGATCTGGCCCGGTTCGGCCCCGGCGCGGCGGAAGGCTTTGCCGGCGGCGTCGTCCAGCACCATGATGTGGCGGAAGGGCGCCAGCGCACTGCGGATCAAGCCGGGATACCAGCCTTCGCGGTCGGGCGGCAGGCGAGGAGCGCGGGCGTCAACCATCAGCAAAGGCAGCTTGCGCTGGGTACAGTCATGGATTGCGGCGGGGCGCAGTTCGCCATCGCCAAAGACCACGAGTTCGGGTTGCCAGTGATCCAGGAAGTCTTGCACCGCGCGGGGATGGTCGGGCGGCACCGGCTGCTGCAGGGCTTCGGATTGTTGGGGGCCTGCGCCGGTCATCAGCACCGCCACACCGTCATCTTCGATCAGATGGCGGGCCAGTTCCAGCATCGCGGCCTGCGCCTCGCCGCCCGGCGCGTGCAGCCAGACCAGACGGCCCGGCGGTCGGCGCGGCCATGACGGCGCCCCCTGCGGCAGGGTGGGGGCCGCCAGGTTGTACAGGGTAAGGCCGAGGGAATAAGCCATGCGTGGCGGTCAGGTGGTCATCGGTTCGGTGTCGGAGCCGGGTTTTGACTCTTCACGCAGGCGGTGAATGTTGGCGATGAAATAGCGCATATGGGCGTTGTCGACGGTGCGCTGCGCCTCTGCCTTCCAGGCGAGGTAGGCGGCCTCGTAATTGGGAAACATGCCGACGATGTGGATGGCAGAGACGTCGCGGAAGACGTTGTTTTGGGGCGAGACGAGTTCACCGCCGAAGACGAGGTGCAGACGCTGGGGCATTTATAGGCTCCGATTTGGGTTGGTGCACCGTAACGCAGATGCGGCGCGAGGGGAAACGGGTTAAGTGGGGCGGAACGACGGGATGAAGGAGCGGCCGATGGACTTGCAGGAGCGGATGGATGCGGCGGTGGATGCGGCGCTGGGGTCGCGGATCGTCGGTTGTGTGGTGCTGCTGCGGCAGGCCGGTGTCGAGGTTTACGCACGGGCGGCCGGGTGGGCGGACCGCGAGTTTGGCGAGGCGATGCGGCGGGATGGCGTGTTCCGGCTGGCGTCTTGCACCAAGCCGATCGTGGCGGCGGCGGTGTTGCGCATGGTCGATCTGGGCATGATCGGGCTGGATGATCCGGTGACGCGGTTCCTGCCGGCGTTCGCGCCACGGTCGCCGGATGGGTCGGTCGCGCCAATCCTGATCCGGCAGCTGCTGAGCCATTCGTCGGGGCTGACCTATGGCGGCGGCGGGAATTACGCGCGCGGGCTGGCGGGGCCGTCGATTTCGCTGGACGAGAACATGCGGCGGCTGGCGGCGGAGCCTTTGCTGTTCGCGCCGGGGATGGGTTGGGAATATGGCATGTCGACTGACGTGCTGGGGGCGGTGATTGCCGCCGTCAACGGGTCGGATGTGGCGGCGGCGGTGGCGCATTATGTGACGGGGCCGTTGGGAATGGTGGACACGCTGTTCGGGATCAGCGATGTGGCGCGGCTGGTGCACCCCTATGCCGATGGCCGGCCACCGCGCCGGATGCGCGAGCCGGAGGCGGTGGGCGAGGCTGGCGAGGAGACGGTATTTTCCTACGCCCGGATCTTTGACAAGACCGCGCCGCAGTCGGGCGGGGCGGGGATGGCGGGCACCGCAGATGACCTGATGCGGCTGATGGAGGCGTTGCGCGGGGACTTTCTGTCGGCGGGGCTGCGCGAGGCAGCGTTTGGCAACCAGATCGGCGACCTGCCCCGGCGGGACAAGGATGCCGGCAAGCGGTTCGGATTTCTGGGCGCGGTGACGGTGGACCCCGCGAGGGCCGGGACCGCGATGCCGGCGGGGGCGGTGGATTGGGGGGGAGCGTGGGGGCACAACTGGGTGATCGACCGCGCGTCAGAGACATCGCTGGTGGTGTGCACGAACACCGCGTTCGAAGGGTGCAACGGGCCGTTCCGGGACGAAGTGGTCAGCGCGGTCTTTGGCTGACCTGAGCTGCTGGCAGCGGGAGTCGGGAGCGGGCTTTGGCGAGGGGCGGTGGATGGCATGGGGGCAGGCCCTATACAGCGCCGGATTTTCAGGCTATGGCCCCCGTTCACGGCCCAAGGATTCCGGGACGCAGGGGCGAGGAGGCCCGTGCTGATAGGGGAATGAGGTGCCGGGATTTGGTACTTCATGGGCCGAAGCGGCCCCTATCAGGAACAGACATGACCGATCTTCCTATTGCCGGGCCGTTGGCCGCGGCCCTGGCGTCCAAGGGTTACGAGACCCTGACGCCCGTTCAAAATGCCATGCTTGGCACCGGTGTCGCGGGGCGCGATCTGCTGGTTTCGGCCCAGACCGGGTCGGGCAAGACCGTGGCGTTTGGCATCGCCATTGCCGATGAATTGCTGCTTGGCGCGGATCAGCTGCTGTATGCCGACACACCGATGGCCCTGGTGATCGCCCCGACACGGGAGCTGGCCTTGCAGGTCGCCCGCGAGCTGGATTGGCTGTACAGCGGTGCCTCGGCCCGGATTGCAACCTGTGTTGGCGGCATGGATTACCGCACCGAAAAGCGGGCTTTGGACCGCGGCGCGCATATTGTGGTCGGAACGCCGGGCCGTCTGCGCGACCATATCGAGCGCAAGAGCCTGGACATGACAGGCATCCGCGCCGTGGTGCTGGACGAAGCGGACGAGATGCTTGACCTTGGCTTCCGCGAGGATCTGGAGTTCATTCTGGGCACCGCCCCCGCCGAACGCCGCACGCTGATGTTTTCGGCGACAGTGCCCAAGGAAATCGCCAACCTCGCGCAGGATTTCCAGCGCGATGCGTTGCGCATCCAGACCCAGGGCGAGGCGCGTCAGCATGTGGATATCGAGTATCGCGCCATCTCGGTTGCCGTGCGCGACCGGGAGCATGCGATTTTCAACCTGCTGCGGTTTTATGACAGCAAAGCGTCGCTGGTGTTCTGCAAGACCCGCGCCAACGTCAACCATCTGTTTGCGCGGATGAGCAACCGGGGCTTCCGGGTGGTCGCGCTGTCGGGCGAATTGTCGCAATCCGAACGGACCCATGCGTTGCAGGCGCTGCGCGATGGGCGGGCGGACGTGTGCATTGCGACCGATGTGGCGGCGCGAGGGATCGACTTGCCCGGGCTGGATCTGGTGGTTCATGCCGATCTGCCGTCAAATTCGGAAACCTTGCTGCACCGGTCGGGTCGGACCGGGCGGGCGGGCAAAAAGGGCGTATCGGCGCTGATCGTCGCGCCGTCAGAGTTCAAGAAGGCGCAAAGGTTGCTGCAAGGCGCCAAGGTTGTTGCCGAATGGGTCAAGCCGCCGTCGGCGGATGATGTGCAGAGCCGCGACGATTTGCGGCTGCTGGAGCATCCGACTTTGGAGATGGATGTGGGCGACGAGGCTGATCTGGCGGCGACGCTGGTGGCGCAATACGGGGCCGAGCAAGTGGCAGCGGCGTTTATCCGGCTGTGGCGCGAGGGACGGTCCGCACCCGAGGTGTTGTCGGACAATCTGGCAATTCCCGAGAATACCCCACCGCGCGAGCGGGCGGAGTTTGGGCCATCGGTGTGGTTCCGGCTGTCGGTCGGCCGTGCCGGTCGCGCCGAAGCGCGCTGGTTGTTGCCGAAGATCTGTGAAGCGGGCGGGATCACCAAGGACGGCATCGGTGCCATCCGGGTGCAGGAAGACCAGACCTTTGTGCAGATTCTGGCCACGTTGGCGGGCAAGTTCGGGCAGGGGCTGGAATTGGAATCCGGGGTTGCGATGGCGCGGATCGAGGGTGAACCGGCGTTGGACCGCCCGGAACGCAGCGCCCGTCCCGCCGCGAAACCGGAACGGCGCACCCCTGCGCCGCGTGTGGTGCGCGACGAGGTACCGCGCGACGAGGTGCAGCGTGACAAGCCGGCATATGTGCCAAAGCCTGCTCGGGTGGTGGAAGATGACGCCGCCGCTGTGCCGGACGCCGAAGTTGTCGAGCGCAAGCCCTATGTCAAGCGCGATGCGCCCAAGCCCTATGCGCCGCGCGAAGAAGCCAAGCCATATGCCGCCAAGGCGGATGCCGAGCGCAAGCCCTATGCCAAGGCCGCGCCGCGTGGTGCTGGCGAGCCTGCTGCCTATGGCGAAAAGAAGCCTTATGTGAAGCGGGACGACGCCAAGCCCTATGCGCCGCGGGTGACGGAACGCGCACCTTACGCCAAGCGCGACGATGCCAAGCCCTATGCGCCGCGCGACGGGGCGGCGAAGAAGCCCTATGTCAAGCGGGACGATGCCAAGCCTTACGCGGGCAAGCCCGAGGGAGAGCGCAAGCCTTATGCACCGCGTGCCGAGGGCAAGACTTACACCCCGCGCGCGGCGGATGGCGAGCGCAAGCCCTATGCGCCGCGGGCGGCGGCGGCGGATGGCGAGCGCAAGCCCTATGTCAAGCGCGATGCGCCTGCAGGTGACAAGCCGCGCTATGGGGCGAAAGCGGACGGGGCGAAATCCGAGGGGTTCAAGCCGCGTTCGGCCGGGTTCAAGTCGCATGGCGGCGCTGACGGCAAACCGGCACGGGCGGCGGGGTTCAAGTCGCATGGCGCGGAAGGCGGCAAGACCTTTGCCAAGCCAAAGCCCAGAGCGGACGCTGCGGATACTTCAAAGCGGTTCGTACCGCCGCGCAAGCCGAAAGTCTGAGACTGAAACGGCCGCCTACGGGCGGCCGTTTCAATATGAACGATTATACGGGTTTTAGCCGCGCCAGAAGCGCGCCATGCAGACCGGGGGCGGCGACCAGAACGCCGTCGCTGCGCGGCGATTCGGCGTTGAAATGCAGCGGGCTGCCTTGGCGGTTGGTGACGGTGGCCCCGGCGCGGGACGCGATCAGGGCACCGGCGGCAATGTCCCATTCCCAGGCCTGGCGCAGGGAAATCATGCCATCAAAGGCGCCGTCCGCCACCAGACACAGGCGATAGGCGACCGAGGCGCGGAAGTGGCGGGCGACATCGGGGACCTCGGTCCAGAGTTCGGGGGACAAAGTTGCCTTTGGGGTCAACAGAGTAGCGCCATTGACCCCGGCGCGGGTGCTGCACTGGATCGGCTGGTCGTTGCAGGTGGCGGGGCCGTCCAGCGTGGCGGCGTAAAGGCGGTCTTTGGCAGGCAGGTAGACGACTGCCGCCGTGACCACGCCATTGCGGGCGATGGCGAAGGAGTGGGAAAAACTGCTGTCTTCGGCAATGAACGCGCTGGTGCCGTCGATCGGGTCGATCAGGAACAAATGTTCGCAATCGAGGCGTTCTTCGGTGTCCGGGGTTTCTTCGGAGAGCCAGCCGTAGCTGGGGCGTGCGTCACGCAAGCGGGTCAGCAACATGTCGTTGACGGCGATATCCGCCTCTGTCACCGGGCCTTCGCCGGGTTTTTCCCAAACCTTGGGCGAACGTTTCCAATAGCGCAGCGCAATGTCACCGGCGGCGCGGGCCGCGTCGATCAGAAGGTGGAGGTCACGCTCCGGCAAGGGTCAGACCTTCGACCAAAAGGCTGGGGACGCGGGTGGAGAGGTGCGGTTTGGCGTCATTCGCAGGGGTCAGGTGCATCAGCATGTCACGCAGGTTTCCCGCAATCGTGCATTCATTGACCGGGTGCAGGACCACGCCGCCTTCGACCCAGAAGCCCGAGGCACCCCGGGAATAGTCGCCGGTGGTGGGGTTGATCGTGGCGCCGATCATCGAGGTGACCAACAGGCCGGTGCCCATGTCGCGCAACAGATCGGCGCGGCTGGCGCTGCCTTGCGTCAGGTCGATGTTGGAGGTGGCGGGCGATGGCGGCGACGAGGTGCCGCGCGAGGCGTTGGCGGTGGAGGGCATGCCAAGTTTGCGACCCGTGCCGAGGTCGAGGGTCCAGCCGGTCAGGATGCCATTTTCGACGATGACGCGGCGGGAGGTGGGCAGGCCTTCGCCGTCGAACGGGCGCGAGCCGGCGATGCGGGGGCGGTGCGGGTCTTCGATGACGGACAAAGTGTGGGGCAGCACTTGCTGGCCAAGCGCATCGCGCAGCCACGACGCGCCACGGGCGATGGCAGCGCCGTTGATGGCCGAGAGCAGGTGGCCGATCAGGGAGGAGGCGATGCGTTCATCGAAAAGAACCGGGTAGGCTCCGGTTGGCGGTTTGGTCGCTCCGGCGCGTTCCAGTGTGCGCAAGGCCGCCAATGCGCCGATATCTTCGGGAAGGGGCATGTCGGCGGCGAAGATGCGGCCCTCGCCGGCCCAGTCGCGTTCCATGCCCGTGCCGGTGCCGGTGAAGGCCACTGCGGAGGTCGAATGCGAGGTGCGCGCGTAGCCGCCCGAAAAGCCATGCGACGTTGCAAGGTGCATGTCGCGGCGTGACCATCCGGCGGACGCCTCGACCTGGGTGATGCCCGCGCTGCCCAAGGCGGCGGATTCTGCGCGGCGGGCGTGGGATTCAAGGGTTTGCGGAGTGGGTTCTTCGGTCGGGTCGGCCAAATCGAAGGCGGCGAGGTTCCAGCCTTGGGCGATCTGATCTGGGTCGGCCAGACCGACGGTCGGGTCATCGGGGGCTTCGCGGGCCATCGCCACGGCGCGTTCGGCAAGGCGGGCGAGGGTTGCCGCGGATATGTCGGAGGCGGAGACGCAGGCCTGGCGGCCCCCGATCAGGACGCGCAGGCCAACTTCGACCCCTTCGGAGCGTTCGGCCTGTTCCAGCTTGCCCTGCCGGATATCAATGCTTTGGGAATGGCCAGAGACGGCAAGGGCGTCGGCACCTTCTGCGCCGGCCCGTTTGGCTTCGGTCAGCAGTGATTGGGTCAGGCTTTGCAGATCATGCGGCATGTTGGGTTCCCCTTGAGCACCGATATGGGGGATGGCCGCGCCACAGGCAAGGCAAAGGCCGCCCGGATGCCAAGGGCGGCCTTCAATTTGTCGGGTAGGGTTATTGCAGTTGCTGGCCGTTGGCGAAGAAATGCTTGTCCTTGAATTCCAGCGTCGAGGTGATCTCGTCCGCGGTGGTCGACGTGTTGGCGAACATCGCCAGCATCATGCGGCCCTGCATCACCTGATCTTGTGGCAACAGGCCCATCTTGACCAGCGTGTCGATCAACGCATTCACACCGACAGCCTTGATGTCGATCTTTCCGGTGGGGGCTGGCACGCCGGAGAACGTCGTCATGTCGGAATTGTCGAAGGTGAAGGCACCTTTGCCCGTGACTTCGGCACCGGCGACTTTCAGGTCGAACTGGTTGAGATTGAGCGAGTTCAGCATGCCGGGCGGCGCGTCATTGCCACTCTGGACGGCATTCGCCTCTGCCATGATGTCCTTGGTCATGGTGGCGGTGCCCGTGGTGTCGATGATCAGGGTGGCAGGGTCATGCGGCAGGGCCGCGGTCGGGTCGATCATGGACCAGATTGCGTCCGAAACCTTGAGGTCGACGATCTTGGTCAGCAGAGCGAAATCGGCGGAGCTGTCCGATTTGGCAACCGGCATCAAAAGGTCGAACGCGGCCTCGCCCAGACCGACGGTGAGATCCGGCACCGGAATGTCCGGCGAGTTGATGGTCAGCGACACCGCCTTGCTGCCAGAGCTATAGTGCAGCTTGCTGGCATCCATCGCCAGGGTCAGATCGCCGCCGCCCAGCGACCCCGCAATCTTGGTCGGTTTGCCATCGGTGCTGGCATTCAAGTCGAATGCGGTGGCCCCATAGGTGAAGCCGCCATCCAGCGCAAAACCCGCCTTCAGCGCGGCGTTCAGGTCGGACATGTCGCCATTGATGCCGTCAACGGCGAATTTGCCCGCAAAATCGGCAATCGAGGCGGTCACGTCAAAGGGCGACCCGCCCTTGGCGTCCGTGCCCTTGACCTTGAGATCAAAGGATTTAGCGGCGAAGTCTTCGGTGATCTTCTTGCCGGATTCAGCGCCCTCGATCGCATAGGTTCCGGTCACGCCGGTCAGTTTGATGTCGGCTGCGGCATCTACCACAGAGCCATCGGCGGGTTTGACACTGTCAAGCTTGAGGCCGATTTCAGGGGCATCGGTTTTGTAGCTGATGGCTTCCGGCGTGCCGCTGGCGGTGATTGCGGCGCCGGCCAGGCCAAGGGTCAGAGCAATCTCGGTCGGGCCAGTTTCTGATCCGCTGGGCGGCACGGACATTTTAACGGGGCTGCTGTCGGGGAACACGATGCCCACGGTGCCGTCGCCATTGTCCTTGAAGCTGACGGTGTCAAAGCTGGCGGTGCCTCCTTTGTCGCCAGCAAACACGATCGAAATGCCTTTGACCACCAGTGCGTCACCGTCGCGTGTGGTGCTGCCGGCGGTTACCTTCTGGCCCATCGCCGTGGCGCCATCTTGCCAGGCTTTCCAGACATCTTCGGGTGTCACATCGGCGAACGAGGCTACCGAACCCATAACCAGCACCAATGCCGTGCTGCCAGCCAGCTTCCACTTTGTCATAATGAACCGTCCCAGTTGGAAATGAATGCGCGGCACCATCCCTTGCCCGGAAGGTTGGGTCAAGGGATTCCATTGCGCGGGGGCGGTCTGTGTCAGGCGTTGGCGGCAATATGTGGGGACAGAAACCGGCGGGTCATTCGCCGCGGGGGAAGCGTTTGCTGTCCTCCAGCTGGTTCAGGTCCATATGGTTGCGCATATAACGTTCAGAGGCGGCGCGGAGGGGTTGGTGGTCCCACGGGTAGTAGGCGCCGTTGCGCAAGGCTTCGTAGACGACCCAGCGGCGGGCTTGGCTTTGCCGGACTTCGGCGTCGTAGGCTTGGAGATCCCAGCGGGCGTCGGCCATCAGTTGAAAATGGGCGAGGATTTCGGCGGCGCGGGGATCTGTGGCAAGGTTGCGCGATTCGTCGGGGTCGGCGGCAAGATCGAACAATTGTTCGGGGTCGGCGGCGCAGCGCGTGTATTTCCAGGCGCCCTGACGCAGGGCGACCATGGGGGTGATCGAACCTTCGGCGGCGTATTCCATGGCGACGGGGGTCAGACGGTCTTCGCCCTGGGCCAGGGGGACCAGGCTTTCGCCATCGGTCCATGGCATGATGTCGGCCATGGATATTCCGGCAAGGTCACACAGCGTAGGGGTGACGTCGATGGTCGAGACCGGGGTTTCGATGCGCTGGGGCGCAAGGCCGGGCGCGGCGATCATCAGGGGCACGCGGGCGGCGCCTTCGAAGAAATTCATCTTGAACCACAGGCCTTTGCGGCCCAGCATTTCGCCATGGTCCGAGACGAAGAGGATGATCGGGTCCTGGCGCGTGGCCTGCAGGGTGGCAAGGAGTTCGCCGATTTTGTCGTCGACATAGGAGATGTTGGCGAAATAGCCCTGGCGGGCGCGGCGGATGTGGTCGGGCGTGACGGTCAGGCCGCGCCAGTCGCAGGCGTCCATCAGGCGTTTGGAGTGGGCGTCCATGTCTTCGTAGGCGAGGGGTGTTGGGGGGTCGAGTTCGGGGCTGTTTTCGTACAAGTCCCAGTATTTCTTGCGGGCGACGAAGGGGTCGTGGGGGTGGGTGAAGCTGACGGTCAGGCACCACGGGCGGGCGTCAAGGCCGCGCGACAGGTCGTAGAGTTTCTGGGTGGCTTGGTGGGCCACGTCGTCGTCATATTCCAACTGGTTGGTGATCTCTGCCACGCCTGCGCCCGTCACGGACCCAAGGTTGTGATACCACCAGTCGATCCGCTCGCCCGGCTTGCGGTAATCGGGGGTCCAGCCGAAATCGGCGGGGTAGATGTCGGTGGTCAGACGCTCCTCAAACCCGTGCAGCTGGTCGGGGCCGACGAAGTGCATCTTGCCAGAGAGGGCAGTCTGATAGCCGGCGCGGCGCAGGTGGTGGGCGTAGGTTGGGATATCCGAGGCGAACTCTGCCGCGTTGTCGTAGACGCGGGTGCGGCGGGGCAGGGCACCGGACATGAAGGCGGCACGGGCCGGGGCGCAGAGCGGCGATGCCGTGTAGGCATTGGCAAAACGGACAGAGCGGGCGGCAAGGGCGCGCAGGTGGGGCGCGTGCAGGAAGGCGGCGGGGCCGTCGTCGAACAGGGTGCCGGTCAGCTGGTCGACCATCAGGATCAGGATGTTGGGGCGGTTGGTCATGGGTTCCCTCGCGTTGTGCTGAATGGGTGGCGCGAGGCGGGGGCGAGGGCAAGAGGGTATTTTTGCGTGATGCGCCGGGGTGTCGGAATTGGCGGGCAAAACGGCGTTTTGGGGTGGCGAAAACATGCAGGCCTGCGCCCTATGCCAAGAGATCAGCGGTGGAGACGGGTATGAAAGTTGTGACGGAGTTTCCGTTCGCGGTGGTTGAGGACGCCGATCTGGCGATTGTCATGTCGGATGGCTGCCGGTTGTCGGCGCGCATCTGGCGGGCGGAAGGGGCCGGGAAGGTTCCAGCCGTGCTGGAATACATTCCTTATCGCAAGCGGGACGGAACTTTGCCGCGCGACGAGATGATGCACGCCTATGTGGCGGGGCATGGCTATGCCTGTGTGCGGGTCGACATACGGGGGAATGGCGATTCTGACGGGCTGATGACGGACGAGTATACGATTCAGGAACTGGCCGACGCCTGCGAGGTGATCGAGTGGCTGGCGGCACAGGACTGGTGTTCGGGGTCGGTGGGGATGATGGGCAAGTCGTGGGGCGGGTTCAACTGCTTGCAGACGGCGTTCTTGCAGCCTCCGGCGCTGAAAGCGGTGGTGTCGGTCTGTTCGACGACGGACCGGTTTGCCGATGACATTCATTACAAGGGCGGCTGTCTTTTGGGCGAGAATTTTGGCTGGGGCGTCGTGATGTTGTCCTATTCGTCGCGGCCCGGCGATCCGGCGTTGAGGCCGGACTGGCGCGAGGGCTGGATGAAACGGCTGGCTGCGGAGCCTTGGCTGGCGCCGGTCTGGGCGGATTTGCAGGAGAAGTCAGACTATTGGAAACACGGGTCGGTCAGCGAGGATTATTCCCGAATGACGGTTCCTGTGATGATCTGGGGTGGTTGGGCCGACAATTACATGAACACCGTGGCGCATCTGGTCGAGAATGCCGGGGCCAAGGGGATTGTCGGGCCCTGGGTGCACCAATATCCGCATACGGCGGTGCCGGGGCCCCGGGTGGGGTTTCTGCAACTGGCGCTGCGCTGGTGGGACCGGTGGCTGAAGGGTGTGGCGAATGGCGCAGAGGATGACCCGGCCTATCGGGTCTACATGCTGCATTCAGCGCCACCGGATGCGTCGGCCAAGTGGCGGGCGGGGCATTGGGTGTGTGAGGCGGTCTGGCCTTCGCCACGGGTGTCGCGGCAGGTGATGGCCCTGGCACCGGGGGCGCTGACGCCCCCCGGACCCCCAGTCGGATATTTGGGGACAGATGAAATTGGCAGGATTTCCTCGCCGCAGCATCTGGGGATGCAGGCGGGCGAGTTTTTCCCGATGGGGCTGAATGCCGAGATGCCGGGGGATCAGCGCGAGGATGATGCGTTGTCGCTGTGTTTCGATGGCGCGGTGCTGGCAGAGCCGCTGGATCTGCTGGGCGCGGCGCGGCTGAGATTGCGGGTCAGTTCGGACAAGCCGCTGGGGTTTGTGGTGGCGCGGCTGTGTGATGTCGGGCCGGATGGTGCCTCGGTGCGGATCGCGCATGGGATGTTGAACCTGTGTCACCGCGATTCGATGGAAGAACCCGCGCCCATGGTGCCGGAGGTGGCGGTCGATGTGGCGTTTGATGTGGACCAGATGGCGTATCGGGTGGCCAAGGGGCATCATCTGCGGTTGGCACTGTCGAATGCCTACTGGCCTTTTGTGTGGCCTTCGCCAGAGGCGGGGGTTTTGACGGTGACGGGGGGGAGCCTTGATTTACCGGTGCATTCTGGATCGGAGGCGGAATGGGTGCCGCCGGACGCGGAGGGGGCTGCACCCTGGCAGCATCGCGTGATCCGCAAGGGACATGCCGGCAGGCGGATCGAGACGGAGCTGTTGTCGGGCAGGCGGGTGCTGGTGATCGAGGATGACACGGGTGATGTCGAAAGCCTGACCCACGGTTTGTGCAGCGGCGAGACGATGTCGGAGCGCTGGGAGATTGTGCCGGATGACCCGCTGTCGGCCCGCGCCGTGCATGTCTGGGAACAGCGGTTGTCGCGGGGCGACTGGTCGGTCAGGACACGGGCCGAGGCGGAAATGACCGGGACGGTGGACGATCTGCGGATGAAAGCGAAGCTGACGGCCTGGGAGGGCGACACGGTGGTTTTTGAGCGGGCGTGGGACGAAGAGGTGATGCGCAGGTTCGTCTGACGGGAGTTCGCGAAAAAAGTCCTTGGTCCAAATCAAGAATCGGCTTTTATTGACGGACCAATCAAGAAAAATGGCCAGGTGCCAAACAGGGAGACTACGGGATGTCCAGCGAGTTGAACCATCTGTTGAAGCAGGCTGTGGCGGGCCGGATGAACCGCCGCGATTTCGTCGGACGCGCAGGCGCATTGGGCGTATCCGCTGCAGTGGCGGGCACGATGCTGACCACGGCGGCGCGGGCGGATGAGCCGGTCAAAGGTGGGCTGCTGCGTGCGGGCATGCAGGGCGGCGAGTCCACCAACACGCTGGACCCTGCACTGGCCGCGTCGGAGGTGCCCTATGTCGTGTCGATGACCTATGGCGACATGCTGGTGGACGTGAGCCCCAGCAACGAAATTGACTACCGGGTTGCCGAGGAAATCTCGTCCTCGCCGGATGCCAAGGTCTGGAAATTCAAGATCCGGCAAGGCGTCGAATTTCACAACGGCAAGACCCTGACGATTGATGATGTGGTCGCCACGCTGAAGCGCCACACCGACGAAAAGTCGCAGTCGGGCGCATTGGGTATCGTCAAGGGCATCACCGAGATCAAGGGCGAAGGCGACATGCTGACCCTGACGCTGGCCGATGCCAATGCCGACCTGCCGTTCCTGATGGCCGATTATCATCTGGTGATGCAGCCGGGTGGCGGGGTGGACAGCCCTGCGGATGGCATAGGCTCGGGTGCCTACAAGGTGACGAGCTTTGAGCCGGGCGTCCGGATCGCCTTTGAAAAGCATGCGAATTACTGGGACAGTTCGGTCGGCCATGCCGATCAGGTCGAGATCATCGTGATCAACGACAACACGGCGCGGACGGCGGCGCTGCAGTCCGGCCAGATCAACATGATGAACCGGGTGGACCCCAAGATCATCAGCTTGCTGAACGGTGCGCCGGGCCTGTCGGTGCAATCTGCGGCGGGGCGCGGCCATTATGTGTTCATCATGGAATGCACCAAGGCACCGTTTGACAACAATGACCTGCGGATGGCGATGAAGCTGGCGATCAACCGCAAGGAAATGGTTGACAAGATCTTGGGCGGCTATGGCTCGGTCGGCAATGATTTCCCGATCAATTCGGCCTATCCGTTCTTTGATGAAACCATTCCGCAACGCGAATATGATGCGGCAGCGGCGGCGGAGTTTTACAAGAAATCGGGCCATGACGGATCACCGATCATCTTGCAGGTCGCCGAAGGAGCCTTCCCCGGTGCGGTCGAGGCGGCGCAATTGTTCCAGCAATCGGCCAATGCGGCGGGAATTCCGTTGGAAATCAAGCGGGAGCCGGATGACGGGTATTGGACGAATGTGTGGAACGTCGCGCCCTTCTGCGCCAGCTATTGGGGTGGGCGTCCGGTGCAGGACCAGATGTATTCGACGGCCTATCTGTCGACCGCCGACTGGAACGACACCAAGTTCATCGACCCGAAGTTCGACGCGACGCTGATTGCGGCGCGGGGCGAGTTGGACCCGGTCAAGCGCAAGGCGATGTATTCCGAACTGGCCAATAACGTGCGCGACAATGGCGGGCTGATCCTGCCGATGTTCAACGATTTCGTCGAGATCGTGGCGGACAGTCTGGGTGGCTGGCTGCAAGACCCGAATGGCGAGTTGATGAACGGCAAGGCGCTGGTCAAGTGCTGGCTCAAGGCCTGATCCGTGCATCCCATCCTTAAATTGGTGGCTCAGCGCCTTGCGCTGGGCCTGCTGTTGCTGTGGGCGGTGTCGCTCTTGATCTTTTTCGGGGTCGAGGCGCTGCCGGGGGATGCGGCGCAGGCAATGCTGGGCCAATCGGCAACGCCGGTGGCGCTGGCGAATTTACGCGAACAGATGGGGCTGAATGACCCGCTGGTCGGGCGGTATCTTCACTGGCTGGGTGGCTTTCTGACCGGCGATCTGGGCAAGGCGATGACCAATGGTCAGGACATTGCCAAGTCGATCGGGCAACGCTTGGGCAATACGATGTTCCTCGCGTTCTGGGCGGCGATCATTTCGGTGCCTTTGGCGATCACGCTGGGGCTGCTGGCGGCAAGGTACAATGGGCGCTGGCCGGACCGGCTGATTTCCGGCGTGACGTTGGCCACGATCAGCTTGCCGGAGTTCGTGGCGGGCTATCTGGTTCTGTACGTGCTGGCGGTGAAGCTGCACCTGTTCCCGTCGATGGCGATGATCTTTCCCGGGATGGGGGTGTTTGAACGGCTGCACGCCATCATCCTGCCGGTCATCGTTCTGGTGATGGTGGTGCTGGCGCATATGATGCGGATGACGCGGGCTGCGATTTTGAATGTCATGCAGAGCGCCTATATCGAGACGGCGGAGTTGAAGGGTCTGGGGCCGCTGGCGGTGATCTGGCGGCATGCCTTTCCGAACGCGATTGCGCCGGTGGTCAACGTGGTGATGCTGAACCTTGCCTATCTGGTGGTGGGGGTGGTCGTGGTCGAGGTGGTGTTCGTCTATCCCGGCATGGGGCAGTTTCTGGTGGACCATGTCACCAAGCGCGATCTGCCGGTGGTGCAGGCCTGCGGGATGATCTTTGCCGCCGTCTATATCGTGCTGAACATTCTGGCGGACGTGATCTCGATCCTCGCCAATCCAAGGTTGAGGCACCCGAAATGAGCCGAATTCCGCTATCCGCATTGATCGGGCTGGTGATCACCGGCGCGTTCTTCTTTCTGGCGCTGACCGCGCAATGGGTCGCCCCCTATGATATGGCGGCGATCATGGGTGGGGTCTGGGATCCGATATCGTCCGAGCATTGGCTGGGGACCGATGCCATTGGCCGCGATCTGCTGACACGGATGATTTATGGCGGGCAGGTCACGATTTTCGTGGCGACCTGTTCGACGATCCTGTCCTTCGTGCTGGGGTCGATACTGGGGTTCACGGCGGCGACGGCGGGGGGCTGGGTGGATCAGGTCATGTCGCGGCTGGTTGATCTGGTGATGGCGGTGCCGACGCTGATCCTGGCGTTGGTGATCCTGACGGCGGTGAGCGTGTCGGTGCCGACGCTGATCATCGTGATGGGGCTTTTGGATTCAACTCGGGTGTTCCGGCTGAGCCGGGCGGTGGCGGTGGACATCACGGTGATGGATTATGTCGAGGCTGCGCGGTTGCGTGGCGAGGGGCAAAGGTGGGTGATATTCAATGAAATCCTGCCGAACGCCCTGTCGCCGCTGGTGGCGGAACTGGGGCTGCGGTTCATCTTTGCGGTGCTGTTCATATCGACGCTGTCGTTCTTGGGCCTTGGCGTGCAGCCGCCTTTGGCAGATTGGGGCGGGTTGGTGAAGGAGAATGCGACGGGGCTGGTGTACGGGATACCGGCCGCTTTGGCCCCGGCGATCTGCATCGCGGTGCTGGCGATTTCGGTCAATCTGGTGGCGGATTGGGTGCTGGCGCGCACGACCAGTCTGAAAGGCGGGCGCGGTGGTTGATATGCTGGACATCCGCAATCTTCGGATCGAGGCGACGTCCTATCCGCCGGGCGAGGCGCCGCGGCATGTTGTCTTGGTGGATGACGTATCGGTGGCGGTCGCCAAGGGCCGCGTGCTGGGGCTGATCGGCGAGAGCGGCGCTGGCAAGTCGACCATCGGTCTGGCGTCGATGGCATATGGTCGCGGGGGCGTGCGGCTGACCGGCGGCGAGGTCTGGTTCAACGGGCGGGACATTCGGCAAGCCGATGCCGGGGCCTTGCGCAAGATGCGCGGGCATGAGGTGACTTATGTGGCGCAATCGGCGGCGGCTGCGTTCAATCCGGCGTGGCGGCTGATGGATCAGGTGATTGAAACCTCGCTGCTGCACGGGCTTATGACGCGGGCCGAGGCCGAGGCGCGGGCGGTCGCGTTGTTCCGCAAGCTGGGGCTGCCGGACCCCGAGAATATCGGGCGGCGCTATCCGCATCAGGTGTCGGGCGGGCAGTTGCAGCGGGTGATGACGGCGATGGCTTTGTGCCCGAAGCCCGACCTCGTGGTGTTCGACGAGCCGACCACCGCGCTGGACGTAACGACGCAGATTGACGTTTTGGCAGCGATCAAGGAGGCGATCCGGGATACCGGGGTGGCGGCCTTGTACATCACCCACGATCTGGCGGTGGTGGCGCAGATTGCGGACGACATTCTGGTGCTGCGCGGTGGCAGACAGGTCGAATACGGCACGACGGATGCGATCATCAATCACCCAAGCCAGGCCTATACGCAGGCGCTGGTGTCGGTGCGGTCGATCGACCATGTGGAAAAGGTGTCGTCTGAGCCGGTTCTGACGGTGCAAAACGTCACGGCGCGCTATCGTGGCACCGGGTTTGATGTGCTGAAGAACGTGACGGTCGATGTGGCGGCGGGGCAGACCTTGGCCATTGTCGGCGAAAGCGGGTCGGGCAAATCGACGCTGGCGCGGGTGATCACCGGGCTGTTGCCAGCAACGGCAGGGCGGATTTCGTTTGCGGGACGGGTGCTGTCGCCTGACCTTGCAGCGCGGACCAAGGATGATCTGCGCGAGGTGCAGATGATCTATCAGATGGCCGACACCGCGATGAACCCGCGCCAGACCGTGGGCACGATCATCGGGCGGCCCTTGGAGTTCTATTTCGGTTTCAGGGGTGCGGAGAAGCGGGCCAAGGTGCAGGCGCTGCTGGAAGAAATCGAGATGGGGCGCGGGTTCATCGACCGCTATCCGGCGGAACTGTCGGGCGGGCAGAAGCAGCGGGTGTGCATTGCGCGGGCACTGGCGGCCAAGCCCAAGCTGATCATCTGCGACGAGGTGACGAGCGCCCTGGACCCTCTGGTGGCGGATGGCATCCTGAAACTGCTGTTGGAATTGCAGGTGCGGGAGAATGTGGCCTATCTGTTCATCACCCATGACCTGGCGACGGTAAAGGCCATCGCGGACAAGATCGCGGTGATGTACCGCGGGCAGGTCGTGCGCTATGGGTCCAAGACCGATGTGCTGACGCCGCCCTTTGACGATTACACCGATCTGCTGCTGTCGTCGGTGCCGGAAATGCGGCTGGGGTGGCTGGAGGCGGTGATTGGGTCGCGGAAAATGGAAAGTGCGGGGAACTGAGGGTCGGATGAGCCCCCCACTCCAACCCTCCCCACGGAGGGGGAGGGAGGCGCTTTTATGTGGAGGGGAGTGACCCATGACGAAATTGCTGCTGATCATTCTGGACGGGGTGCCCTATGCCAACTGGCGGCGGTTGTTCGGCAATCTGGAGGGCTGGGTGGCCAGTGGTGAGGCGCGGGTGTGGCGGATGCGGTCGGTTTTGCCGTCAACCTCGGGGTCATGTTATGCCTCGATCCACACCGGGGTGCCGCCGCAGGTGCATGGCATCTGGGGCAATGCAGCGCGGCGGCGGCTGGAATTTCCCGATATATTCTCCGAGGCGACCCGCGCGGGATTGAAAACCGGGGCGGTGACGCATTCGTTCTGGTCGGAGTTTTTCAACCGCTATCCCTTTGATATGGTGCGGGATATTGAATATGACGAGCCGGAGGGGCCGATCACTCACGGGCGGTTTCACACGATGACGGGGGATTCCGGCTATAACCAGATGACGCCTGCGGATGTGGATCTGTTCGCCACGCTGACCCGGCTGTGCGAGGGGAAGGGGATTGATTACGGCATCCTGCACACCTGCACGCTGGACAGCATGGGGCACCGGTTTTTCCATGACTGCGAAGAGATGGACGACGCCTGCTACCGGATGGACGAGGCGTTGGCGCACTACCTGAGCCGCTGGCGCAAGGCGGGCTATGAGGTGATCGTGACCGCCGACCACGGACAAGACGGGCGGGGCCATCATGGCGGGGCGACGGACGAGCAGCGCGATTTCGCGTTTTACTACTTCGGCGACAGTGAAATGCCGGGGCGCGATGTGGTGCTGGATCAGTTGGCGCTGGCACCGTCGATTTTGACGCGGATGGGCGTTGCGGTGCCGGAGACGATGCTGGCCGCGCCGTTCTTCAGGTAGCTGCGGCCACGCCGGGTTTGACTGCGCGAATGTGACCTGGGCTCATCGCGCCGCCTTCAAGGGCTTTGACCAGAACGACCCAGAATGCGGTTTCGTCGTTGGCGGCCTGCTGGCCAAAAGTCGTGGCGAAGTGGCGACCAAGGTCGCTGCGCAGCCTTTCGAGTTCAGCGCGGGCCTCACCCAAGTACCACGCACCGCGATCTTCTTGCACGATGTGGGCAAACCCGGCCTGGGCTGCGACTTTGGCAATCTCTGCCAGTGACACCAGATAGAAGGCATGGCCCGCTGCGGCGACAAACTCGGCGACCAGTCCCTCAACCGCAGTGCCGTTGCCGCGCAGCCAGTCGCTGACAAACAGGCGGCCCCCCGGTCGCAGCACCCGAAACGCCTCGCGGTATATCGCGGCCTTGTCGGAGACATGGATCAAGGCGTCCTTGCTGAACACTATGTCACAACTGGCATCCGCAAAGGGCAGCGGGCCGGGCGCGATTTGCTGATAGTGCAAGCGGTCACTCAGGCCCTGCTGTTCGGCGCGCAGACGGGCACCGGCCAGCAGGGCGTCCTGCACATCGACCCCAACCACGCTTTGTGCGCCATGATTCCGGATCAGGGCGACATCGGCACCGCCAAGGCCGCAGCCGATATCCAAGGCCGCGCAACCCGCTATATCGGCACCGCCAAGGATGCGGGCCACTTCCGCAGGTCCGCCCGGCGACATGAAGCCTTTGCCCCAGATCAATTCGAGCTTTTCGGGTTCGGGATAGCCCGGATCGCCAATGTTCTCGGTCATGGCGTTACTGTTCCTATCGTTTGAAACGCCAGCCACATCTCGCGTTACTGCGCGTAGGTCGCCCCTTCTTCATCCAGCAGCGCCTTGATTTCGGTCAGGTGGAAGTCGGAGAAGGCGGGGTAGGCTTCCCATTCCTGCGCGGTTTTCTCGGCGACTTCGTCGGACAGGACGCGCAAGGGTTTTCCGGTTTGCAGGGCGCGGATGTAGGTTTCCGCGGCGCGTTCAAAGTAGGTCAGGCGGTTGAAGGCGTCGGCGACCGATTTGCCGATGATCAGCACACCGTGGTTGCCCATGATCATCGTGGTGATTTTGGGGTCATGCAACATTTCGGCACAGCGGGCCCCTTCGTTTTCAAAGGCCATGCCGCCATAGTTGCCGTCGATCACCTGACGGCCAAAGAACATCGCAGAATTCTGGTCGATCGGTGGCAAGGTGCTATCGGCAAGGCTGGCGAGCACCGTGGCATGCATCGAATGGACATGCATGACACAGCGGGCGTGCGGCAGGGCGCGGTGGATGCTGCCGTGCAGGCCCCAGGCGGTGGGGTCGGGCGCATCGGGGCGGTTCATCGTGTCTGGGTCGCCCGCGTCGATTTCCACCAGCGACGATGCGGTGATGCGGGCAAAGTGGCGGCCGTTGGGATTGATCAGAAAGCGGGTGCCTTCGGGATTGATGGCGAGCGAGAAGTGGTTTGCCACCGCCTCGTGCAGGTTCAACTTGACCGTCCAGCGGAATGCGGCGGCCAAATCGGTGCGTTCGGCCCAATGGGACAGATTGGGGTGGGTCAGGCTGGCGTGCAGGTTCATCGGATGTCTCCATAGGGCCACTCGCGGCGGGCGAGGGCGGACAGGGCATTGGTGATGCGGGTGAAGCTTTCGCTGGCGCGGGGCACGGTATGGCGGGCGCGCAGATAGCCGTGGACAAGGCCGGGTTCGCAGACGCTGTGAGCAAGGCCACCGGCGCGGGTGATGGCTGTCGCATAGGTTTGCGCGTCGTCGCACAGCGGGTCACATTCGGCCCCGAAGGCGACAGTCGGTGGCAGCCGCGTAAAATCACGGTCGTGCAAAGGCGAAACGGTGGCGTCTGCATCCGGCGGGGCATGGCCGTGGCGGATGTCGCGGTAGTACATCACGTCGGCGCGGGTCAGCATCGGGGCATCGGCATGGGTCAGATAGCTGCCGTGGTTCAGATCGCCACCAAGGCCGGGATAAATCAGGACTTGCCCGAGCATGACGATTTCGTCCCGCAAGGCATGGGCGGTCGCAGCGGCGAGGGTGCCGCCCGCGCTGTCGCCGGCCAGCAGGATCGGGCCATGGGCACCGACCGCCCGGGCCACGGCACAGGCGTCGTCGAAGGCGGCTGGGTGCAGGTGTTCCGGCGACAGGCGGTAATCGACGGCGATGACCGTCAGGCCGGTGGCCGCCCGGATTTCGGCACAAACATCGTCATGGCTTTGCAAACCGCCGACCACGAAGCCACCGCCATGCAGGTAAAGGAGTGTCGGTGCGGCACCCGCGAAGATGCGGCAGGGCACGCCTGCAATGGTCTGGTCGCTGGCCGTCACGCCGATTGGATAGCCGCGATGAAACGCGCGGCACATGCGGTCATAGATCGCGCGCTGTTCCGCGATGGACATGCTGGCGGTGTCAGGCGGATAGGCGGCCGCGCTTTCCCGGATAAAATCCCAGGTCGGCGCGTCGATGAGCGTTGTGTAATCCATGCGCTGCCCTTTCTGCGTTGCACTATCCTTGGCCGAAGCCCGGCCACCTCGCAATGGCGAAATCCTGTCGCGATCCAGACCGAAAAGCCCCAGTTCCCCCGCAATTTTGACAAGAGCATCCGATAAAACAGAATCAAGTTAAGTGTAGGGGCAGCAAGATGCACATCGTCAGATCATTTGACCCGGGCAATGCAGCGTTGGTGGGTTGGGGTATCCGGGTCCTGTTGCTGTCCTGCGAGGGGGAAAGCGGCCTGACAAGCCGCAGGCTTGCAGCGCTTGGCGGACAGGTTGAGGTCGAACAAGAGCTGTTTGCGGCGCTTTCGGCCCTGATCGACGACCCGACCGGCTATGCGCTGTTTGTGCTGGATTGTGATGGCGCGAATGTCGGCGGCTTGGAGGCCGGGCGTCGCGCGGTGCAAATGTTGGGCGATATCACGGCGAGGGTGCCGGTGATTCTGGTGTCGCGCGAATGTGGCGAACAACGGTTTCCCAGCGATCGCACGGCACCGACAGTTTTGCGGGCACCCCTGACGTCGGTGTCGCTGCGGGTTGGCTTTGAGCATGCATTGCACGACCGGCTGGCGTACCGCGCCGCCTGAGGTGCCGAGGGCGCACGCGATGGTGCGCCCCTGACATGTAGCGTTTGGAAACCTACGCCAGCGCCAGATTCGTCGCCGATTCGCGGCCATCACGGCCAGCTTCGATGTCGAACGTGACCGGCTGGCCATCCTTCAGCGAACGCAGGCCAGCGCGCTCCAGCGCGGAAATGTGGACGAACACGTCCTTTTTGCCGCCTTCCGGAGCGATAAAGCCGAAGCCTTTAGTTTCATTGAACCATTTCACGGTGCCCTTGGCCATCGTGAGTCTCCTGTCATAGTCGCCGCCCGCGAAATTGCGGCGGCCCGGCCCCGTCAGCTTAGGATCGAATGCTGTGGCCCGAACAGGCGAAGACAGGTCGATAGAAGTAACGTCGCAAGGCCGAATATCCGGCCAATGGGGCCGAAAATCAAGACAAATCGCCGGGCTGGCCTATGGGGCAGTCGCGGGGACGTGATCGGGGGGTCAGACTTTGGTCGGTTGTTCGGGGCGGAGGGGGGCGTAACTTGACGCAGGCCCTGGGGTGCTGCGGCCCTCCGGGGTTCCGTGCGGGACCGGATCTTTCCGGTTGATCCTGCGCCGGTGGTGCGGAGTTTGGCTCCGTTCAGGAGATTTGACATGAAACACACACAGGTTTTCGCCGCATTGTTCGCGGTTTCCATGATGGCGCCCGTGGCCGGTATGGCTGAGGCAATGCTGACCGATGACAAGGGAATGACGCTGTACACGTTCGACAAGGACGCGGGTGGCAAGTCGGCCTGCTACGACGATTGCGCCGCGAAATGGCCGCCTTACATGGCTGCGGCGGATGAGAAGATGGGCGAGGGCTGGACTTCGGTGGACCGCACCGATGGGACCAAGCAATGGGCCTATGATGGCAAGCCGGTGTATTTCTTTGCCGGCGACAAGGCAAAGGGGGATGCGATGGGCGCCGAAATGGGCGGCGTCTGGCATGTGATCAAGGAATAGGCCGTCCACATGTGGACGCTTTGAGATAGCGTGCGATTTCAGGGAGTTGGCGGTTTGCGTTAACCGGCTGGAAAGGTTTGAAGGGTGGGGTTTCGGCCCCACCCTTTTGTTGTCAGAAGACGTGGGTCATGTACAGCAGCACGATGACCACGATGGGAACGCCGAGCATGTAGGCAATGATGCCTTTCACGGTGTCACCACAGATGGAACGCGTACAGCGCTATGATCACGACCAGCGGAACGCCCAGAAACCACGCGACGATGCCTTTTCCCATGATAGCCCTCCAGGGTTGATGTGGATAGGTAACGCGGTGGTGAGAGTGTTGGTTCCTTTGGGGTCAGGATTTATCGCGGCCCGGCCCGCGTTCGAGGATCAGTGTGTAGGGAGGGTGAAACCCACCGCACCGGGGGAAATGGTGGGTTTCACCCACCCTACGCCTTGCATCAAGGTTTGGTTAACCCAGTTTTGCCATGTTGGGTCATGCCCAATTACCTTCGCCCCAGCGTCACAGGCGCCACGATTTTCTTCACCGTCGCCACGGCACGGCGGGGTGATGATTTGTTATGTCGGGAGGTCGTGCGCTTGCGAGAGGCGGTTCAGGAGACGCGCGCCGAGCGGCCATTTGACATTGCGGTGTGGGTCGTGCTGCCGGATCACATGCATGCGATCTGGACTTTGCCGAAGGGCGACAAGGATTTCTCTACCCGCTGGGGCGCGATCAAGGCGCGGTTCAGCAGGAAGATGGGTAGGGCGGGGTTCACCCCGCCGCCACCGGTGGGGTTTGCGAATGGCGGGGTGAACCCCGCCCTACGGCGGAAGGGCGAGGTCGGGTTGTGGCAACCACGGTTTTGGGAGCACCATATCCGCGATCAGGCGGATTTTGATGCGCATGTGCGGTATTGTTGGGGAAATCCGGTGAAGCATGGGTTGGTGGAACGGGCGGTAGATTGGCCGTATTCGTCGATCCACCGCGACATTGCGCGCGGGATGGTTGAGCCGGAATGGTCGGGGATTGCGTCGGACGGAGAGTTTGCGGAGTAGGGTGGGTGCAACCCACCGTTTGTAATTTTGCAAGGCAAGTGGTGGGTTGGCACCCACCCTACGTTTGCTTGGAGACCCTTCCCGCCAACAATATCTCTTCAAGGGCAGAAAACATTGCTTCAGCAGGTGGGGTTATTACCCGACTGTCCTCAAACAACGCCTCGTAGCGCAAATGATGATCCCTGTGCTGGTCCGAAATAGCGTCGATCAAACGCATAGCATCGCTAGACAGATTTCCGCCAAGCTTTAATAGATCGTCGGCAAGTGCACGCAGGTTATGTCGTAACCCAATTTCGCGCAATTTCTTTTGGTCCACTCCGCGTTTCAAGAGGGCGCATTTCAAAAGTAGTTCGGCGGCATGGTGAGTGAGATAATAGAATGGTATTGAACGAAAATTGCCCGGAAGAGCTTCATTCTTTGCTCTAGACGCATCTTCAAGTTGATGGGCGGCAATTATGAATGTGGTGGCGTGTATGCGATAGTACGATGCTAGAGCGACCGAATCCATCGCCCCCTCACCTCGTAAACTTCTTATACTTCACCCGCGTCGGCTCAATTGAGTCCGGGCCTAGCCTGCGCACCTTATCCTCTTCATAAGCCTCGAAGTTCCCCTCGAACCACTCCACATGGGCGTCGCCTTCGAAGGCGAGGATGTGGGTGCAGAGGCGGTCGAGGAAGAAGCGGTCGTGCGAGATGATTACGGCGCAGCCGGCGAAGTCTTCGATGGCGGATTCCAGCGATTGCAGGGTTTCCACGTCTAGGTCGTTTGTCGGTTCGTCCAATAGCAGAACGTTGCCGCCTGAGCGGAGCAGTTTCGCCAGGTGGACGCGGTTGCGTTCTCCCCCCGACAGAAGCCCTACCTTTTTCTGCTGGTCGGTGCCCTTGAAATTGAACGACCCGGCATAGGCGCGGGAGTTCATTTCCATGTCGCCTAGGGTGATGACTTCCAGTCCGTCGGAGATTTCTTCCCAGGCGGTTTTATTCGGGTCGAGCGAGTCGCGGGATTGGTCGACGTAGGACAGTTGCACGGTATTGCCGAGGGTGATGGTGCCCTCGTCCGGCGTCTCTTGCCCGGTGATCATGCGGAACAGGGTGGTTTTGCCGGCGCCATTGGGGCCGATGATGCCGACGATGGCGCCGGGTGGGATGGTGAAGCTGAGGTTTTCGATCAGCAGGCGGTCGCCCATGTGCTTTTTCAGGCCCTGCACGTCGATCACCTTACCGCCCAGACGTTCGCCGTTGGGGATGATGATCTGCGCGCCCGAGATGCGTTCGCGGACGCTCTTGCCCGCCATTTCGTTGTATTTGTTGATCCGGGCTTTCTGCTTGGCCTGCCGCGCCTTGGCCCCGGCGCGGATCCATTCCAGTTCCTTTTCCATGACTTTCTGACGCGACTTGTCCTCACGCGCTTCCTGGATCAGGCGTTTGGCCTTTTGCTCCAGCCAGGCGGTGTAGTTGCCCTCGTAGGGGATGCCGCGGCCACGGTCGAGTTCCAGAATCCAGCCGGTGATGTCATCCAGGAAATAGCGGTCGTGGGTCACGATCAGGATGGTGCCGGTGTATTCGATCAGGTGCTTTTGCAGCCAGGCGATGGATTCGGCGTCAAGGTGGTTGGTCGGTTCGTCGAGGAGCAGCATTTCAGGGGCTTCGAGGAGCAACTGGCAAAGGGCGACGCGGCGGCGTTCGCCACCGGACAGGGTGGTGACATCGGAATCGTCGGGCGGGCAGCGCAGGGCCTCCATCGCCACATCGACTTGCGAGTCCAGATCCCACAGGTTGGCGGCGTCGATCTGGTCTTGCAGGGCGGCCATCTCATCCGCCGTCTCGTCGGTGTAGTTCATCGCGAGTTCGTTGTAGCGGTTCAGAATGGCGGTCTTTTTGTAAAGGCCAAGCATGACGTTGCCGCGCACGTCGAGGGTCGGGTCAAGGTGGGGTTCCTGCGCAAGGTAGCCGACCTTGACGCCTTTGGCGGCCCAGGCCTCACCCGTGAAATCCTTGTCCATGCCGGCCATGATGCGCAGGAGGGTGGACTTGCCCGAGCCGTTGACGCCGACGACGCCGATTTTGACGCCGGGCAGGAAGTTCAGCTTGATATTCTCGAAGCATTTCTTGCCGCCGGGATAGGCCTTGGAGACGTTGTCCATGTGGTAGACATATTGATAGGCGGCCATCTGCGTGCTCCATCCGTGCGGGTTCGGCACCATCTACCCAAGTCGGATCAGGCTTGCAAAGGGAGATACAAAAAAACGGCGGCCCGGACGGGGCCGCCGTTTGCCATGGCTGCGGGCAGTCTTACTTCGACTTGCGGCGACGCAGCATGCCAAGACCGCCAAGACCGGCGAGCAGCATCGGCAGCGCGGCAGGAACCGGCACCGTGCCGGGCTTGTCGGTGCCGAAGGTCACGTTGTCAAAGCCGATGTAGTTTGCCGAACCGGCGAAGCTGACCGATTTTGCAGTTCCGCTGAACAACACACCGATGGCCGCCCAGGTGTCATAGCCACCGGTAGGATCACCGGTCCCGGCGGAACCGAGCGCCGCGAGTGACAGCGAGGCCAGGAGGGTGCCGGTGGCACCCAGGCCGTCAAACACGTCGACCGAGCCACCTGAGTTGATTGAAGTGTAGAAGAACGAGAAGCCGGTCGTGAAACCGGCAGCAACGTCCATCACGGCGTTGTTGGCATCCAGAAAGAACATGATCGTGCTGGCAGACGGCTCGTTCGCAAAGTTGCCGCTACCGCCGGCATCCGCATCAACGATGCCAAGCGTGGCAGCGCTGAACTGGATGCCGTAATTGGTGCCGGCGCCACCATTGTAGAAGTTGCCGACAGGATTGAAATTGCCCACTCCTTCGAAATCGAGCGTGACGATGGCTGCGTGCGATGCCGATGCTGCAGCGAGCGCGATGACCGATGCGCATGCAAGTGACTTAAGGTTCATTTTTCTTTATCCTTCCCTGATCATAAAAACAGATTTTTGCGTCGCGACTTCTCCTCAGACCCAAAGAAAACCCTGGAATGTGCAGGGGATCGTTCACGACAACGTTAAAGAATGCAAAATCGGGTGAAGAGTCAATGGATTTCGCAAGCCGCCGGTCAGATGAGGCAGGGCAGGTTGGTAGAATGCGGGCTTGTTTCCAACCGGTAAACAATAGCCCGGTGAAGCCGGGACTGCCGCCGCAACCTGCGCGCTGCGTTCGGTCAGAAGATGGTCGGCAGGGGGCAGACACTTGCACCAAACGCGGGTGCAGGCGACCGGAAAACCGGGTGATTCGTGGCGAAGTTGCGGGTGGGCGTGGCCAGAGCGGATCGAGATTTTGTGGCGCTTTTCAGGTAGGATTGTGGTCGCAATTCGACAGAAACGATCAGAGCGCTTTGGCGAACCAATGGGTGGCGGGGTAGGCGCTGTAGGGGGCGGTGGCGTGCCAGCCGGTGGCGCGGTAGAGGGCGATCGCCTCGATCAGGGCGGCGTGGGTGTCAAGTTTCAGGCGCTGATAGCCAAGGGCGCGGGCCTCGTCCTCGATGGCGAGCATCAAGCGGCGGGCGAGGCCGTGGCCACGTGCCGGGGGCGCCACCCAGAGGCGTTTGACCTCTGCCACGTCCGCGTCAAGCCGGTGCAGCGAAACGCAGCCCACCGGAACCTCTGCCTGCCACGAGATCAGGAACTGGCCTTGCGGCGGGCGGTAACTTGCGGCCTGCGGATCGGGCAGCGGGACATGGGCGGCCGTCATGCCGTCAATCTTGTCGCAGAGCAACCGGAAATAGGCCGCCAGACAGGCAATAGCCGCAGACGAATTCGGATCGGCCGGGCGGATCAGGATCGGGGACATCGGACAGGCCTGACGGGTTTGCAGGCTGGAACCTGCGGCGCAGGCATTGTAACGCCTGCCAAGGTGCGGTCAACTTCGCCAAAATGGAGAGGCGTCTTGCTGGGATTTCCCAAGGCACAAAGCGGGATGGTGATTGGATTGCTGGGCGGGTCGTTTGATCCGGCGCATGACGGGCATGTCCATATCACCCGCGAGGCCATCAAGCGGCTGGGACTGGACCGGGTGTGGTGGCTGGTCAGCCCCGGCAATCCGCTGAAGGCGCGGGGACCAGCGCCGATGGCGTTGCGTTTGGCGCGGGCGCGGGAGGTGATGCAGGATCCGGGCGTGGTCGTCACCGATCTTGAGGCGCGGCTGGGGACGCGGGCGACGGTGGATACCATTCGCCGCTTGCATGCGATCTATCCAGGGGTGCGGTTTGTCTGGATCATGGGGGCGGATAACCTTGTGCAGTTCCACCGCTGGAGCCGGTGGCGGGATATTTTGGCGATGGTGCCGGTGGCGGTGATGGCGCGGCCTGGGGCGGGGCTGGCGGCACGGCTGAGCGTGACGGCGCGGGCGTTTCGCGGCCATGAGGTGGCGCGGCCTGAGGGTTTGGGGGAAAGGCGGGCTCCGGCATGGTGTTTTGTCAACCTGCCGCTCAATTCGGCGTCATCCAGTGCGATCCGGGCGCAGGGCAAATGGCGGCGGTGATTGCGTTGGCGCGGGTGGCGGGGCTAATTGAAGCGGTTGGATTGGGAGGCGTTATATGTCGGTGACGCGGCGCGGGGTTCTGGGCGGGCTGATGGCGGGGGCGGCGCTGCCGGTTTGGGGCGAGAGCATTCGCCCGATGCCACGCCCGATGCCAAGCGCCATGAAAGAGGCCGCTACGTCTGTCAACGATACGCGCGATCTGGTGGCGGCGGCAAAGCTGACCGGGATAACCGGGTATATCGTGGCGGATGTGGCGACGGGGCGGGTGCTGGAGCAGGTCAATGCCGATGCGCCGGTGCCGCCTGCAAGTGTGGCCAAGACGGTCACCGCGCTGTTCGCTTTGGAAAAGCTGGGGGCGGATCTCCGGTTTACGACACGGGTGATGGCGGCGGGGTCGGTGCAGGGCGGCAGGCTGAGCGGGGATCTGGTGCTGGCGGGGGGCGGTGATCCGACGCTGGACAGTGACAAGCTGGGCGATCTGGTGGCGGCACTGGCGGCGACCGGTCTGCGCGAGGTGACGGGGCGGTTTCTGGCCTATGCCGGGGCGCTGCCGAGTTTCGACCGGATCACCGACGAGCAACCGATTCAGGTTGGCTATGATCCGGGGCTGTCGGGACTGTTGCTGAACTTCAACCGGGTTAATTTCGAATGGACCAAGGGCGGTGCCACCACCCAGATGAACGCGCGGGGCGAGCGGTACGTGCCGGTGGTGAAGATGGCTAGGATGGTCTGGTGGACCGGACCGCACCTTTGTTCAGCTATCAGAAGGGTGCCGGGGTCGAGGATTGGTCGGTGGCGCGGGGCGCACTGGGCAAAGCGGGCAGTCGCTGGTTGCCGGTGCGGCAGGTGGCGCCTTATGTCGCAGAGGTGTTTCAGACGCTGTGCGCGGCGCAGGGGATCCGCCTGCCGCGGGCGGACGTGGTGCAAGTGCTGCCTGCCGGCGCGGTCGAAATTGTGGCGCGGCAAAGCGACGACCTGACCTCGATCCTGCGGGTGATGTTGAAGTTTTCGACCAATATCACCGCCGAAACGGTGGGGCTGGCGGCGTCGGGGGCTTTGAGCCTGCCGGCGTCGGCAGCGGCGATGGAGGCTTGGGCGCAGGGGCGGTTGGGGCTGGCTGCGAATTTCGTCGATCATTCCGGACTGGGGTCGGCATCGCGGGTGACGGCGGGGGGCATGATGCGGGCGCTGCTGGCGGGGGACCGGGTTGCGGGGTTGCGGGGAATACTGCGGAATGTCGGGTTGCGGGATGATCAGGGGCGGGCGGTCAAGGGCAGCGCCACCCAGGTGATCGGCAAAAGCGGGACGCTGAATTTCGTGTCCGGTCTGGTGGGCTTTATCGAGCCGGTGGGCGGGCAGGATCTGTGCTTTGCGATCTTCTCCGCCGACCCGGCGCGGCGAGAAGCGGTGCCGATGAGCGAGCGCGAGGAGCCGGCGGGCGAGCGGGCCTGGGTGGGGCGGGCGCATCTGTTGCAGGCAAGGCTGATCAGCCGGTGGGCGGGGATGGTGTAGGGGCGGAATTGGCGGGATGGCAGGGAACGGGGTGGCGGGGGGAACCCAGCCTTACCCTGCCCAGGGAGTTCCGGATCAGGTAGGGGCGGGGTGGGGCGGGTGGCCCTTCACGGCCGCAAATGCCTGACCCGTGCCCCCCATTCGATCGCGGCGGCGTGCAGGCGGTCGATTTGCAATTCCTCGCGGACCTCCTCCAGCATGCGCAACTCGACCTCCTTGAGGTTGCCATCGGCGGCGGCGGTGTCGCAGGCCAGCGCATAGGCGGTTTCGTGCAGGCGTTCCGGCAAAGCGTCGCGGATCAGGCCGAACAGGGCGGCGAGGCCGTCTTCTTCCTCGAACAGGTCGAACACGGTCTGGGCGATGGTGCGGATGCGGTCTTCGTCATAGTTTGAGAACACTGGCATGTGATTGACCATGCGCTGAATGGCCACCAGTTCGGCGGTGCGCATCTCGGTATCAGAGGCAGACACCGCGATCATCACGGCGACAAGCGCATCCTGCGGCGACAGCGAGGCGGGGGTATGGGGCATGGTTACTCCTGGGTTGGCGGCTAGAATATTGACGCTGGGGGGCTACGGCAATAGAGGACGGGGCGCGGCTAGGGGCTGCGGATGGAGAATACGATGACCAGTTTGCGCGACGCGGCGATGAAATCGAAGGCCTGGCCTTTTGAAGAGGCGCGCGCGCTGATGAAACGGTATGAGAAAAAGGCGCCGGAAAAGGGCTATGTCCTGTTCGAGACGGGCTATGGGCCATCGGGTCTGCCGCATATAGGGACGTTTGGCGAGGTGGCGCGGACGACGATGATCCGCCGGGCGTTCGAGGCGATGTCTGACATACCAACTCGGTTGATCTGCTTTTCCGACGATGTCGATGGCATGCGCAAAGTGCCGGAAAACGTGCCAAATCAGGACATGCTGCGCCAGCATATGCAGGAGCCGCTGACATCGGTGCCGGACCCTTACGGCCAGTTCGACAGTTTTGGTGCCCATAACAACGCGATGCTGCGGCGGTTTCTGGACACGTTCGGCTTTGAATACGAGTTCATCTCGGCCACCGAGTTCTACAAGTCCGGGCGGTTCGATGCGACGCTGCTTTTGGCCTGCGAGCGGTATGACGCGATCATGGCGATCATGCTGGCCAGTCTGCGCGAGGAGCGGCAGCAGACCTATTCCTGCTTCCTGCCGATCCATCCCGAAAGCGGGCGGGTGATGTATGTGCCGATGAAAGAAGTGAACGCCCGCGACGGCACGATCACCTTCGATGACGAGACCGGGCGGGAGTGGACACTGCCGGTGACCGGTGGGCAGGTCAAACTGCAATGGAAGCCGGATTTCGGGGCGCGCTGGGCGGCGTTGGATGTCGATTTCGAGATGTATGGCAAGGACCATTCGACCAACACGCCGATTTATGACGGGATTTGCGAAGTGTTGGGCGGGCGGAAACCCAACCATTTCGGCTATGAGCTGTTTCTGGACGAGTTTGGTCAGAAGATTTCCAAATCCAAAGGCAATGGCCTGACAATTGACGAATGGCTGACCTATGCGGCGACCGAGAGCTTGTCCTATTTCATGTACCAGAAACCCAAGACCGCCAAGCGGATGCATTTCGATGTGATCCCCAAGGCGGTGGACGAATATCACCAGCAGTTGAAGGCCTATCCGACGCAGGATGTCGACCAGCAGGTCAACAATCCGGTCTGGCATATCCATCAAGGTAATCCCCCGGCGTCGCATATGGTTGTCAGTTTTGCCATGTTGTTGAACCTGGCTTCGGTGTCAGGGGCGCGCGATGCCAAGGGATTGTGGGGGTTCATCAAGCGCTATGCGCCGGATGCCTCGCCAGAGGGCAACCCGGATATGGATGCGGCGGCGGGTCATGCGGTGCGCTATTTCGCGGACCGGATCGCACCGACCCGGCTGTTCCGGCTGCCCACAGAGGCCGAGCGGATCGCCATCGAGGATCTGCGGGCGAAACTGCTGGCCTGGGACGGCCCGGCGACCGACGAGGCGTTGCAGACCATGGTGTTTGCGGTCGGCAAGGATCACGGGTTCGAACCGCTGCGCGACTGGTTCAAGGCGCTATACGAGGTGCTGCTGGGCGCGTCGGATGGGCCGCGCTTTGGCGGGTTCGTGGCACTTTATGGCGTGACCGAGACGGTGGCGCTGATGGATCGGGCGCTGAAGGGCGAGTTGATCGCGTGAATATGACTTGACCGGGCTTCGGCCCGGTCTACCCTTGGCTCTGGGGACGTCAGACAGGGGAACGGTCATGCGACTAGGCCTATATATTGTCATGGGTGTTCTTGCGGCGTTGCCGTCCTTCGCCCAGGAACAGCCGATCCAATCCACGATCACCGCCCAGATCGACGCCTTCAAGGTGAAGGATTACGAACGGGCGTTCACCTATGCTTCGCCGACGATCCACCAGATTTTCCAGACGCCGGAAAATTTTGGCGGGATGGTCGCGACCGGCTATCCGATGGTGGTGAACCCCGCCCAGGTCGAGATGATGGATTTGCGCATGGTTGGCGGGGCGCTGTGGCAGAGGGTGCGGGTCACGGACCAGAAAGGTCAGTCGTATCTGCTGGACTATCAGATGATCGAAGGGCCGGACGGCTGGCTGATCAACGCGGTGCAGCTGCAGAAATCCAACGACGTCGGCGCCTGACAAGGGTCCATTCAGCTGGGCGAAAAAACGCTGCGCACGCCTGCCCGATTGGGGGTGTGAATCCCCGGTGCTGGGCGTTGCGCAGCAGCGCCTGATAACGTGCGCCGCTGTTTCCTTGTCTTAACCGCCGCTTGCTACCTCTTTCGCCGCACGGGCATGGCGCCCTTTTGTGGCAATGGCGAGGGGTTCCACGATGAACAAGGCGATTACCGAGGGTCTGGTGTTGATGCCGCCGCCGTTTTCGGCGGGGTTGAACCTGTGGTCGCGGGATGATGGACTGACCGGGCAGGGGTCATATCTGGCGCAGTCCAACGCGGCCTATGTGCCGACCGATCAGGACTTTGGCGGGTGTCTGGAACTAACCAAGACGCTGGCCACGCAAAAGCTGCGGTGTTTCCAGTCTATCCCGTTCGAACCGGGGCTGTATCTGCGCGTCACGATCAAGGTCAAGGCGATGTCGGGTGCGCTGCCGGCGGTGCGGATTGCCGGTTGGGCGGGCAATTCCAGCGGGGCCAATGTCACCACGGCGGTGCAGAGCGGGCCATCGACGCAGCTGACCACCTATGGCCAGATTGTCACCATCACCGCCATCATCGGGTCGGGCAACCGGCAGGGCGTCGACATGGTCTGGGGTCTGGCCCCGGTCAACGGCCATCTGGGGCTGGACCTGACAGGGCCTACGGGCGGCGTGGTGCGGATCGAGGATGTGATCATCGAGGATGTGTCGAGCATCTTTTTCTCGGTCATGTTCAACTGGGTGGACGTGCGCGACTATGGCGCGGTCGGCAATGGCGTTACCGATGATCTGGCAGCGTTCAATGCGGCGGACAATGCGGCGGCGGGCAAGACAGTGCTGGTCAGCCCCGGCAATTATTTCCTGTCAGCCTCCATGACATTCGACAATCCGGTCGAATTCGAGGGCACGGTGACGATGCCAGCCAATGCCAATCTGGTGCTGCGGCGCAACTTTGATCTGGCGTCGTATACGGCTGCGTTCGGGGCGGAACTGGCCGGGTTCAAAAAGGCGTTGCAGGCGCTGTTTTTCTATACCGACCATGTGGAACTGAACCTGAACGGGCGGCGTGTTGAACTGGACGGGCCGATCGATGTGGCGGCCTTGTGCGGGCTGACGACGTTTGCCGAGCGGCGGGTGCTGCGCAATGGTCAGCTGACCGCGATTACCTCGACCGCGTGGAACACCACCACGGTGACCTCGGTTGCAACCTATGCGGTTGCGAATCCGGCCAAGCTGACCGGGGTGGCGAATGTGGCGAACATTCCGGTTGGCGCCCGGATCAGCGGCACTGGCGTCGGGCGCGAAGTCTATGTCACCGCCAAGAACATCGGCGCGGGCACGGTTGATCTGAGCCAGCCGTTGTGGGCGGCGGCGGGGACGCGGACCTTCAGCTTTGACCGCTACAAATACATGCTGGATTTCAGCGGGTTTACCGCCCTGTCGAAATTCGAAGTCAGCGAAGTCGAGTTTCAGTCGTTCGGTCTGGCCAGCATCATCATGCTGGCCTCGGGCGGGGAATTGTTCCGGGTCGCGGATTGCGTGCTGAACAAGCCCAAGGATCGCGGCATCACCTCGATTGGCCGGGCCTGTCAGGATTTACAGATCGACCGCTGTCAGTTCATCTCGAACGAGCAGGGGCTGCTGGCGCAGGACCGCACGACGATCTGTTTCAACGTCAATGCGAATGACGGCAAGATCCGGCTGAACCGCGCGAGCCGGTTTGCACATTTCGGCATTCTGGCCGGATCAGGCCATATGGTCCTGGGCAACCACTTTTTCGGCGGCGATGATGCGACGGCGGGGGTGCGGCGGGCGGGGATCGTGTTCACGCTGACCAATATGAAAAGCTTTCTCACCGGCAATTACATCGACAATTGTTCGATTGAATTGTCGAACGAGCATGACAGCGACCCGAACTTCGGTACCGAATACACGTTCGGTGGAATCAACATGTCGGGCAACATCTTTACCGCGTCGAATGTGGCGCCATGGTTCCGCTGGCTGGTGATCACACCGCGCGGCACCGGGCATTCGTTGCAAGGCTATATCGTGGCCAACAACACTTTCCGAGTGGTGGGCACGGTGGTGGACCGGATCGAGGCGGTGGATGCGACCTATGCGCCGCTGTCCTATCTGAGCTTTCGCAACATCATCTTTGACAACAACACCTTCAACGGCGTGACGCAGCCCACGGCCAGCCCTGTCCTGGTGCAGCACACCCAGAACACCGCCGCGGATACTTGGACGGTGGACGGGTCGGCCTATCTGCCTTTCGCCAGTTACGCCCGCAATGTCACCGCAGTGGTGGCAGAGGGGGCAATCACCAACACGCTGAACGCCACCCAGTTCGTGACGCCCTATACGCTGGTGGAACAAGGCGCTTTGAAAAATCAGGTGGCGCTGAAATGGCCGACGCAGGTTAAGGGGATGATGCAGGTCACGCTGCGGTGCGACAATCCAGTGTAGCGCGGTTTGACCGGAGGATCCTTGAAAACAGGGGGCGGCACTGCGGTGCCGCCCCTTTTCGTTTCGGAACGTTACACAAACTGGGTCATCGACAGGTCGGATTTAATGCGGCACAGTTTGCAGGCTTTGCCTTTCGGGATTCCTGACCTAGGTTGAGCACAGACCGGATACGCCAGCCTTTCATCGAAACCACGGGAGGGGTTGCGTGAAGCTAGCCGAAGAGCGTCATATCGCGGCGGAACCCGCTGTTGTCTGGGCGGCTGTGCTGAACCCCGAAGTGTTGAAGCAATGCGTGCCGGGCTGCGAAAGCATCACCGGCAGCGTGGCTGACGGGTTCGAGGCGGTGGTCGTGCAGAAGGTCGGGCCGGTGAAGGCGCGCTTTGCCGGCAAGGTCACGTTTTCCGACATCGTCGAGGGCAAGTCGCTGCGCATCGCGGGCGAAGGGCAGGGTGGTGTCGCGGGCTTTGCCAAGGGCGGCGCCAATGTGACGATGGCGGCGGCAGAGGGTGGCACGCTGCTGACCTATGAGGTGGATGCCTCGGTCGGCGGCAAGATAGCCCAGCTTGGCAGCCGGATCATCGACGGCTTTGCCAAGAACATGGCCGGACAGTTTTTCGACAATTTCCAGCATGCCATCGAGGTTCCGGTTGAGGCGGAGGAGGAGCCGGAGGTGGAAGAGGGCAAGAAGAAGGGCTGGTTCAAGCGGCTGATCGGTTCCTGAAAACAATAGCTTACGGGAGGAGAGACTATGACGAAAGTGACGATGACCGTGAACGGCATTTCGCAATCGGCGGAAACCGAGGGGAGAACCTTGCTGTCGGCCTATCTGCGGGAAGGGTTGGGGCTGACGGGCACGCATATTGGCTGCGACACGTCGCAATGCGGGGCCTGCGTCGTACATGTCGATGGCGTGGCGGTGAAAAGCTGTTCGATTTTCGCGCAGGATGTCGCGGGGTCGCGGGTGACTACGATCGAGGGGATGGCGAACGAGGATGGCAGTTTGGGCGTTGTCCAGCAGGCGTTTCAGGATCATCACGGGTTGCAGTGTGGGTTCTGCACGGCGGGGATGGTGATGACCACCTCTGCCCTGCTGAAGGGAAATCCACGGCCCACCGAACAAGAGGTTCGTCACGGGCTGGAGGGCAATATCTGCCGCTGCACCGGGTATCACAACATCGTCAAGGCCGTGCTGGCGGCGTCCGGGCAGGACGCTGTCGCTATGGCTGCGGAATAGGGGGTTCATCATGCCGAAAGATCACGGGATTGGCGCCAGCACCAAGCGGCGCGAAGATGTGCGGTTTCTGACCGGAACCGGGAACTACCTGCATGACATCACGGTGCATGGGCAGGCCTATGCGGTGTTCGTCCGTTCGAACGTCGCCAATGGGCGGATTGTGTCGGTGGGGTCGGACGCGGCGACGGGAATGCCCGGCGTGCTGGCGGTGTTCACCGGGGCGGATTTTACCGCTGTGGGCGGGAACCCGGCGGGCTGGCTGATCAACAGCCGCAATGGCGAGCCGATGCGGGAACCCAAGCGTCCCGTGCTGGCGCATGGCAAGGTGCGGCATGTGGGGGATGCTTATGCGGCGGTGATCGCTGCAAGCTATAATGAGGCCAAGGACGCGGCGCAGGCTGTGGCGGATGCCTCGGTGATCGAGGAACTGCCGGCGGTGGTCGATATGGCCAAGGCCTTGGCCGATCCGACCAACCGCGTGCATGACGAATTGCCGGACAACCAGTGTTTCGACTGGGGCTGGATCGAGGATAACCGCGCCCGCGTCGATGCGGCGATCAAAGCGGCCCCGCATGTGACCACGCTGGAACTGATCAACAACCGGCTGATCCCGAATGCGATGGAACCGCGCGCCAGCATTGGCGAGTATTTCCCGGGGACTGGCGATTACAAGCTGACGACGACCAGCCAAAACCCCCACCTGACTAGGTTGCTGGTGGCGGCGTTCGTGATGGGAATACCGGAGAACAAGCTGACGGTCGTGGCCCCCGATGTGGGCGGCGGTTTCGGGTCGAAGATTTATCATTACGGCGAGGAAGCCTTGGTTCTGGCGGCGGCGAAAAAGCTGAAGCGCGCGGTCAAATGGGTGGCGGAGCGGTCGGAAAGTTTCCTGACCGACGCACATGGCCGCGACCATGTGACCAGGATCGAACTCGCGTGCGAAAAGGACGGCACGTTCATCGCCTTCCGCACCGAGACGATGGCGAATGTGGGGGCGTATCTTTCGAATTTCGCCACCGTGACGCCGACCTTTCTGCACGGCACGCTGATGGCGGGGCCCTACAAGGTGCCGAATGTCTATGTGAACGTGAAAACCGTGTTCACCAACACCGCGCCGGTCGATGCCTATCGCGGCGCGGGGCGGCCTGAGGCGACCTATAGCCTGGAGCGGGTGGTTGACATGATGTGCCGCGAACTGGGGCTGGACCCGTTCGAGGTGCGGCGAAAGAACTTCATCACAACCGACATGTTCCCGTATACCACGCCGGTGGGGTTGGCGTACGACATCGGGAATTATCACGCGACTTTGGACAAGGCGACCCAACTTGGCGACGTGGCCGGGTTCGAGGGGCGCAGGGCGGCTTCAGCGGCCAAGGGCAAGTTGCGCGGGCTGGGCCTGTCGACCTGGATCGAGGCTTGTGGGATTGCGCCGTCGAATCTGGCGGGTATCCTTGGTGCGCGCGTCGGGTTGTACGATGCAGCAACTGTCCGGGTGAACCCGACCGGCAATGTGAGCGTGTTTGTGGGGGCCCACAGCCACGGCCAGAGCCATGAGACGGTGTTCCCGCAGATCGTGGCGGACAAGTTCGGTATCCCCGAAAGCAGCGTCGAGATCGTGCATGGCGATACTTCGAAAATCCCGTTCGGGATGGGGTCATATGGCTCGCGTAGCTTGGCGGTGTGCGGACAGGCCATGTCGAACGCTTGCGACAAGGTCGTCGCCAAGGGCCGCAAGATTGCCGCGCATATGCTGGAAGTGACCGAGGCGGATATCGTGTTCAGTGACGGGGTGTTCACCGCGTCGGGGACCAACAAATCCAAGACCTTCGGCGAGATCGCGTTTTCGGCCTATGTGCCGCACAACTACCCGCTCGCCACGCTGGAGCCGGGGCTGGAGGAGACGGCGTTTTATGACCCGGCCAACTTCACCTATCCGGCAGGCACCTATATCTGCGAGGTCGAGGTCGATGCGGATACTGGCCGTGTCGAAGTCGCCAGTTTCACCTGCGCCGATGACTTCGGCAATGTGATGAACCCGATGGTGGTGCGGGGGCAGGTGCATGGCGGTGTGGTGCAGGGCATCGGGCAGGCGCTGCTGGAACATGGCGTCTATGACGAGAACGGGCAACTTTTGTCGGGCAGCTACATGGATTACACCATGCCGCGCGCCGATGACGTGCCGTTTGTGACGGTGGACCATTCCTGCGCCACGCCGTGCACGCACAACACCCTGGGCGTCAAGGGCTGTGGCGAGGCGGGGGCGATAGGCTCGCCTCCCGCCGTCGTCAATGCCGTGCTTGATGCGCTGAACCGGGCGGGTCACAACATCGCCCATATCGACATGCCGCTGACGCCGTCGCGCGTCTGGCATGCCATGAACGGCTGAGGGAGGAAAAGATGATAGAGTTTGAATTCGTAAAACCCTCGACCGTCGCGGATGCGGTGAAGGCACTGGCGGCGGATGGCGCGCAGGCTTTGTCGGGTGGCCAGACCCTGACGCCGACGATGAAGCAGCGGCTGGCGACGCCATCGGTTTTGGTCAGCCTGAACGGCATTGCCGAGATGAAGGGCGTCACCGTGGGGGGTGGTGTTGTGACCATCGGCGGGGCTACGACCCATGCGACAGTGGCGAAAGAGGCAAGTGCCTATCCGGCGCTGGCCAGGCTGGCGGGTGGGATCGGCGATCCGGCGGTCAGGAACCGGGGCACGATTGGCGGGTCGATTGCCAATAATGACCCGGCGGCGTGCTATCCGGCGGGGGCGCTGGCGTCTGGGGCTGTGATTGTCACCAACAAGCGCAGCATCACGGCGGATGACTTCTTCAAGGGCATGTTTGCAACGGTGCTGGACGAGGGCGAGATCATCACCTCGGTTTCGTTCCCGGTGCCCCTGAAAGCCGCCTATGTGAAGTTTGACCAGCCTGCGAGCCGCTTTGCCCTGACCGGGGTGTTCGTTGCACAATATGCGGGTGGCGTGCGGGTCGCAGTAACAGGCGCGTCGAACAACGGTGTGTTCCGCTGGAAAGAAGCGGAAGCGGCGCTGTCTGCGAACTTCAGTGCGTCGGCGATTGCCGGGCTGAAAGTGTCACCCAAGGACATGATCAGCGACCTGCATGGCACGGCGGAGTACCGGGCGCATCTGGTCAAGGTCTTGACCGGGCGGGCGGTTTCGGCGGCTTGAGGGATCGGCGCGGGGGGTGACCCTCGCGCCTTATTCCGGTGTATCGGTGCGGCGCAGGCCCAGTTGCCGTTCGCGCCAGATGATCAGGATGCCCGCCGCAACCACAAGGGCCGCGCCGATCAGCATGGTGGCGGTCGGCACTTCCGCGAATACGAAATAGCCAATGGCCAGCGCGAACAGCATCGAGGCATAGTCGAAGGGTGCCACCAGCGACGCATCGGCATAGCGGTAGCATGATGTCAGCAGAATCTGCCCCACCCCGCCGATCAGACCTGCGCCAATCAGCAATCCAGCCTCGGTCGGTGTGGGCCAGACCCAGCCAAACGGGATGGTCGCCAGCGAGATGATGGCCGATGTGCAGGAAAAGTAGAACACGATGGCCGTGGTCGTTTCGGTCAGGATCAGCTTGCGCAGGAACACCTGTGCCAGGGCCGAGCACAGCGCGCTCATCAGCACCACCATGGCCCCCAGTTGTTCGGCCTGACTGCCCGACCCCGGTGCAACCGACAGGCGCGGTGACAGCACGATCAGCACCCCGATCAGGCCGAGGGCGACGCAGATGATGCGGAAAGCGCGGACGTTTTCGCCCAGAAACATCGCGGCGAAGATCACGACCATCAGCGGCGAGGCATAGCCGATGGCGGTAACCTCGGGCAGCGGCAGATAGCCGAGGCCGGCAAAGCCAAAGCCCATCCCCATTGTGCCCATCAGCCCGCGCCAGACATGGCCGATCGGATTGGCGGCGTGAAAGCCGGTGCGCAGTTGGCCCTGCACTGCCAGCCAGCCGACGATCACCGGGATGGCAAAGAACGACCGGAAGAACACCGCCTCGCCAGCCGGGACATGGTGGGTTGTGGCCTTGATCATCGACGACATGATGATGAAGACCAGAACCGCGCCAAGTTTCAGAGTGATGCCGCGCAGGGGGTGCATGGGTGCCTCTTTTACGCACATGACCATCCTTCACCGGCGGCTTCAACCCGTTTCCGAACTGGACGGCGGAGGTGGCTTGAGGCTTGATGGCATAAAGGAGAATGCCATGACAGCCAGTCTAGCGGACCGCATTGCGCAGGGGCGGGGCTTGGTGCCCGCCGATCTGGTGCTGAAAGGTGCGCGGGTGTTCGACCTGATCACCGGCGATCTGGTCGAGACGGATGTGGCGATCTGTGGCGAGATGATCGTGGGCGTGTTCGGGACGTATGCGGGGGTCGTGGAGCAGGATTTCACCGGGCGAATTCTGGTGCCGGGGTTCATCGACACCCATCTGCACATCGAATCCTCGCTGGTGACGCCGTTCGAGTTTGACCGCTGTGTAAGCCCCCATGGCGTAACCACGGCGATCTGTGACCCGCACGAGATTGCCAATGTCTGCGGGTTGGCTGGCATCCGGTATTTCCTTGAGGCGTCCGCGCGGACCTTGATGGATATCCGGGTGAACCTGTCGTCCTGCGTGCCATCGACCCATATGGAAACCACGGGCGCACGGCTGGAGGCGGCTGATCTGGTGCCGCTGATGGACCATCCGAGGGTGATCGGGCTGGCAGAGTTCATGAATTATCCCGGGGTTCTGGCGGGCGACCCGGGGTGTCTGGCGAAGCTGGAGGCGTTCCGGGGGCGGCATATCGACGGCCATGCGCCGTTGCTGCGGGGGAATGACCTGAACGGGTATATCTCGGCTGGCATCAGGACGGAGCATGAGGCGACCTCGTATGACGAGGGGCTGGAAAAGCTGCGCAAGGGGATGCGGGTGCTGATCCGCGAGGGGTCGGTGTCCAAGGATTTGCACGCGCTGGCGCCGCTGTTGACCGAACGGTTCGCGCCCTATCTTTGCTTTTGCACGGATGACCGCAACCCGTTGGACATCGGCGAGCATGGCCATTTGGACTACATCATCCGCACGGCGATTGCCTTGGGGGCCGCGCCGCTGACCGCCTACCGCGTCGCCAGCCTTTCGGCGGCAGAGGCGTTCGGGCTGAAGGATCGCGGGTTGATCGCGCCGGGCAAGCGGGCGGACATCGTGGTTCTGGATTCATTGGAAAGCTGCGGGGTGCAGGCGGTTTATGCGGGTGGCGTGCGGATTTGTGATGAGGCGTTTGCAGGCCGTTCGCTGATCGACCCGGTGGCACGTCATTCGGTGAAGGCGCCGCCCGTGCGCGGCGAGCATTTTAGGACGGGTGGCAACCGCACCGAGACGCCGGTGATCGGAATCTTGCCGGGCAAGATCATTACGGAACATCTGACGTTTGATATCCCGCCGGTGGATGGGGATAAACGGCCGGACATCGCCCGCGATCTGGTGAAGATTGCCGTGCTGGAACGGCATGGGGTGAATGGCAACCGCTCGACCGGGTTCGTGAAGGGGTTCGGGCTGCAGCGTGGGGCAATTGGATCGACCGTCTGCCACGATCACCACAACATCGCGGTGGTGGGGGCGGATTATGGCGACATGGCGATGGCGTGTAATCGGTTGGGGGAGATCGAGGGCGGGTTTGTGGTGGTGTGCGACGGGGTTGTCTTGGCAGAACTGGCGCTGCCGGTCGCGGGGCTGATGAGCCTTGGCAGTTTCGAGGAGGTGCGGGCGGGACTGGTCGCCTTGCGGGCGGCGGCGCGGTCTTTGGGGGTGACGCTGGAGGAGCCGTTTTTGCAGCTGGCGTTCCTGTGCCTGCCGGTCATTCCGCATCTGAAGATCACGGATATGGGGATGGTGGATGTGGATAGGTTCGAGGTGATGAGTTAGCGCGGTCCGGGTCCGGACCGATTGGTGGGGTGAGGGAAATCAAGGGGTTAGGGGGAGGGGAATTAAGGGTTGGTTAGGGAATGGGGAAATGCGGCATGAGTAGCACGGAGAGTGGTCCCTATCCGGGGGCAGAGGCGAGTGTATGGCAAATCCTTGGACTGGCCCATGAATACTACAACGCCGCAATGACGTTGTTTCAAAAGGTGGAGGGTGTGCCGCAAACTGTGGCTCCACTTTCGCGCGCACCTGCAAGACTATGCGCCATCCATGCCATCGAACTTTATCTAAATGCATTTCTAATGCATGAGGGAGTTTCACCCGCAGAAATTCGTCGAAAAAATCATAGTTTGGCGAAGCGGTCCGAGTACGAGGTGATTGCCAAACTGAAACTGAGAAAGCGCACAACTGGTCATTTGATCACGATGTCAGAGCGACGCGAATATCTGGTTTCACGATACGGGCCGGAACTGGTAGCGACACATTCGGAATTGAACCGACTGACGGTCACATTGGTTGAAGTCATGACCAAGGTTGGAAACTATTTGGCGTCTGCCACCTACACTCCATCGCACCTATCGTAACGAAAGCGGTGGGTTGAAAACCCACCCTACTCCCCATTGACCTGCCCCCCGGTCGTCCCTCATTCATGACGAGAGTCTGGCTTGTTGATAATCGTCGGTTTCGGGTTGGGCAAGCACGCCGGGTGCGTTGCCGTCAGGTAGCTCAAGCGCCCGGCGTGCTTCTGCCGGGGTTTTGTT
>JANYFE010000030.1 GCA_025362795.1 Rhodobacterales bacterium | reverse complement strand
AACAAAACCCCGGCAGAAGCACGCCGGGCGCTTGAGCTACCTGACGGCAACGCACCCGGCGTGCTTGCCCAACCCGAAACCGACGATTATCAACAAGCCAGACTCTCGTCATGAATGAGGGACGACCGGGGGGCAGGTCACCCTGGAATGTCATGGTGGTCTTGTTCCGCGAAGCAAGGGTTTGCACCCTGGAACAGCAAAGGCCGACCGGATGTATTTTCGCCGGAACGCCCGCGCAAAAGCCGATGCCAGTCCCGGGGCGTCGGCATGTAAAATCGGGAAGCTGAGGCCGATTTGATTGCCAGTGACCCGATTGACTGATTGCGCCTGTCCTCTTCCCCAAAGGTGCGAGCGCAAGAAACGGTGTGGCCGCAAGGCTGCACCGTTTTGTTTTTGGGCGGTAAGATCAGGGTTAACAAATGTGTAACAGAAAGATATAAACTGTTATATTTCAGTTAGTTATATGGGTGTCCACATGCGGACATTTGTAAAAGCAAAAGGACCGGGGTGACCCCGGCCCTTTTGTCCGATCCATCAGTACATCAGCCCTGAACCATCTTGGCGACTTCTGCGGCAAAGTCTTCAACTTCTCTCTCGATCCCCTCACCCACCGCCATGCGGACGAATGCCACGACCTCTAGGCCGGCGTCCTTGGCGGCCTGACCGACCGTGATTTCGCTGTTCATCGCAAACTTCTGACCCAGAAGTGTGACTTCCTCGAAATACTTGGCCATGCGCCCTGCGATCATCTTTTCGATCACCGCATCGGGTTTCGGTTTGGCCGAGGCGGCGTTGTCTTCGCGCGCCTTGGTGATCTGAACGTTACGCTCCCGCTCAACAACGGACGCGTCAAGATCAGCTTCCGAGAGGGACAACGGACTGAAGGCCGCGATATGCATGGCAATCTGCTTGGCGATGCCATTGTCGGTGCCCTTGACGGCCACCAGCACACCGATGCGCCCCATACCGTCAGCGGCGGCGTTATGGACATATGCCGCCACATGATCGCCTTCGACCGACGCCATGCGGCGCAGTGACAGGTTTTCACCAATGGTCGAGATGGCCTCGCCAATCACGATATCAACCGGTTGACCGTTGAGGTCGGCTTTCTTCAGCCCGTCGAGATCGCTGCAACGCGTGGCTGCGCGGGTTATGTCGTGGACCAGACGCTGAAAATCCGCGTTGCGGGCGACAAAGTCGGTTTCCGAATTCAATTCGACCGCGACACCGCGCCCCCCTGAAACGGCCACGCCGACCAGACCTTCGGCGGCCAGACGGCCGGCCTTCTTGGCGGCTTTGGCCAGCCCTTTGGTACGCAACCAGTCGACAGCGGCTTCCATATCACCGTTGGTTTCAACCAAGGCTTTCTTCGCGTCCATCATGCCTGCGCCGGTGCTGTCGCGCAGCTCTTTCACCATTTGTGCGGTGACGGTCATGTCAGTCTCCTGCAAATCCGAAAACGTAATCGGCGGGGATATACCCCCGCCGGGTATCCGTTGAGTACCGAAGGCTCAGGCCTCGGCGACGGCTTCTTCGACCGGGGCCACGTCAAGCGCACCTAGGTCGATGCCGGCAGCACCCATCTGGGCGCTCATACCGTCTAGTGCAGCGCGGCTGATCAGGTCGCAATAGAGCGCGATGGCACGGGCCGCGTCGTCGTTGCCGGGGATCACGTGATCCACGCCTTTGGGCGAGCAGTTGGTGTCGACGATGCCGATGACCGGGATGCCCAGTTTCTGCGCTTCGAGGATCGCAAGCGATTCTTTACCAACGTCGATCACGAACAGCAGGTCCGGCACGCCGCCCATTTCCCGGATGCCGCCCAGCGAGGCTTGCAACTTGCCCTGCTCGCGTTCCATGTTCAGGCGTTCTTTCTTGGTCATCCCTTCGGCGCCATGCTGCATCAGCTCGTCAATTTGCTTCAGCCGCTGGATCGATTGGGACACCGTTTTCCAGTTGGTGAGCGTGCCACCAAGCCAACGGTGGTTCATGTAATACTGGGCACATTTCTCGGCGCCTTCGGCGATCGATTTTTGCGCCTGACGCTTGGTGCCGACGAACAGGATGCGGCCGCCTTTGGCCACAGTGTCGCGGACCAGTTTCAGAGCGGCATCCAGCAAGGGCACGGTCTGGGTCAGGTCGAGAATATGAATTCCGTTGCGGTCACCATAGATATATTCGCCCATTTTGGGGTTCCAGCGGGCGGTTTGGTGGCCATAGTGAACGCCAGCTTCCAGCAACTGACGCATGGTGAACTCGGGAAGAGCCATGTCGTATCCTTTTCCGGTTTGATCCGCGGTGAAGCCGTCTTCAGACCATGTGGTCCAACCGGCGGACTTTGCGGGATTTCTCCCCGCAAAACCCAAGCTTCACCTGTGAAGTAGCGGGCGTTTAACCCGCTTCATGGACCTTGGCAAGAGATAAAGCCAATTTGGTAGTGTCTCAGTTTGAAATCTCTTTTTTCTTATAGGGTCCGCGCAGTCCAGCCTTGGGCGCAGCAGCTTCGATCAGCCCCGCCAGCCAGTTCATGTCGTGCAGTTCTTTGGAAACGCCAGCCGCCATCGCCGGGGTGCATTTCAGCGACTTGTGAATGCGGACAAAGTTGTAGTGAACGAAATACAGCGACAGCATGTGCAGGTGGTTTTCCAGCTTCTCGCTGAACCCATTGGTCAAGCGGGTGAAGCGGCGCATCCCCATACGCATTGTCAGGTTCTGGCGTTCAACATGTGAAGTGCTGATCATGTCGGGATTGGGCTTGCCGAAGATCGGCTCTTTCCGCGCGCCTGTGCATTCTGCGGGAGAATACTTGCGCTCATGGCCTTTCTGCCCCGTAGGCTCACCATACAGCTTGATCAGCATGGCATAGTCGATATCCGCCGCGAAAGCATCGCCAGCGGCCTTGAGGTAAGCGCCGTAGCCATCAGTGGTCAGTTGGACGCGGCTTGCCAGACGGTCGGCCAGATCAAACATGAAATCCCGCGCGGTTTCGGCGGAACGGTCGCCAACTTCAAAGGCGAGGATCATCTTGCTATCGCGGTCAATCGCAGTCCACGTCCACACGTCGCCAGCGCCTTGCGGGGCAGCTTTGGCCGTCGCCACGTTCTTGTCCTTGGCGTAGCAGAACGACCAGATTTCATCGCACTGGACCTGAGCAGCCTTCACGTCGCGCACAGTCACATCATGGTAGGCCGCACAAGCCTTGCCTGCGTCCTCTAGCAGCTTGGTCACGGTGTTAATCGACACAACAGTGATGCGGCTGATCGAGCGCATGGAGGAACCTTCAACGAGCATGTTGAGGATGGTGACGCGGGTTTTGATGTCTAGCTTGTTCATACCCATTGGATATGAATTTTTATGCTTACTGTCAAGCAGTAAATTCACCTTGAAGAAACAAGCCGGAGTCCGGGCCGCCCTCCAAGGTAAACACGCTCAACGTCTTCCGGTCGAAAGGCGAGCAGTTTCCCAAGTTCTTCAATCGAGTATCCAAGTTTTTCTCGATGAAAAGTTACCATCCGATTCAATCGAAAAGGTTGTTCCATTTCGATCTCTCCCGGCTCACCTTGCTTGAACGAAGAACTATACTGGATACTCAATGACTTATACTGAGAGGGCGTGATGATTTTGATATCAAAAGCGCGACGAATGAGGGCCTTGATCGAAACTTTCCAGTAAGCCTTCACCCGACCCAAGCCGCTCAGTTTTACTGATGCAAGATAGGGCTTTATCTCTTGAGACGGCATCAGGAAAGACGCGGCAAACCTGTGCGCTTCCCCTTCCATCTTTTCATCGTCATCTGGAAAGTTATGCATCACCATGTGTCCGAGTTCATGAGCAAGCGAAAACCTGAACCGTTCGCCCGGAACATCCTTGTTCATAAAGAACAAGGGTGGCATTCCCTCGCTGCGAAAACTGATTCCATCAAGATGACTGGTTCCAAACGACGCAAGCACAACGATGCCACCACCAGATTCGATCAATTCAACCAAATCACCGACAGGACCTTTCGGCACCATCCAGTAAGCCCGCAAACGCTCTGCCGCCTTCTCCGGCGTCATGCCGCCATCATCAAGTTCAATTTGCGGAATCGGCTTTGCAATTTCGACCTCGTAAGATCGAAGCAGTTTGGAAATGTGCTGTCGCCGGATGTTGATGACCGCACCAATCCGCGCGAGCGGTTTCGCACCCAACTTCGCCCGTTTCCTAAAATGGAAATGAGGGAAGCCTATGGCCCTTTCATCTTGAAAGAAAAAATCCTCCGGGAATCGAAGCGTCTCCGAAAGTTGCCTCAGGGCGTCTTCACCGGGTTGGGTGTTCAGCCCATGTTCAAGTTTGGAAATGAAGGCCTGCGTTACCCCTGACCTTTCTGCCAATTCTGCCTGCGTAAGTTCCCTCGCGTCTCGCGCGAGCCTCAACATGTCCGCGTTGAAAGCCCTATTCACTTGCCCCTCGCGCTCGCTTTGCGTCGAAATCAGTTGCTTCCGTGCCCGCAAACCGTTTCGGCGTGATGTCTTCCCACTGCGCCATGCCGTCCACCATGGAGACTTGCGCCGTCCACAGAATGTTTCGGCCCAATGGGCGGGCGATCATGATACGCTCCAGGTAAGAGCCGGACACGTCAAGGTGATAGCCAGCCGTCAGGCGAAAAGCAGGCTCTGGAAAACCGGGAAATGGCTTCTGGTCGTCATAGTCTTGTTGTTGCTTGGTCTGGAAGTTGCTGTGTTTCCCGTTCGGCTTCACCTTCTTGAAGCGAGCCAGCGCCGTGTCCCGATAGTTCAACACATGCAGGCCACGACGCTTGAGGGGATGTAGCCCCGGCGTAACATCTGCCGCCGCGATCATGCGCTTTTCCGCATGTGAGTAGATGCAGTTTGCGGCAGCGGTGTTGCTGTGTTCGGCCCGCGCCGCATCAGAGTATTCGCTGCTGAAATAGAAAGTCACTGCCTCATCTAGAATGCCATGAAGCACCGGCAAAATGTCGGCTATCGACTCCATCGCTTTCTGTTGGTCTTCGTCGCGTTCAAGCATACTCGCCTCCTTGGCTTCGTAGGAAGCATGCGCCACTGAGCCGACTTTATCAAGCCGAAATATAACTCGAAATATAACTATTCCGGTTTAGCCCACCGCTTCGCAGCTGCAGCCTTAGCAATCTCAGCCCGCCGTTCCGGTGTCATGCTGGACGCGCGGGCTTTTCCACCCTTGGCCCCCAACGCCTTAGCGGCGGGGTCTTTGCCATCATCGGGCGCAACGCTCTCTGCCTCACCCGTGGCGATTCTGCCGATCATCACGGCAAGCCCTATGGCGTCGGCGGGGCGCTTCTCTCCGTTTGGGCCTTTAGGCATGCGGTGTCTCCCGCGTATCGAATAGGATCGTGCCGCCCCCAGTTATCGTCATTCGGTTGGCTTGCGGGTTTTCGGCCATCCGACCTTCCCCTTTTTCCATAGCCTCATCCAAGGGATCGTCGGTCGAAAAGCTCCATATCGGGGCATCATCGCGCAAGTAGAGAATGGTTAGGGTCATGGCGTCCTCCTATGCTTCCCGCTAAGCATATAGGAAGCCGGGGCGCTGGGCGATACCCCTGTCAAGGCCGACGAATTTCAAACTGAGACACTACCGCCAATTTACTGCCTTTATCTTACCCGCTCGTTCCCGGCTGACGGTGGTACTTTGGCGGGGCAATTGAGGGCATTTTTCATGGGCATCAAGACGCGGCTCAATGCCTCTGGGAGAACCGCCGGCCGATGGCCGACACATGCCGCAAATCGGTTCCGCAGCAGCCGCCCAGCACGCGCAGGCCGGGGGAAAGTTGTTTCAGGCGCACATAATCTTGTGCGAGTTCCGCCGGGTCGCCTGCGTCAAGTTCGGCGGCTTCGTCCAGTTCGGCGTGGCTGAGCCGAGAGGCATTGGCCCGGATGCAGCCGATGCGACCGGCAAGGTCGGCGGACAACTCGGTGGCAAAATGATCGGGATGCGCGCAGTTGATGCCGTACCAAGCCGGATAACCTGCGGTAGAATCGTCAGTTTCGGCAATCGCCTCGGCCAGCGTCCGGCCGCCGATCAGATGACCGTCCGTTTCGACGGTAAAGGACAGCATGACGGGCAGGCCTGATTTGCGGGCGGCATTCGCAATTCCGACAGCCTCACCGGCCGAAGAAATCGTCATGGCGGACAACATTTCCACCCCGGCTTCGGCCAGAATCTGGACCTGCCGCTGGTGGTAGGCCTCTGCCATCGCGGCGGTCAGGACCATATCGGGCGCATAGGCGTCGCCATGCGGGCCGATTACCCCGTTGATCACGATATCCCCTGCCCTGTCTGCACGCAGGCTTTGGGCAAAGGCCACCGCCTCGCGGTTCACATCGTCAATGTCGGTGGGCGACCAGTCCATCCTGGCTCCCCAACCAGCACTGGCGCGCCAGGTAATGGTGTCGAGCACGAAGCCCAAATCAAGCGCTGCCGCCTCGTCCAGAAAGCTGTTGAAGTAGCGTTCCAGTGCCTGTCGTCCGTCCATGCTGCGCAGCAAGGGAAACGAAGCGAAATGCGGCAAGTCTATGCCATAGTTGAAGATAAGTGATGTCTCCAGCCCGCCATCTGTCAGATACAACTTGCTGCCAAAGCGGGTGAGCAGGGTAGAAGTCTGGTCAAGTGCCATGAATGCGTCCTCCTGTGGCGTCCCAATCAGGGGCGCGGGATTGTTCAGAATTATGCTGCATTGGGAAACTCTACAGGGCCAACCATAACTCAAAATGCCGGACTTGTCATGCCAAGGCCGGACGGCGGTGTGGATTGATCCGAATTCCGCGCAGGGACTTGCGTTTGCGGTCAAGGCTTGGCACCAGAGGGCATGGTTCAGACACCTGACATCCTGTGCGTAGGTTCGGTCCTTTGGGACATCATTGGCCGTTCCGCGACCTCGATGCGGTTGGGGTCGGATGTGCCGGGGCGGATCAGTCGGTTGCCGGGCGGAGTGGCTATGAACATTGCGATGACGCTGGCGCGGTTTGGGTTGACCCCTGCCTTGCTGACGGCCATTGGGCGGGATGGCGAGGGCGACGAACTGGTGGCGGCCTGCAACAGGTTGGGGCTGGTGACGGCCCATGCTTACCGGTCAGACGACCTGCCAACCGACCGCTATATGGCGATTGAGGGTGCGGGCGGGCTGGTGGCGGCGGTGGCGGATGCGCATTCGCTGGAGGCGGCGGGCGACAAGATTTTACGGCCTTTGGCGGATGGCACGCTCGGGTCGCTGGCTGCGCCCTGGGCCGGGTTGATCGCGCTGGATGGCAATCTGACCGAAGCCTTGTTGTCAGAGATTGCGGGTTCACCGTTGTTTTTGCATGCAGATTTGCGTTTGGCGCCCGCATCGCCCGGCAAGGCAGAGCGCTTGAGGCCCTTGCTGGGGCATCCCAGTGCGACGCTGTATGTCAATCTGGAGGAGGCGCGGTTGCTGGCGCATGTCGAGGCGAGGACCGCCTCGGAGGCGGCCGAGGCCCTGCTGGCGCGGGGCGCGGCGCGGGTTTTGGTGACGGATGGCGGGCGGATCTGCGCAGAGGGGGCGCGGGGTCTGGGTGTGATCACGGCGACGCCGCCGCAGGTGATGGTCGCGAGGGTCACGGGGGCGGGGGACACGTTTATGGCCGCCCATATCGTCGCAGAACGGCGTGGTTTTGGTCGGGCTGACGCGCTGCAATCGGCGCTGCGGGCGGCGGCGGATTATGTCTCGGGGGAAGTTGGAACATGACTGTGCCGTTGACGTTTTCGGACGAGGTTTTGCAGGCGCACACTGAGGGGCGGGCCATCGTCGCGCTCGAATCGACCATCATAACGCATGGGATGCCCTGGCCGCAGAACGTGGAAACCGCCCGTTTGGTTGAGGCCGAAATTCGCAAATCAGGGGCGATTCCGGCGACAATCGCGGTCATGGCAGGCTTTGTGCATATCGGACTGTCAGAGGCCAAACTGGATTTTCTGGGTCAGTCTCAAGGAGTTATGAAGTTGTCGCGGGCCGATCTGGCGGTGTGTCTGGCACAGGGCAAGATAGGAGCAACGACTGTTGCGGCCACCATGATCTGTGCGCATCTGGCGGGAATTTCGGTTTTTGCCACGGGGGGGATCGGCGGGGTGCATCGGGGGGCGGAGCGTACGTTTGATGTGTCGGCGGACCTGATGGAACTGGCACGGACGCCGGTGACTGTGGTTGCGGCGGGGGCCAAGGCCATTCTGGATTTGCCCAAAACGCTGGAAGTTCTGGAGACGCAGGGGGTGCCGGTGATTGCCTTTGGGCAGGATGATTTTCCGGCATTCTGGTCGCGTTCATCGGGGTTGAAGGCGCCATTACGGCTTGATTCTGCACGGGAAATTGCGGCGGCACATCGGATGCGGGGCCGGTTGGGATTGCCGGGAGGGCAACTGGTTGCGAACCCAATACCGCAGGACGCGGAGATTGGGCGGGCGGTGATTGATCCGGCGATCGAGCAGGCTTTGGCGGAAGCGGCGGCGCGGGGGATTGCGGCCAAGGCGGTGACGCCGTTCTTGTTGCAGCGCATTTTCGAGTTGACCGACGGGCGTTCGTTGACTGCCAATATCGCGCTGGTGTTGAACAATGCGCGGCTTGGCGCGGCGATTGCACTGGCGCTGGCGACTGATAAAGACACCTGAATACAGTAGGTTATCGGTCAGAGCGGCGGCAAACTGGTGTAAAGCCTGCCTGCCCCCTCCTTCCTGCCCCCCTCCTGCCCCATTGTGCGCGGGACCGCTGCCCCCTACATTCCGCGCGACAGAAAAGGAGCGGTCATGTCCGACCAGATACACAGCCGCCGCCGCAGTTTGCCGGGAGTTTTACGGTCCAGCTTTTTGACGGGGCTGGCCGTGGTTTTGCCCATCGGCCTGACCATCTATCTGATCTGGTCAGTGATCGGTTGGCTGGACGGCTGGATATTGCCGCTGATCCCGGAGGCGTATCACCCCGAAGAACTGATGCAGCATGTCTTTGGGCAAAACCACGGATTCCCGATCCGGGGCGTCGGGGTTGTGGTGTTTCTGGTGTTCACCACTTTGATGGGTTGGATCGCCAAGGGCTTGATCGGGCGGAGTATTTTATCACGGCTGGACCGGCTGGTTGATCGGATGCCGGTGGTCCGGTCGCTGTATGGCGGGTTGAAGCAGGTCGCAGAGACGGTGTTCAACAAGACCGAAGCGTCGTTTGAGAAAACCTGTCTAGTGGAGTTTCCGCGGCCGGGCATCTGGACGATTGGCCTTATTTCCGCCCGGCCCAAGGGCGAAATTTCCGAAAAACTGGGACTGGACATGATTGCGGTGTTCATCGGGCTGACGCCGTTTACCAGCGGTTTCGTGGTGTTCGTTGCACGGCAGGATGTGATCCCGCTGGACCTGTCACCGGAGGATGCCGCCAAGTTGGTGGCGTCGGGCGGGTTGGTTTATCCGCCCGCGAAAGAGGTCGAGGCGTAAGACGGCGAATCACCGCTGAAATCCTGGGTTAATGGCGGAAAAGGCGAGGAAATCGTGGTCTTGAACGCGTCTTGCCTGCGTCTTGCCTGCGTCTCTACGCGCAGCATGACTGGGTGCAGTTAACGGGGCGGGCGGAGCATCGGCGCTTTGGGCGGGATTGCCCCGGCCTAGAGAGCGGTCCAGCCGCCGTCGACGCTGATCGTAGTGCCGGTGACCTGATCCGCAGCCGGGCTGCACAGGTAGACCGTGGTGCCGCCAATCTGTTCCACTGTGGCGAACTGGCGGGAAGGCTGCCGCAACAGCATGACGTCGCGGATCACGGTGTCGCGGTCCATGTTGTGGACGCGCATCTGGTCGGGGATTTGCGCCTCGATCAGGGGCGTCAGCACGTAGCCCGGGCAGATCGCATTGCAGGTGATGCCCTGCCCGGCGGTTTCAAGAGCGACGGTTTTGCTGAGGCCGACAATGCCATGCTTGGCCGCGATATAGGCGGACTTGAAGGGCGACGCGGTCAGGCCGTGGGCGGAGGCAATGTTGACGATGCGACCCCAGCCTTTGGCGCGCATCATCGGCAGGGCCACGGCGGAGGTGTGAAAGGCTGAGGACAGGTTGATCGCCAGGATCAGGTTCCATTTAGCGGTCGGAAAACCCTCGATCGGCGCGACGTGCTGGATGCCGGCGTTGTTCACCAGAATGTCGCAAGCGCCGGCCTGGGTGATCAAGCCACGGCAGGCCGTGGCGTCGGACATGTCAGCGGCGATGTAGCGGGCGGTGACGCCATGTCGCCGGGCCAGATCGGCGGCAAGGGCGTGGTCCTCGTCGCGGTCGGTGAAAGAGTTCAGCACCACATCCGCCCCCGCGCGGGCGAGTTCTTCGGCGACGCCCAGACCGATGCCCGAGGTCGAGCCGGTGATGACGGCGGTTTTGCCAGACAGGATCATGGTGGCCTCTTTGCTGCGATTGCGCGACCACAATGCTGCAACCGCATGAGTGCTTCAACCCCGGGCGTCAAAGCAAAAAAAACGCCAGCACGAAGCTGGCGTTCAGTTATTGAGGCAGGTTTCATACAGGCAAGAAACCTATCGAGCAGTAGGCATCTTATACGCGCCCTTCTGCCGGTGATCAAGTTAAAGGTTTGAAATGGCACGAAAGCCGCCGTAGGTTTGCGCATCAGGGCGGGTTGCGAAGGAACGTTCCAAAAATGAAATCGAAATTTTTCCATTGGGTGAAGGTCGCCGGGGCCGCGCTGGCCCTTGCCGCCATGGGTCAAATCGCAGCCGCCGAACCGCGGCACGGTATAGCTATGTATGGCGACCCCGCCCTACCCCCAGACTTTGTGTCGTTGCCCTATGCCAACCCGGATGCGCCCAAGGGCGGCAGGATCACCTTTGGCGAGGCGGGCGGGTTTGATTCGCTGAACCCGTTCAACGCCAAGGGGATGGTGCCCGGCGGTGTGTCTTTGCTGACAGTCGAGACACTTATGGGCCGTTCTTACGACGAACCCTTCTCGCTGTACGGGGTTCTGGCCGAATCGATTGATACCGATGCGGACCGGTCCTACGTCGCCTTTACCCTGCGCGAAGGGGCGAAGTTTTCGGACGGCAATCCGGTGACGGTCGAGGATGTGCTGTGGTCGATGCAAACGCTGGGCGAACAGGGCAACCCGCGCTATGCGACGGCGTGGAAAAAGATCGCCTCGTCCGAAGTGACCGGGCCGCGGACGGTGAAGTTCACCTTCACCGAAAAGGACCGCGAAATGCCGCTGTTGCTGGGGCTGCGGCCGATCCTGGAAAAAAAGCAGTGGGAGGGTAAGGATTTTACCGCGACAACGCTGGAACCGGTCATCGGGTCTGGCCCCTATGTGGTGGATAAGTTCGAGGCGCCGGCCTACATCACGTTCAAGAAGAACCCGGACTGGTGGGGCCGCGACCTGCCGTTTTACAAGGGCATGCACAATTTCGACGAGATCAAGTTCGAATATTTCGGCGATGGCAATGTGGTGTTCGAAGCGTTCAAGGCCGGCGAGATCGATAGTTATCGCGAATCCAATCCGGCGAAATGGGTCAGCAATTATGATTTCCCGGCGGTCACAGCGGGCGATGTGGTCAAGGACGAGATTCCGCATCAGCGACCATCTGGCATCGACGGTTTTGCCTTCAACACCCGCAAGCCGATGTTTGCCGACTGGCGGGTGCGGCAGGCTTTGATCGACGCCTTCAACTTCGAGTTGGTCAACGCCACGCTGAACGGTGGCGCAAATCCCAGGATCGAGAGCTATTATTCAAACTCTGACCTGTCGGGTCACGTCACCGAAGCGGCGACCGCCAAGGTGGCGGCGTTGTTGGCGCCGTTCAAGGACCAGCTGTTGCCGGGGGCGTTGGAGGGTTACAGCCTGCCGGTGTCGGACGGCACCGAGGCCAACCGCAAAAACATCCGCGCCGCGGCGGATCTGCTGGAACAGGCGGGCTGGACCATTCAGGACGGCGTGCTGAAGGATGCGGCGGGCACGGCGTTTGCCTTTGACATCCTGTTGACCAATGGCGAGACCGATTTCATCGCCGCCGCCAATATCTATGTCGAGGCGCTGAAGCGGTTAGGGATTGTCGCCAAGATCGTGACGGTCGATGCGGCGCAATACCGGGAGCGCACCAACACCTATGACTTCGACATGACCCATTATATCCGGTCGCTGTCGCTGAGCCCGGGCAATGAGCAGACTTTGTACTGGGGGTCGGAAGGCGTGACCAAGCCCGGGACGCGGAATTGGCCGGGGATCCATTCGCCTACGGCGGAGGCACTGATCAAGGATATGATCACATCGACCAACCGCGAGGATTTCGTGGTGGCGACTCAAGCGCTGGACCGGGTGTTGACGACCGGGCGCTATGTGATTCCGTTCTGGTATTCGAACATCTCGCGGATGGCGCATAAAAAGGAATTGCGGTATCCTGCGCACCTGCCGATTTATGGCGACTGGTTGGGGTTCCTGCCGGATGTCTGGTGGTATCAAAAACAATAAACGGGGCTGAGCATGCTGAAAACTTGGGTGATCGTGGCCGTACTGGCGACGCTGGCGGGTTGCAATACGGTGTCCGGGGTCGGGCAGGATATCTCTGGCGGAGCCAACCGGGTTGCGGGCTGGATAGGCGGCTGAGGGCTGTTAGCGAGCTGCGGGGTGGCGCGGGCCGGGTCTTTGATTTGAGCCCCGGCCTATCCGGCTATGCCAGCGACGTGACCCACAAGAGGGTTGCGGCCTCGTCTGACAGGCTGATCACGTTGTGGCCCATCGTGGCGTCGTAATAGGCGCTGTCGCCGCGCCGGAGTTCGACCGGTTCGTAAAATTCGGTGTAAAGCCGGATCACGCCGGTCAGCACATACAGGAATTCCTCGCCCTCGTGGCGGACCCAGCCATCGAATTCCGCCATGTCGCGGGCGCGGATCGTGGCGCGGTAGGGCAGCATTTGCTTGCGGCTGAGCCCCCCCGCCAGCAGTTCGTGTTCGTAGGTGGTGGTGACATGGGCCTGCCCGGTGCCGGATTTCGTCACCGCCATGCGGCCTGACACCTGCACCTTGCCGGCGGGGGTGAACAGTTGCGGGACCGAGATTTTCAGCCCCTCGGCCAGCTTTTTCACCGCATCATAGGTCGGCGACATCTGGCCGTTTTCGATCTTTGACAGGGTCGAGCGGGCCAGACCGGCCTGACCTGCGGCCTGATCCAGCGTCCAGCCTTTGGCTTTGCGCAATTCGCGCACGCGCTGGCCCAGATTCAGGGGTTCGGCCGGCGTGTCCGGCCCGGTTTCGCGGGCGATGCGGATCAGGCGTTTGGGATCGGCATTGGTCATGCCCTGCCTTAAACCGCCCCGCGCCGTCTTGCAACGCGGGCGCTGGCTTTGGCTTAAATCACCGGATGCGCCAAAAGCAAGGTTGCCAGCCGGGCGGCTACAACGGATAAAGATGCCGACATTTGCATGGGAGCGAGAGTGATGCGTACGACGAGGGCCGTTCAGAAAATCCTGTCCTATTACGAGGGCGAAACCCCAGGTGTGAAGGGCAACCTTGCGCGCATTTTGATGGAGGGCAAGCTGGGCGGCACCGGCAAAGTGATCATCCTGCCGGTCGATCAGGGCTTTGAGCACGGGCCGGCGCGGAACTATGCGATGAACCCGCCCGCCTATGACCCGCATTATCATTACCAGCTGGCGATTGATGCCGGGCTGAACGCCTTTGCGTCGCCCTTGGGCATGCTGGAGGCCGGGGCGGATACGTTCGCCGGGCAGATCCCGACGATCCTGAAGCTGAATTCGGCCAATTCGCTGATGAGCGATACGGCGGGCAAGGATCAGGCAGTGACGGCGTCGGTTGATGATGCGCTGCGGCTGGGCTGTGCGGCGATCGGCTTTACGATTTATCCGGGGTCGGACAAGCAACTGGGCATGTACGAAGAAATCCGCGAGATGCGGAAAGAGGCGGCAGCCAAGGGCATTGCGACTGTGATCTGGTCCTATCCGCGCGGCGAGGCGATCACCAAGGACGGTGAGACGGCGATTGATGTGGCGGCTTATGCGGCGCAGATCGCGGCCTTGCTGGGCGCGCATATCATCAAGATCAAACTCAGCACCGATCATCTGATGCTGCCAGAGGCGAAGAAGGTCTATGAGGCGCAGAAGATTGACGTGGCAGGCCAGGCGGCGCGGGTGCGGCATTGCATGGACGCCTCGTTTGCCGGGCGGCGGATCGTGGTGTTTTCGGGCGGTGCGGTGAAGGGGGCGGATTCGGTCTATGACGACGCGCGCGCCATTCGGGATGGGGGCGGCAACGGGTCGATCATCGGGCGCAATTCGTTCCAGCGGCCGCGGGCGGATGCCCTGGCGATGCTGGCCAAGCTGGTCGATATCTACAAGGGCCGGGCATGATGCGCTGGGCGGCGCTGGGGCTATTGGGGCTGGCGGGCTGTCTGGCCCCTGCCCCGCCCGCGCCGCCCGCGATTGCCACCCCAGCCGCCGCCGAACTGCCGCCGGGCTATCCGCCGAAGATCGGCACGGTAACGGCGCTGTTGGCGGGCCGGGCGGTGGCGTGGGAAACCTATGATTTCTCTGTCGGGGCGCTGGATGCGTCGGCCCAATTCGCCGGGCCCAAGGCCGCGCCGGAGTTTCGGATGCTGGGGATGCAACCCGGTCAGCCCAATGTCGAGCGCAACCGGCTGACCTTGAAAGGCAGCGGACCGGTCAAGGCGGGGGTGTTGACTGATGGTTTGATTGAGGTGGTTGCCGGCAACAACTGGGACGGGCTGCGGCTGACCTCGGCCGGTCAGACGGCAGCGATCGTTCTGGATCAGGTGACGGCGGATGCTGGGCACAGCGGCCATGCCAAGGGCCATTTTTCGGCAAGGCTGTGCGCGGCGAACGGGATGCCGGCGCGGGTGGACGCCCGGCACTGTCAGGATATCGCTGCGACATTCGAAACCGATTTCCAGTTCGATCTGCATTGAGGGGGGCTTCCCCAGGCCTTTGATCTGTGGCAAGCTTTACGTGATCGCCCCCGGTAAATGAGGGGCTGACGCGAGGCGCGGTATGATCCAAACTCAATCTGGCCCCAAGCTGGGCGGCATGTTGTATTTTGCCCTGACAGCGACGCTGGGGTTTTATTTTGTCTTTGCCGCGGTGCAGGGCGATTATGGCGTGTTCCGGCAGGTGCAGATTACCGGCGAAACGGCCGACCTGACAGTGGAACGCGATGCCTTGAAGGCAGAGCTTTCGGGGCTGCAGAACCTGACGCACCGGTTGTCGGACAGCTATCTGGACGTGGATTTGCTGGACGAGCAGGTGCGCGATGTTCTGGGCTATGTCCGGGCGGATGAGATTGTCATTCGGTGACGGCGTGGACGGTGCGTGAAATCACGCACCCTACGGATTTGCATGGCAGCCTTGCGTGGGCATGGGTTGAGCAAATAGGAATTTGCGTTCTTTCACCGATGCGGTAAGACTAGTTTAGTATTGAACTATCCTAAGCCAGTGTCGGGAGGATGCGCCCTTGGCCACCAAGAAAGAGCCTGCGAAATCAAATGTCTCGAAAGACGAGTTGCTGCATTACTACCGCGAGATGCTGCAAATCCGGCGATTCGAGGAGAAAGCCGGACAATTGTACGGCATGGGTCTGATCGGCGGGTTCTGCCATTTGTACATTGGGCAGGAAGCGGTTGTCGTGGGGCTGGAGGCTTGTACCAAGGAAGGCGACAAGCGGCTGACGTCGTACCGCGATCACGGCCATATGCTGGCCTGCGGCATGGACCCCAAGGGCGTCATGGCGGAACTGACCGGACGGTCGGGCGGCTATTCCAAGGGCAAGGGCGGGAGCATGCACATGTTCTCGAAGGCCAAGCACTTCTATGGCGGGCACGGCATTGTCGCGGCGCAGGTGCCGCTGGGCGCGGGGCTGGCCTTTGCCGACAAATATCTGGGCAATGACAATGTGACGTTTACCTATTTCGGCGATGGAGCGGCCAATCAGGGGCAGGTTTACGAGGCCTATAACATGGCCGAGTTGTGGAACCTGCCGGTGGTGTTCGTGATCGAGAACAACCAGTACGCGATGGGAACGAGCGTGAAACGGTCGACCAAGTCGGGCACGTTCTATGGCCGGGGGCTGGCCTACGGGATCAAGGGCGAGGCGGTCGACGGCATGGATGTGCTGGCGGTCAAGGCGGCGGGCGAGAAGGCCGTGGCCGTGTGCCGGGCTGGCGAGGGGCCATATATTCTGGAAATGATGACCTATCGCTATCGCGGGCATTCGATGTCGGACCCGGCGAAGTATCGCACGCGGGAAGAGGTTGAAAAGATCAAGACCGAGAAGGATGCGATCGAGCATGTGCGTGATTTGCTGGTCAATGCCGGTCTGGCCTCTGACGAGGAGCTGAAGGCGATCGACAAGGAAATCAAGGACGTGGTGAACGCCTCTGCCGAGTTCGCCAAAGAAAGCCCGGAGCCGGACTTGTCCGAGCTTTGGACCGATATTTACGCCTGAGGGAGAGAGACATGGCAGTAGAAATCTTGATGCCGGCGCTTTCGCCCACGATGGAAGAAGGCACGCTGGCGAAATGGCTGGTCAAGGTCGGGGACCGCGTCAAGTCGGGTCAAATCCTGGCAGAGATCGAGACCGACAAGGCGACGATGGAGTTCGAGGCGGTCGACGAGGGGATCGTAGGCAAGCTGCTGGTCGCCGAGGGCACCGCGGGCGTGAAGGTGAATGCGCCGATTGCCGTGCTGGTGGAGGAGGGCGAATCTGCGGATGCGGCCCCTGCCCCGGTGAAGGCGGCGGTTGCTGCTGCGGTGGTTGCCCCGGTGGCTGCGGTCGCTGCCATGGCGGCGGTGGTGTCGAAAGCCTCTGCCGACTGGCCTGCCGATACCAAGATGAAAACGATGACGGTGCGCGAGGCATTGCGCGAAGCGATGGCCGAGGAAATGCGCGCCGATCCGACCGTGATGCTGATGGGCGAGGAAGTCGGTGAGTATCAGGGGGCTTACAAGATCTCGCAAGGCCTGCTGGACGAGTTCGGGCCGAAGCGGGTGGTGGATACGCCGATCACCGAGCATGGCTTTACCGGGATTGCGGTGGGGGCGTCCTGGGGTGGTTTGCGGCCGATTGTGGAGTTCATGACCTTCAACTTTGCCATGCAGGCGATTGATCAGATCATCAACTCTGCCGCCAAGACCAACTACATGTCGGGCGGCCAGATGGGCGCGCCGATGGTGTTTCGCGGGGCCAATGGCGCTGCGGCGCGGGTGGGTGCACAGCACAGCCAGGACTATGCCGCATGGTATTCGGCCATTCCGGGGCTGAAGGTGGTGATGCCGTATTCGGCGGCGGATGCGAAGGGGCTGCTGAAAACCGCAATCCGTGACAACAACCCGGTGATCTTTCTTGAGAACGAAATCATGTACGGTCACTCGTTCGAGGTGCCCGACCTGCCGGATTTCACCATTCCGTTCGGCAAGGCGCGAATCTGGCGCGAGGGCTCGGATGTGACAATTGTCTCGTTCGGGATCGGAATGAGGTATTCGCTGGAAGCCGCTGAATTGCTTGCCAAAGATGGCATCAGCGCGGAGGTGATTGACCTGCGGACGCTGCGCCCGTTGGACTATGACACGGTGCTGGCGAGCGTGATGAAAACCAACCGCTGTGTGACAGTCGAGGAAGGGTTCCCGGTGGGATCCATCGGCAGCTATCTGGGATCGGTGATCATGCAGCGCATCTTTGACCATCTGGATGCGCCGGTGATTTCCTGTACGGGCAAAGATGTGCCGATGCCCTATGCGGCCAATCTGGAAAAACACGCGCTGCTGACGACGGCTGAGGTTGTCGCGGCGGTCAAATCCGTCTGCTATCGGTGAGGTGAGCTATGGCTATTGAAATCCTGATGCCCGCGCTGTCGCCCACGATGGAAGAGGGCACGGTGGCCAAGTGGTTGGTCAAGGCGGGCGACAAGGTCAAGTCCGGGCAAATCCTGGCCGAGATCGAGACCGACAAGGCGACGATGGAATTCGAGGCGGTGGATGAAGGTGTCATCGGCAAGATTCTGGTGGCCGCGGGGACGGCGGGCGTCAAGGTCAACGCGCCGATCGCGGTCTTGCTGGAGGACGGGGAAAGCGCCGATGCGGCCCCTGCCCCTGTAAAGGCTGCTGCGGCTCCTGTTGTTGCGGCAGTGGCTGCGGCGGTTGCCACGGTTGCACCAACGGCTGTGAAGGTCGAGGGCGCGCGGGTGTTTGCGTCGCCACTGGCGCGGCGGCTGGCTGCGGAAAAGGGTCTGGATCTTGGCAAAGTTGCAGGATCGGGTCCGCATGGTAGGATCGTGAAGGCTGACGTGGACGGGGCGAAGGCTGTGGTGCCGACGGCGGCTGCAGCGGCTCCCGCTCAGGTAGCTGCACCTTCCAAAGGCGCGATGCCCACGGGCATGTCTGCGGAAACCGTGATGAAGATCTATGCCGACCGCGAATATACCGAAGTGGCGCTGGATGGCATGCGGCGGACGATTGCCGCGCGGTTGACCGAGGCCAAGCAGACCATCCCGCATTTCTATCTGCGGCGCGAGGTGCGGCTGGATGCGCTGATGGCGTTCCGCGAGCAGCTGAACAAGGGGCTGGAGGTTCGCGGTGTGAAGTTGTCGGTCAACGACTTCATCATCAAGGCTTGTGCGATTGCCTTGCAGGCGGTGCCGAACGCCAACGCGGTTTGGGCGGGTGACCGGATCTTGAAGCTGAAGCCGTCGGATGTGGCGGTGGCGGTGGCGATCGAGGGCGGGCTGTTCACGCCGGTGTTGCGCGATGCCGACAAGAAGTCGCTGTCGGTGTTGTCGGCTGAGATGAAGGATCTGGCGGGGCGGGCAAAGGCCCGAAAGCTGGCACCGCATGAGTATCAGGGCGGCAGCTTTGCGATTTCCAACCTGGGGATGATGGGGGTCGAGAATTTCGACGCCGTGATCAACCCGCCGCATGGCGCGATTCTGGCGGTTGGCGCGGGAATCAAGAAACCGGTGGTGCTGAAGGACGGCACGGTCGGCGTGGCGACGGTGATGTCGATGACGCTGTCGGTGGATCACCGGGTGATTGACGGGGCTTTGGGCGCGGAATTCCTGAAGGTTGTGGTCGAGCAACTGGAAAACCCGATTGCCATGCTGGCATGATGGCGGGGTGATCCTCGCCCTGCGGCGGACATGAAAAAACGCCCGGAGGAAAACCTCCGGGCGTTTTGCATGTTGGGCAGTTCAGATTTCGCCGCTGATCAACTGGTCCATCGTGATGGACGGATGCGAACATCCGGAGTCGCCGATGACTTTGGCCGGAACGCCCGCCACGGTGGTGTTGTGCGGCACGTCGTGCAGCACAACCGAACCGGCGGCGATACGGCTGCAATATCCCACGGTGATGTTGCCCAGCACCTTGGCCCCGGCGCCGATCATCACGCCATTGCCAATCTTGGGGTGACGATCGCCGTCTTCTTTGCCGGTGCCGCCCAAAGTGACGGAATGCAGCATCGAGACATTGTCACCAACGACGGCGGTTTCGCCGATCACGATGGAATGAGCATGGTCGATCATGATGCCTTTGCCGACGCGGGCAGCCGGGTGAATGTCGACGCCGAAAACCTCGGAGACCCGCATCTGCACGAAATAGGCCAGATCCTTGCGGCCTTTGCCCCAGAGCCAGTGGCCAATCCGGTAGGCCTGCACGGCCTGGAAGCCCTTGAAATACAGCAAGGGTTGCAAGAATCGGTGGCAGGCTGGGTCACGTTCGTAAACGGCCATGATGTCGGCGCGGGCGGATTGACCCAGTTCGCCGTCATCCTCATGCGCTTCGTCTGCGATTTCGCGGAGGATTTGTTCGCTCATCTCACCAGAGGCAAGTTTCAGCGAAAAGCGGTACGCGAGGGCGCGTTCCAGCGAATTGTGATGCAAAAGGCTGGAATGGATAAGACCGCCGAGCAAAGGTTCGGCACGTACCGCCTCGAACGCCTCCTCGCGAACGCGTTGCCACACCGGATCGACCGCAGATACTTTGGGTTTGATTTCTGCCATTGCGTCACCTCATTCAGCAAAAGCTAGCATATGGCAAACGCGCTGGACAGTCCAACGGGGTTTGTGCGGAGTGTCGTATTTGCGCAGACCGACAGTCGCCCTTAACCAATCGGCACTGACTTGAAAACGCCGGGGCCAAAGCGGCCCGACACTTGGGCGACAGCGATCGCAAAGCTGGTCCCGGCGCTATCCGCAAGCTGCATGGCCGCGGAATAGGTCCAGGAAGCCGATGCGATGTCGATCTCGCGCAAAACAACGGGGCCGACCAGAACGCGCACGCGATAGCTTTCGGTTTCCTCGCCAACGGGCACCTCTGCCGCGACCCAACTGTCGCCTTCGATGCGGGTCCGGCGAATCCATGTGAGATACACATCAGTCCCGGCGCTTCCGGTAAGGGTCATATGGGACACCGAATATGGCCGAAGGCCAATCCCGTTGAAGGCGATGGTCTGGGCCACGACATTGGAATCGCTGTAGCCGCGATCCGCCAAGCCAATCCGGTAGAACCGCTCCAGTCCACGGGCCGACAGGGCAAGGTCAATCTGTGAAACGGCATTGTCCAGCAGAACGAAATAGCTGCCAGGCGGCCAAGTCGCGGGCATCACGGCATCGCTGCCAAGTTGACCGCGCAAACGCACCGACAAGTCATAGGTGCGCGGCGCAACCAGATCGGCACGTGAAAACTGGAAAACCTCCCAGTTCTCTGCCGAACCGTCGCCGACTGCCGCCACATTGACGCCGTTCAGCACATCGGCCAGCGCGGCCGAAGACAGTTGTCCACCAGAGAGTTTCACGCGCAAAGGCATGCCGTTGTCCCATAGACCGGGCATGGCGCTTGCAAGCGCGTTTTCCGTCACGCCGAAAATTGCGGGCGTCGCGAACTGCTTATTGAGACTGAACCCTGCGGCGCTGGCCGAACTCCAGACCGCGACTGGCCCGAGCCAGGGAGACGCTGATACGGCAAGATGTGGAGATTGCGGGGCCTCGTCTCCGCTGAGCAGCGGCAGGTCCAGAAAGAGGGGAAAGACCGGAAGCGGCGCTGTGGGCGAACTGCGGTTTGTAGCGTCGGCAACTTCGGCGCCGGCCCGATACGCGCCGGGATCGACCCGTACCGCCTCGACCATCTGGACATCTGAACTGTCCAGCCGATCAATGCGATAGACACGCGCGTTGAGGGTGACGACATCACCTGGCCCGACAGACAACTGCGATCTGGGCAAGGCAAAGCGCGCGGTATCGCGGGCAACGCGGGCTTCTGCCAGCCACCGCTCTGCGACAGTCCGGGCTTCGGCATTGGTCAATTGCAACGGCACTTCGCTTTGCGACATGATCTGTGAGGTTTCGTCGGGGAAGACCGCTTCTGCCGATCGCACTTCAAAGTCGCTTTCGGCTTCGATGAAGGTCAGGCGCACCCTGCCAGTCGTGTCAGCACCGCCGGATCTACTGGTTTCCAACGCACCTTCTAGGTCAGACACGATTGCAAGTCTGCTCGGGTCAAGAACAACCGTTGAGTCGCCCGACCGCATATAGAATTGCAGTGTCCCTTCACGCTCTCGGACGTCCATTGCGTAAGTCAAAGACAGCGGCTGCAGCGCCGCCCGCGCCGTGCCGATGTCTTCGATGACATAGCCGCGGACGACACCATAGGTCGAACTCACGTCAGTTCTGAAACCCGAGGCGGCCGTGTCACAGATTTCCGCCGCAACCGCTGCCAGGGGAACGGCCGAACTGCGGCCATTCAGCCAGTGGCCCCGAGCATAGTTGGCGCCGTCACCCCACAGGTCAGCATTTCCGGGGAACTCAGGAAAGGGGCGGGCATCCCACGCCCAGACATGGCAGTGGTCCAGATCGAGCATGGGGCCGGAGTACTGAGTGGACAGAGGGTTGTGTAACGGGTCAGACCAGAACTCGTGAATGGCGCGCAGATATTGCATTTGGATGTAGTCATCTCGGTGGCCATCCGAGGCGCGCGGCAAGGACGATTCCGATGACTTCGGATCAAGAAATTTGTTCGGTTGATTGGTGCCCTTATCAAGCGCCGCGCAGCCGTATTCGGTAAAGCGGATTGGCTTCATTCCCGGAGCCCATCCGCTGGCGGATGCAGATCGCACTCCACCAATCCGACCGTGGTGGTCCGATCCCCACCAGCCTGCCAAATCCTTGTACCGATAGACCCAGGTTTCGCCATAAGCGCCGTCCGTGATCGGTTGTCGCAGTTGCGCCGCCTCGCCTTCCGGGGACTCGTAGAACCAGTCATAGCCCTCGCCGCCAACCACATTGGACTTGAGATATTCGATATTGTAAATCGAACCCCAATGCGCATCGGAATGATCAGGCCCGTCGCGCCAGTCAGACAGTGGCATATAATTGTCGATCCCTACGAAATCGATATTGGCATCGGACCAAAGCGGGTCCAGGTGAAAATAGACATTGTTGTCTGCATGGTAGCCGAAATACTCCGACCAATCTGCAGCATAGGAAATCTTGGTGGCGGACCCAAGGATGGCGCGCACCTCGGCCGCCAGCTGGACCAACCCCTGAACCATCGGAAAACTGTCGGTGGCGGCCCGGACTTGACCCAGCCCGCGCAATTCCGACCCGATGCAAAAGGCATCCACGCCGCCAGCCAACGCGCAGAGTTTGGCGTAGTGCAGGATAAAGCGTCGAAAACCCCAGTCTGCTGGCCCGGAGTACGCAACGGCACCGCCGATAGCCAAGAAATGCGAGGGTAAAGCGGCACCTAAAAAGGCCGCGACTTCACTTGCCGCCGCGGCCGTGCGGTCGGGTGTCCCCGCCAGTCCCGGCGCCTTGGACAGGGTGATCCGCCCGCGCCAAGGCAGGTGCGGCTGGCTCAGCGCTCCCGACCACGGATCTGCGAGGCCATTGCCGGTCAACTGGTCCATGAGGATGAAGGGATAAAACATCACCTCTTTGCCCGCAGCACGAATGGCGGTGATCGCTTCGATCACGGACTGGTCGGTCGGCGTCCCGCCATAAACCGGACGACCGTCCAGCTTTGGCAACACAAGCGCGGCACCACGCGAAAGACCTGAAACCTGCCACGGCATACCAATACCGTCTACGTCCGCACCTTCGACCTTCGGCTGCACCTTGCATTGTCCACACCGCAAATCGCTGCCAAACCAGCTGACCACCAGCGAAACCGAACCGCAACCCGGCAGTTCCTCGGTCAACTGGATCAGCGACACGGCAAGGTCGGTGCGGCCTTCCACCGAATGCACGTTGGCTGACACGTTCACGCCGGGACCGTCGTTGAAGTGGACTGGCGTTGTGGCAAGGCCATACTCACCGGTTCCGGGGATAAGCGCTACGCCGCGAACCACTGCCGAAATGTCCGGTATTTTTGCCGCGGCACTCCCCTGCGCCCTGCGCACCACCTCGAACGCAAACTGCGGAACCCGGTTGCCAAACCGTGACAGATCAAGGTCTTCGATCACCACATAGGCAATCCCGCGATAGCTCGGGACATTCCCCGCGCCTTCCACCGCCTCGATCTTGGCGTCTGGCAGTTGCGTCTCGCTTCCGGGATAGAACCGCAAGTCAAGGCTGCTGACCGCGATTTCGTTTCCATCGGCCCAGATACGCCCGACACGCAACGCTTCGCCCTGGCAAAGCGCGATGGCCAGACTGACCGAATACGAAAATGTCGTTGTGGTCGGGCGTGGCGCACCCTTGCTGCCGCCCGACCGCGTGGCATTTTCCTGAAACCGCGTTGCCCAGATCACCTGCCCGCCGATCCGCATCCGCCCCCATACCCGCTGGATCGGCGTGCCATCGCTGGCCCCGGTCAGCTGAAAGCGATCGACACGCCCCGTTTCAATGGGCTCGGACCCGGCCCCCAGAATACGCTGGTCAATCGATTGACCGATTGTTGCGCCAACCGCTCGCCCGATGACCGCACCTGACAGCCCCAGAACCGTGCCGCCAAAACCAGAGCCGAGTGCGGCCCCTGCCGCCGATAGCAAAATGGTGGCCATGCCTCATGCTCCTTTGGGAAATTCGAACCGGGCGACGATGCGACGTGCCCAGGGCGCTGATAGTGCCGTCTCGACCACACCGTGGCCGGTATAGGCGTGGATGAAGGTCGGATGGTCGCCGATCTCGGCAGCGATACCGACGTGCTTGGCAACGAATCCTTGCCGCATCCGGAAGACCAGCACGTCACCGCCGCTGACCTGCGCCAGCGGTTTTGCCAGCAACCAACGCTCGGCGGCGGCCAGCATGTCTTCTTGCCCGCCCGGCTCGGACCAGTCTTGCGTGTAGGCCGGAATCACTTCCGGTTCGCACCCAACCAAGGCCTGCCAAACCCCCCGCAGCAGCCCCAGACAATCCGTCCCCGCCCCCAGACGCGAGGCTTGGTGACAGTATTGCGTGCCAATCCAGCGCCTGGCTTCGGCCACGACCTCTTCGCCCCGGGTCATCGCGACAGACTTCTGCCGTCATTAACCTTTGACGACACCGGGTATGACGCCAACCAGTCTTCACCGGGCAAATCGGGAAAACCGCGAAAATTCAGAAAGTTGGCGAACTTGCCTTGACAGGTCGTGGCCAACTTGTCGCAACCTGCTTCCAGCCGGACGACGTCACCGGCAACGGGTGCAAGGCCGAAGTCAACCCACAGATCGACAACCCGCTGCCCATCTCGCTCGCGATCAAACTTGACCAGCCCGATCAACCCGGCCGCTGCTCCTGTTACAACCGTCGCGCGGCCACGTTCGAACCAGTGCGCCGCAAAGCCCGGTTGGGTCGCAAAGGTATAGCTGCCGTCGCCTGCCGCTGCCAACAGGGGCAGTTCCACCGAAAACCCAGATTGCGCCAGGTTGAACCGACATTCGCTATCGCCCAGTACGGCCGGACAGGTTTTTTGATATACCCGCCCCTGTGGCTGGTTCAGTGCTTCGGTCAATCCGCGCAATTCGGCACGAAACGACCCTGCCGCGCGCTGTATTTCGCCAAAACTGCCGCGAAACTGCTCGATGCGCTGATCCACATCCGCCCAGTTCACCAGCCACGAACGCACCTCGGCATTGTCAAAGCGCCCCGCCAACAGATCGGCCTCGGTGATCGCCGCGGCGCTCAGCGCGCCCACCGCCTCGCTGTTGTCCACCGACAGGCCGGTGCTTTGTTGCAAGGCCCGTGCGGTCATCCCGCTGGAGGCTTTGAAGGTGATTCCGTCAAACGTCAGGTCAAGATCATGGTCGGTAAAGCCATAGCGAACCCCGTCCTTGCGCGTCACCGACCAGACCCGGCAAACGCTGGTGGCCCCAGTGCCCAGATGCGCATAAAGCCCGTCCCGATCCGCACTCACAGCCGCACCTCGATCACCGGCACTGCCGGAATTTCTCCGGCATTAAACGACGCCATCGAGGTGGCTATCCGGTCGGTATCAAACCGCACCGGCACATCAAACTCGCAGCCCGCCGTGATCCGCACATCAATGTCGGGCGCAGTCACAAAGGTGATCAACCCGGTTGCCACATCGACATTGAATTCCAGCGTGTCGACCTTGGGATCACCGGCCAGCGCCACCCGCACCGTGCCCAGCACTGGCTTGACGACGGGCCGCGCATAGCTCTGCTCGCCCGAGTAATAAATCTTCCGCAGGCTGAAAACCCGCGCTATCCCGTCGCCTCGACCAATCTCCTGATCAATCGGGCCAACATCCTGTGACGGTCGACAGGTCTTGTAGTCCGACCAGTCTTTCCAGCGGAACCCGTACAGCTCGCCCCGGCGCGCCTCGAAAAACGCGATCAATGCCTCTACGTCATCAAGCGACCGCAACCCCACGCCCGCATCATAACGGCGGCGCGAATGCTCCCAAGGCGTGTTGCGTTCCTCGAACCCGTTTGCCAGCGTGACAATATCGGTTCGCCGCTCCGGCCCGCCGGATGAGCCAAAGCTCAGATTGGTTGGAAACCTAACCTCGTGAAAGTTCATGTCGCCCTCACTTGTTGCGCTGACCGCGCGCCAAAGCCCGTGTCGCCAGTGCGGCAATCTGGCTCTGGCTACGCTGGAACCCCTGCACGTCCGGGGTCGAAATGTTCATCACCACCGTCACGGCCCGCCCGCCGCCCGCCGTCTGGACGCCCAGACGGCCATCTGCACCCCGGGTCAGCGGCATGATCGCCTCTGGCCCGGCCTCACCCATCAGCCCGCTGCCGCCCCGCATCGCAAAACTGGTCGGCGACGACACCACGCCCCCCTTGGCAAACGGCATGACCCGCCCTTGCGAAAACGCGCCGCCAGCCGCAAACGGCATCCCCTTGCTCAACAGGCTGTTCAGCCCGTTGGCCAAAAACCCGCCGACCGCGTTCTGCACCGGCTTCATGGCCACGTTGAACACCGTGCCCGACATGCTGCGGGCGACACCTTTCAGCGCGTCCGACAGCTTCATCCCGTCAAAGACCACGCCATCAAACGCCCGCCGCAACCCGCCGCTAAAGCCGCTGGTCAGGGCGCCAACTTCGCGCCCGGTAAAGACCAGACTGTCCTGCATTTTGGACAACTCGCCCTCAAAGGCAGAAACCATGCCCACCGTGCCGCCCAGTGCCGTCTCCAGCGCCGTGATCTGATCCGTCAGATCGGCTATGTCAGTCATCTTTGTCCGCCTTTCTTCTGTCCGGGAAGGCCGCCGCCAATTCTTCCAGCCGCGCCCGCGTCAGGGCCGGGGCGGTGCCTTCCGCCCCCAGCTTGATTTTCAATTCCAACGGCGTCAGCGCCCAGAACGCCTCGGGCGACAGCCCCAGCCCCCGTATCCCGGCCCGCATCAGTCCTGGCCAGTCGATCCGGTTTGTCGGGGTGGCGCTCATGCCTCGTCCGGCAGGGCGAAGGCGCGGGCCAGCAGCACCGCCGCCACCCGCGCCGCCTCGACCGGGCCACCGCCGATTTCCGCGATCAGCAGATCCGCTGCGGTGCCTTGCCAGCCGCCCCCGCGCAAACCCGCCACCACCAGCGCCAGCACGTCGCGGGTAGAAAACCGCTGCGCCTCGAACCGTTCGACTAGTTCGACCAGCGAGCCGGTTTCCAGCGCCGTCTCCAACTCCGCCAGCGCCCCCAGCGTCAGCTTGGCAATCCGGCGCTGGCCGTCCAGAACCAGCGCCACCTCTCCGGCATAGGGATTTGCCATCAGATTGCCGTGAATGTCAGGGCACCAGCCGAGGCCAGCGACATGTCATAGGTTGCTTCGCCATTGTAGGTGCCGGAATATTCGATCGCAGTGATCTGGAACTTGCCCTGCACGATGCCGAAACTCGGGATGACAACCTGAAAACTCGGCACTTCCGCGTCGAAGAAAATCTGCCGCGCCCGCTCGTCGGTGTTGGCGTCGCGAAACACCCCTGCCCCCGAAATCGACGCCGATTTGATCCCGGCCCCCGCCAGCAGTTCGCGCCAGCCACCCACGCTGTCCAGCGAGGTCACGTCGACCGTCTCGGCGTTGAAACTGATCCGCGTGGCCCGCAGCCCCGCCACCGTGGCGAACTGGCCGTCGCCCACCAGATCGACCTTGATCAACAAATCCTTGCCGCTTTGCACAGCCATCTCATCTCTCCATATTCAGGGAATCCGGCGGTTCAAGCGCCCGGCATAACGTCTCAAAATCAGAAATCGACCCGCGCCCGGAAGGTCAGGTCGATACGGCGGTTCTCGCCTTCCTTCAAACGGCGGGCGACCGCCCGCACGAAGGTCAGATCCACCAGCCACCCCGTGGTCAGCGTCAAGCTGGCGCCGACCAGGGCATCGGACACATGGCCTGCAATCACCTTGGCGCTGAGAAACCCGGTGTCATCGCTGATGACCGACACCTGAAACAGATGCTCGGCACCGCCACTGGTCTTGTCGCTCTGGTCGCTGGCCGTCTCCGGCCCCAGCAGCACGAATTTCCCGGTGCCGGTTCCGGGTGCCACCGCATCCACGATCGTCACACCGGTCAGCGAGGCAAATCCCGTCAGTCGCGCGTAAACCGCCGATTGTAGTGCTGCTGCAGCTGAATAGCTCATTGCGGCACCTCCTCGCGGGCAAAACAAGTCAGATACAGCGCGTCCGGGTCATGTTCCGTCACCGCCAGGATCAGGAATATCCGCGCCCCGTCCCGCAGCCTTTGTTCTGGCTTGGGCCGCGCGGGCGACCCTACCGCCGCTCCCCGCACCGTTATGCGATAGGGCACGGTCGCCAGCCCGATCTCGACCCCGGCCCGGTCGCTGCCTGCGCCGGGCTTAACCTCGCCCCACAGCGTGCCATCTGTCACCCAGGTCAGCGCAAAACCACCTGCGCCATCCGCCACCCGTGTGGGCGTTTCCAGCGCCAGCGCCCGATTCAACCGCGGATTGCTCATGCCGAACTCCCCCCCAGCACCCGCACGATCCGCCAGCGCTCGATCAATGCCTGCACCGGATAGGGCAGACCCGGCGGCACTTCGGCAAACTCGTTGCGGTGTTCATAGTAATGCGAGGCCAGCAGGTAGACCGCCTGTTGCAAATCCGGCGGCACCAGCGCCCAGGTCACCCCGAAGCCCGCATCGAACACCACCTCGATCCGGCCATCCGTCGGCACCATCGGCAGCAGATAGCCGCTCGCTGCCAGTTTGGGCCGGTGCGTGTCAGGCACCAGCCGGTAACGGTCCACCGCCACCACGCTGGCGACATTGGTCACCGTGAACAGCGTCAATGACACGATCCCCGTGACCGGCGCCACCGGCAACGCCTGTTCGGACCCATCGCGCCAGTCTTGCAGCTGCAACAGAAACCGCCGCGCGATCAACGCCTTGCCGATCCGCCCCTCGACCGTTGCAATCGCCGCCCGCAGATAGCTTTCGATCAACCCATCCTGCATGCCGCCGTCCGAGAATCCCGTCCCCAGCCGCAGATGGTCCTTCAACCCCTGCACCGGCAACGCGCTCAAAGGCACCGTCGTCTGTTCGGTCAACAACATCGCAACCCTCCTTGCCCCCATGATGAACCCGGCCCCTTCGCAAGGGCCGGGCATAGCGTCAAAGGTTCAGGACACCGCGACTTTCAGCAGCTTGATCGCGGCAAAGTCGGTCACATCGCCGCCCACACGCTTGGATGCATAGAACAGCACGTTCGGCTTGGCCGAGAACGGGTCGCGCAGAATCCGCAGGTCCGGGCGTTCCGCAATGGTGTAACCGGCGTTAAAGTCGCCAAACGCAATCGGATAGGTGTTCGCGCCGACATCCGGCATGTCCTCGGACACCAGCACGCGGTAACCCATCAACGTCGCCGGCTGCCCGGCCGCGACCGAATCCGTCCACATGAACCGCCCGACCGTATCCTTGATCTTGCGCACCGCGCCGGCCGTCTTGCTGTTCATCACGAAAGTCGCATTGGCGCGGTAATCGGCCGCCAGCGAGTAAACCAGCGTCACCAGGCAATCCAGCGGGTTGGTCGTGTTGAAGTCGGTGGCAAAGCCGGTCGGGATGTAGCCCAGATTGCCCCAGGTCCACGTTCCATTCGCCACCTTGGCCGGCAACAAGATGCCCTTGGGCTGATCGGTGCCGTTGCCGTTGATAAAGGCGCTGGCCTCGGCGCGGATGAACCTTGTGGCGATCTTGCCCGCCAGCCAGGCCTCGACATCAAACGCCGCATCGTCCAGCAAACGCTGGCTGGCTTTCGGCATCGCCGACAGGTCATTCAACTTGATCGAGATGCGGTTGATGTTCGGCGTCGTCGATTCCGTCACCGCCGACAGTTCCGACTGCCAGCCGGACCCCACATCGGTGTTGTCGACGATCACGTCATAAGAGGTGGCATCAATCTGCACCACGTTCGAGATCGAGCGCAGCGAGGCCGTCGAAGACAGCATCGACTGGATCTGTTCGGACATCTGCGGGTTCAGCAAATAGCCGCCATCCGCCGACACGGCGGTCGACATCGCCTTGCCTTCCAGCACAAGGCCGCGCAACCCGTCATCATCGCCGGTGCGCAGATAGGCGCCCAACGCCTTCTTGTGCGACAGATCCAGTTCGGTATGCGCCGACAGATTGGGGCGGCCATAGGTCATCGTCTTGCGATCCAGCATTTTCAAACGCTCTTCCTGTTGTTGCAGTGATTGTTTCACGTCAGACTGAAAGCCATTGAAGGCATTCAGAAATCCGGCCATCGCGGATTTCACTTCCGCACCCGGATGCGAGGGCTGGGACATATCTTCCCCGGCCCGAGCCTTTGTCTCGGTCATATCATTTTCCTTGAGGTTGGTCGTGAAAGCCCGCGCTTAACGCGGGGCCAGTGAACGGCTCGCGTCGTCAAACACCGCCGCCAGTTCGCGCCAGAAATCAGCGCCGGGGCTGTCCCCCTTCGCCGCCACCCGCGCTTCAGGAAGCATCGGAAACGTCACCAACGACACTTCCCAAAGCTCCAGCTCCGACAACAGGCGATTGCCCTTGCCATCGCGTTCCGCCTTGACGGTGCGGTAGCCGATCGACAATCCGTCAATCGCCCCCGCCGTCAACAGGGCCGCCGCCTCGCGACCCTTTTCCACCTCGGTCAGGATGCGGCCCTTGACATACAGGCCAACCGCGTCCTCCCGCACCTCGTCCCACACGCCAATCGGCATCGTGGGATCATGCTGCCAAAGCATCTTGACCTGCCGTCCCGCGCTGGCCATCGCCTTCAAACTGGCGGCATAGGCGCCCTTCTGGACCACATCGCCGCCCTGATCGCGCTTGCCGAACAGGCTCGCATATCCCGCCACCACCGCGCCATCGACCACCGTCAACCCCGCCTCGGGCTGATGGTATTTCCGCTCCGGCGCGCCTTCAAACTTCCAGTTCATGCCCATCCCTCACTTGGTTGCAGCGGTCACAATCACTTCCGCCATCTGCGACAGCAAAAACGCCGCCACGCCGTAAACCCCGACCCAGATCCGCTTTTCCAGCCGCTCCAGCACCGCATCAATCTGGCCCAGCCGAAAATCGAGCGCCGCCCAACGCTCCTCAGCCACCCGCTCATTGGCCTCGATCCGGGCTGACGCGGCATCAAACCCGTCATACAGATACCGCGATCCCTCAGGCGTGCCGCGCCCCGTCATGCGCCCAGCGTCAACGGCGGCAGACCCAGCAGCAGGCGCTTTTCATCCGCCGTCAGGAAATCCGCCGCCCCCACCCGCGCCCATTGCTGATCGCGCTCGGACGCCAGTGCAGGGATCTGGTCAAGATCCGGTCTCAGCTCGATCATCTCGCCGGTGAACTTCGACAACCAGGCCGATATTCCCGCCGTCACCCGTGTGACCAAAGGCAACACGGTCAGCCGGAAAAACGCCCGGTTGGCCTCCTGATAATTGGCATAGGTCGCATCGCCAGGTATCCCGATCAGCATCGGCGGCACTCCGAACGCTATCGCAATCTCCCGCGCCGCCGCCTCCTTGGTCTTCTGGAACTCCATGTCGCTGGGGCTGAATCCCATCGGCTTCCAGTCCAGCCCGCCTTCCAGCAACATCGGCCGCCCGGCATTGCGCGCACCCTGATGATGCATCTCCATCTCGCTCACCAGCCGGTCATACTGATCGGTCGACAGCGTCCCCTGCCCGTCCGCACCCTTATAGACCATCGCTCCCGATGGCCGCGCCGCATTGTCCAACAGCGCCTTGGACCAGGCACTGGCCGAACCATGCACATCCACCGCCACCGCCGCCGCCTGCATCGGTGACAGGCCGTAATGGTCATCCTGCGGATGGAACGATTTGATATGGCAAATCGGCGCATAATCCTCGCTCACCGCAAACCTATGCGTCCGCCCGCCGACCACATAGTCATAGGCGACCGGCCAGCCATCCGCCCCCGGCACAACGTTCATCCGGTCCGACCGCAGCACATGCAACTCGCCCGGCAACTTGTCGGCCCCCGGCACCGCCTCCAGATAGGCATTCCCGGTCAAAAGCAGATAACCATACAGCGCCTCGAACAACTCGCCCTTGCCCTGCCCGGCATTCGGCAGCCGGATCAGGTCCAAAAGCGGATGCAGGTCGTAGCGCATATTCTGGTCCTGCAAGATCAACGGCAAGGCCGCCGCAGCCTCCGAGATCACCTTGACCGCCCGGAACCCCACCGGATTGCCCATGAACCCGGTGCGTGTCAGGCTGACCACGTCGCGCGGTGACCATGCCACCCGCCCCGACGACCCCCAGGCCACCACCCGGCCAGTCGCCGAAACCTTCTTCTCCACCGCGTCAGCCAACCCCGCCTCGGGTGCCCGCCTCAGGAAATCAAAGACCATCCGCCTACTCCTCATTCCTCGGGCATTGCCCATCCCGCCACCACCCAACGGGCAGCCGCGCCGATCCAGCAAAAGGCACGCGCCCCGGCGCCCCTTTCGATTTCATCTGTCCCTAAATATCCCCGCCGGAGGCTCTGCCGCCGCACCCCGTGCCGCGCCCGATGGTCGGCTTGATTTTTCGCAGAAAAATCGCGACTACAGCCCGCGCACCTGCGGCCGCCGCCAGCCTTCGCTCGGCTCCACCACCAGATCCGTTAGCGCCCAGACCAGCGCATCGACCCGGTCCGGCGAGCCCCTGCCCACGTAGCCCGCCCGCGTCATCTGGCACATCTGTTCCTCCAGCTTGACAAGTCCGCGCACATGCGAAACCCGGCCCTGCTCGTACAACGCCGCCACCGGCTCCGCCCGCACCAGTTTCCCGCGCGTCGCCCGCACCGCCCGGTACGGCACCAAAGGATCAATCTGCCGGATCATCCGCTCCACCAGATCGCCGCCCTGGTTGACCTCTGCCACCAGCCGGTCGGCCTTGTGCCGGTCCATCGCCGCAATCGCCGCCCGCGCCCAGACATCCGGCGAGGCGCCGGTGACCGTGCAATCCTCCAGCACCACCGCCCGCCAGTCTTGCGGCGGCCCCTCCGTGAAGGCGCCCACGACAACGATGCCGCAGGCGTCCGACCCCTTGTGCCCCGTGACCGGCGGATCGACGGCCACCACGATCCGCGACAACACCGGCACCACCTCAATCCGACCCGCCTCCAGCGCCGCCATCGACCACAAACCGCCCTCGACCTCCTCGATCAGCAGTCCCTCCAGCTCCCGCGCCCCCTGCGACGTGCCGGCATAGCGCGCCTGCACCTCCTCCAGAAACGAGGCCGCCAGATAGGCCCGGTTCGCCGCCGTCGGCGCATGGGTCTTGACCGTCGACGGGTTCTTCAGGATCGCCTTCAACACCCCCACATTCTGCGGCGTCGTGGTGACAACCTGGCGCGGGTTCTCGCCCAGCCGCAAAGCAAACTGCAACTGGTCCCAGGTCTCCTGCCCCTTCTTCCACTTCGCCAGCTCATCGACCCAGGCCGCATCAAACTGCGGCCCGCGCAGGCTGTCGGGCTCATGCGCCGAAAACACCTGCGCCACCGCACCGTTGGGCCAGACCAGTTGTTTGCGCCCCGCCTGCCACTCCGGCATCCGGTCGGGCGGCGAACAGGCCAGTATCCCGCTCTCGCCGAAAATCATCACGTCGCGGACCTGATCGACCGTCTCGCCCACCAAAGCGACCCGCCGCGCCGTGCCCGGATCGCCCGGCCCCGCGCCCTCGACCTCCGATCTGACCCATTCCGCCCCGGCCCGGGTTTTCCCCGCGCCGCGCCCCCCCATGATCACCCAGGTTTTCCACGCCCCATCGGGCGGCAACTGATGCGGCAGGGCCCAGAATTCGAACATCCACGGCAACGCCAGCAGGGCGTTCTCGCTCAGCCCCGCCAGAAATTCGTCAACCTGGCTCTGCGTCGCGGAGGCGAGCCAGCCTGCGCCCGATCTCATCCCGCGCGGCGTGAAAGTCGAGCGCGCGGGCTCCGACAGTCCCGGTAACATGCTTGCGGAGGAGTTCAGCATCGCGTTTCCCTATAATCACCACTTGCAGCGCCCGGTTCAGTTCCTTGACTGTCTCGGGGGCCAGTTTTGCATCCTGAAAGTGCCCGGCCCTGATCCTGTCGATCAGCCGGGACAACCGTTCCGTAGCGTCTTGCAAGGCGCTTTCCGTGGTCGCCAGCACGTCAGCCGGCGCTTGCTCCCCGGCAGAGAATTTGATCGTCATGCCTGCCCAACCTGCCCTCTCACGTCCGATCCCTGCGCAATGAAAAAGCGGCCCCGGGGTTGCCCCCGCGCCGCTTGCCCACCTCTTCCATCATGCACAATATCTACTGCGGACCGGACGCAAAGTCAACCATAAAATCCAGCAGGATCATAGGCTTGCTGTGCGCATCGTTAACCGTTTGTTAACCGCGCACCTGCGCCTCAGTTCCCGCCTCCCGTCCCGCTGCTATCCGTCACCCCTTGCGCCGCTTCGATCGCCCGCCATTTGGCTACGTTGATGTTGTGCTGCTCCAGCGTCTCGGCAAACGCATGACCACCCGATCCATCCGCCACAAAGAACAGATATTTCGTGCTGGCCGGGTTCAATGCCGCCGCAATCGCCGCCCGCCCGGGATTGGCGATCGGCGTCGCGGGCAGGCCATCAATCACATACGTATTCCACGGTGTCTCGCGCCGCAGTTCGCTTTGCCGCAATCCCCGGCCCAGCAGTCCCTTGCCCTTGGTCACGCCATAAATCACCGTCGGATCGGTCTGCAACTTCATGCCCTGCGCCAGCCGGTTCAGAAAGACCGAGGCCACCTGAGGCCGCTCTTCTGCCACCCCGGTCTCCTTCTCGACGATCGACGCCATGATCAACGCGTCCTCGGGTGTCTTGTAGGGCAAACCCTCCGCCCGCGTCGCCCACAACTCGGCCAGTGTCCCAGCCTGCAACTTCGTCATCGCGGCCAGCATGGCGTTGCGGTCGCTGCCCTTGTCGACCTCGTAGGATCCCGGTGCCAGCGTGCCCTCCAACGGCACCGCCTTGACCTCGCCCGTCAGGAAATCCGCTGCCTTCAACGCCTCGACCACCTGCCAGCTGGTCACGCCTTCCGCCAAAGTCACCCGCCAGCGCAGATCGGGCTCCGCGCTCGCCGTGACATATTCCGCCGGCGCGGCCCCCGCCGCCGGATCAAACTTCACCACCTCGACATATTTGTTGGTCGCCGGGTCCAGCTTGCGCAGCACCACCTCGGCCACGGCAACCCCGATCCGGAAGTTGACATCCTGCCCGCAGGTCGATTGCCCGCCGCTGGTCAGAACATCCACAATCCCCGCCATCGAGGCTTGCGGCAGAATGAGATAGCTGCCGAATTTCAGCTTGTCGCGCTGCCCGGAATATTCCGCACCCATCCGGAATATCTGCGCATCAGCCACCGCCCCTTGCTGCAATAAGACCTGACTGACCGCCGAAATCGTGGCGCCCCGCTCCACCCGGAAACACACCGCCTGGTTCAGCGGTCCCGGCCCGACATAAATCTGCCGCGCCCAGGTCAACAGGCCCGACCCGATCACCAGCAGAACAATGAACAGCGTCAGCGCGTTCGAGGCGACGTTGCGCCAGATCATCCGACCCGCCCCAGCACCAGACTGGCATTGGTGCCGCCAAAGCCGAACGAATTCGACAGCGCCACATCCACCCGCCGCTTGACAGCCTTGTTCGCCGCCAGATCCAGCTTCGGCATCACCGCAGGACTGTCCAGGTTGATCGTCGGCGGGCACACCTGATCGCGCAGGGCCAGCACACAGAAGATCGCCTCCACCGCACCTGCAGCCCCCAGCAGATGGCCGATGCTCGACTTGGTAGACGACATCACCGCGCCTGCCGCCGCATCGCCCAGCAGCCGCTCGACCGCGCCCAGCTCAATCGTGTCGGCCATGGTCGAGGTGCCATGCGCGTTGATGTAATCGACCTGATCCGGCCGCAGCCCCGCCCGCTTCAACGCCATCTGCATCGACCGGTAACCGCCCTCGCCCGACTCGGACGGCGCGGTGATGTGGTAAGCATCGCCCGACAGCCCATAGCCCAGCACTTCGGCATATATCTTCGCACCGCGCGCCTTGGCGTGCTCGTATTCCTCCAGCACCACCACACCCGCGCCTTCGCCCATCACAAAGCCGTCGCGGTCCGCATCATAGGGGCGGCTGGCTTTGGTCGGGTCATCCGCCCGCTTGGTGGACAGCGCCTTGCAGGCGTTGAACCCGGCAATGCCAATCTCGCAAATCGGGCTTTCGGCGCCGCCCGCCACCATCACATCGGCATCGTCGAACGCGATCATCCGCGCAGCATCGCCAATCGCATGGGCCCCGGTCGAACAGGCCGTCACCACCGCATGGTTCGGCCCCTTGAAGCCGAACCGGATCGAGACCTGCCCCGAGATCAGATTGATCAACGACCCCGGAATAAAGAACGGCGACACCCGCTTGCTGCCCCGCTCCTTGATCAGCACCGCCGTCTCGGCAATCGACTGCAAGCCGCCAATCCCCGACCCGATCATCACCCCGGTCCGGCAACGTTCTTCTTCATTGGCCGGCGCCCAGCCCGAATCCGCCACCGCCTGCACCGCCGCCGTCATGCCGTAGATGATAAAGTCATCGACCTTACGTTGGTCCTTCGGCTCCATCCAGTCATCTGGGTTGAATGTGCCGTCCGACCCATCGCCCCGCGGAATCTCGCAGGCATATTGCGTGATCACACCGGCCGGATCAAACCGCGTGATCGTCCCGGCCCCCGATTGTCCGGCCAACAGCCGCTCCCATGTCGCATCGACGCCGCAAGCCAGCGGTGTCACCATCCCCAAACCCGTCACCACCACCCGCCGCATGATCCGCCTCCGCCCCTATTGTCCAATGGGTGATACACGCCCCGCAAACCCCGTGCAACTCGACCACCCTTGCCACCCGGCACCCCGCACAATTTATCTAAAATTTCGCGCCCGTTCATCTGTTCCCAAATATCCCACAGGAGGTCTGGAGGGTGTGAAACCCTCCAGCGGCCCGCCCGACATCCCGCCTCTGCCCCGCTGCGCTGCGGCATTTCGGCCACTTCCCATTGGGATGTAAATCTGATAAACATATACGAATGAATATAGGGCTTGACCCCGCGACAGTTTCTTCTATGTCGTGAATGAACGTTCATTCGCAGTTTTGCCAAGGCTCCCGATGCAACTTGCCCTCTCCCCCGCCGCACAGCCACATGCGGATCAGCGCAGCGCCGAGATTCTGGCTTCGGTGCGTCAGGCCTTTGTTGAAAAAGGCTTTGACGGGGCGTCGATGCAGGATCTGGCCCGCGCGGCCGGCATGAGCGTCGGCAATTTCTACCGGTACTTCCCGTCAAAAGCCGCGATTATCTCGGGCATGATCACGCTGGACCTTGCCGAAATCCAGCACGACTTCGCCTTGATCATCAGTTCGCCGACCCCGATGCAAACCTTGCGCCAAATGGTCGCGCTGCGGATTTTCGAAGACAGCCACCACAAGGACGGCGAATTGTGGTCCGAAATTCAGGCCGCCGCCCGCCGCTCGCCCGAACTTGGTGCCGCGGCGCAGCAAATGGAATCCGTGATCACCGGCTGTTTTATCGACGTGTTTTCCGCAGAAACCGGTTTGTCGCAAAAAGAGGCGGCCGCGCGGTTTTCCGCCTCTGCCGCTTTCATCATGGTCCTGTTCAAGTCGGCAGCCTGCCTGAATTGCGCCCAGGGACTGGACCAGAAGGAATTGAAGACCATGATAGTCCGTACCATTCACCAGACGCTGGACGACGTCACCACCTCCGCCCGGAAAGCCTGAACCCATGCGCCTGCTCCTGTCCTCCGCCGCCCTCATCGCAGCCCTAGCCGCACCGCTCTGGGCCGAGACCGCCGCGGCACCTGCGGCCCCCGATGCCGCGGCCACACCCGCCGCTGCCGCCGCCTCCGATCTGCCCGCCATCACCGTCACCGCAGTCGCCAAACGCCATTTGCAGGATCACGTGCTGGCCTCCGGTCTGATCGGCCCGGTCGAACAGGTCATCGTGCAACCCCTGATCGAGGGTCAGCCGATCGAGGCGCTGAATGCCGATGTCGGGGATACCGTCACGGCGGGTCAGGTGCTGGCTACGCTTTCCACTGCCACGCTGACCTTGCAGAAAAGCCAGCTGATGGCCAATGTCGCCTCGGTCAAGGCCGGCATCGCGCAGGCAGAGGCGCAACTGCTTGACGCCCAGTCCGCGGCGGCAGAGGCGCAACGGGTGGCAACCCGCACCGCCGCGCTGATGAAACAAGGCTCCGCGACCAACGCCGCCAATGACCAGACCCAGGCCGCCCTGACCTCGGCTACCGCCCGGGTGACCGTGGCGCAGGGATCGCTTGCATCCGCCAAGGCGCAGGAAACGCTGGTGATGGCCCAGATCGACACACTCGATCTGCAATTGTCGCGCACCAATGTCGTGGCACCGGTGGCGGGCGTCGTCGTGGCCCGCAATGCCCAACTTGGCGCAATCGCCTCGGCCTCGGGTGGCCCGATGTTCACCATCACCCGCGACGGCGCCCTTGAACTGCGCGCCGATGTGGCCGAGGCTGATTTGGCCCGCCTGTCCTCTGGTCAGACCGCGACCCTGCAACTGGCCGCATCGCCCGAAAAACTCACCGGCCATATCCGTCTTGTCGAACCGACCATCGACACCACCTCACGTCTGGGCCGTGCCCGGATCTGGATCGACGCCAGCGCGACCGTCCGCTCCGGCATGTTTGCCGAGGCTGACATTCTGGTCACGGAACGCGACACCCTTGCGGTGCCAGTCACGGCGGTCGGGTCCGAAAACGGTGAAACCACTGTGATGGTGGTCAAAGACGCCACCGTGTCCCGCGTCATCATCACCACCGGTATCCGCGATGGCCGCTGGGTAGAAGTGCTGTCCGGCCTGACCGACGGCGCAACCATCGTGGCCAAGGCTGGCGCATTTGTCAGCAACGGCGACAAGATCAACCCAGTTCCGGCCCCGGCCGCGATAAACTGAACGAGGCACAGATGAACTTCTCCGCATGGTCCATCCGCAATCCGGTCGCACCGCTGCTGGCCTTTGTCATCTTGCTGGTGCTGGGCTGGCAGGCCTTCAACGCTATGCCGATCACCCGGTTCCCCAACATCGACGTGCCCATCGTTGCCGTCTCCGTAAGCCAGCCCGGCGCGGCACCTGCCGAAATGGAAACCCAGGTCACCAAGGTCATCGAAGATGCGGTGGCCGGCATCAACGGCGTCAAGAACGTGACCTCGTCAGTGCTGGACGGCAATTCGACCACCATTGTCGAATACCGCATGGAGGTCGCGACCGAAAAGGCCGTGCAGGACACCAAGGACGCCATCGACCGCATCAAGGGCGACTTGCCCGCTGATGTCGATGCGCCGAATGTCACCCGGGTCGATGTCGAAGGCCAGGCGATCATGACCTTCGCCGTGACCGCGCCGTCGATGACCTTTGAAGAAATGTCGTGGTTTGTCGATGACGTGGTCAAGCGCGGGCTGCAAGGCCGCCCCGGCATTGGCCGGGTTGACCGCTATGGCGGTGCGGACCGCGAGGTTCGCATCGAACTTGATCCCGTGAAACTCGACAGCTTTGGCATCACCGCCCAAGCGGTGTCGCAGCAACTGCGGCTGACCAACACCAATCTGGGCGGGGGCCGTGCCGACTTTGGCGGCAGCGAACAGGCGATCCGCACGATGGGCGATGCCGCCACCGTGGCCAAACTGTCCGCGACCACGATCTCGCTGCCGTCCGGTCGCCATGTCGTGCTGTCCGACCTTGGCACCATCAATGACACGTTCACCGAATTGCGCAGCTTTTCCCGCCTTGGCACCCAGCAGGTCGTGACCTTCGGCGTGTTCCGCTCGAAAGGCTCGTCCGAAGTCTCGGTCGCCAAGACCGTTAACACCCAGATCGATGCGATCCGCGCCGCCCATCCCGAAGTTGCGATCAAACTGATCGACGAAACCGTGTTCTTCACCGTCGGCAATTATCAGGCCGCCATCGACACCCTGCTTGAAGGTGCGCTGCTGGCCGTGATCGTGGTGTTCCTGTTCCTTCGCAACTGGCGCGCCACCCTGATCGCCGCCGTCGCCCTGCCCTTGTCGGCCATCCCGACCTTCTGGGTCATGGACCTTCTGGGCTTTTCGCTGAACCTGATCAGCTTTTTGTCGCTGACCCTTGCCACCGGGATTCTGGTGGACGACGCGATTGTGGAGATAGAGAATATCGCCCGACACATCCGCATGGGCAAATCGCCGTTCCGCGCCGCCATTGACGCCGCCGACGAGATCGGCCTCGCCGTCATCGCAACCTCGGGCACGATCATCGCGGTTTTTGTGCCGGTCAGCTTCATGCCGGGCATTCCGGGGCAGTATTTCCGGCAGTTCGGCATCACCGTCGCCGTCGCCGTGATGTTCTCGCTGCTGGTCGCCCGCCTGATCACGCCGATGATGGCCGCCTATTTCATGCGCTCCTCCGATGCCGGCAACGAACATCAGCATCAGGACGGCTGGATCATCCGCAGCTATCTGTGGTTCGTCGGTGCCACCACCGGCACCTGGAGATTCGGCTGGTTCCGCTTTGGCCGCTATTACGTCACGCTGGTCGCGGCTGTGGCGGCCGTGGTGTTCTCGGTCATCGCCCTGATGGGCGTCCCCGGGTCGTTCATCCCGCCGGACGATGCCAGCCGCATCACCGTTTCGGTCGAACTGCCGCCCGGCTCGACGCTGGACGACACCGACCGCGCCACCCGTGCGATCTACGACAAGATCCGGGACATTCCCTATATCGACAACATCGTGATCCTGGGCGGTGCCGCGCCGACCGGCGATCTTGACGTGCGCCGTGCCACCGTCACCGTGATCCTCGACAAACTCGACCACGGCCTTCTCCTGAAAATGTCGCAGGTCGGGCGCACCATTCCGCTGATCGGCTGGATGGTGCCAGAGGTCAAGAACCAGGGCCGCCCGGTCGCTCAGAACGAGATCGAGGCAGAGGTGTTCAAACGCCTTGCCACCATTCCCGACATCCGGGCGCTGAAACTGGACGACCGTGGCTCGCGCGAAATCAGCTTCTCGGTGCTGGCGGCCAACGAGGCCGATCTGGACGGTGCCGTCAAACTTCTGCTGGACGGATTGCGCGGCGAACCGACGCTGGCGGATGTGACGGTCGAAGGCGCCCTGCCCCGACCCGAACTGCAAATCACCCCGCGCCCCGGTGAGGCGGCCCGTCTGGGCATCACCACCGCCCAGATCGCCTCTGTGGTCCGCGTCGCCACCATCGGTGATTACGATGCTTCGCTCGCCAAAGTGTCACTCGACAGCCGCCTGATCCCGATCCGGGTCCGACTGAACGATGCGACCCGCGACGACATCAACCGGATCGCGACACTCAAACTGACCACGTCAACCGGGGCTACCGTGCCATTGTCGGCCGTGGCGGATGTCTCGCTGGGCGAAGGCCCGTCATCGGTCAAACGCCTGAACCGCGAACGGCTGGCGATCATCGGGGCCAACTTGCCGGTCGGCGTTGCCCTCGGCACTGCCAGCGCCCGGTTCAAAGAGATTGCCGCGTCGATCAAACTGCCCGGCACCGCCCATCTTGAAGAATCCGGCGACGCCGAAATCCAGACTGAACTCTTTGCCAGCTTCGTCAAATCCATGCTTCTGGGTCTGATGATGATGCTCTCGGTGCTGATCCTCCTGTTCCGCTCGGCGATCCAGCCCTTCACGATCCTGTTCTCGCTGCCCTTGGCCATCGGCGGCGTGGCGGCGGCGCTGATCATCACCGGCTCGGCTCTGTCCATGCCGGTGCTGATCGGTATCCTCATGCTGATGGGCATCGTGTCCAAGAACGCCATCCTGTTGATCGACTTCGCCATCGAAATGCGGGTGCGCGGCATGTCCCGCCTCGAGGCGGTGATCGAGGCGGGCCACAAACGGGCGCGTCCCATCGTGATGACCTCGATCGCGATGTCGGCCGGCATGCTGCCCTCGGCGCTTGGCGTCGGCGAAGGCGGCGCGTTCCGGGCCCCGATGGCAACCGCCGTGATCGGCGGCATTATCGTGTCCACCGTACTCAGCCTGGTGGTCGTGCCGTCGTTCTATCTGATCATGGACGACCTGTCCTGGCTCTTGGGCAAGATCTTCGGTCATGTCTTCGGCGAGAAAGAGGCAGAACCTGAAAGCCCCGAAGCCGCAATCCTCGCCGAACGCATCGCGCTTCTGGCCGCCGATCAGCAAGATCTGCGCGCCCGGATGACCGATCTGACCCAGGTGCAAGAGGCGCAAGACCAGGACCACCGGCCTCAACAGGGCATGGCCGCCGAATAGCTGCGCGTCGCGTCTGCGCGGGCGCTGCCCGCTTCTCACAGCAAAGACCGCCCGGCAGGGCGTGATGCGCGGACCGCATGACGCAGAAATCGGCCCCCGAAAAAACGCCAACCCCCGGTTCGGGTTGGCGTCTTTCGTTACCGCCCCTAGGGGCCTATGTCCGCTGCGGCACCCCCGGCATGACGCACAGCATTTCATACAGCAGATTGGCCCCGATCAGCGCCGTGTTGCCGCTTGGGTCGTAAGGCGGCGACACCTCGACCAGATCACCGCCAACCAGATTCAACCCCGCACAGCCCCGCACAATCTCCAGCCCCTGCCAGATGGTCAGCCCGCCGGGCTCCACCGTCCCCGTCCCCGGCGCGAACGCGGGGTCCAGACTGTCGATATCATAGCTGAGGTACACCGGCGCATCGCCAATCTTCGCCCGAACCTGCTCCATCAGCGGCTTCAGACTCTGATGCCAGCACGCCTCCGCCTGCACCACGGTCCAGCCCTTTTCGCGGCCCCAGTCGAAATCATCCGGCCCATAGCCGGTCCCGCGCAAGCCAATCTGAAACACCCGGTCGTTCAACAGACAGCCATCCTCCCAGGCCCGCCGGAAGGGACAACCATGCGCCACCTTCTCGCCGAACATCGTGTCGTTGATATCGGCATGGGCATCGACATGGATCAACGCCACCGGCCCGTGCTTTTTGCGGATTGCCCGCAAGATCGGCCAGGTCAGCGTGTGATCCCCGCCCAGCGTCAGCGGCACCGCCCCATCGGCCAGCACGCCATCATAGAACGCCTCGATGATGCCGATGGATTTCTTCAGATCAAAGGTGTTGATCGGCACATCGCCAATATCGGCCACCTGCAAATGCTCGAACGGGGCCGCACCCGTCGCCATGTTGTAGGGCCGCAGCATCCGGCTCTCGTCCCGGATCTGCCGTGGCCCCAACCTTGTTCCCGGCCGGTTCGACGTGCCAATATCCATCGGAATGCCGATGAACGCCGCGTCCAGCCCCTTGGCCCCCACCTGCGTCGGCAGCCGCATCATCGTCGCCGGCCCGCCAAACCGCGGCATGTCATTGCCGCCCAGTGGTTGATTAAACTTGCTCATGCCCTACACCCTTTGCCTTGCAATCACGCCCACAACCGCCGCCAGCATCTGCGCCGCCAGCAGCGCCCCCTGCCCGTCTATATCGCGCGACGGCATCAGCTCCGCCATGCCAAACCCGGCAATCCGCGCCTTTTCCGCCACCGCCCCGATCAGCTCCAGCACCTGCCAATAGCCCAGCCCCCCCGCCGTCCGCCCGATCACCGCCGGCATGATGCCCGGATCAAACGCATCAAGATCCAGACAGATGATCACCGCCGCCCCCGCCGGGATCAAATCCACCGCCCGCCACACCCCCGCCCGCGCCACCTCGCCCGCCGCGACAAACTCCACACCCCAGGCCAGCGCATCCGCCACGTCCTGCCCGCGCGCCGACCCGATGCCGCGCTGACCAACCTGAATGATCTGTCCGATATGCGCCATCTCCGACGCCCGCCGCATGGTCGAGGATAACCCCAGCGTCTCGCCGTCCACCGCGTCGCGCCAATCGATATGCGCGTCGATCTGCAACACCACGAACCGCCCCCGCGCCCCAAACGCCTCCAGCATCGGGATCGGCACGGAATCGTCGCCGCCAATCAGCACCGGCACCGCGTCCTTGTCCAAAATCTGGCTGACCGCGCCAAAAATCCGCGCCCGGTTGCCCGCCGCATCGCCCGCGTCCTGCGGCAGATCCCCGGCATCCACCGCCGTGACGCCCTCCGGCAACACCGGTCCGCCGAGGTCGAAATTCATATGCCCCAGGGCCGCGCCATAAGCCGCCCCCGCCTCGCGCACCGCCGCCGGCCCGCCCGCACAATAGAACCCGACCGACGCATAAGGCGTGCACCCCGCCGCCCCAATCAGCGCAATATCCGCCTCCAGCCGCGCCAGATCCCGGCACAACGGCAGCCCCAGAAAACTCTGCGCCCCCGCCCCCGCACCATACATCGCCGCCAAACTCGCCATGACCACCCCCGCGCCACCCCGGCCACAGCTTCACCCGAGACGGTGCCGCACTCAAGCCAAAGCTGCGCCCGGCTCCCTTCCCGACACTTTGCTTAAAATTTCGCCCCACCCCATTCATCTGTTCCGAAATATCCCACAGGAGGTCTGGAGGGTGTGAAACCCTCCAGTGCCTGCCACGATCACCACCGCAAAACAAAAGGGCACCCCAAAGGATGCCCTCGTCCGACCAAAGGTCGATGAAGTCAGGACGCCGAAGTGATGAACTTCACCGCGTCGCCGAAGGTCTGGATCGTCTCGGCGGCGTCATCCGGAATCTCGATCCCGAATTCTTCCTCGAACGCCATGACCAGTTCGACGGTGTCAAGGCTGTCTGCCCCAAGATCGTCGATGAACGAGGCGTTCTCGGTCACTTTGTCACCCTCGACGCCCAGATGCTCGACGACGATCTTCTTCACACGATCAGCGATGTCGCTCATGTTACTTCCTTTATCGTAGCGGGCTTGCCCGCGGTTCGTTCCTGCCCCTGTCAGGGCGCTCGTCCCCGACGGATCGGGCCACCGGCACAACGGCCCCGGCGTATTCCTGCGGGCCTATAGCAAGGGCGCTGCCACAAGGCAAACCCTTTCCAAGCCGCATGTCAGATCATCGACATGCCGCCGTTCACATGCAAGGTCGCCCCGGTGACATAGCCCGCTTCCGGGCTGGCCAGATACAGAACCGCCGCCGCAATTTCCGCCGGCGTGCCCATCCGCCCGGCCGGCACCGCTGTCAAAATCCGCGCCGTCTGGTCCTCTGACAGCTTGCCCGTCATCGCGGTCGCAATGAACCCCGGTGCCACGCAGTTCACCGTAATATTGCGGCTGGCCACCTCTGCGGCAAGACTTTTCGACATGCCGACCATACCGGCCTTGCTGGCCGCATAATTGCCCTGCCCCGGATTGCCGGTCGCCCCGACCACCGACGAAATATTCACAATCCGTCCCCACCGCGCCTTCATCATGCCGCGCAACACCCCCCGGCATAGCCGGAACGTCGAGGTCAGGTTGACGTCGATGACGCTTGACCATTCCTCATCCGACATCCGCATGAACAGATTGTCGCGGGTGATCCCGGCATTGTTGACCAGAATATCCACCGCCCCCATCGCCGCGATCGCCGCCTTGGGCAATGCCTCGACCGAGGCCGCATCGCCCAGATTGCACGGCACTACGAAGGCCCGCGCCCCCAGTTCGGCCGCCAGCGCCTCCAGCGGCTCCACCCGCGTCCCCGACAGCGCCACCGATGCCCCCGCAGCATGCAGCACGCGCGCAATCTCGCCGCCGATCCCCCCCGAAGCGCCGGTGACCAGCGCCGATTTTCCCGTCAGATCGAACATTCCCATCCCCATATTAGCTATCCGTCAATAGCAACCAATCCCCCATCGCGCCACCCTTTGGACCAAATCGCATTGCGAAGTCGCCAATCTGCATGTCCATAGTGGCCTCTGAAGACTGAATTTCGCACCGATATTGTTCGCCGCACGGGAGGCAACCTCTCCCTACGCCGCACAAATATCGCCCAATCCCGACGGCGCCCTCGGGGGGCTGGCTTTTCTATTGGTGGTTTTCGCCGTCGCTCTGATACTGCGAAAAAGCCGAACCAGGCGGAAACCGTATGTTTTCAGGCCCAACGCCACATATTACAAGAACAAGGCGCAACAGCGGTCAGGCATCAGACCCGACCCACCCGCGCCCAACACAGCGATCCACGCGATCAAATGCTGGCTATCTCGGTTGTCGAGTTTGAAACTGCCGCGTCTTGACCGCGAAGAAGCCCGCTTGCTGCCAGTGCTGGAATACATCGTCAGAAACCATGGCGACGGCCACCGTGTCACGGCGCAAGTCAGCCTCGGTGAAGTCATACGGGTGCGCGAGGGCAAAGGCTCACCCGAGGCGCGCAAGGCAGGCTATGCGCCCATCAACTCCAGGCGCCTCGACTTCGCCGTGGTCAACCGCTTTGGCCATTTGACTGCCGCCATCGAATACCAGGGCAGCGGTCACCCCCAAAACACCAGCTTCATGCGCGATGCCACCAAGCGCGAAGCCCTCCGCAAGGCCGTGGTCCCGGTGATTGAAGCGCTTCCAGGCTTTCAACGCGACGACGTCACCCGCAAAACCAACGCCATCCTTGTCCCTCAACGGCCTGATTCCCAGCCTATCGCCCCTTCAACGCCATCCACGCCCCGCCCGACGTCAGAAAACAGCCGCTGACAATCTCGATCGCCCGAATGCGCGACCGCGACAACCAGCTGCCAGCCCGCCCCGCCGCCAGCGCATAACCTGTGTCACTGGCGCAGGCGATCACCGCGAATGTCAGTCCCAGCAACAGCGTTTCCCGCCCGGTGTCGCCCCCTCGGGTCAGAAACGGCGGGATCAGCGCGCCAAACAGCACCAGCATCTTGGGGTTGGACAGGATCACCACAAAGCCTTGCAGGAAAAACGATCCGCGCGGCCGCGCCCGGTCCACCGCCACCGCCAGATCGCCGTTCGAGCGGAACAGTTTGATCCCCAGCCAGATCAGATAGGCGGCGCCCGCATAGCGCAGCACGTCAAACCAGACGCCCATGACCCCAATCATCGCGTTCAGCCCCAGCACCGCAACGCCCAGCCACAGCACCACCCCGGCCTGGGTGCCCAGGACATTCATCACCCCGGCGCGGGTGCCATAGCGCAAGGCGTTGGCAATGATCACCGTCACAGTCGGCCCCGGCACCGCCGCCAAAGCAACCGAGGCTGCCGCAAACGCCAGATAACTGTCGATGTTCATATCCGCCCCCCCCCAATCCTCACCCGATTTTTCGCAGAAAAATCGCCCCGGTTCCCACCCCGATTTTTCGCAGAAAAATCGTCAGCCGCGCGCCGCCACCACATCTTCCGGCGTTCCCACTGCCCGGGTCACGGCTTCTTTCGCGGTCCGTTTGATCATGCCCGACAAGGCCTTGCCCGCCCCGATCTCCCAAAACTCGGCAACCCCCGCGCTTTCCAGCCACAGCACCGATTCCCGCCAGCGCACCGACCCCGTCACTTGCGCCACCAGCAGCGCCCGGATCCGGTCGGGCTCGGTCACCGCCTCGGCGCGGACATTCACGACGACCGGCACCGATGGCGCCAGAATATCCACCGCGGCCAGCGCTTCCGCCATCACCGCCGCCGCGGGCTGCATCAGGGCGCAATGGAACGGTGCCGACACCGGCAACAGCAACGCCCGCTTGGCCCCCTTGGCCTTGGCAATCTCCAGCGCCCGCTCCACCGCGCCGCGATGGCCTGACACCACCACCTGCATCGGATCGTTGTCATTCGCCGCCTGACAGACCTCGCCCTGCGCCGCCTCTGCCGCCACCTCCGCAGCCGCCGCAAAATCCAGCCCCAGCAGCGCCGCCATCGCCCCCACACCCACTGGCACCGCCTCCTGCATCGCGCGGCCCCGAATGCGCAACAGTCGTGCGGTATCCGCCAGACCCAGCGATCCCGCCGCGCACAGCGCCGAATATTCGCCCAAACTGTGCCCCGCCACAAAGGCGACGTCCGACATGCCGAAGCCCTCGGCGTCCAACGCCGCCAGCGCCGCCATCGAGGTCGCCATCAGCGCCGGTTGCGCATTCTGCGTCAGCGTCAGCGCCTCGATCGTCCCCTCCCAAATCAGATGCGACAGCTTTTCCCCCAAGGCGTCATCGACCTCGTCAAAGACGGCCTGCGCCGCCGGATAGGCCGCAGCCAAGGCCCGCCCCATGCCGATTGTCTGCGCCCCTTGTCCCGGAAATACGAATGCGCGGCTCATCTGGTCCCCCTCAGGTTTTCTTTCGAATACCCTGCCCCACCCCATCGCACAACGCCAGCACCGCTCTTGACCCCGTCGTCGCAATCGCCTTGATGCATCCCATGACGCCCCTCATCCGCAAGATCACCTATGCCGTCAGCTTCGAAACCCTCGGCATCCTCGTCGCCGGGTCCGGACTGCTTCTGATGTCCGACGCCTCTCCCGGCCAGAGTTTCCTGCTGTCCGCCATCTCTGCCGCAGTCGCGATGGGGTGGAGCCTGATCTACAATGCAATCTTTGAACGCTGGGAGGCTCGCCAGACCGTCAAGGGCCGCCCGCTGTCACGCCGCGCCCTGCATGCCATGCTGTTTGAAGGCGGCCTAACCCTCTTGCTGGTTCCCGTCCTTTCCTGGTGGCTGGACATCAGCCTGCTCCACGCCGTCACCCTCGAAGCGGGCCTGATCGCCATGTTCATCGCCTACACCTACCTTTTCACCTGGGCCTTCGACGCGATATTTGGCCTGCCCCCCTCTGCCCGCTAAAGTCGTACACTCCCCCTGACCTCTCGGGCAGTGAAACTCCAGATATATGGTTCCGGGCACCGCCCTTGCATCCCCGCCCAATCCCGCTATAAGCCGCGCATCTTTCCGCAATTCCACGCAATGGCGCAGCCTCTCGTGGACGGGCCGCGGAAAGAATAGCCCGTCCTATGAAATGCGCCTGATAATGATCGGAGACCGCATGCCGCTTTACGAGCATGTTTTCATTTCGCGTCAGGACTTGTCCTCCGCGCAGGCCGAAAGCCTCATCGAACACTTCTCGGCAGTCATCGCGGACAACGGCGGCAAGATCGTTGAACACGAATACTGGGGCGTCAAGACGATGGCCTACAAGATCAACAAGAACCGCAAGGGCCACTACGCCTTTCTGAAATCGGATGCGCCCTCGGCCGCCGTACAGGAAATGGAACGGCTGATGCGCCTGCATGATGACGTGATGCGCATTCTGACCATCAAGGTCGATGCCCATGTCGAAGGCCCCTCGGCCCAGATGCAAAAGCGTGACGACCGCGAACGCGGCGACCGTGATGGCGGCAATGGGTTTGGCGGCGGCGAACGTCGCGAGCGCAGCTTTGGCGACCGTCCCGAGCGCAGCTTTGGTGGCGACCGCCCGGAACGTTCCGGTGGTGGTGGCTTTGGTGGTGACCGCGGGGCCCCTTCGGGTGGCTTCGGCGGCGGCAACCGTCGTTGATCGGGAAAGGACAATAACATGGCGAACAAACCGTTTTTCCGCCGCCGCAAGGTTTGCCCCTTCTCGGGCGACAATGCTCCGGCCATCGACTACAAAGACACGCGCCTGCTGCAACGCTACATTTCCGAACGTGGCAAGATCGTGCCGTCGCGCATCACCGCCGTCTCGGCCAAAAAGCAGCGCGAACTGGCAGCCGCCATCAAGCGCGCCCGCTTTCTCGCCCTTCTGCCCTATGCCGTGAAGTGAGGAGATAGTCATGCAAATCATCCTCCTGCAACGCGTGGCCAAACTGGGCCAGATGGGCGAAGTGGTTTCCGTCAAGGACGGCTACGCCCGCAACTACCTGTTGCCGCAAGGCAAGGCGCTTCGCGCGAACGAAAACAACATCAAGTCGTTCGAAGCCAAGAAAACCCAGCTCGAGGCGCATAACCTCGACACCAAGAAAGAAGCCGAAGTTGTCGGCGCGAAACTCGACGGTCAGATTTTCGTCGTGATCCGCTCCGCTTCCGACGCTGGTGCGCTCTATGGCTCCGTTACCACCCGTGACGCGGCAGAGGCTGCCACCGAGGCCGGCTTCACCGTGAACCGGGGTCAGGTCGTTCTGGACCGTCCGATCAAGGAACTGGGCCTGCACACCGTCTCGGTCGTGCTGCACCCCGAAGTCACCGCCAAGGTGACGCTGAACGTGGCACGCTCGACCCAGGAAGCCGAACTGCAGGCTGCCGGCAAGTCGATCCAGGAACTCGCCGCCGAAGCAGAAGCCGCTGCGGAATTCGAAATCGCCGAACTGTTCGACGACATCGGTGCCGCCAACGACTTCGACCCGCGCGACGCGCGCTAAGGGTTAACCCGGACCAAACCGCGCGAGGGGCAACTTTCGCGCGGTTTTTTCATGGCCCATCGTTGACCATTTTATGGGTTGTGTTTTTGAACACCCGCCTTAGGGTTGTTGGTTTTCAGGCGGTTTGGGGGTGTGCTGTGGCGAAGACCATACCTATCTTGATGATTTGGACAACTTCTTTTCCGGTACAGCCGTACAGGATGTGATCTACTGCCTTGGCGGCAATGACACGCTCTATGGTGGCGTTGGCGGCGATGCAATTTATGGCGGACTGGGCAACGACCTGCTCGGCGGCGGTCTTGACGACGATCATCTGTTCGGCGGCACCGGCGAAAACACGCTTTATGGCGATGAAGGCAACGATGTGCTGATCGTCGATATCGGCAACAGCAGCCTTTTGGCGGGATCGGCAATGATGAACTTTACGGCGCCAGGGGGAGCGACACGCTTTTTGGCGGCGATGGGTCTGACACGGTCAACGGCGGTGGCGGCAACGACATGCTTTATGGCGGTGACGGTGATGACTATATCACGGACAGTTCGCTGGCCGGCACTGTGGGAAATGTCGGACTGTACGGCGGCGCAAGCAATGACTCCTTTGGCATCGCGGGCCACAGCTCGGGCGATATTTTGATCGACGGTGGCGATGGCAATGATACAATTCGAAGCGTAGATGCCACCCGCTACCATGTCACGCTGGATGGTGGCACGGGGTCCGACTTTCTGCAGATCCGGATCGCCGGCGCGGCCCACATCGACGCCGCTGGCATCAGCACGGCCTTGGAAGCGGTTACACCGATACAGGCGGTCAGCTTTCAGAATTTCGAGGTGTTCGACATTATCCTGTCGACCGCCCGCGATTGGGTCAAGCTTGGTGCGGGGAATGATTCCATCGTCGACTTCGGCGGTGGAGGTGCGATCCGCAGCGGCGCAGGCGACGACAGCGTTGGCCTAAGGATCGACAAATCGGTTTTCGCAGATGGTGGCAGCGGGTTCGACACGGTTGGTGTTTCGGTTCGGACCGATAATTATACCCTCACGGTCAATCAGATCACCGGCATCGTCACGGACAACCTGGGCTCGACCTTGAAAGGGTTTGAAAGCGTCAGCGTGAATGCCGATTTCAATGTCGCCTTCAAATGCCAAATCAATTTCGGAAAGGGCGCCGATAACTTCTTTGCCTCGATCGGGCAGTCCACTGTCATGGGCTTTGACGGCAATGACACGATCGTCGGCGCCACCCTTGCCGATGGCGGAAACGGCAATGATGAACTTTTCGCCTATGGGGCCGGCACTGTCCTGATGGGTGGGGCGGGCGATGATCATCTGTATACCCGCGCCGGCAACACCTCGATGAACGGCGGCGACGGTCTGGACCGGATCGAGATGGACTGGAACACCTGCTTTGCTACCGGCGGCGCGGGTGCGGACACATTCGTGATCGGGCCAACCACCGGGTTGGATCACCGGATCACCGATTTCGTCTCGGGCACCGACATGCTGCAACTTGCTGACAGCCGGGTCGCCACGCTGACGGTGCTTGGTGCAGGCGATCTGGCTTGGGATGTGGCGACCGCTGCTTCGGCCCAATATGTTGCGCATTATGACGCCGCGACCAATCTGACCCGGCTTTTCTTCGACGACGATGGCACCGGCAGCGCAGCCGCCGTGCTTTTGGTCAGCCTCAACGGTCAGATCAACCTGCAAGCCTCCGACGTCTGGATTTTCTGACCGGGGCGCGACCAGGTCGCGGCGCTTCAGCCCGATCTGCACCAGCCATCTTGACCGCCCATCTCACATGACGCCAAACGTGCTCAAGCCTGCGTTATCGCCAAACCTTTCGACATTGTTAAAGCGACACCCTCCAACCCGTTGATTTCATTCAACCTGCGTTTCCGTCCAGATCTGGGCGCCCTCTCATCCCCGACCTCACCGGGTCGCTTCCCGGCCAGCGTGCCCGTCCGCCACCCCCTAACCTACCACCATGAAACGCAACTCCACCTCCCTCGGCATCGCCTGCCTCATCGGCGGCGTCTCGGTCTTTTCCGTGCAAGACCTCATTCTGAAACTGATCTCCGGCGCCTACCCGCTGTATGAGGCGATGACGATCCGCGGCCTAACCTCCACCCCGATCCTCTTGCTGTTCGTCTGGATCGAAGGTGGCCGGGCCAGCCTGTTCAACTCCGGCACCCGCCAGATGATCCTGCGCGGCTGCGTCATGTTCCTCGCCTACTTCACCTTCTACATCGCGTTGGCGGGCCTGCCGTTGCCCACGACAGTCGCCCTCTACTACTCTGCGCCCCTGTTCATCACCCTTTTGTCGGTCGGCGTTCTGGGCGAAAAAGTCGGCCTCCCCGCCTGGCTTGCCGTTATCCTCGGCTTCGGCGGCGTCGTCGTCATGCTGCACCCCGGCACCGCGCTCTTCAGCTGGACCTCGCTGCTGCCGATCCTGTCCGGCCTGACCTATGCCGTGGCCATGATCACCGCTCGCCGCATGGGCACCGTGCACAGCGCCTCGGCGCTAGCGTTCTGGGGCAACACGGTGTTTCTTGCCTGCGCCCTTCTCATGGCCGCCGTTTTGCACACCGGCGCTTACGCCAATGAATCCGACCCCAGCCTCGGCTTTCTGACCCGCGGCTGGATCACGCCCAATCCCACCGATTTTGGCCTGATGATGACCTGCGGCGTCGTCGCCGCCATCGGCCTGTGGCTTCTGACCCAGGCCTACCGCATGGCCGCGGCCTCCACCGTCGCCCCCTTCGAATACACCGGCCTTGCGTGGAGCGTGCTGTGGGGCTGGACCTTCTGGCGCGACTGGCCGGACGCTCAGGGCTGGATCGGCATCTGCATCATCGCGGGCGCGGGCATCTTCGTGCTGTGGCAGGAACGCCAAAGGGCGGCCGAGGCACGCGAATTGCCGGGGCATTCGGGTTAGCGGTAAAAGCGGCTGAAGCCGATCCCGTCCACCCAAACGCTCATCCTTCCCTTCCGGTCAGTCTTCGCTCCCATCGGCGAGGAATGACCGCCAGGCAAGGACGCGCCGATGTCTTACGCCTAGCCCAACACCCCGAACCGCTCGCGCAATGCCTTCACATGCGGGCGCAGTTTCACGAACATCGCCCACTGGTCCAGCAGATCCGCCCAGCGCAGCGGCGCGAACACCACCGCGTCACCCGCCACCATCTTGCCAAACGCCGCCACCTCGCGCCGGTGCACTTCGACCCGCGCCGGGTCCACCGCCTTGCCCGACGCCCAGGTCTTGGGCTCGGCATACAGATAGACCAGCACCGCCCCGGTCGCCCGCTTTTCCGCCCGCGTGCACAACCCGTAAGCCTGCTTGATCAATGCCACCGCATCCAGCGCCTCGAAACTCCGGCTCCCGTCGATCAACCCATGGCTCAGACGCTGATACTTTGGCATCTTGCTGCCCCAGATCGGGCTGTCATAAACATCCGAAAAGTCGCTGCGCTTCGACGGTCGGAACGGCTCGTACCGTTTGCTTTCCACCCCGATCAGCGTGGTCTCCGTCTCGATGCCCACATCCAGCCACGGGTGCCGCCCGTCTTTCCACGGAAACCGCATTTCGGCCTCCAGCGTCACCGACAAAGCCTGCCCGCCCGGCACGCCCGGCAGGGGCGGCAAATCGGCGGCCCGGTTCAGAAACCAGCCAAACGCATTCGCCACCAGCGCAGCCGATGAATCCGGGCTGTCGAACTTGCCCGCCTTGATCTCATTTCCCGGCGACCGCTTGAAACAGTCCAGAATGCCGTCCACCGGCAGATCAGGCAAAAAATCCGGCATGTCAGTCCCCATCGCCAAATGAAAAGGGCCGCCCCGCAGGACGGCCCCGTTAAGTCCATGCTCCTCAGATCACATCTCGTCCAGCGCTTCGACGAACTTCTGCAACTCGTCCTTGCTGACCTCTTTGTCCGTCACCTTGGCCGCGGCGACGATGTGGTCGACCACCTTGTCCTCGAAAATCGGGGCGCGCAGCTGCTGCTGAACCTGCTGGTTCTTCTGCACGAACTCGAAATACTGGCGCTCCTGCCCCGGATACTGCCGTGCCGCCGCCAGAACTGCCTGCGTCATCTCGGCATCGCTGACCGAAACTTCGGCCTTGCGACCGACCTCGGCCAGAACCAGCCCCAGCCGCACCCGGCGCTCCGCCAGCTTGCGATGCTCGTCCGTCGTCTCGATGGCCGCATGGTTGTGGCCCTGATCCTGCGGATTGTCCTCGTGCCACAGCTGGTGGGCAATCTGCCCGGCTTCCGCATCGACCAGCGAGGCCGGCAGGTCGAACTTGACCTGCGCATCCAGCTGGTCCAGCAGCGACCGTTTCAAAACGGCCCGCGCCGCGCCCTTGTATTCATCTTCCAGCCGGGTCGCGATCTGACCCTTCAGCCCCGCCAGATCCTCGGCGCCGAACTTCTTGGCCAATTCGTCGTCAATCACCGCAGGCACCGGCTTTTTCACCGATTTGACCGTGCACGCGAACACCGCCGCCTTGCCCGCCAGATTGGCCGCACCATAAGCCTCCGGGAAGGTGACGTTGACCGTCAACTCATCCCCCGCCGCAGTGCCGATCAGCTGTGCCTCGAACCCGGGGATAAAGCTGTTGGACCCCAGAACCAGCGGATAGTCCTCGCCGGCGCCACCATCAAACGCCACGCCATCGACCGACCCCTTGAAGTCAATCACAACCTGATCGCCGTCCTTGGCCTTGGCACCCTTCTTCTTGTCCTCGAAGGTTTGCGAAGACGCGGCAAGGTTCTTCAGCGCTTCGTCAACCGAGGCGTCATCCGACTTGACCGCCAGACGGTCCAGCTTGATCGCGCTGGCGTCGAATTCCGGGATCGGCGGCAAGGCTTCATAGGTCATCTTGACGACAACGTCCTGACCCTCTTTCCAGGTGTCGCCGCCGTCCATCTTGACATCGGGCTGCAAGGCCGGCCGGTCGCCGGTCGTCTCGAAATGCGACTTCATCGCGCCGTCGATCGCGTCCTGCATCGCATCGCCCATCAGGCGCTGGCCAAACTGCTTGCGCAGGATCGCCATCGGGACTTTGCCCTTGCGAAAGCCCTTGATCTCGACCTCGGGCTGCGCCTCGAGCAGTTTTTCCTGAACTTTGGCCTCCAGCTCTGCCGCGGTCACCGTGATGGTATAGCCGCGCTTCAAGCCGTCTTTCAGGGTTTCCGTGACCTGCATTTTGTCGTCCTTCTCATCCCAATCTGGTGCGGGTGGAGGGACTTGAACCCCCACGCCTCGCGGCGCCAGAACCTAAATCTGGTGCGTCTGCCAATTTCGCCACACCCGCATATGAACAAAACCCACCCATCCCGCCCGAAGGCAGGCTGACCAAGTCCCGCAAATCCGCGCCCTTCTAACAAAGGCCCGTCGGGGAAGCCACAGGAAAAGCATGTGCGGCGGCAGGACGCCGATCCGGGGCGATGTCGCCAAAAAGGCTACCGTCCAACCCAATCTTGCCACATTCTTCGCTAGAAAAGACAGCAGGCAACCACGTGAGAGCGCGATCATGACCCAGCCGGTACTTCATCACGACGCGCGTTCGTCTGACCTGCCCTTGCAAGCGGTGCTGGCCGGAACCCCGGTTCTGACGCTGGAGGGTGAGTTGCCCGTCGAATTCCTGCAACCCGGTGACCGCATCCTGACCCGCGCCGGTGCCCGCAGCCTGCGCCAGGTCGAAGTCAGCGTCGTGCAAAACGCCCGTGTCATCCAGATCGGCCATGCCACGCTGGGCGTCGACCGCCCGGCGGAAGACATCACGGTTTCCGCAGCGCAACACATCCTGATCCGCGACTGGCGCGCCAAGGCAATGTTCGGCACTGCCACCGCACTGATCCCCGCCGCCCGGCTTGCAGATGGCGAATACATCCGGGCTGAAACCTTGGTCGAAGCCCGCCTGTTCACGCTGTCCTTCGACGAGGATGCGGTGATCTACGCCGGCGGCCTCGAACTTGCCTGCGCGGCGCTGACCGTTCAGGTCTGACGGTCCAGATCAGGACCGTTTTTCACAGTAAACAATATCAATGGGTTAGACTCAGCGATTTTAACCGGGCGTTAAGGTTTGGCCGTAGGGCGGGGTTCACCCCGCCATTTGGCATATGTGGCGGCGTGAACCCCGCCCTACACGCCAATCGCCCGAAACACCTTTGGCAATGCCTCGACCAAATCTTCCGCAATCAACCCTGGCCCAAAGCTGCGGGCGCATTCGACATGCAGCCAGGCCGCCGTCTCCGCCGCCTGCATCGGGGCAAATCCCCGCGCCAAAAGCCCGGTGATGAACCCCGCCAGCACATCCCCCGATCCCGCGGTGGCCAGCCAGGGTGCCGCGCGGTCATAGGTGGCGGAATTGATGGCACAGGTACCGTCAGGGCTGGCGATCACAGTATCCGCCCCCTTGTACAACACCACACACCCCGCCCGCGCCGCCGCCTGCCGCGTCGCATCGACCTTGGAATAGGCCGGACCGGAAACCGCCACGGCCTCCAGCTTCGCCGCGATATCCGGGAACAGCCGCGCAAACTCGCCACCATGCGGCGTCAAAACACAGCCCTCATGCAACAGCGCAAACAACGCGGGATCGCGCGAGATCAGTGTCAGGGCATCCGCATCCAGCACAGTGGGTCGGCGGGGTGAACCCCGCCCTACCGTAGGGCGGGGTTCACCCCGCCATCCCAACGCCACCCGCACCAATTCCGCCGCCCGCAAATCCAACCCCAGTCCCGGCCCGATGCACACAGCATTCATCCGCGCATCCGTCAGAACCTCCCGCAGCGCCTCGCCCCCCTCCACCACGCGCAACATCACCGCATCCAGCCGCGCCGCATTTTCAGGAATAGCCTCCGCCGCGCAGCCCAGCGTCACCAGCCCCGCCCCGACCCTGAGCGCCCCCCGCGCCGCCATCCGCGCAGCACCCCCATGACCGGGACCACCGGACAGGATGAGGGCGTGGCCGTGAGTGAATTTGTGGCTGTCCCTGCCGAAAGGATCCGATTTACCCAAATGACCCGGCATCACGACTTCATGACAGATCGAAATCCGATCCTGGTGAAATCTGTGCATTTGTTGAACGATGTCGCTCTTTCTCGCCTCCAGCCCGATGTCCTTCACGACCAATTTTCCGCAAAGAAACGCCCCTTGCCGCAGGACATGACAAATCTTCTTGCGATGAAAAGTTACGGTCAGGTGTGCCCAAAGGCCATCTGACTTTTCATCATCATGGGCGCTGTCAGCATCCAGACCAGAGGGGACGTCAATCGCCACGACCTTCGGGCAGTCCTGATCGAGCCGCAGGTCCCATGCCGGAAGCAGGCGACCTAGCCCTTCATGAAAACTCAATGGCCGTGACAGGCCGATGCCGAACAGGGCATCAACCACCACATCATGTGGTTTTCCAATAGGAAACGTGGTGAATGGCGTGGCCTCGTCGGATTGACCGATGGTCCCCACCTCCCCCATCCCCATCCAACGCTCATAATTCACCCGCGCATCCGGCGGCAGCCGGTCAGCGTCCCCATACAGGAACACCTCCACCTCCCACCCCCACTCGCGCAGCACCCTTGCCACCACGAACCCGTCGCCGCCATTGTTCCCCGGGCCGCACAGCACCACCGCCCGGAACGACCCGGCCCGCAGCTCCGGCCATTCCTCGAACACCGCCTCGACCACGCCCCGTCCGGCCCGCTCCATCAACGCCAGCCCGGTCACTTCGCCGCTGGCAATCGCGGCGGCCTCGATGGCGCGCATCTGTGCGGCGGTCAGCAATTCGGTCATTTTCGCTCCACTTTTGCAAACAGCCCAACATTTAGGCGCATCGCACAAAAACCACGCAGCACCTGCAGAATCCCGCCCCGCAGCACCGCATCCTGACCCTAGCCGATTGTCCCTCCGCCGTCTAAGTGATGGATGGGCCAAAGACAGGCATTCTGGGGGGGACCAAGACCCATGAAAAAGATTGAAGCGATCATCAAACCGTTCAAGCTGGACGAGGTGAAAGAGGCGCTGCAAGAAGCGGGCATTCAGGGCCTGTCTGTCACCGAGGTCAAGGGGTTCGGCCGCCAAAAGGGTCATACCGAACTCTATCGCGGCGCCGAATATGTCGTTGATTTCCTGCCCAAGGTCAAAATCGAGGTCGTTTTGACCGATGACATGGTCGAAGCCGCCATCGCCGCCATCATCGCTGCGGCGCGCACCGACAAGATCGGCGACGGCAAGATTTTCGTGTCCAACGTCGAACAGGCCATCCGCATCCGCACCGGCGAGTCCGGCGACGACGCGATATGAGCGCTTCCCGAAAAGTGGGAACCGGTTTTCGGACAAGAAGCGCGACCACCAAAGATTGACCCCACGCTACGCAACCTAAACCCAAATCGAAAGGCAGCATGATGAGCGCAGTCAGCGATGCTCTGAAACTGATCAAGGACGAGGAGGTCGAATATGTCGACATCCGCTTTACCGACCCCAAAGGCAAACTTCAGCACGTCACGCTGATTGCCGATCTGGTCGATGAAGATTTCTTCGAAGAAGGCTTCATGTTCGACGGCTCGTCGATCCAGGGCTGGAAGTCGATTGACCAGTCCGACATGAAACTCATGCCCGACGCCGCGTCAGTCTACATGGACCCGTTCTACGCCGAGAAAACCCTGTGCGTGCATTGCAACGTGGTCGAACCCGACACCAACGAAGCCTATGACCGGTGTCCGCGCCAGATCGCGCTGAAAGCCGAGGCCTATCTCAAATCTTCCGGCATCGGCGACGCGGCCTATTTCGGGCCCGAAGCTGAATTCTTCATCTTCGACGACGTGCGCTATCAGATCAGCCCGAACAAAGTGTCCTACCAGATCGACGCCGAAGACGCCGCCTGGAACACCGACACCACGTTTGAAGGCGGCAACCTCGGGCACCGCCCCGGCTACAAGGGCGGCTATTTCCCGGTCAACCCGATGGACTCGGCGCATGATCTGCGCGGCGAAATGCTGTCGACGATGAAGCGGATGGGCATCAAGGTCGACAAGCACCACCACGAAGTGGCGACGGCGCAGCACGAACTCGGCATGGTTTTCGGTGGCCTCGTCGAGCAAGCCGACAACATGCAGAAGTACAAGTATGTGATCCACAACGTCGCGGCCGCCTATGGCAAGACCGTGACCTTCATGCCCAAACCGATCAAGGGCGACAACGGTTCAGGCATGCATGTCAACATGTCGATCTGGAAGGGCGGCAAGCCGATCTTCGCAGGCGACAAATACGCCGATCTCAGCCAGGAAGCGCTGTGGTTCATCGGCGGCATCCTGCTGCATGCCAAGGCGTTGAACGCGATCACCAACCCGGCGACCAACAGCTACAAACGCCTGATCCCCGGCTTCGAAGCCCCGGTTCTGCGCGCCTATTCCGCCCGCAACCGGTCGGGCTGCGTCCGTATTCCGTGGACCGAATCGCCGAAAGCCAAACGGGTCGAGGCCCGCTTCCCCGATCCGGCAGCCAACCCCTATCTGGCGTTTGCGGCGCTGATGATGGCCGGTCTTGACGGCATCAAGAACAAGATCGACCCCGGCCCGGCCTCGGACAAGGATCTGTACGATCTGCCGCCCGAAGAACTGGCCGCGATCCCGACCGTGTGCGGTTCCCTGCGCGAAGCGTTGCAGGAACTGGAAAAGGACATGGACTTCCTGTGTTCGGGCGATGTCTTCACCCGCGACATGCTGGAAAGCTACATGGCGCTGAAGTGGGAAGAGGTTTACGCCTTCGAACACACCCCGCACCCGATCGAGTATCAGATGTACTATTCCTGCTGATCAGGCCGGATGGTTCCAAAGACAGGGGCGCAACCGCAGGGTTGCGCCCCTTGTCCTTGCCCTACAGCGTTACATCCACCGCCGACAGCATGGCGAGTGTCAGGCCCGCATCCGTCAAACTTCCGCCGCCGCCGTGCGAAAAATCAAAGACCAGCCCCAGACCGCTGTTGGTCGCATCCGCCGCCAACACCGCCAGACTGGCATAGCCAAACGCGGTCAGATCCAGCTTTTCGGCGACATCGCACGCACCTGTCCCCAGCGTGTTGATGGCAAATTCGAACCCATCCATCCTGCCCGAATTGGCAATCTGGACACGCTCTATGACGTTGGCATGCACACCATCCCTAAACCCACTGGTGACGTGCCCGGTGTTCGTCAGAACCATCGCAGTGTTGGCAAAACTCTCAATCGCATCGGCCGCACAGGTCATCCGCCCGTCATTCCGCAAAATGGCAAGCCCGATGCCGCTGCACAAAACACCGCAGGAATGCCCACACACCACACCCGTGCGCGTGACAGTCACCGAACCGGCTATTGCGGGGTTTCGTTCAGGATCAGTGCCCGCAACGCCGCCAGTCGCGGCGCAACCGTCACCACAAAGGTCAGCGATGTTGCCGCCCCCATGCTGCGCGACGACACGGTGGCAACCAGGATCGGCGGCGCGTCCGGATAGGCGTTCAGCAGCACCGGCGCACCCGACAATCCCGCAACAACGGCGCAATTGACCGTCGTGACCCCGTCCAGACTGTCCAGCGCGGTGCAGCCCTCGCGCAGGGTGACGGCATCCGGCCCGGCCTTCTCATAGCCCAGGATATCGACAAAGTCGCCGACCGGTTTTGGCCAGTCGACCACCTCAAGCGGCATGGCCTCGCCGGCGCTGACCGGCGCATCCAGAACCAGTAGCGCCGTATCATAGACCAGATTACCAAGTCCGCCCTCCGCCCGGCTGGCCAGATAATCGGGCAAGACGGCACTGGCCACAACCCCGCGCACCGCAGCCTGACCTGCCGCCGTTTGCCCCAGAACCAGGTGCAGCGCCGCCGCCGGGGTGCGCAAGCCGGTTTGCCGGTTGACCACGCAATGCGCCGCCGTGATCGCCTCGTGGTCCGAAATCAGCGCGGCCGAACAGACCCGGTGCCCTGCGACCGTCAAGGATCCGACCGCCCGCCAACGCGCCGCCGCCTCGGCGCCGATCACCACGCCCTCGCTTCCCGCGGCCAGGGGCCAGGCCAGCGCCAGCAGCATCAGCGCCGCGCATCTTTGTCCAGTCCGGCCCATCGCGCCTCCCGTTGCCTGAACCGCAGCTAGGCCGCTGCCCGCGACGCTGTCAACGCCCCGGTTTCCACACTTCTCGCCCTGCGGCCGCCACGCTTCGGCCGCGCCCCCGCCACGTTTCCGACTATACTGGCCACATTCCAGCGGAGCAAATTCATGCCCATTCTCCACCGTGGTCCAAAACCGCGCCCGCCCGGCCTGTCCGGCTCTACCCCCGAACCGCGCCCGAAAATCTGGGTCGAGGGGCGCCAGCAGCCACGGTTTGACCTGCGCGCCTGGGCCAGGGTCAGCCTGACCATCACCCGCCGCAATCTGGCACCTATGCTGGACGACGGCGCGGCCTCGACCCTGCGCTATGGCCAGTCGGTGCTGGCTGGCGAACGCCGCCCCGATCTGGGTTGGATGGGCCGCGGCGCAGCGCTGGTGCCCTCTCACCAGTCGGTGGGCAACGGCCTTGCCGCCGCATCGCGGTTGCTGTCCGACGCACGCGAAAAGGTGCTGCCCAGCCCCCTCCCCGACGACCCGATCGCTTACCCCAATCTGATCCGCCCGGACTTCGCCCAAAGTCTTGTGCCGCCCGGCGTCGCCCCGGTCCGCTTGCCGCGCCCGCGACTGGCCGACAGGTCGGATAAACTTGCGGCACCCGGCGACGAACCCACCCTGCGCAGCATTCGCGCTTTGATCACCGAAACCGCTGGCACCGCCCGCCCGGATCGCCGCAGCGCCGATGCGCCTGCATTGCAGCCCCCGTCCCCCGGACCGCTGCAACGCCTGCGCCGCGCAATCGCCGGCCAGATCTGGCGCACTGCGGTCGCCGTTCTGGCGCTCGGGCTGACCGGGCTGTGCCTGCCCTATGGCTGTGTCAAAGCCGCATTTTTCCACTTTGACGGTGGTGATCTGCGCGACTGGACCTGAGCGCACCGCCAATCGCAGCCCGCCAACCCTGCCATGCGAAACAATAACGCCTGTGACAGCCTTTGTCTTTGTGGCGGAAACGCAGCAAGGACCATGGTAAATTTCTTGTAAAAACCGCAGTTGTTTCCATTTCCGCCCACAATCTAGAGGCATTGTTGCGTAACCCGAGCAGGAGAACCGCGATGATGACCCTTGATCTTACGACGATTGCCCAGTTGCTCTTTCCGAACGAGCGGCAGTTGGATTTCGCGCGTATTGTGGCAGAACTGGAAACCGTTTTGTCCCGTTTGCGCGGTGAAGCTGTCCAGATCACCTGGGATTGCGATGATCTGGTGTATTTCGACATGCCCGAAACCCGCATCCTTCTGGGGTGGAGCGATCTTGCCGCGCCGCAACTTGATGGCTGTCTGACCGTGTCGGTCGGGCCGGGACCGCAGTCCGCCCTGCGCACGCTGGACAGCGAACATGACATCCTGTGCAGCCGGCTGGTCGAACGCATCCAGAACCGGTTCGTGCCGCTGGCCGTGATCTGGCGTCAGGTCGAAGGCATGATCGACGCAGAACTGGTCGACGACCTGATTGACACGCTGCCAGATCTCAGCTCAGTCTTGCCGCCGGTCGAAAGCATCGTTGAAGCGGTCCTGAAAACCGACCGGAGCAAGGCCCGGCAATCGAACCGCCCGCCAGAGGTGTTCCACCCCCACCCGGTCGCCACACCCGCAACCGTCGCACCCGTTCCTGTCCAAACCGACGGCGAAAAATCTGTGGCCGCCTCCCCCCAGAACGGCCACCCGTTGACCCTCAAACTGCGCAATACCAAACAGCACAACGCCACGCCGCCCCCCCCCCAGCCAACGCCGGCTACAATCCCGGACACGCAGCAGGCAAAGCCGCAACCCGTCGCCGCCAATGACCAGCCCGACCTGCCGTTGCCGCGCGATGCGGAACTGGCACGGCTGCGCCTTGCGCTGTATCCGCCTGCCCCGGCACAAGCCGCGACCCAGCCCGATGCCTCGCCGCAATACTCCACGCAAATGCGCCTGGCCGCCCATTGCCTGAACGCGACGCTGATTCTGGTCTGGTCGCCGCTCGGGGCCGCCGTGATGACCTATTCGCTGTTGAAAGGCGAAGACATGCGCCTGTCATCCCGGACGATGGCCGTCGCGGGCACCCTGTTCGCGCTGGCCCATACGCCCTTCGGCCAAACCGTCGCCGCGATGGCGGGCGTGGTCTGACCCGTCCGCAACCGCGCTACAGCCGCGCCGTCTCCAGCGCGGCCCGCTCTGCCGCGTTCAGACTTTCCAGCGCCACCACATAGGTGTGGATCGCAAACAGCACCGCGCCGGTCGTGGGCAGCCGCACGAAACACTGCCGCTCCGACCGCACAAACCGGCCCGTGCGGCGCTCGGTGCGCGGCGCGGCCTCGTATCCCGGCTGGTGCAGGTCCGGGTCGGCATAGATCAGCGCATTCATCCGCCACAACGGTTGCCCGACGCGGATCACATCAAACATCCGCTGCACCCGCCGCGCCAGTTCAGGATCATAGGTCTTGACCGTGCGATGAATGCTGCCCAGCGGCCGCCCCAGCTTTTCGGCCAGTGACCAGCTTGACGGAAAGCACAGCACCGCCCCTGTCAGCACATGTTCGTCGCCCTGCCGCTCCAGCAGGCACAGATCCTCCTGCACCAGCCGCCCCAATGTCGCCAGCGGATTGGCGCGGTCCAGCGTCACCGCAACCCCGTCCGGCCGCATGACCGAACCAACACCAACCCGGTAGCCATCCACCGCCGTCAGACGCGCCAGCACCAGATCATACAATTCCTCCGCCGCCGCCCGCCCCTCGGGCCGCACCGCCACAACCACCTCCGGCATCCCGGCAATCAATCGGTCGCGCACTGCCATCTGCCCGGCATAGGCATCATCCCTCTGCAACCAGTCCTCGCCCTCCAGCGGCAAAACCCCCGGCAACCGCGCAGTGCGCGGGTCCAGCCAGGGCAGGAAAGGCAATCGCGCCTGCAAGATCACCGCCATGCCGCCCTCACCGCCCAACCGCATGACGCTGCACCACGACACTGCTGCCAAACTTGCGTGCCGCGACCAGCGTCAGCTCCACCTGCACGCCCTCTGCAAAAATCCACCTGCCGCCGCTCAGCATAACCCGAAAGGACGACCATCTGCACCTCATCCACCAACCCCGCCCGCCAGACCCGCGCCGCGCCGCCCCCCCCCGTGATGTCGCGAACCGCAGTTGCCTTGATCTGCCGCCCCAACAAGTCGGTGCCAACGCCGACCCCGGTTCGTTGATATGGGACCGCACCGCCACGGCCAGCCAGCGACATCAGCATCGAACAGATCAGCTTCGCCATCCCCCAACCCCTGCCCTGTGCACCAGACCGTATCCGCCGCAGCGCACCGCCTCCAGCCATTTCCGACACATCCCGTCGCCGCCAGCAAAGCCGCCGCCGCCTCCGCTCCCATTCTGGCGCCAAGAGGAGAGTCCCATGTCCGAACCCTACGCCGCCACCCGCAAGATCGACCCCAGCCGTGGCGCGACCCTCGGGGACGGCACCCCGAACAACAATGACCGGGTCGAAATCGGCCCGACCCAGCTGGCCTTCCGCGAATGGCAGGCGGCGGGCCTTACCCTGCCCAACCTCACCGCCATGCGCACCTTTCGCCACCACCGGCTGACCCAGGCGCTCGTCGCCCGCGATTACGGCGGCCTTCTGATGTTCGACCCGCTCAACATCCGCTACGCCACCGACACCACCAACATGCAATTGTGGAACAGCCACAACCCGTTCCGCGCCTGCCTTCTCTGCGCCGACGGGCATATGGTGATGTGGGAATACAAAAACTCCCCCTTCCTTGTCACCTTCAACCCCCTTGTCGCCGAACTGCGCACTGGCGCCAGCTTCTTCTACTCCGTCACCGGCGACACTTCCGCCAACGACGCCCGCACCTTTGCAAATCAAGTCACCGAAGTCATGCGCGCCCATGCCGGCACCAACAAACGCCTCGCCGTCGACAAGATCATGATCCACGGCCTGCGCGCGCTGGAACGCGCCGGGTTCGAGGTGATGGAGGGCGAGGAAGTCACCGAACGCACCCGTGCCATCAAAGGCCCCGAAGACATCGCCGCCATGCGCTGCGCCCACCACGCCTGCGAATCCGCGATTGCCGAAATGGAGGCGTACACCCGCACCAACGTGCCGCAGGGCAACATCAGCGAAGACGCGATCTGGGCCGAACTTCACGCCGGCAACATCCGGCGCGGTGGCGAGTGGATCGAGACGCGGCTCCTTGCCTCCGGCCCCCGCACCAACCCGTGGTTCATGGAATGCGGCCCCCGCATTGTGCAGAACAATGAAATCGTCGCCTTCGACACTGACCTCATCGGTTGCTACGGCATCTGCATCGACATCTCGCGCAGCTGGTGGATCGGCGACCGCAAACCCCGCCCCGACATGATCGCCGCCATGCACCACGCCCGCGACCATATCAACGACCATATGGCCCGCCTGAAACCCGGCGTCGCCATCCGCGATCTGGTCCAGCACGGCCACCAGCTTGCCCCGCAGTACTGGAAACAGAAATATTCCTGCAAGATGCACGGCGTCGGCCTGTGCGACGAATGGCCCTATGTGCCCTATCCCGACGCCTGGGTCGAAGGCAGCTTCAACCACACGCTGGAACCCGGCATGACCCTGTGCGTCGAGGCGCTGGTGTCGCCCGAGGGCGGCGATTTCTCGATCAAGATCGAGGATCAGGTGCTGATCACCGAGGACGGCTGCGAAAACCTGACGCAGTACCCGTTCGACGCCGCCCTGATGGGGCACACATAGGGGGCCAACCGCCACACCTCCGCCGCGCAACCGGCCCTGATCCGCCGTTGCGGCCTCATGCCCAAATTACGCCACAGCCGTCTGGCACGCTTTCCACGTCACCCCAACCGAAAGCCCGCCATGCTCCGCGCCACCCTGATCCTCTGCCTCGCCCTTGCCGCCTGCGGCCCCACCGCCAGCGACCGCGCCCAGACCGCCATGGCGACGCCCGCCGGCCAGAATTGCGTCGATCATGGCGGCAAACTGATCGTGCGCCCGGTCGAGGGCGGCCAGAAAGTCTACTGTGAACTGGTCGGTCGCACCATCACCGCGCAGGAATTCTACACCCAGACCAATCCCTAGGGTGTGATGTGGCCGGGGCTGGTGCTGCCATCAGCCGCGACAAAACTCACCGCCCCACCGGATCCCGCCGTCACATCGTAACAGGCCCAGACATCCGACGGCGGCCAGACCGAACAATACTGGTCGCCGCGCACCGTCCATTGCCCCAGACTTTGCCGCCCGTTGTCAAAGATGGTCTGGCCGCCGGCCTTGAAAACCTGCTGCGTGCCATCGTCATAGCGGATCGTCTTGCCGCTCAGCGCCGTGGTGATCGCCGCGCCGTCCAGCTTGGCATCCTGCGCCCAGACCGGCCCCGCCACCAAAGCCAGCGCCAAAACCCATTTCTGCATCATTCATCCCTCCACTTTGTCGCCAGTGTAAATCCGGCGAGACCTTAAGGAAACCACCATAAGTCTGACCCATCCGCCCGCCCGGTTAACCCGCGACCCTCCGCCGCTGCGTATAGACGCAAGCAAGATGCGATCAAGACGGGTTCAAGACAGACAAATTCCCTGCAATTCCCGTCCATTAACCATGATTCGCCCCCCAATTCACCCCGTGCGCCGCACCCCAAACCCCACCTTGCACCCGCGCACCCGCCGCACTAAAGGGAACCTGCCCCGGCGAAAGGCCCTCCGATGATCCCGCGTTATTCCCGCCCCGACATGGTTGCCGTCTGGTCGCCCGAGACCAAGTTCAAGATCTGGTTCGAAATCGAGGCCCATGCCTGCGACGCCCTTGCCAGCCTCGGCGTCATCCCCAAAGCCAATGCCGAGGCGGTCTGGAAAGCCCGCGAAACCGAATTCGACGTCGCCCGCATCGACGAGATCGAGGCCGTGACCAAGCACGACGTCATCGCCTTTCTGACCCATCTGGCCGAAATCATCGGTCCCGACGCCGCCCGCTTTGTGCATCAGGGCATGACGTCTTCCGATGTTCTGGACACCACGTTCAATGTCCAGCTTGTTCGCGCTTCCAATCTTCTTATCAAAGGGTTGGACCGCGTTCTTGCAGCCCTTAAATCCCGTGCGTTCGAACACAAGGACAGCGTGCGGATCGGCCGCAGTCACGGCATCCATGCCGAACCGACCACGATGGGCCTGACCTTCGCCCGCTTTTATGCAGAGATGGCGCGCAACCGCGCCCGCCTCTTGAACGCCCGCGCAGAGATTGCCACCGGCGCCATATCCGGCGCGGTTGGCACCTTCGCCAACATCGACCCCGCGGTCGAGGAACACGTCTGCGCCGCCCTCGGCCTGACCCCTGAAACCATCTCCACGCAGGTCATTCCGCGCGACCGCCATGCCATGTACTTCGCCACTCTGGGCGTCATAGCCTCGTCCATCGAAAACGTCGCCACCGAAATCCGCCACATGCAGCGCACCGAAGTCCTTGAAGCCGAAGAGTTTTTTGCGCCCGGCCAAAAAGGCAGCAGCGCCATGCCGCACAAACGCAACCCGGTCCTGACCGAAAACCTGACCGGCCTCGCCCGCCTCGTCCGCATGTCGGTGATGCCCGCGCTGGAAAACGTCACCCTGTGGCACGAACGCGATATCTCGCATTCCAGCGTGGAACGCGCCATCGGCCCTGACACCACGATCACCCTCGACTTTGCCTTGCACAGATTGGCCGGCGTTGTCGAGAAACTGGTAATCTACCCGGCCAACATGCTGGCAAACATGAACAAATTCCGTGGCCTCGTGATGAGCCAGCGGGTTCTGCTCGCCCTGACCCAGGCCGGCGTGAACCGCGAGGACGCCTATAGACTGGTCCAGCGCAACGCGATGAAGGTTTGGGAACAGGGGGCCGATTTCAAGACAGAACTTCTGGCCGACCCCGATGTAACCGCAGCTCTAAGCCCCGCTGACATCGAGGAAAAGTTCGACCTTGGCTATCACACCAAGCATGTCGACACGATCTTCCGGCGGGTCTTCGGCTGATCTTCACCCCCCCTTAACCGCGGCCTGCGACCCTGCCACCAGTTCAGAAGAATCGGAGGCGTCATGGCCCTTTCCCCCGCCGTTTTGGCCCGCAGTCCCGGACACCACCCGGCTTTGCCCCATCCCGCCCGCCTGACCAGCCCGCGCGAAAAGGCCGCGATCATTGTGCGGCTCTTGCTGGCCGAAGGCGCGCCGCTGAAAATCTCCGGCCTGCCTGATGACATCCAGACCGCCCTTGCCGAACAGATGGGTCAGATGCGCCGCGTCGATCGCGCCACCCTCAAGGCAGTCGTTGATGAGTTTTTGCAGGAATTCGAACAGGTTGGCCTGTCGTTTCCCGGTGGGTTGGCCGGGGCACTTTCGATCATGGATGGCCATATGTCCGCCGGGGCAGCCACCCGTCTGCGCCGGATGACCGGCAGCGCAGCGTCGATTGACCCATGGGAACGGCTGAACCTGCTGCCGGTTGATATCCTGATCCCCGCCCTGGCCGATGAAAGCATAGAGGTCGCTGCCGTCGTTCTGTCCAAACTGCCGGTCGCCAAAGCCGCCGAACTTCTCAGCAAACTGCCGGGCGACAAGGCGCGTGCCGTGGCTTATGCGGTGTCGCAAACCAGCGATGTCGATCCCGACACGGTGCGCCGCATCGGTCTGGCGCTTGCGACCCAGCTTGACGCCCAGCCGATCAAGGCGTTCGACATAGCACCGGGCGAAAGGATCGGCGCAATTCTCAATGTCACCGCATCAAACACCCGCGATAATGTATTGAAAAGCTTACAAGAAACTGATTCTGACTTTGCAGATATCGTGCGGCGCAACATCTTCACCTTTGAACATATCGCCGCCCGGCTTTTGGGCCGTGATGTGTCCAAACTGGTCCGCATTGTGGATCAGCGCGCCCTCGTGACAGCGCTCGCCGCAGCACAGGAAAACCCCGCCCGTGCCGTCTCGGTCGAGCACATTCTCACCAATCTGTCCCAACGCATGGCGCAGGGCCTGCGCGAGGAAATGACACAACGCGGCAAGATCAAGGACAAGGATGCCGAAGAGGCGATGTCGGCCCTCATCACCGCAATCCGCCAACTGGAAGGCGCCGGTGAACTGGTCTTGATCTCGCCAGATGACTGACCGGACCCGGCACTTCCGCAATACAGCTGAGCCGCACCAGCCGCTTGCAACCGCCCGATTGACCTTGTGGCCCCGTCCCGCCCGCACTAGCGTCGCCGCGAAATTGACCCCGAGGCGACCTTGTCCCACCCTGCCGCCGTCACGCTTCACACCACCCGCAACGGCATCGTGTTCATGGCCCTCGCCGTCTTTGCCTTTACCGCGATGGATGCGGTCGCCAAGGGTCTCATCGCCCATTACCCCACGGTCGAGGTCATCTGGGCGCGTTTTGTCGGTCATCTTGCCCTTGTGCTGCTGTATCTTGGCCGCCGCATTGCACCGGCCCTCAAGACCCGTCTGCCGTGGTGGCATCTTGCGCGGTCCCTGACCCAGCTTGGCGCAACCGCGTTTTTCTTCGCCAGCCTCAACTTCATCGGCCTGGCAGAAGCAACCGCTCTGGCCGACATAAGCCCGATCCTGATCACCCTGGGTGCCGCGCTGTTCTTGCGCGAGCAACTGACCCCCCAACGCCTGATCGGTGTTTGCGGCGCCCTGACCGGTGCCCTGATCGTGATCCGGCCCGGCATGGGCGTGTTCAGCCCCGCCGCCCTGCTGCCCCTCGCTTGTGCCATCTGTTATGCCGGCAACATGCTGCTGACCCGGCTTGTCGGCTCGCGCGAAAGCCCGTGGGCCGCAATGATCTATGCCGCATTTTTTGGCAGCATCCTGTGTTCGCTGGTGGTGCCGTTCTACTGGGTGCCCATCGCCGCCATCGACCTGCCCGCCTTTGCGCTGCTGGGCGCGCTTGGGGCAATCGCGCAGTTGTTCATCATCCGCGCCTATTCGCTGACCGAAGCGGCGGTCCTGGCCCCGTTCGGCTATCTTGACATCGTCTTTGCCAGTCTCTGGTCCATCATGGTCTTTGCAGAGTTTCCCGACCGTTACACGATGTTCGGTGCGCTTGTGATTGCGGCGGCAGGTCTTTATGTCTGGCGTCAGGAAAAGACCGCGCCAAGCCCCGCAGTCTGAACGCGCCTTTGCCAAAGACAAGCTCTCCGCTGTTCAAACCAATCGCCTGGGTGCAAAATCTGGCGCTCAGCGGGCTCATTGGCACAATGCGGTTGCTGCCCTACCCCAAACGGATCGCTTTTGGCGGCTGGTTCATGCGCCGCGTGCTCGCGCCGATTGCCGGTTATGATGCCCGGGTGCGGGAAAATCTTGCGCTGATCTGGCCCGACCTGCCGGCAAACCGCGTTCCGGCCCTGACGCGGGCGGTCTGTGACAATGTCGGCCGCACTTTGGCAGAGCTCTATTCTCCTCATGAATTCAAGGCTGTCGTCGCCGATTCTCCGCTTCTTGGCACCGGCATAGAACCGATCCTCGAGGCGCAGCGCCAAGGACGCGGCGTCATTCTGGTATCCGGCCATTTCGGCAACCATGACATCGCCCGCGCGGTGCTGGCCGGCAAAGGCATGGCCGTCGCCGCCCTTTATAAACCACAGCGCAACCCGTTTTTCGACCGCCACTTTGCCGCCACCATCATCGCGATTTCTGCGCCCTTGTTCCCGCGCGGGCGTCGTGGACTGGCCGACCTTGTCACGCATCTGAAACGGGGCGGCGTGCTGGGCATGCTCATCGATCAGCACATGCACCACGGCGCCGCGCTGACTTTCCTGGGGCACCGCGCCCTGACCGCGTTGTCAGCAGCCGAACTTGCGCTGAAATACGATTGCCTGCTGATCCCGGTGTACGGGATCCGTCAGCCCGACGGGTTGCATTTTGAATTGCTGATCGAACCCGCCATCCCCCACACCGATGCAACCCAGATGACCCAGGCGCTCAACGACAGCCTGTCCGCACAGGTCCGGGCCCATCCCGAACAATGGTTCTGGGTTCATCGCCGCTGGAAGTGACATCTGGCCGGCATTGCCGATGCCAAAGCGGTCCAACGGAAACCCCGCCCGCTCGGCACATCAGCCGGGGTGCAAACCGCTACTTCAGCACCGATGCCGCATAGATCCGTCCCGGGCCCTCGGCCTGCAGGATCACCACCACCGGATCATTGCCCGCAACAGGCAGCGCCATCTGCAAATCGTCGGCGCCGGACCATTCACCAACCCGGGTCCAGGACGTGACGGTGTTGGCATATTCGATCACCCGCCCGGCATTCTCGCCGTGTTCAATCTTGACGGTCGCATTCGGGAGATACCGCACCAGTTGCACAAACAGCACCTCGGTCAGCGGCGGATTGGCGTGGGCAGTCACAACCACGGACCCGCCCTTGCGGACCAGTTGCAATGCCACGTTACGCGGCGAAGACAGGTGCTGCCGCAGCGCCGTCTCGACCATTTCGGGGTTGGTGCCCTCGACGCGCTCGACCCCCGCCACAATCATCTGCGGCGTGTAGATCGTGTTGCTGCTCGCCGCATGGGCATAGGCCTTTTGGCGATTGGTGAATTTCGGGTCGGCAAACGAATCCGCCCAGCCAATATAGTCCCAATAATCGACATGCAGCGCCAGCGCGATCACCCCGGGTTCCCCGGCCAATTCGCGCAGGTATTCATCAGCGGGCGGGCAAGACGAGCAACCCTGCGAGGTGTAAAGTTCGACGACCGTCCCCGGCATCCCCTGCGCCATCGCCTGTCCGCCAGCCATCAGCCAAAACCCGACAATGCCCGTGATGATCTGCTTTTGCATATCGTGTCCAATCCCCTGATCACCCCCACAGTCCTAACCACTTGAACCAGTTGCTGCCAATCAAGGTTTTGCGAGCCTGACCCCATCAATGTTTCACGATCTCGTGGCAAAACATCCCTGCCACGCTAGGATCGACGTTATCGAAAATACGGTATACATTCGCATACAACCCGTAACTTTGCGCAAATGATTCCTTGCCCGCCCTTCGCACTTGCGGCAAAACCGTTCCAGACACCCTCAGGAGGCATCCATGACCGTCACCGTCGGACACGACAGCGCCAAGACCCGCACCCAACTGACCGCTGGCGGCCAAACCCTCTCGTTCTATTCGATTCCCGCCGCTGAAAAGGCGGGTTTGGGTGAGTTCTCGAACCTCCCGGCCGCGCTGAAGGTCGTGCTGGAAAACATGCTGCGGTTCGAAGATGGCAAGACCGTCACGCTGGATGACATCCGCGCCTTTTCCGACTGGGGCCGCATGGGCGGCAAGAACCCTCGCGAAATCGCCTATCGCCCCGCCCGCGTGCTGATGCAGGATTTCACCGGCGTTCCCGCCGTGGTGGATCTCGCCGCCATGCGCGACGGTATCCTCGGCCTTGGCGGCGATGCGCAGCGCATCAACCCCCTCGCCCCGGTTGATCTGGTCATCGACCATTCCGTGATGATCGACGAATTCGGCACCCCCCGCGCCTTTCAGGCCAATGTTGACCGCGAATACGAACGCAATATGGAGCGTTACGTTTTCCTCAAATGGGGTCAGAAAGCCTTCAACAACTTCCGCGTCGTGCCCCCCGGCACCGGCATCTGCCATCAGGTCAATCTCGAATACCTCGCCCAGACTGTCTGGACCGACACCGATCAGCACGGCCAGATGGTCGCCTATCCCGACACGCTCGTCGGCACCGACAGCCACACCACCATGGTCAACGGCCTCGCCGTCCTCGGTTGGGGCGTCGGCGGCATCGAGGCAGAGGCCGCGATGCTCGGCCAACCGGTCTCGATGCTGATCCCCGAAGTCGTCGGCTTCAAACTGACCGGAGCCATGAAGGAAGGCACCACCGCCACCGACCTCGTCCTCAAAGTCGTGCAGATGCTGCGCAAGCACGGCGTCGTCGGCAAATTCGTCGAATTCTACGGCCCGGGCCTCGATCACCTGCCGCTTGCCGACCGCGCCACCATCGCCAATATGGCCCCCGAATACGGCGCCACCTGCGGCTTCTTCCCGATTGATGGTGAAACCCTGCGCTACCTGCGCAACACCGGCCGCGACGATGGCCGCGTCGCACTGGTAGAGGCTTACGCCAAAGCCAACGGCATGTGGCGCGATGCCAGCTATGATCCCGTCTACACCTCGACCCTCGGCCTTGACATGGGCACCATCGTCCCCGCCATTTCCGGCCCCAAACGCCCGCAGGATTTCCTGCCGCTGACCGACGCGAAAGCCTCTTTCGCCCGCGAAATGGACGGCAGCTTCAAACGCCCGCAACATGTTGAAATCCCGGTCAAGGGCGAAACCTACACCATGTCCTCCGGCAAGGTCGTGATCGCCTCGATCACCTCCTGCACCAACACCTCCAACCCCTATGTGATGATCGGCGCAGGCCTCGTCGCCCGCAAGGCCCGCGCTTTGGGCCTGACCCGCAAGCCCTGGGTCAAGACCTCGCTCGCCCCCGGATCGCAGGTCGTCTCGGAATATCTTGAGGCCGCCGATCTGCAAAAAGACCTCGACGCTGTGGGCTTCAACCTTGTGGGCTATGGCTGCACCACCTGCATCGGCAACTCTGGCCCGTTGCAACCCGAAATCTCCGCCGCGATCAGCGAAGGCGATCTTGTGGCGGCGGCCGTCCTGTCGGGCAACCGCAACTTCGAAGGCCGCATTTCCCCCGATGTCCGCGCCAACTACCTCGCCTCGCCGCCTCTCGTCGTCGCCTATGCGCTGGCGGGCGACATGAACATCGACCTCACCACAGAGCCTCTGGGCATGGGCACCAACGGCCCGGTCTACCTCAAGGATGTCTGGCCCACGACCAAGGAAGTGGCAGACCTGGTCGAGGCGACCGTGACCCGCGCCGCCTTCCTCAAGAAATACGCCGATGTGTTCAAAGGCGATGCCAAATGGCAGGCGGTCGAGATCACCGATTCAGAAACCTACGACTGGCCCGCCGCCTCCACCTACATCCAGAACCCGCCCTATTTCCGCGGCATGGCCAAAACCCCCGGTGTCATCAGCGACATCAAGGATGCCCGCATCCTCGCGGTTCTGGGCGACATGATCACCACCGACCACATCTCGCCCGCCGGCAGCTTCAAGGCCACCACCCCCGCAGGCAAATACCTCGCCGAACGTCAGGTGCCGGTCAGCGAGTTCAACTCCTACGGCTCGCGGCGCGGCAACCACGAGGTGATGATGCGCGGCACCTTCGCCAATATCCGCATCAAGAACGAGATGCTCGACGGGGTCGAAGGCGGCTACACCGTCGGCCCCGATGGCGCGTGCGCCTCGATCTACGACGCCTCGATGGAATACCAGCACGCAGGCACCCCCTTGGTTATCTTTGGCGGCATCGAATACGGCGCAGGCTCCTCCCGCGACTGGGCCGCCAAGGGCACCGCCCTATTGGGTGTCAAAGCCGTCATCGCCGAGTCTTTCGAACGCATCCACCGCTCCAACCTCGTCGGCATGGGCGTGATCCCGTTCGAATTCACCGCAGGCGACACCCGCAAGACGCTTGGGCTGAAAGGCGACGAGACGGTCAGCATCTCCGGTCTGGCGGGCGACCTCAAACCGCTGTCCACCGTGCCCTGCCACATCACCTACGCCGACGGCACCACCAGGACGATCCAGATCCGTTGCCGCATCGACACGGAAATTGAGATCGAATACGTCGAACACGGCGGTGTTTTGCACTATGTCTTGCGCGATCTGGCATCTCGCTAAAACTGGAAACAAATTGTTTCCGTCACATAAGGCCCGGCACCCCCGGGCCTTATGTTCTTGTTAAGTTCTGAACGCCACATTGAACGCACCCCATCAGAGGTGCAAGATGTCCAACCGCTTCCCGCCGATCGCCGCCCAACCCAAGGCCGCAGTGCGCGTCAAAACCATCGCCTTGCCGCTCCCGAACCTGCCGTGGTTCGAACTCACGGTCAGCCTCGTGCTGCTGATTCTGCTGCATCAGGCCTAAGGCGACGCAACCAAAATCCCGCTGTCGCCAATTGGAAACGAAGAGTGGAATTTTGCGATGTGTCTCGACACCACGCACAACGGATCGCCCAAGACACAGATCATGGGCTCCCCCGCGACAAGACCTTGAAAATCGACGTCAGCCATGCCCCGTCGTGACGTCAAATCCGTACAACCAGTCAAACCGCCGCAGCGCGAGTTCCGGGGCCAGCCAGCCCCCCACCCGCAACCCGGCATGCGCCACCACCCGCGCCGCGCCCGACAGATGATAGGCCCGCGCATTGCGGGATGCCGCGTCGACGATCCGTGCGCAACGGCCTGCCCGCGCCAGTTGATACGCGGCCAGACCCGACCGGTCCGCATAGGCCGCCAGACAGTCGGCCAGGACCCAGGCATCCTCCAGCGCCATCGACGCCCCCTGCGCCAGAAAGGGCAGCGTCGGATGCGCCGCATCGCCCAGTATCGCGACCGCCCCCTCCGCCATCTCTTTGTGCCAGACCCCTGCCACCGGATGGCGGAACAGACCCCACAGCCAGACATCCTGCACCTGTTCCAGCCAGCCCCGAACCCGCGGCGAAAACCCGGCGAACGCCTGCCGCAACACCATCGGATCATCGCGCAGCGTCCAGCTTTCCTCGGCCCAGGCCCGCCGCTCCTCGACCGCAACGATATTGCGCATGGCCCCGCCGCGCAGCGGATAGCTGACCAAATGCCGCCCCGGCCCCATGTGAACCTCTGCCACCGCAGCGCCACCATCGCCCGGAATCACGGCCCGCCAGGCCACCTGCCCGGTAAACACCGGCGCCACCTGCCCGTTCAGCGCCCCACGGACCCGCGAGTGCAGCCCATCCGCCCCGATCAGCAATTCCGCCGCATGGCGCGCGCCATCCTCCAGCACCACCACGGGCCGCGCCGCCAATTCAACCGAATGAACCCGGCTCAACACCTGCAAGTCAACCCCGACCTCCACCGCGCCAGCCTGTAAAATCCCAATCAGATCAGCGCGGTGCAAGAAATGATAGCCCAGGCCGGGCCGCAGTCTGCCAACCTCCAGCCGTGAGACAGCGCGGCCCGTCAGCCCGTCACACAACTCCACCGCCACCGCCCGCATCGACGCCGCATCCAGCGCCGCCCCCAGGCCCAACGCCTTCAGGACACTGGCGCCATTGGGCGAAACCTGAATCCCCGCGCCCACCTCGCGGATCGCATCGGCCTGCTCGAACACCGTCACCACCGCCCCGCGCAACGCCAAAGCCCGCGCCACCGCGAGCCCCGCGATGCCTGCGCCCACCACTGTCACGCGCTGCCCGATCAAGCTCATGCGTCACATCTCCAAACAAAAATGCCGGACCCAAAGCCCGGCAAACCGTAAATCGACGACAGCTTAGCTAAAATTTCGCATCACATTGCCCAAAATACTCCGCCGGGGCTTTGAGAGACGCGAAGTCCCCGGAAGGCCCGGCAAAAGCACAGCCTGCAATCATTCGTCGCGGTGAACCTTTTCGCGCCGCTCGTGCTTTTCTTGCGCCTCCAGCGTCATCGTGGCAATCGGCCGTGCGTCCAACCGCTTCAGGCTGATCGGCTCGCCGGTCATCTCGCAATAGCCGAATTCGCTGTTTTCGATCCGCCGCAGGGCCGCGTCGATCTTGCTGACCAGTTTGCGTTGCCGGTCACGGGTGCGCAGTTCCAACGCCCGGTCGGTTTCTTCCGAGGCGCGATCCGCGATGTCCGGCACGTTCCGCCCCGAGTCCTGCAAATTGTCGATCGTCTCGGCGCTTTGGGTCAACAGTTCCTGCTTCCAGATGATCAGCTTGCGCCGGAAATACTCAAGCTGCTTTTCGTTCATGAACGGCTCGCCTTCGGCGGGTCGATAATCATCTGGCAGGAAAATCTCGGCCTTCATCACAGCACTCTCCAAATTCCCGGGGACGCCGACAGGTGGGCCTCTGTCGAAAACGCTCCTGATGGGCGGTGAATTAGCCCAAAGCCAAACCATTGTCACTAGCGGTTGCGACAAAATCGCGCGAAGTCTAGGGTTCCCGAACCCCGCAACCCAGCCCCTTGAGTTTGCAATGCAATTTACCACGACTGCGACCTATGTCGCGACAGATGAACTGCGCGTTGCGGTCAATGCCGCCGTCGCGCTAGAACGTCCGCTGCTAGTCAAGGGCGAACCCGGCACCGGCAAGACGGAACTGGCGCGACAGGTCGCCGCCGCGCTCAAGCTGCCGTTGCTGGAATGGCATGTAAAGTCGACGACAAAGGCGCAGCAGGGCATTTATGACTACGACGCCGTCGGCCGCTTGCGTGACAGCCAGTTGGGTGATCCCCGGGTCCATGACGTGGCCAATTATATCCGGCGCGGCAAACTCTGGCAGGCTTTCAGTGCCGATACCCGGGTTGTCCTGTTGATTGACGAGATCGACAAGGCGGATATCGAATTTCCGAACGACCTTTTGCAAGAACTCGACCGGATGGAATTCCACGTTTATGAGACGGGTGAAACGATCCGCGCCCGTCACCGCCCCGTCGTGATCATCACCTCGAACAATGAAAAAGAGCTGCCCGACGCATTCCTTCGCCGCTGTTTTTTTCATTTTATCCGATTCCCCGATGCTGAAACACTGGCGGCCATCGTCCGCGTGCATTTCCCTGCCATCAAGCCTGCCTTGCTGACCACGGCACTGACCCAATTCTTTGAACTGCGCGATACGCCGGGGCTCAGGAAAAAGCCCTCCACCTCCGAAGTGCTGGATTGGCTGAAACTGCTCTTGGCCGAAGATCTTACCCCCGAAGACCTGCGCCGCGACGCCAGAACCAACCTGCCCAAACTCCACGGCGCACTGCTCAAGAACGAACAGGACGTGCAGCTTTTCGAACGCCTCGCCTTCTTGTCGCGCGGCCAGCGCTAGCCAGTCACGACCGCAGAAGACCACAGCGACCGAATCGGCTGCAATTGCAGCGGCTTGGCCGAACCTCCTCACAAACCAATCACGCATATCGCCAAGATTGAAATATACCGAAATGCATCGTGATTGATGGAACGCAAATCTGGCGTCTGCCATAGATGCGTCCGCCACGGGTAGATAATTGCCAGAATGACAGAATCCAAATCATTGACACATATCCGCCCCGATTGGGACACTCGTGGCCTGTTTGCTAAAGACAGTGACCTGCCGCCGGTTTGCGGCACACGGCTCGCGTCGGCCCCTGACTGCTCGCAGGGGTGTTGGCGCGAATTGGCGGCGGGTTGCCTTTTGGCTGCAGACAGGCTTTGGCAGACAAAGTCGGATCAAGTTTTAGACCAAGTGCAATTCCGCCGGCAGAAATCCCGGCGGCCAGACCGTAGAAAGTTGCCGCGTGATGCGCCTCGCCCCTCTCATCGGTCTTCTGCTCCTCACCGCCTGCACCGGAACCGCCCCGCTCAGCGTGACCAAGGGCAGCACAAGTCTGGACGGAATTTCTTCCTTTGCCGGTCCGATGCTGACATTCCCCGCCAAGCCCGGCATTCCGTCGCTGCGGCCCAATCAGCAGATATCGCAAGACTTCATCGACCTGGAGTTTCACATGGAAAGCGGTCTGGCCCTGCCGGTTCTGACCCGGTTTGAAGGCCCGATCAGCGTCACTATGACTGGTCATGTACCAGCCTCGGCCCCGGACGATCTTGCCAAACTGGTGTCCCGCCTGCGCAGCGAGGCGGCGATCGACATCCGGTTTGCCGCGCCGGGCAGCCCCGCCACGATCACCATAGAATTCCTGCCCAAAGACACGCTGCGCCACCTGGAACCAACTGCCGCCTGTTTCGTGGTGCCCAATGTGTCGTCGATGGCCGAATACCGTGGCCGCCGCGGTTCTGCGCCGCTCGACTGGCAGCTTTTGACCCGCCGGGACCGAGCCGCAATCTTCATTCCCTCAGACACCAGCCCGCAAGAGGTGCGTGACTGCCTGCACGAAGAAACCGCGCAGGCCATGGGGCCGCTCAATGACCTGTATCGCCTGCCCGACAGCGTGTTCAACGACGACAATTTTCAGTCGGTTCTAACCGAATTCGACATGCTGATGCTGAAGATGCATTATGCGCCGGAACTGGCCTCGGGCATGTCCGCATCGGATGTTGCGGCGCGCCTGCCCGGCCTTGTCGCCCGCCTGAACCCAAAGGGTCAGTATCCTGGCGGTTGGTCCGCTGCCGATACACCGCGGGCCTGGATTGACGCGGTCGGCGCCGCGCTCAGCCCGAACTCTGCCCAGGCCGCCCGCCTGCCCGCCGCCAAACGCATGCTGGCCATCGCCCAGGCACAGGGCTGGCAGGACAATCGCGCCGGCTTTGCCTGGTTCGCCCTCGGTCGGCTCGAGGCGCCGCATGACCCGGTCGCCGCGCAGAAAGCCTATTCCAACGCCGCCCGTATCTATGCCAGCCTGCCCGATGACGGTGTCCACCTGTCGCATGCCCTGATGCAGCTGGCCGCCATCGCCCTGGCCACCGGCCACGCAGATCAGGCGATCCAACTGGCGGATCAGGCCCTGCCCCTGGCCCGGTCCGGTCAGAACGCGGCCCTGCTGGCCACCCTGCTCATGATCAAATCCGAAGGCCTGTTGATCCTCGGTCACGCCACAGAGGCCGCCGCCCTGCGCCTCGACTCCCTGCCTGCCGCGCGGTATGGCTTCGGTTCGGAACAGGAAGTCCGCCTGCGGGCTTCGGAAATCGCAGCTTTGGCCACCCACGGTCAGGGCGGCTGATCGGGGCAGACACCCCGGCCAAGGCAAAGGGGCGTGCGGATGATCTGGACAGCGGCAATCGTGATCGGGGCGGCGTTCGGCGCATACTCGGCCAAAAAACGCGGCGGCAAAAGGCTTGATATGCTGCAATATGGCGCGGCCTATGCCATCGCCTTCGGCCTGATCGGCCTTGCCATCGGGGTATTCCTGGACCGCATGGCCTGACCCCATGTTCCTGCCGTTCTTCCAGACCTTGCGGAAGTCCGGCGTGCCAGTCTCCTTGCGCGAATACCTCAGCTTTCTGCAAGGCATGGCCGCGGGCCTTGTCACCTATGACACCACCGGCTTTTACCACCTTGCCCGCACCACGATGGTCAAGGACGAACGGCATCTCGACCGTTTCGACCGCGCGTTTGCAGAATCCTTCACGGGCCTCGAATCCTTCAAGACAGACGACGTGCTGAACGCTTTGGATCTGCCCGCCGACTGGTTGGCAAAGCTGGCAGAAAACCACCTGACCGCCGAAGAACGCGCTGCAATCGCAGCTTTGGGCGGGTTCGACACCCTGATGGAAACCCTGCGCCAGCGCCTCGCCGAACAGCAGGGCCGCCATCAGGGTGGCACCAAATGGATCGGCACCGCCGGCACCAGCCCCTTCGGTGCCTATGGCTACAACCCCGAAGGCATCCGTATCGGTCAGGATCAAAGCCGCCAGCAACGCGCCGTCAAGGTTTGGGACAAACGCGAATTCCGCAACCTCGATGACCGGCAAGATCTGGGCACCCGCAACATCAAACTGGCGCTGCGCCGCTTGCGCAAATGGGCGCGGGAGGGTGCGGCCGAAGAACTGGATCTTGACGGCACCATCCGCGCCACCGCCGAACATGGCTGGCTCGATGTGCAAACCCGCCCCGAACGCCGCAACGCCGTTAAAATCCTGCTGTTCCTCGACGTCGGCGGCTCGATGGACCCCTATGTGCAAGTCATGGCGGAACTTTTCTCCGCCGCCCGTGCCGAATTCAAACACCTTGTGCCGTTCTATTTCCACAACTGCCTGTATGAAGGCCTCTGGCGTGACAATCAGCGCCGATGGACCGACCAGACCCCGACAATGGACGTCCTGCGCACCTATGGCTCCGACTACAAAGCCATCTTCGTCGGAGACGCCGCGATGAGCCCCTACGAGATCTTGCAACCCGGCGGCGCCAATGAACATTGGAACGCCGAAACGGGTCAGACCTGGCTGACCCGCGCTTGTGCCCAATGGCCGCGCCACCTATGGATCAACCCGGTTGCCGAACCGCATTGGGGCCCCAGCCACTCCACCCGGCTGATCCGCGATATTTTCGACGGAAAGATGGTGCCGATGACGTTAGAAGGCCTGAACCGGGGCATCAGGGACATTCGATGAAAGACTTGTGGAAATCTCACCCCCTGGCATTCAGCGGCTTTCTGGTGGCGGCCAGCGTCACCTTGTTTTTTCTGGTCCGCATCTGCATCTCGGCGGTCTACTGGGCCGGCCATCATGACGAATCGGTAAAGCCTTGGATGACCGTGGGCTATATCGCGAATTCCTGGCATCTCGACCCGGCCCGGATCGACTTGTTGACCGGTCTGCCCAGCCCGAAGGATCACGGCCCCTGGACTCTGTCCCAGATCGCAAAAGCTCGGGGCGTCGAGGTCTCGGCGATCATCAAACAGGTCAATGACACCATCGCCACCCTCGAAAGCCAAAAGGTCCAGCCATGACCGAGTGGCTGCTTGCGCTCGTCCCCACCTATGGCCTCTGGCTGCTGGCCTCCGTCACCTTTCTGGCCTGTCTCGCCCTGCCGGTGCCATGCTCCATTCTGATGCTGACCGCCGGTGGCTTTGTCGCATCCGAAGATCTTGTGCTGTGGCAAGTCATCATGGCGGCCCTGTCCGGCGCAATCCTGGGTGACCAGATCGGCTACCGCATCGGTCTTCTGGGTGGCCACGGTTTTCTGGCACGCCTTGCCATCCACCCGACGCGTGGCAAGCTGATCACCCGCGCCGTAAACCTGATGAACTCGCGTGGTGCCTTGGGCATCTTCTTCACCCGCTGGCTGTTCGCCCCGGTCGGCCCTTGGGCAAATTTCGCGGCTGGCGCGACCAAGTTCCACTACCTGCGTTTCACGTTTTGGGCGATCGCCGGCGAGGCGGTGTGGGTCAGCCTCTATGTCCTGCTCGGCTACAGCTTTGCCGGCAACATCGAGGCGGCAAGCGAGATGGCAGGCTCCGCCCTGGGCATTCTCGCCGGGGCCGCCGCCATGCTGGGTTTCGGCTATTGGCTGGTGATGTCCCGGCGTCAGGTGCCTTCAAACTGACCGGCGCATGGCGCGAGCCGTTCACTCAAAACAGCGCCGCGTGTCTTCACGCAAAGAAGACGCGAAGAAGACGGGTTCAAGACAAATCACATTCCGCCCGATTGCCCAAGCCAGATATCCACGCAGGCGACGGCTACGCCGTCAAAGCCTTGCCCAGTTTTGGCAGCTGTGCCCGCTTCATCAGCGCCTTCAGGGGCAGCGCCTCGCCCGAAAGCCGCTCCGCCGTCGCGTGGACATCTGCGACGACTTGGGCCACCACATCTGGGTGCCCGGACCACAATTCCCACAACAAACTGTCCGGGTCACGCCGCGCGATACCCTCTTCGGCCAGCAGATGACGCGGAAAATCCTTGGCGTTGAACGTCACGATGCAGTCCGCAGACCCCGCAATCGCCACCGCCAGCACATGCCGGTCATCCGCATCCGGCAACAACAACCGCCGCTCGATATCCGGCTGATCCCGCAACATGGACTTCTGGAATTTCATTTTTAGAACAATAGCTTCGGCCTCTGCCTGCATCTGCGCCACGGGCCCCAGCTTGCGCGTCGCCAACACCCATTCCTGCAAAATCCGCGCCGACCACAACGGCTCATATAGCCCTTTTGCCGCGACCCCCACCAGAATTTCCCGTAACACTGTCGGGAAAATCACGCAGGCATCCAGCACCGCCCTCATCAGGAATTAAGGCGGTAAAACAACGCCTTAAGATAGCCGCTCTCCGCCAGCTGCGGCAGCATTGGATGATCAGCCCCGGCAAACCCGGTGTGCAGCAACTGCGATTGCCGCCCGCCCCGACCAATGCCCCGTCCACAAGCCGCCCGAAACGCTTGTAAATCAACGGCATGGCTGCATGAGCACAAGACCAGATAGCCCCCCGGCGCCACCAACGGCGCCGCCAGTCGCGCCAGTCGTTCATATGCCCGAAGCCCGGCTTCCAGTGCGGACTTGGCCGGCGCAAAGGCCGGCGGGTCGCAAATCACCAGATCGAATTGCGCGCCCTCTACTGCCAAACCTTCAAGGATTTCAAAGGCATCACCCTGCCGCGTCGCAAACCTGTCGCCAAAGCCAGACGCTTGCGCCCCTTGATCCGCCAATGCCAAGGCCTGCGCCGATGCATCGACAGCCAGCGCGGAAACCGCTCCGCCGGCCAATGCCGCCAGCCCAAAACCGCCGACATGTGCGAACATATCCAACACCCGCGCCCCTTTTGCCAAGCCCGCGGCAAAGGCGTGGTTGGGTCGCTGATCATAGAACAACCCGGTCTTTTGCCCGCCCAGCACATCGGCAAGATAAGTGGCACCGTTCATCTGCACCGCCACCGGAGCATTCACAACCCCTTGCAGAACAACAGTTTCTTCGGCCAGCCCCTCCAGCCCACGCGACCGCCCCGTGCCGTTTTTCACAACCACCGACACCCCTGTCACCCGCACCAAAGCCGCCACCAGCGCCGCGATATGCACCTCGGCCCAGGCCGCGTTCGGCTGAACCACAGCCACATCGCCAAAGCGGTCGATCACCACCCCCGGCAACCCATCCGCCTCGGCATGCACCAGCCGGTAACTGGTCCCCGAAAACAGCCGCTCGCGCAGCGCCAGCGCCACAGACAGCCGTCCGACAAACCACGCTTCGTCGATCACCGCCGCCGGATCGCGGTCCAGCATCCGGCAAACTATTTTGGATTTCAGATTGACCGTGACCAGCCCCAAAGCGCGCCGTTCACCGTCTTCCAGCACCGCAATAGCCCCGGGTAGCAGGTTTTGCGTGCGGCGATCCGTGACCAGTTCGTCGGCATAAACCCAAGGAAAGCCGTGGCGGATCATCTTCGCTTCGACTTTTGGTTTCAAACGCACGACCGGGTTGCCATAACGTTGGGCCGTGGGCTGTACTTCGGGTTCGGAATGGGGTGAAGGGAGGGTCATGCCCCCCCTTACTGCGTTCTCACGTCTATGAAAAGTGCTACCTCAGTGCGCAGGCTTTAACGTGCCGTTCCAGTCGACCAGCGGCAAATCGGCAGGCGCAAACGCGTTGCGGCTTACCACCATCGGCGGTGCAACCGTGGTCGCGGGCACCAGGCGGTGCGACAGTTCCTGCGCAATCACTACCGCGATCCGGTCCTCAATCACGGTTTTCTGAGTGATGCCCGCGGCTTCCTCTTCCAGGGCGCGCTGTCCGCCTGCAGCATGAACTGCCGCCAGAACCTTGCGCGGTCCGTCCAGAACCGCGCCCGTGGTTGCGTCCCGCACCGTCAGCAGAAACTCGGTGTCATGCACCCCGCCCACAGTGTAGCGCGTCTTCGGTGTCAGCGCGTGGAACCGGATCAACTGCACATCGACCACAACTGCCGTGCCGGTTTTCATGGCCGCAGTCCCCGCAGCCATCCCTTCCTGCAAAATGGTGGCGACTTGTGCATAGCGGTCGCCAAGCTGATCCCCGTGCCAAACAATATCGGCGATCGGAAAGAACACATTCGCTTCCGACACGCGCAGATCGCGCGGGACGTTCACGTTGATCCGCTTCACGTCATACTGTACCGGCTCCAGCACCATCCCGCCCTCTACGACCAGGCGGGGCACGGCGACCGACACACCATCATCGGTCAGGTTGCGACTAGGGTAGCCCGTCGAACAGGCGGCCAGTGCGACCGACACCGAGATAACGGCAAGAGATTTGATTTTGAACATTTTGGCATCCTCTGGGGCTTTACGCCATTTGACCTTTGACCCACGATGCCTGCGGAATGTGGCCAAAATGAGTAAAATTCTGTGCATTTACGCGGTCATTGGCGCGAAAACGGCAACAAACCGCAGACAAATACTGGCCTTTTTCAAAAACTGGGCGGTGTTTTTCTGCTAAATGTTTCCAGTGCATCACCAAAGCTCGCCAACGCAACCCCGTGATTGCCGATTGTTAGCGCTAACAATATCTGATAAAATGCGCCGAACCTGATCGAAGGAGCCATCATGCTTCACCCCGTCATCGCCCGCGTCACCGACCGTATTCGTGAACGCTCGGCCGCAACACGCGCGACTTATCTGGACCGCATGGCTCGGGCCGCCAAATCCGGTCCCGCCCGTGCTCACATCTCTTGCGGCAATCAGGCGCATGCCTATGCCGCGATGACGGATGACAAGCCCGCGCTGGCTGCCGCACGCCAGCCAAACATCGGCGTCGTCACCGCCTACAATGACATGCTTTCGGCCCATCAGCCTTACGAACATTACCCGGAACTGATCCGCACGACGGCGCGTCGGATGGGGGCCACGGCGCAAGTTGCTGGAGGTGTCCCAGCAATGTGCGATGGGGTGACACAAGGTCAGGACGGTATGGAACTGTCCCTTTTTTCCCGCGACGTGATCGCCCTCGCCGCTGGCGTCGCCCTCAGCCACAACGTTTTCGACGCTGCGCTCTACCTCGGCGTCTGCGACAAGATCGTGCCGGGCCTGATCATCGCCGCCGCGACCTTCGGTCACGTCCCTGCGGTTTTCGTACCGGCAGGTCCAATGACTTCTGGCTTGCCCAATGACGAAAAGTCCCGGGTCCGCAATGCCTTTGCCAATGGCACCGCCAGCCGCGAAGACCTGATGGCGGCCGAAATGGCCAGCTATCATGGCATCGGCACCTGCACTTTCTATGGCACCGCCAACACCAACCAGATGCTGATGGAGTTCATGGGCCTGCACCTGCCCGGCTCCTCTTTCGTCAATCCGAACACCCCACTCCGCGAAGCCCTGACCGTCGCCGCCGTCGAACGCGCCACGGCGATCACCGCGCTCGGCAATGACTATCGCCCCGCTGGCGAGGTTCTCGATGAACGTGCTTATGTCAACGGCCTGGTCGGGCTCATGGCGACAGGAGGATCGACCAATCTTGTGCTGCACCTACCCGCAATGGCCCGCGCCTCGGGCATCCTGCTTGATCTGCAAGACTTTGAAGATATCTCGCACGCTGTTCCGCTGATGGCCAAAGTCTATCCCAACGGACTGGCAGACGTGAACCATTTCCACGCCGCAGGCGGCATCGGCTACATGATGGGCCAACTGACAGATGCAGGCCTGCTGCATGCCGATGCCAAGACCATCCTGGGTGACGGCCTCAGGCTCTATCGTACCGAACCGAAACTGCGCGACGGTCGTCTGGCTTGGGAACCTGGCCCAGTCACCTCGCTCAATGACAAGATCCTGCGCTCTGCCGCTGATCCTTTCGCTACCACCGGCGGCCTGCGCCAGCTGACTGGTAACCTAGGTCGCGGCGTGATCAAAGTTTCGGCTGTTGCACCGGAACGCCACATCGTCGAAGCGCCCTGCCGCATCTTCCATGACCAGCACGCCGTGAAAGCTGCCTTCAAAGCAGGCGAATTCACCACTGACACCGTGGTCGTCGTCCGCTTCCAGGGGCCGCAAGCCAATGGCATGCCAGAACTGCATTCATTGACCCCCACCCTTTCGGTCCTGCAAGACCGCGGTTTGAAGGTCGCCCTTGTCACCGATGGCCGCATGTCAGGTGCCTCTGGCAAAGTGCCCGCCGCAATCCATGTGTCACCTGAAGCGGCCGCCGGTGGCCCGCTCGCACGGCTGCGGGATGGTGACATCGTCCGGCTGGATGCCGTGGCAGGCACCATCTCGACCTCCGCGACCGAGTTCGAAACCCGACCGCTTGCAATTGCCGATCTGTCGCACAACAGCTGGGGCACCGGGCGGGAACTCTTCGAAAATTTCCGCCGCAACGTCGGGGCCTCGACAATCGGGGCCAGCAGCCTTTACTGAATGGTGTAAAGAATACGACAGATCTTTTAGCCTTCGGCGAGGATATCTTAACCAGATTGAAAGCGTTTTCGTAAAATGCTCTGAATACGGCACAGGCGGGGACGCCGATGACCGTGCAGAGCGATTGGCTCGCTGCCTCCCCGTGCAAACGGCCATAGGTGGCGGCGTCCCGAACGAAAACCCCTTGCATTCCGGTTAAAATCTCCCCGCCCTAAGCTGCTGCCTCACCGCAATCCCCACCTGGGGAACAGGAGCCCGCCGATGACCCCCGCCGAACAATCTCGCCTTGCCGCCGAAATCTGCCGCCTCGCCCCGGTTGTGCCGGTTCTGGTGATCGACGACCTGCACCATGCCAGAAAACTGGCCGAGGCTCTGGTCGCAGGCGGCCTGCCCGCGCTGGAGGTCACGCTGCGCACGCCGGTGGCGCTTGACGCGATCCGCATGATGGCAGAGGTGCCGGGCGGCCGCGTCGGGGCCGGTACTCTGATGACACCCGCCGATGTGAAAGCCGCCAAGGCTGCCGGTGCGACTTTCGGTGTCGCTCCGGGTGCCACGGACCGTATCCTCGACGCCTGTGCCGAATATGATTTGCCCCTGTTGCCCGGTGCCGCCACTGCGACCGAGATCATGGTGCTGCTGGAAAAAGGATATACCATCCAGAAATTCTTCCCTGCCGAACAATCCGGCGGCGCGGCTTTCCTGAAATCCATCGGCGCGCCGATCCCCCAGGTCAAGTTTTGCCCGACCGGTGGCGTCAGCTTGAAGAATGCCCGCGACTACTTGGGCCTCGCCAATATCCTTTGCGTCGGCGGTTCCTGGGTGGCCCCCAAAGACGCAATGATGCGCGGTGACTGGGCTGCCATCACCGCTCTGGCCGCAGAGGCCGCCGCCTTGCGATAGGCTGGACAGTCATCCATAAATCAGCGACCTTTCGCCGAAAGCCAAGGGAGTCTCGCGATGACTGCACCCTCTGTTTCTACTTGCCTATGGTTCGAATCCGGTGCTGAACAGGCCGCAACCCTTTACTGCAGCTTGTTCCCAGATGGGCGCATCACCACGCGGATGCCAGTGGTCGGCGACCCCAACGGCGGGGCCTTTCTTGTCGAATTCAGCCTGATGGGCCAGTGCTACACCGCCATGAACGGCGGGCCGCACTACAAACTCAGCCCCGCGGCGTCGATCTCGGTGCTGGTCGATACCCAGGCCGAGGTCGACCACCTTTGGACCACCCTGCTGCAAGGCGGCAGCGAGAGCCGTTGCGGCTGGCTGGTCGACAGGTTCGGCCTAAGCTGGCAAATCATCCCGCGCACCCTGCCACGTCTGTTGAAACAAGACACGTCCGGCAAGGTCATGCGGGCGATGATGGGCATGGTCAAACTCGATATTGCAGCGCTGGAAGCCGCCGCGCAGGCCTAGACCCGCCCTATCCGACCACCACGGCGCCGCGGGGCTTCGGGTGGCGCCAGACCCAAAGCCAGCACTCCATTCATCGGGTGACCGGGGTTGTCAGCACAATAGTTCGCAATCAAAAACGTCAGCGCTGGCCGAACATCCGCCCCTACGGGTAGGCTCAAAGCCCAGTCCAGAAAAATCGACCGGCACTCACCCAGAGTGATCCCTTCGATCAGATAGCTTTCGCGCACCAACCCCTTGGGGTCCGCTTCGTTCAGATCCATCGCCTACCCCACCATCCGCGCCGAGATCACCCGGTCCGCTGCCTCTGCCACCTTGATCAGCCGCTCTGTCAATGCCAGAACTGTGGTCTCGCCGGTTTCGCGCAACAGAAACGCCCGCGCTCCTTCGCCCAAAAACTGCGGGTCCAGCACCTGATCCGACAGCAACCGCGATCCGGCTTGCAACTGCCAGCACAGCTTGTAGGCGTCCCGAAGTGTCGTCTCCTCCGTTTGCGACAGTTTGCCCGCCGTTACCCCCGCCGCAAGTTGCCGTTCCACGCCACGCACAGGACTTCCCGCGATCAGCGCCAGCATTTGCGCCAGCAATTCGACATCCATCAGCTTGCCCGGTCCAAGTTTTGCCTCCCAGACCCCAACACCCGGTTTGACCTCCGCCAGCTTGGCCCGCATTTCGATCACATCGCCGCGCACCTGCGTCCTGCCACCTGTCGCGACCAGCAGGCCACGGCGAAACGTTTCTACCTCCGCAGCCAGAACGGCCGCTCCCGCAAGTACCCGCGCCCGTGTCAGCGCCAGATGTTCCCAGGTCCAGGCCTCATCGCGCTGATAGGCCATGAAACTTTCGAGTGATGTTGCCACCGGCCCCTGTCGTCCCGATGGCCGCAACCGCATATCCACCTCGTATAGCCGCCCCTCGGCCATCGGTGCCGTCAGCGCGGTCACCAGGGACTGCGTTAACCGGGCATAGTAGGCCCGTGCCGCCAAAGGCCTGGCCCCCGAAGACGCCTCAACTCCAGCGGCGAAATAGATGACGATCAGATCAAGGTCTGACTTGGCATTCAGCCGCCCCGCCCCCAGCGAACCCATGCCCACCACAACCGCACCGCCCCCCGGCGGAGGCCCGTGTTTGCGGGCGAAGTCCGCAACCACAACCGGATACAGCGCTGCGATCACCGCCTCCGCCAGATCGGCATATTGCTTGCCCGCCTCAAAACCGTCGACCAGACCCCGCAACTGATGCACGCCAATCCGAAAATGCGATTCCTTCATCAGCCCCCGAACCGCATCAAGCGCCTTTTCGTATTCCCCCGCCTCCGCCATCCGCCGGCTGAACGCATCGCGCAGCACCGCCATCCCGGGCCAGGGCGCAAAGAAACTGCCGCCGATCACCGCATCCAGAACCTCGGCATTCCGCGCCAGATAGTGCGCAAGCGCGGGCGCAGTTGCCGTCGCATCAATGATCAGATCGACCAGCGGCGGGTTGGCCTCGAACAAGGCAAAGATCTGCACACCCGCTGGCAACCCCGCCAGAAACCCGTCAAGCGCCACCAACGCCTCGTCCGGATTGGCAGCACGACCCAACTTTTGCAGCAGCACAGGCCGTAGCCGTTTGAAAATCGCCCGCGCCCTCTCGGACCGCAAGGCCGGATAATGCCACCAGCGGTCAACGATTCCGGCCGCACGTGCCGACAGATCCGGGCCTTTCTCGACCTGCGCCGGTGCAAAGAACCCTTCCGTCAAAGCTTCGACGCTGGCCAGCCGCGCTAACAGTGCTGTGCGAAACCCGTCCTCCGCCATCCCCGAAAACGCTGCGATCCGCGCCACCGCATCGGACGTCACCGGCAGCTTGTGGGTCTGCTCATCGCCCACCATTTGCAGGCGATGTTCCAACTCGCGATGCGCCCGGTAGTGCAGGGCCAACTCTTCTGCCACGTTCTCTGGCAACCAGTCCTTCGCGGCCAGCGCCCGCAGGCCGTCGACTGTGCCTCGACACCGCAACCCCGCATCGCGGCCGCCCGCGATCAATTGCCGGGTCTGGGTGAAGAACTCGATCTCTCTGATGCCACCCTGCCCCAGCTTCAGATCATGGCCCTCCACAACCAGCGGCCCATGCAGACCGCGATGGTCGCGGATGCGCAACCGCATGTCATGGGCATCCTGAATCGCCGCATAGTCCAGATGCTTGCGCCAGATGAACGGCACCAGCGTCTTCAAAAACCGCACCCCCGCCTGCAAATCGCCCCCACAGGGCCGTGCCTTGATGTAAGCGGCCCGTTCCCAAGTCCGCCCCTCTGCTTCATAATAGGCTTCCGCCGCCGCCATAGACAGACACACCGGTGTGACCGATGCATCAGGCCGCAACCGCAGATCGGTGCGAAAAACATACCCCTGATCGGTAATGTCGCTCAGCAAGGCCGCCATCTTGCGAGTAACACGCACGAAAGCCATGCGGGCCTCCTGCTCCACCCCCGGGTAGCGGGTTTCGTCAAACAAACAGATCAGGTCGATGTCTGACGAATAGTTCAGCTCCCCCGCTCCCATCTTGCCCATCGCCAGCGCAAACATGCCACCGGCGGTTTCGGCATCCTCCGCCCGCGTACCCGGCAACTTGCCCCGACGGATTTCCTCTGCCACCAGTCGGCGCAAACACAAATCCACCGCCAGATCGGCCAGCGCCGTCAGCGCCCCCGTCACCTGCTCAAGCGCCCAAACCCCGCCCAGATCCGCCAGGGCCACCAGCAAAGCCATGCGCCGCTTCGCCTGGCGCAACCCCGGCCCAAGCGCATCAACTGTCAGCTCGTCCAGTCCTTGCAGCACTTCTGCTACAGCGGCTTCTGGTGTCACCATCAGCGCCGGCCGCAGCCAAGCCGCTTCGCGCAGCATCAGACTTTTCAGGTAAGGGCTGCACGCGGCACTGGCCGCCAACAGCCCGGCAAGTTCCGGTCCAAGACCCGCAAAATCCAGCGCAATCTCTGCCCCGGCAGCGGGATCAAAGCTGATCGGTTGGCGCGTCATGCGCGTGGCGAAAGTCCCCGTCATCGCAGCACAATGCTGCGCCTCAGCAGCCGGGTCAACGCGCCAACCGAGACACCAATCCGAAGATTGCTTTCTTCACGCCCCCAAGGAACGCCCCTGTGGCTTGCTGATCGGTTATTTACCCCGCACCCGTCACTGACGCGGCTCGATCAAATCCCAACGGTTGCCGAACGGATCACGCCACACCGCGACGATGCCATAGGCTTCGTGCCGTGGCGCTTCTTCGAACACCACACCCGCTTCAACCATTCTGGCATGGTCCCGCATGAAATCATCCGTCTGCAAGAACAGCCAGACCCGTCCACCGGCCTGATCGCCCACAGCCGCGCCTTGCCTTGCCCCCTCGGCTTGCGCCAACACCAACCGCACGCCACCGCCCGCAGGCTCCACCGTAACCCAACGTTTGTGGCCCTGTGCAACGTCCTCAATCAGCCGGAACCGCATCACATCGCAGAAAAACCTGATGGCCGCGTCATAATCTGGCACCACCAGTGCCACCGCCGCAATCCGCGATGTCATTCCCGCGCGACCCGCGCCTCGGGCAAGGATATGCGCGCTACCTGTTCGGCAATCGGATCGACCGACAACGGATGCAATTCCGCCCTGTGGTCCGCCGGGTCGCCAATCGGAGCCCAGCCGCCGCCCTTGTAAATCTCGACCGCCGAAAACGCAGCCTTATAGCCCATTTTGCGACTGCCGGGCACCCAGTAACCCAGATAGACATAGGGCAGCCCAGCCTCGCGGGCGATATCGACATGGTCCAGAATGGCAAAGGTTCCCAGGCTAAGATCCGCCAGTTCAGGGTCGTAAAAGCTGTAGACCATGCTCAACCCATCGTCGAATACATCGGTCAGACTGACGGCCGCCAGGGGCCGCACCCTTTCACCCTGCATCGCGGGGCGGGTGTATTCGATCACCCGGCTTTTGACCGGCGTCTCCTCTATCATCGCGGCAAATTCGAACACGTCCATATCCGCCATGCCGCCATCAGCGTGTCGTGCGTCCAGATAGCGGCGAAACAGCGCGAACTGATCTTCGGTCGCCCAGGGGCTGGTGGCGTTACGCCGTAGATGGGCCGCCGCTTTCATCACCTTGCGCTGCGTGCGGTTTGGTACAAAATCGGCAACCCGGATACGGGCCGACAGGCAAGCGGAACATTCGGCGCAGGACGGGCGGTACAGCACGTTTTGACTGCGCCGAAAGCCTTGCTTGGATAACGCGTCGTTCAACCGTTGCGCGTGTTCACCTTGCAAAGCTGTGAACAGCTTGCGCTCCAACCGCCCGTCCAGATAGGGACAGGGCTGCGGTGCCGTCACATAAAACTGGGGCGCAATCGGCAGGGTATGGCGCATTACGGGCTTTGCTTGGGGGATCACTGTGCGTCAGATAAGACCAGTAGGTTAGCAAGACCCATGCCATCCGCCAAGAGCCAAGCGACCCCGAAAGCTCAGTAAATCTGCCCCTGATTGATCAAAACCGTGCCCAGCACTTGGTCCGACAGGCCCTGACCCCGCCGCGAGAAGCCCATCAGCAGCACAGAGAGTATCTGTGGAAATACAAACGCCACCGACAAGCTATAGCCCAGCACATGGGCAAAGGCGGTCGGCGCATCCAGAGGATAACCCTGCGCGTCCCGAAATGCGACGCCCATCACCCGCATGCCCGGCGTGGCCGAATGCCGCGCAAGCCCGATCCAGCGATACAGAAAATTCACCAGCAGATACAACCCGCCCAGAAAGAACAACGCCAGAAACCCGGTGAACGGCACAATCAGCCCGACCACAATGACGATCAGGATGGTGTCGATCACCCATGCCAAAAGGCGCTTGGCCGGAACGCCATTGTAATATTGGCTTTGCACCACGGGATCAGGAAAGGTCGAAGAATACATCGCAATGGCTTTCAAAACGGAGGAAAACGGCCCCATCTCGGGGGCCGCCTTGAGGTTCTCAGTATTCGCCGGTCCGCGCCGCACTACCGGCATCAGGGGTCGCTGGCGCATCCGTGGCCGCAGCATTGGTCTTGGCGCGATCATCCATGAAGTTGTCGAATTCCGACTTGTCCTTGGCTTCACGCAGCCTCTGCAAGAACGCTTCGAACGCTTCCTGCTCTTCTTGCAGGCGGCGGATCGTGTCGGCCTTGTAGGCATCGAATGCCGCATTGCCCGAAGGGCGGAACGTGGCACGGCCAAAACCCATCTGGCCAAAATGCTCGGCCATATGACCGCGGTGGTGACCCCAGGGCCCGTTAGAATGCTCGTGGCGATTGCCACACGAACGGCTGAACATGCGTTTACTCCAGATCATATAGGCGAGAAGTCCGAGGCCGACCGGCCAGGCGAAGATGAATCCAAGGATCATGGCGGCAATCCAGGCTTTCTTGCCCCGATCATCCAGCCAGCGCTCGGTTCCACGCGCCCAAAACATCACGCCACCCGGGGCAGGAACCGCCGGATTGGCATTGCGGGCAGTATACATAGGCGTTGTCTCCCTTGTTGCAGTTGCAATGTGAATATCTTTCACATGAGCCAAGATGTCCCCGGTTGGCTCCGCATTCAAGTGCCTATGTTAACAATATTTACATCTGAGCGGACATTGGCCAACGCTCTGCCGCAGTCTTAACAGCAACGCCACTTTAACAAAAGTTCACCACCGACTCGCGACAGGCGCGTTCATTGCCAAATGCCACTGTTTACTGAAAATTACGTCAAGATATAAAATATAGCAATAAAATACTAAAAAACATCACCTACACGACATTTTGCATGTCGATTTGCGGTTGACGCCCCCAAACACCCACCCTAGTGTCCGCCCCGATGGCTCGGAGACGGCGATGGAAATTCTTCTTGTCGATGTAGGAATAACGCGCATGGGCCGGTAGCGGCAAACCAGTCTGGTTGCCATGCGCCCCCGCGAAAACTCCGGGGGCTTTTTGTTGAGATGAATGAGGCGAAGATGAACATGCAGATGACCGGCGCACAGATGGTGATCAAGGCCCTGAAAGAGCATGGGGTCGAGGTGGTGTTCGGCTATCCAGGTGGTGCGGTGCTGCCGATCTATGACGAGATCTTTCAGCAAAACGACATCCGCCATATTCTTGTCCGCCACGAACAGGGTGCAGTGCACATGGCCGAAGGCTATGCCCGCTCCACTGGCAAACCCGGCGTGGCTCTGGTCACATCCGGCCCCGGTGCAACCAATGCCGTCACCGGCCTGACCGATGCGCTGATGGATTCTATCCCGATCATCGTGCTGACTGGCCAGGTTCCGACCTTCATGATCGGCACGGATGGCTTTCAAGAGGCGGATACCGTCGGAATCACCCGGCCCTGTACCAAGATGAATTGGCTGGTCAAAGACACCGCCAAACTGGCCGAGACGATCCACACGGCGTTCCATGTCGCCACCCACGGTCGCCCCGGCCCGGTGCTGATCGACATCCCCAAGGATGTGCAATTCGCCACCTCGACCTATACGCCGCTGCAAGCCACGAAACCCTCGCACTACCAGCCGCGCACCAAAGCCGATCCCGATCAGATCCTGCGTCTGGTCGAGATGATGGAGACCGCGGAACGTCCGCTGTTCTACACTGGCGGCGGCGTCGTGAACTCGGGCCGCGTCGCCAGCACCCTGCTGCGCGAACTGGTCGCCGCCACCGATTTCCCGATCACCTCCACTCTGATGGGTCTTGGCTGCTATCCCGCGTCGGGCAAAAACTGGCTTGGCATGCTGGGGATGCACGGCCTCTATGAAGCCAACCTTGCCATGCATGGCTGTGATCTGATGATCAACATCGGCGCACGCTTTGACGACCGCATCACTGGCCGCATCAAGGATTTCAGTCCGCATAGCCGCAAAGCCCATATCGACATTGACCCGTCCTCGATCAACAAGGTCATCCGAGTCGATGTGCCCATCGTCGGCGACGTGACCTCGGTTCTGGAAGACGTGCTGGCGCTGTGGAAGAGACGCGGCTCCAAGGTCAACCGCGACGGCCTGCAGAAATGGTGGAGCCAGATCCAGCGATGGCAGTCCGTCAGATGCCTGACCTTCAAGAACTCCACCAAAACCATCAAGCCCCAGCACGCCCTGCAACGGCTCGAGGCGCTGACCATTGGCCACGACCGCTACATCACCACCGAGGTTGGCCAGCATCAGATGTGGGCCGCCCAGTTTCTCGGTTTTGAAGAACCGCACCGCTGGATGACCTCTGGTGGTTTGGGTACAATGGGCTACGGCCTGCCCGCGTCTATAGGCGTCCAGATCGCCCACCCCGATGCACTGGTCATCAACGTCGCGGGTGAGGCGTCGTGGCTGATGAACATGCAGGAAATGGGGACTGCCATGCAGTTCCGCGCCCCGGTGAAACAGTTCATCTTAAACAACGAACGCTTGGGCATGGTCCGCCAGTGGCAGGAACTGCTGCACGGCGAGCGTTATTCGCACAGCTGGTCCGAAAGCCTGCCCGATTTTGTGAAACTGGCCGACGCCTTCGGCTGCAAAGGCATCCGCATCGACGACCCCGCCGATCTCGACGAAGGTATCCGCGAAATGCTCGCCTACAACGGTCCGGTGATCTTCGATTGCCGCGTCGAAAAACACGAAAACTGCTTCCCGATGATCCCCTCCGGCAAACCGCACAACGAAATGCTGCTCGGCGAAGCAGATACGCAGGGCGTGATCGGAGCCAAGGGCGCGGTGATGGTGTGAAAATGCTTAGCGGGGGCCCGTCTCTTCGCACCCGACGTGGGACATTTATTGACAGAAAACGAGGCCAGCATGAACGCCCTTAACATCAAAAAAGGCTCCTCAAGCCATTCCGCATATGACCTGCGCGATCCGAATGGCGAGGTGATCGAAAGCCATACCCTCGCCGTGGTCGTCGCCAACGAAAGCGGCGTTCTTGCCCGTGTCATCGGCCTGTTTTCAGGTCGCGGCTACAACATTGAGAGCCTGACCGTGGCTGAAGTTGACCATCTGGGCCACCTCAGCCGCATCACGGTCGTCACCCGTGGCACGCCCCAAGTCATCGCGCAGATCAAGGCGCAACTGGAACGCATGGTCCCGGTCCACGAGGTGCATGACCTGACCGCCGAAGGCCCCTCGGTCCAGCGCGAACTGGCCCTGTTCAAGGTCGCAGGCCGTGGCGAGGCTCGGATCGAGGCGCTGAGCCTCGCCGAGATTTTCCGTGCCAATGTCGTTGATTCTTCGCTGGAAAGTTTTGTGTTCGAACTGACTGGAACCTCAGAGAAGATTGACGCGTTCGCGGAACTCATGCGCCCCTTGGGCCTGCGCGAAATCGCCCGCACCGGTGTCGCCGCCTTGTCGCGTGGCGCCTGACGGATACAGATAATCCCGCGCGGCAGGGACAACACCCTGCCGTCTGCACGGCTGCAATTGATGAACCGTGAGCAGCCCTTCGGCAAATGTCACCTCCGCCGCCACCAGATAATACCGCCACATCCTTATGAACCGCGCGTCGGTCAAATCCTGGATACCCGCTATATTCGCCTCGAAATTGGCCCGCCACCCGGCCAGCGTAAGGTCATACTGCCCGCGCCAGGCCACCAGATCGGCCAGGACCAACCCGGCCCGCCCCACATGCGGCGCGACTTCGGCCAAGGTCGGGCAATACGAACCCGGGAAGATGTATTTCTCGAACCACGGCGAATTCCGATCGGGCGTTGTTGGATGCGCGATGTTGAACCGCCCCGGTTTCACCGGAGACCAATTAGTCCGTGTTACGCGACCATATCGAGTGTGTTCAGGTTTGCATAGAAGGCCTCCTCTGCCTCAGCCGGTGGTATGTTTCCGATAGGCTCAAGCAGGCGGCGGTTATTGA
>JANYFE010000028.1 GCA_025362795.1 Rhodobacterales bacterium | reverse complement strand
AGCCACCTTCGCCTTGAATGCCGGGCTGTGGTTCCGGCGCGGTCGTCTCGTCATGGTCATCTCCTCGCATGCGGCAATCATGCCGTTGTTGCGCGGAAAATCCACTTATCCCAACTGTTCAGTTTTCCCGAACCACCTCTGACCTCGCCCGGCGGCAGCCGGAAGCTGAAATATTCGGTCAGCGGAATCTCGGTGCGGACCGCGCCGCCCAGAAGTAGATTCAGAGGAACGCCCTCGGTCTTGCCACGGGCATCCCACAACGCCAACTCGATCCCGCCGAACACCCGGCGCGCGCAGTGTGGGTTGCCCCACGGCGTGTAGGACATGCCGGGAACGATCAGGTTCTGGATTGTGGTCAGGGCGCGGATGTCGTGACCGATGATGCGGTCGGCCACGGCCAGCACGTCTGCCGCCCGGTTGCCATCCGCACATTCGCCAAGGCCAGTGACGCCGTCTTCGGTTTCCACCTCGATCACCGTTTTGGTCAGCGACGCGGTGGAGCCATAGCTGAACCGATAAGGTGCCAACAAAGGGATGTTGACCGGGGTGGCGCGAAGGGCACGGATTTTCATGGTTGTTTCAGACGGAAACGCTGGATCTTGCCGGTCTGGGTTTTCGGCAGGGCCTCGCAGAACACGACCCGGCGGGGGTATTTGTAGGGCGCGATGATCGCTTTCACATGGTCTTGCAGGCGCTTGACCATCTGCGCGTCACCGTTCCGCCCGACCGCTAAGACGACATGGGCGGCGACGACCTGACCTCGATCCTCGTCCGGCAGACCGATCACGGCACATTCCAGCACGTCGGGGTGCGAAAGCAGCGCTGCTTCGACCTCAGGTCCCGCGATGTTGTAACCCGCCGAGATTATCATGTCGTCAGAGCGGGCGGCGAAGTGAAAGCGGCCCTCTTCGTTTTGCCAGAATGAGTCTCCGGTGAGGTTCCAGCCGTCTTTCACATATTTGATTTGCCGGTCATCGTCCATGTACCGGCAGCCGGTCGGACCACGGATGGCCAGTCGCCCAACTTCACCACGCGGCATGTCCTGCATATCTTCGTCCACAATGCGGGCCTCATAGCCGGTGACGGGGCGGCCAGTGCAGCCGGGGCGGTGGTCAGAGAAACGGTTTGTCAGAAAAATGTGCAGCATTTCAGTGGCGCCGATGCCATCAAGCATCGGCTTGCCGGTTTTGGCGATCCACTCGTCATAAACCGGGGCGGGCAGGGTCTCGCCCGCTGAAACGGCGGCGCGCAGCGAGGACAAGTCGGCCCCATCGGCCATCGCTTTCAGCATGACCCGATAGGCGGTGGGCGCGGTGAAGCAGATCGTGGCGCGGTGGTTCTGGATAATTTCGATCATGTTGGGCGGGGTGGCTTGTTCAAGAAGCGCTGCAGCAGCACCGAAGCGAAGCGGGAAAATCGCAAGGCCGCCCAAGCCAAAAGTAAAGGCAAGCGGCGGGGAGCCGACAAAGACATCTTCCGGGGTGACTTGCAGGACTTCCGCTGCATAGCCGTCCGCGATGATAAGAAGGTCGCGGTGAAAGTGCATCGTTGCCTTGGGCTCGCCAGTGGTGCCAGAAGTGAAGCCCAACAGGGCAACGTCGTCGCGGCCTGTGGGGGGGGGGGCGAATTTGACGGGTTTTGACAGCGCGATGCGGTCAAGTTCGGCGTCATGGCTGGCAGTGCCGTCGAATCCGATGATCGTCTTGAGAAAAGCAGAAGTCTTGCCGCAGGTCGCCAGCTCGTCCATCAGTCGCGTATCGCACAGCGCGAAGGCGATCTCGGCCTTGTTGACGATCTGAGTCAATTCGCCTGCGCGAAGCATCGGCATGGTGTTGACCACCACCGCGCCTGCCTTGGTCGCTCCCAGCCACGCCGCTACCATCGCTGGATTGTTGGCTGAACGGATCAACACGCGGTTGCCGGGTTTGACACCGTAGTTTTCCACTAGCGCATGGGCGATCCGGTTGGACCAGTCGGTCAGTTCCTTATAGGTCCGCAAGCGACCATTCCCGATCAGCGCGGTATTGTCGCCAAAACCGCGTTCGACCATCCGGTCGGTGAGTTCGACCGCGGCGTTAAGCCACTGGGGGTAGTCGAAACCCGCCAGCCGGAAGGCGGGTTGCTGCTCAGCAGGTGGCAGGCGGTCGCGGGTAAAGCAGTCGGTATGGCCAGTCGGTCCAAGCATTCAAGCCTCCATCGGAATAACGGCGGTTGCCTCGATTTCGACCTTGGCGCGGTCCTCGACCAAAGCTACTACCTGCACCAGCGCCATCGCAGGATAGTGGCGGCCAATGGTCTCGCGGTAGGCGGTGCCGATGGCTTTCAACGCGCCAAGATAGTCACGCTTGTCGGTGACATACCACGTCAGCCGCACCAGATGTTCTGGTTTAGCCCCGGCGCAGGCAAGGACTTCGACAATGTTTTGCAGCGCCTGCGCAACCTGACCGGCAAAATCATCGGTCTCAAAGACCTGATCGGCATTCCAACCGATCAGGCCGCCGGTGAACACCATGCGACCGGTTGCAGCGATCCCGTTCGCATAACCTTTGGCGGGCTTCCAATGGGATGGATGCAGGATGTCTTGGGTCATTCGGGGGCCTCCATAAAGGCTAGCAGGTTGGTGCGCATGTCGTCGGGCCACGGCAGCGGGCGGCCTTCCGGGTTGATCCACACCAGAGTAAGGGTGCAGGTCAGGCGGTTGCTGTCGCCATTCGCAGTAATGTCGAAGCTGATCGAAGACGTGCCGAGGTGGCTAATTTTCAGACGGAAATCCAGAATCTCGCCAAGGCGCGAGGGGGCATGGAAACTTGTCTCGATCCGCGCGGTCGGCACACCTTGGCGGGTGCCGACCATTTGCGCGTAGGAGCGCCGCACCACATCCTTGAAGAAGTTTTCGCACACCGAATTGATCATCTCGAAATAGCGCGGATAAAACACGATTCCTGCAGGGTCGCAGTGGTTGAATTCTATCTGGATGGGGCGGTGGTAAATCACAGGATGCTCCGAGCGATGATTAGGCGCTGCACGTCGCTGGCCCCTTCATAAATGCGCAACGCTCTGATTTCCCGGTACAGGTGTTCAACAGTCTGACCCGTACGGACCCCATCGCCACCATGCAACTGCACGGCCATGTCAATGACGCGGCTGGCCGCTTCGGTGCCGTATAGCTTGGCCATCGCGGCTTCACGGCTGACCCGTGGCGCACCCTGATCCTTGGTCCAGGCGGCGCGGTAGACCAGCAGCGCTGAAGCGTCGATGTCCAGCGCCATGTCGGCCAGATGGCCCTGCACCATTTGCAATTCAGCGAGGGGTGCACCTTGGACGCGGCGGGTTTTTACCCTCGCCAATGCTTCATCCAGCGCCCGCCGCGCAAAGCCCAAGGCTGCTGCACCAACCGTTGAACGAAACACGTCCAGCACCGACATAGCAATCTTGAAACCGTCGCCCGCCTTGCCGATCAAAGCGGCCTCTGGCAGTTCCACGCCGGTCAGCCGCAGATGGGCAAGCGGATGCGGGGCCATGACTTCGATGCGCTCCACCACATCAAGCCCGGCGACGCCCGAAGGCAGCAGGAATGCAGACAGCCCCTTGGCCCCCGGTGCCTGCCCGGTGCGGGCGATGATCACATAAACATCGGCGATGCCGCCATTGGAGATATAGGTCTTCTCTCCGTCCAGGACCCAGCCGCCCTGCACCGCCCTAGCGGTGGTGGCGGTCGCGGCCACGTCAGAACCGGAGGTCGGTTCGGTCAGCGCAAAGCCTGCAATCGCCCTCCCTGCGCGCGTCCTGTCAAGCCAGTTGCGCTGTTCGGGTGTACCAAACAGCGAAACCGCCCCCATCCCCAGCCCCTGCATGGCAAAAGCGAAATCGGCTAGACCGTCATGGCGGGCCAGCGTTTCGCGGATGAGGCACAGGGTGCGAACGTCAAGTCTATCGCCGCCCGAGTGCTGCAACCAGCCGCCATCGCCCAGCGTCGCCACCAACGCCCGGCAGGCGGCATCAACGTCCGCATGATCCACCGGCAGATGGGTGCTGCACCAAACCTCCAACGATGCCGCCAGATCGCGGTGGCGCGGTTCGAAGAAAGGCCAGCTGAGGAAACTCTGATCTGCCATTTTCTGTCCACAAATATCCCGGGGGTGCGGGGGTTGGCCCCCACAATTTTTCGCAGAAAAATCGTCAGTCTCCGGCAAAAACCGGTTTCTCCTTGGCGACAAAGGCGCGGTAGGCCCGCTCGAAATCTTGGGTCTGCATGCAGATCGCCTGCGCCTGAGCTTCGGCCTCGATCGCCTGATCCAGGGTCATATTCCATTCCGTGTTCAGCTGGGTCTTTGTCACCGAATGGGCAAAAGTCGGGCCATCGGCAAGGCGGCGCGCCAAAACCAGCGCCTCTGCTTCCAGTGCGTCCGCCTCGTGCAGGGCGTTCCAGAATCCCCAGCGTTCGCCCTCTGCCGCGCTCATCGTTCGCCCGGTGTAAAGCAGTTCCGCAGCCCGGCCCTGTCCGATGATCCGGGGCAGGATGGCGCAGGCCCCCATGTCGCAGCCTGCCAATCCCACCCGCGTAAAGAGGAATGCGCATTTCGCTTGTGGGGTGGCCAGCCGCAGGTCGGCGGCCATTGCGACGATAGCACCGGCACCGACAGCCACGCCATCCACCGCGGCGATGATCGGTTTTCCGCAATTCATCATCGCCTTGACCAGATCACCGGTCATGCGGGTGAAGGCCAGCAGGTCTTTCATCGGCTTCCCGATCAGGGGGCCGATGATGTCATGCACATCGCCGCCCGAACAGAAATTGCCGCCGTTGGAGGCAAAGATGACCACGTCCACATCCTTGGCATAAACCAACGCACGGAACAGGTCGCGCAGTTCGGCGTAGCTGTCGAACGTCAGCGGATTTTTGCGGTCGGGGCGGTTGAGCCGCAGGGTGGCCACGCGGTCGGTGACGGACCACAGGAAATGCAGCGGCTGAAAGTCGGCCAGGTTGGTCATGGTTTGCCCATCCGTTTCAAAAGCCCGGTCAACAGGTCCAGTTCTTCGCCGGTCAGGCCGGAAAACAGCTTGTCGACCTCTGCTTCGTGTTCGCCTGCCAGCCCTTCGAATTGCGCCAGACCTTCCGCAGTCAGCGCCACGAACACAGTGCGGCGGTCGGTGTCGGACTGGGTGCGGCGGACGAGGCCGTCAGATTCCAGACGGTCCACCACGGCGGTCGCATTGCCGTTCGATACCAACAGCATGCGGCTGAGTTCCGACATGGTGACGCCGTCGCGTTTTCGGTAGAGGGCGGCCATGACGTCAAAGCGGGGCAGGGTGGTCTTGTGGCCGGTGCGCAGGAATTCGCGCAAGGCGGATTCGGCGTTGCGGGTGACGCCCAGCAGTCTGATCCACATCTTGAGCCGGCGCTTGGACAGGTCGGTCATGCCTCGCCCCCGGTGATCGGGATGGCAGCGCCGTTGATGCCTTCGCTGCCGGGGGAACACAGGAACAGCGCGGTGGCGGTGATTTCCGAGGGTTGATAAAGGCGGTTTTGCGGGCTGAGGGATTCGAGGGCGGCGCGGGCCTCGGCGAGGGAGCGGCCGGTTTTCCCGGCAATGACCTGGACCGAGTGGTCGGTCATTGGGGTGTGGAGGAAGCCGGGGCAGATGGCGTTGACGGTGATGGGTTTCTTCGCTATTTCTAACGCGAGGGAGCGGGTCAGGCCGATCACGCCGTGTTTGGCGGCGGCATAAGGGGTGATCTTGGCATAGCCTTTCAGCCCGGCGGAGGAGGCTATGGTGATCAGCCGCCCCCAGCCTTGCATCTGGTTCAATCCGTCGCGCAGGGTCAGGAAAACCCCGGTCAGGTTGACGGCGATCATCGCGTTCCACTGGTCGAGCGTGGTGCGGGACATCGGCGCTGAATCGGCGGCCCCGGCGTTGGCTATGACGATATCGCAGGGGCCAGCGACGGCAAACATGGCGCGGACCGAGGCTTCGTCCGTCACATCGGCTTGGACCGGGTGCGCGCCGGTGGTGTTGGCGACGGATTGCAGCGCGTCGAGTCTGCGGCCAGAGATCACGACCACCGCACCAGCTTCTGCAAAGCCGCGCGCGAGGTCGGCCCCGGCACCGGACCCGCCGCCTGTGATCAGGACGCGTTTGCCGGACAAGGTCATACCCGGAACACCTCTGCCGCACGTTCGGCTAGTCGGCGGGCCTGGTCGCGTCCTGCAAGGTAGGGCAGCGGCCATTGCGCGGCACGGTCGCCCAGCAGAGTAGCGGCGTGCAAGGTCCAGTAGGGGTCCGAGAGATGCGGCCGGGCCAGCGCCACCAGATCGGCGCGACCGGCCAACAGGATGCCGTTGACCTGATCTGCCTCGGTGATGTTGCCGACGGCCATCGTCGCAAGCCCCGCCTCATTGCGGATGCGGTCACTGAACGGCGTTTGGAACATGCGACCATAGACCGGCGTGGCGTCGGGTGTGGTCTGGCCTGCGGAGACGTCGATCAGGTCGGCCCCGGCGGCGGCGAACATCTGGGCGATTTCAACCGCTTCGGCGGGGGTCACGCCATCGTCGCCCATCCAGTCATTGGCGGAAATTCGAACCGACATCGGTTTGGACCCCGGCCATTCGGCGCGCATTGCATTGAAAACCTCCAGCGGGTAACGCATGCGGTTTTCAAGCGAGCCACCGTATTCGTCGGTGCGGGTGTTGGATTGCGGGCTGATGAACGACGAGATGAGATAGCCATGCGCAGCGTGCAATTCGATCATGTCGAAGCCCGCTTTCTTGGCCATTTCGGTGGATTGGATAAACTGCAAGAGCACCTTGTCCATGTCAGCGCGGTCCATCGCGCGGGGCGTCTGGTTGGCGGATGTCCACGGAATATCCGATGCGCTTATCACCGGCCAGTTGCCGTGCTGCAGCGGGGCGTCGCCGTCCTCCCAGCCAAGTTGTGTCGATCCTTTGCGCCCGGAATGGCCAATCTGGCAGCAGAACTTGGCTTGGGTTTCGGCATGGATGAAATCGACAATTTTCTTCCAGCCAGCCTCGTGTTTGGGGGAGTACAGACCCGGGCAGCCGGGGGTGATGCGGCCTTGGGCGGACACGCAGGTCATTTCGGTATAGACCAGCCCTGCGCCGCCCTTCGCGCGTTCGGCAAGGTGGACCAGGTGCCAGTCGCTGGGGATGCCGTCGGTGGCTTTGTACTGCGCCATCGGAGAAACGACGACGCGGTTGACCAAGGCCATGTCACGCAGGCGATAGGGGGCGAACATCGGGGCACGGCCCTTGTCACCGCCGGCTTGTTCCGCGAACCAGTCTTCGGCCTCACTCAGCCATTGCGGGTCGCGCAGACGCAGGTTTTCGTGGCTGATGCGCTGGCTGCGCGTCAGGAGGGAATAGGCGAATTGCAGCGGCGGCATGTCGAGGTAACGATCAACTTCCTCGAACCATTCCAAAGAGTTGCGGGCGGCAGATTGCAGGCGCAGGACTTCGACGCGGCGTTCGGCCTGATAACGTTCAAAAGCGCGTTCCAGCGTGGTTTCGGAATGCAGGTAGTCGGCCAGCGCAATGGCGCTGTCAAAGGCCAGCCGGGTGCCAGAACCAATCGAAAAGTGGCTGGTCGCAGTTGAGTCGCCCATAAGCACGACGTTTTTGTGATACCATTTGGCGCAGATCACCCGGGGAAACTGCATCCAGACAGCAGATCCACGCAAGTGAGCGGCGTTGGACATAAGGTTGTGCCCGCCGAGGTGTGCCGCAAATATCTTGCGGCAGGTCTCAACGGTTTCTTCCTTGGTCATGCCCTCGAAGCCCCAGCGATCCCAGGTTTCCGGCAGGCATTCGACGATGAAGGTCGCAGTGGTCTGGTCGAATTGATAAACATGGGCCCACACCCAGCCGTGCTTGGTATTCTCAAAGATAAAAGTGAAGGCGTCGTTGAATTTCTGATGGGTGCCCAGCCAGACGAACTTGCATTTGCGGGTGTCAATGTTGGGTTTAAAGACGCTGGCATATTCGCGGCGGACCAGCGAGTTGATGCCATCGCAAGCCACTACAATATCGTATTCGCGGCGATATTCCTCTGCGGTTTTGAATTCGGACTCAAATCGCAGATCAACGCCCAAGTCGCGGGCTCGTGCTTGCAGCAACACCAGGATTGCTTTACGGCCGATCCCGGCGAAACCGTGGCCGCCGGACACGGTGCGGTTGCCGTTGTGGACAACGGCAATATCGTCCCAATAGATGAAGCCTTGGCGAATTGCATCGGTGCTGACAGGGTCATTCTTGGCCATCCGGCCCAAGGCGTCATCCGATAAAACAACCCCCCAGCCAAAGGTGTCGTTGGCCTTGTTGCGCTCCATCACAACTATTTCATGCGATGGATCGCGCAGCTTCATCGATATGGCAAAATAAAGACCCGCCGGGCCGCCACCAAGGCACAAAACTTTCATTACAGCCTCCGATTGCTGAGAACAGCCTAGGCTGGCGCCGAAACAATTTCAAGCTTGAAATTTATGAATGACAGGGGCAAGGTGTGTCATGGGAACGAAACCAATCATCGGTGTGGTGGGGCTGGGCACGATGGGCCTTGGCATCGCGCAGGTCTATGCGGCCGCCGGGTTTCGGGTGATGGCTACGGATGCCTTTGCACCGGCCCGCGACAGCGCTTTGCAGCGGCTGGCGACACAGTTGAACGCCCGCGTGGCCGCCGGAAAGCTGACAGAACAAGCGCGGGATGCCACAATTTCCGGGCTGACGTTAGTGGCGGGCCTAGAGGCTTTCGCGCCTGCAGGCGTGGTGATCGAGGCGATTGTCGAGGAAGCCGGGGCAAAGCGCGGGCTTTTCCGCAGTCTGGAAGCCATCGTGGCAACGAGCGCCGTGCTGGCAACAAACACGTCTTCGATCCCGGTTGGCGATGTGGCGCAGGCCCTGCAAAATCCCGACCGCGTCTTGGGGTTGCATTTCTTCAACCCTGCCCCGGCGATGAAGCTGGTGGAACTTGCAGGGCACGCGGGCACTTCTGCCGCGGCGTTGATCGTTGCACGCGATGTGACAGAAGCCGCCGGCAAAACAGTGATTGCCTGTCCCGACCGCCCCGGCTTCATCGTTAACCGTTGTGCGCGTCCCTTTTACGGCGAAGCGCTGGCATTGCTGGAGGAGGGGCTCTCCGCCGCTGAAATTGACGGGGCAATGCTGGCGGCCGGCTACCGGCTAGGCCCTCTCAGTCTGATCGACCTGATCGGCGCGGACGTCAACCTCGCCGCGACCTACGGGCTATATCAGGCCATGGGCCGACATCCCCGCTACCACCCGTTCGACGCGCTGAACCTGCAGGTTGAACGGGGCGATCTGGGCCGCAAGTCGGGTCGCGGTTTCGTGTTTCCGGCCACTGTCGTTGCCACGCAGAACGCAGCTGTTGTCTTGCGGATCGAGGCGGCACTGATTAACGAAGCCTGCTGGCTGGCGGGCGAGGGCGTGGAACCGGCGGGCATCGACACCGCGATGCAGTTTGGTCTGAACTTTCCACGTGGCCCGTTCGAGGCGCTGAAAACCTATGGCAAAGCGCGTATCCTTGCGACGCTCGCGGCGCTGGAGGGCAATGCCCCGCTGCATCTGAAAACCCGCTATCTGCCCGCGCCATATCTGGAGGCTATATGACCGAGGTTTTCCTATGTGCCGCCCGGCGCACGCCTGTTGGTCGACATGGCGGGTCGCTGGCGCTGGTACGGCCCGATGATTTGGCGGCGCGGGTGATTGACGGCCTTCTGGACCTACATGATGCGCCGGTGGACGAGGTGATCTTTGGCTGTGCGGGTCAGGCGGGTGAAGACAACCGCAATGTCGCCCGGATGGCGGTTTTGTTGTCGCGTCTGGGCGAAGACGTGCCTGCGCTTACGGTCAACCGACTGTGCGCGTCGGGGCTGGATGCGGTGATCGCGGGTATGCGGTTGATCCGCGACGGTGGGGCCGATGTGGTCATTGCGGGCGGCGTTGAGTCGATGTCGCGGGCACCATTTGTGATCCCCAAGGCAGAGGCCGCATTTTCCAGGCATGCCGAGATTTACGACACAACGATTGGCTGGCGCTTTACCCATGCGCGGATCGCGGCGGAATTTGGGGTGGAGGCGATGCCCGAGACGGCAGAAAATGTGGCGGCGGACTATGGTATCTCGCGGGCGGATCAGGATGGATATGCGTTCCGCTCGCAGGCCCGGTATGATGTGGCGTGGCATGCCGGCCAAATTCTGCCCGTGACGATTCACGGCCGCAAGGGCGAAAACGTCGTTAGTACCGACGAACATCCCCGCGCGACATCGCTGGAGCAGCTCGCCGCTTTGCCAACGCCGTTCCGTAGGGACGGTACAGTAACGGCGGGCAATGCGGCAGGGATCAACGATGGTGCGGCAGGGGTTTTGCTTGCGTCAGAGGCAGCGGTGAAACGGCACGCCCTGATACCCTTGGCACGCTTGGGGCATGCGGCAGCGGCCGGGGTAGCACCGCGTGTCATGGGAATAGGGCCCATCGCGGTAGTGGCGCGCTTGACAGTGCGGCATGGCGTTCGCCCGCAGGATTGTGACGTCATCGAGATCAACGAAGCATTTGCGGCGCAGGTTCTGGCTTGCACCCGGGCTTGGGGGCTGGCGGATGATGCGCCGCAGGTAAACGCCAAAGGAGGCGGGATCAGCATTGGTCATCCCTTGGGCGCGTCCGGGGCGCGGATCGCCGGGGTCGCGGCGCAGCGGCTGGCAGACACCGGCGGCAAACTGGCGTTGGTCACGATGTGCGTTGGGGTCGGTCAGGGCGTGGCCTTGACCTTGCACGGGGTCTGAGATGTCGGAAAGTTACTTCCTCTACCACTCGATCGGACAATACCCTGGCAAGGCCCGCGATTTGGCTGGGGCGATGGCGGAATTTGCCTTTGTCTGGGGCAAGCCGGATGACGGGCAATGGGACCATGTGCTCGGCGCAAGGCAAAGGTTCATCGATCGCTGGCGGGCCATCCTGAATGCGGCCCCCCAGACTGTGACCACGTTCGAGAACGTGACCTCTGCGGTTCATGCCCTGCTGTTGTCGTTGCCGTCCGGGCATTTGCGCGGACGAAAAGTGCTGGTGGGGGCCGATTGCTTTCCGTCAAACCACTTCCTTTTGAATGGCATGGCAGAGAAGTACGGCTTTACCCTTTTGACAGTTGCGCTGCGCCAGGGAGCTGCGCATGTGGAAGATGAGGATTTTCTGGACCACTGGACGCCAGAGGTCGGGCTGGCGTTGCTTACTTGGGTGTCATCTACCACCTCGCACCGCATCGCATTGCGCGAGATGGTGGCGCATGGTCGGCGGATGGGCAGTCTGATCGGGGTGGACATCACACAGGCCGCGGGGCTTCTACCGTTTGATGTGGCGTCGCCAGAGGTGGACTTCGCGGCGTCCACCTCACTCAAATGGATGTGCGGCACGCCGGGGGCGGGGGTTTTGTATCTGTCGCCACGCCTGATCTCGCATTGCCAGCCAGAGTTGCGCGGTTGGTTCAGTCAGGAAAATCCGTTCAACTGGGATATCACGCGGTTTTCCTACGCCAGCGATATCCGCCGCTTTGACAATGGTACGCCGGGAGTTATCGCCGCGTTCGCATCGCTGGCGGCGCTCGATTGGCATGCGGCGCAAGACAAAGTAGCATTGCTGGCCCATAACCGCGCTTTAACCGGGCGGATCATCGAAGCGGCAGACACGTTAGGGCTGCCACTGCTCACGCCGCGCGACGCGGACAAACGGGGCGGTTCTGTGATGCTGCGGCTGCCCGTTACGCTGCCTGCTGCCGAGGTGGTCGCGGGTTTGCGGGCACAGGGGATCACGACAGACCACCGCAGCCAGACGCTGCGGCTTTCGCCGGGTGTGATCACCACGATGGCGGGGACAGAGCGGTTGGTGGCGGCGCTGACAAAATTGGTGGCGTAAGGGGGCAATTTTTCTGCAAATTATCTGACGGGGCGAAAGTTCTGCGAAAATTCCAGAGCGGGTGTTTTTCGCAGAAAACCGCTGTTTTGATCTTTCGCAGAAAGATCGCGCGATCTGGCTTTACTTGGGTTTGCGCTTGTCAGTGATTTTGCGATGCATGCGTCCGAAGGTGCGGTTTCGCAGATGCGCTTCGTGAATCGTCTGGGTGTTGAACCGGTCTTCGCGCTTCAGCTTTTGCCAGCGCGCCAGACGCCCGTCATCCAATCCGCCGGCCGCTATAGCCACCTTCACCGCGCAGCCAGGTTCGGCGCCGTGCTGGCAATCGCTGAACCGGCACCCCTTCGCGATCTCGGTCAGATCGTCATACAGCGTCTCAATCCCGTCGGCCGCGTCGGTCACTTGCAACTCTCGAACACCCGGCGTGTCGATCAGCCATCCGCCGGTCGCCATTTGCACCAGTGACCGCGCCGTGGTGGTGTGACGGCCCTTGGAATCATCCGCGCGGATGTCCTGCACAGCGGCACTTCCCCCCGTCAGGGCGTTGGACAGGGTGGTCTTGCCGACACCGGAAGACCCCAGCAGAACCACCGTCTGCCCCTTTCTGCACCACAAAGACAGCGCAGCGGGAACGTCATCGGCATGGGCGTTCAGGGCCACAACCGCCAGCCCGCGCTGCATGGCTCGCGCTTTTTCCACATAGATCGACGGGTCTGCGCATGTGTCGGCCTTGGTCAACACGATGATTGGTTCGATTCCGGCACTGGCCGCCAGCACCAGATAGCGTTCAAGTCGCCCGACGTTGAAATCGGCATTGCACGAAGACACTATCAGCGCGGCGTCCAGATTGGCGGCGATCAGTTGCCGGGCCACGGTGGAACCCGCCGCCTTGCGCGCGAGTTCGGTGCGGCGGTCCAGCACGCGCAGTGCGATGCCGTTGCGTTCCAGCAGCCAGTCGCCGACTGCCACGGCGCCGGTCGACAGGTCGGAGGCTGGGATCAGTGCCAAAGGACCGTCCATGGTCAGCACATCAATGCGATTGCGGTGGATCCCGCTGACCCGGGCGGGGTTTGTGACACCTATTTCATCCAGTTCCAGCTGACGCAGGAAATCGGGATTCCAGCCGAGTTCGGCCAAACGTTCGTTCGAATTCAAGGGACTATCCTCGCATGATATTGCGCAAGCCGCCAACAGGCAGCCGATTCCACGTCATCAGGGGCGAGGGTAAGGGTGAGCGTCCAGCTCAGAACGACCCCGCCCAGAGGGCTACAAACTCTGCCATGATCTGTCCTCCGTTTCGGTTGCGTTCAAGGTGAGAGGCTGACAACGACCCAAGTGGGGCTCGTTACGGCTGCTTCCTTCCGGATCTGACCGGGTTGGCGAGGCACCTGCCCGCGCCAACCTCTCGCGATTGGATATAGGGGTTAGACGATGGATTCGCAAGCGGGTGGGTGACAGCGACCGGCAGGGGGACTAGCGTAGTCTGAACGGAGGTTGCCATGGCTCATCTTGTCCGTATCGACTGGCCTCACTTTGGCATGCCCGACCTGCCGCCGCCGCTGACCCTGCCGGAATGCCGTGCGCGGCTGGCGGCTTTGCGGCGGGCGGCAAAGGCGCGGGGGTATGAAGCGGTCGTGGTTTACGGCGACCGCGAACATGCAGCAAACCTGCACTGGATTACCGGGTTTGATCCGCGGTTCGAAGAAGCGGTGCTGGTGGTAACGGCAAAAACGGCGCTCTTGATCGCTGGCAATGAATGCCTGCCTTATACGCAGATTTCGCCTTTGGTGGCCGCCGGTGATGTGCAAACCATCCTATGTGCAAGTCTGTCCTTGATGTCCCAGCCGCGGCAAAGTCGGCGGTTGCCTGATCTGCTGGCAGAGGCGGTGCCCCATGGCGTGAAAGTGGGCGCAGTCGGGTGGAAATGGTTCGGGCCAACAGAGGTGGATGATCCGGCAGTGGCGCTGGACATTCCGGCATTCGTCGCCGATCCGTTGCGGGCGATTGCGGGGCGGGTCGAGAATGCGACGGATCTGATGATGCATCCCTCGCACGGATTAAGGGCCAGGGTTGATGCGGCAGAGGTAGCGCGGCTGGAGTTTTCCAACCACATGGCCGCGACCGCGCTGCGCAGGATGGCGTTCGCGCTGCACGAGGGGATGATGGATTTCGCGGCCTATGAGGCGGGGCGGGTCGGCGGCTTGCCGCTGGGGGCGCATTCGACCTTTGCGACGGGATCACGGGCGGCGCAGGGGCTGTCGGGGCCGACCGGAGAGGTGATCCGGCGCGGGGCGCCGCTGTCGTTCAATGTGTGCCATTGGGGGTCCAATATCTGCCGGTCCGGCTGGGCGGCGGGGAGTGCAGAGGATTTGCCGCTGGCAGCGCGGGAGTATGTGGAGCAGTTTTGCGCTCCCTATCTGGCGGCGATGTCGGACTGGTGCGGGATGATGCGGCCGGGTGTCCTGGGGGGCACGGTGTGGGCGGCTATGCAGAAGGCGCTGCCGTTCGAGATGTTCGGGCTGTTTCTCAATCCCGGCCATCTGATCGGGCTGGACGAGTGGATGTCCTCGCCGATTTATGAAGGATCACAAGAGGTGCTGGCTTCTGGCATGGCGCTGCAGATGGATGTGATTCCGGTGCATCCTGTCTATGGTTCCACGCGGATGGAGGATGGCTATGTGATCGCAGATCAGGCGTTGCAGGCCGATTTGGCACGCCTGTTTCCCGAAGTTCTAAGCCGCTGCATGCGGCGGGCGGGCTTCATGCGCGAGGTGATCGGGATGGAGGTTCCGACGACCCTGCTGCCCCTCGCGGATACCTGCGGGATTATTGCACCTTGGCTCTTGGACCCGGCACAGGTTTTGGCGTTGTAGGGAGTGTCCACATGTGGACGCTATGGTAAGATATTGAAATATAATATATATATCTAAAATATAGCGCCATTTTTGCCACATAAAAGTCCCGCACATGCTGCTTCAATCTGATCCAGCGACTGAAACTACAAAGGTAAAACGACGCGCCGGGCGGGCCGCGCCCTAGCCCGTAAGTTCTTCAATCTTGCGTTGGGTCACCGTTGCCTCGGTGCGGAGTGACCTGCCCCCCGGTCGTCCCTCATTCATGACGAGAGTCTGGCTTGTTGATAATCGTCGGTTTCGGGTTGGGCAAGCACGCCGGGTGCGTTGCCGTCAGGTAGCTCAAGCGCCCGGCGTGCTTCTGCCGGGGTTTTGTT
>JANYFE010000026.1 GCA_025362795.1 Rhodobacterales bacterium | reverse complement strand
GGACCTATGACCAACTCTGGAAGGCGGTCGGGCATGTCTGCGACCTCTTCAAGGAAGAAGAATGCTACAATTTCTTCAAAGCCGCAGGATATGAAACCAATTGAACGCAACCCGCTCTAGGCAAACAAGTGCCTCCGGCGGGAGTATTTAGGAAAGGGTAAATCGCTGGGTGGGGTCAGATATCCAGCGTGGTGTCGCGTTCCCATTGGGTGAAATGGGCGGTGTAGCTGTGCCATTCCTTGTGTTTCAAGGTCAGGTAGGCGGTGGAGAATTCGTCGCCAAGCATGGATTTCAGGGTCTTGTCGCGGTCGAATTCGCGCAGGGCGTCCAACAGGTTCAGGGGCAGTTTGGGGGCACCTTTGACGGTGTGGCCCATCTGATACATGTCGATGTCGTGGCGTTTGCCGGGGTCGGCCTTGGTGCGGACGCCGTCCAGACCTGCGGCGATGATGACAGCCTGCAGGAGGTAGGGGTTGGCGGCACCGTCTGGCAGGCGCAGCTCGAACCGGCCCGGCCCGGGGACGCGGACCATATGGGTGCGGTTGTTGCCGGTCCAGGTGACGGTGTTGGGGGCCCAGGTGGCGCCGGAACTGGTGCGCGGGGCGTTGATGCGTTTGTAGCTGTTGACGGTAGGGTTGCAGATCGCCGCGAGGGCAGAGGCGTGGCGCATGATGCCGCCAAGGAAATGGCGGCCTTGGTCGGACAGATGCAGGTCGCGCGAGGGGTCGGCGAAGGCGTTGGTCTTGCCATCGGGCGACCAGACCGAAATATGGGCGTGGCAACCGGATCCGGTCAGCCCGGGGAACGGCTTGGGCATGAAAGTGGCGCGCAGCCCGTGTTTTTCGGCGACTGATTTCATCATGAACTTGAAAAAGCTGTGCTTGTCAGCGGTTTGCAAGGCGTCGTCATATTTCCAGTTCATTTCGAACTGACCCACGGCGTCTTCGTGGTCGTTCTGATAGGCGTCCCAACCGAGGGCGAGCATGTGGTCGCAAACCTCGGCAATCACGTCATAGCGGCGCATCACGGCCTGCTGGTCGTAGCAGGGTTTCACGGCAGTGTCGTAGGGGTCGGAGATTTGCGTGCCATCGGCGGTGAGCAGGAAGAATTCAGGCTCCACCCCGGTTTTCACCCGCAGACCGTCCTTGGCGGCCTCTGCCACGACATGTTCCAGCACGTTGCGGGGGGCTTGTTTGACAAGTTGCCCTTCCATCGTCGAACGGGCGGCAACCCAGGCGACTTCGGGTTTCCAGGGCAGCTGGATCACCGAACTTGCGTCGGGAATGGCCATCAGATCGGGATGGGCGGGGGTCAGGTCGAGCCAGGTGGCGAACCCGGCGAAGCCCGCGCCTTCGACGGACATTTCGGCAATGGCCTGCTGCGGCACCAGCTTGGCACGCTGGGCCCCGAACAGATCGGTATAGGAGATCATGAAATACTTGACGCCCTTGGATTTGGCCCATTTGGCGAGATCGGTGGTCATGGTCGTCTCCTGTTTCAGCGGCCGGGTATCCAGGTGGTTCCGGCCAGAGGCACCCCGGCCATTGCGGCGGATTCAACGGTCAGGGCGCAGAGGTCTTCGGGTTCCAGGTTGTGCAGATGGCTTTTGCCACAGGCGCGGGCGATGGTCTGCGCCTCTAGTGTCAGGACTTTGAGGTAGTTTTTCAGGCGGCGGCCGCCGAGGATCGGATCAAGTCTGGCGGCAAGGGCGGGGTCTTGGGTGGTGATGCCGGCGGGATCGCGGCCTTCGTGCCAGTCGTCATAGGAGCCGGCGGTGGTACCGAGTTTGTTGTATTCGGCCTCCAGCGCGGGGTCGTTGTCGCCAAGTGCGATCAGGGCGGCGGTGCCGATGCTGACGGCGTCTGCGCCAAGCGCCATCGCCTTGGCAACATCGGCACCGCTGCGGATGCCGCCCGAGACGATGAGTTGCACTTTGCGGTGCATGCCAAGGTCTTGCAGGGCTTTGACGGCGAGGGGAATGCAGGCAAGGATCGGCATGCCGACGTTTTCGATGAACACGTCCTGAGTGGCCGCGGTGCCGCCCTGCATGCCGTCCAGCACCACGACATCGGCACCGGCCTTGACGGCGAGTGCGGTGTCATAATAGGGCCGCGCACCACCGATCTTCACGTAGATCGGCTTTTGCCAGTCGGTGATTTCGCGCAGTTCAAGCAGTTTGATTTCAAGGTCGTCCGGGCCGGTCCAGTCGGGATGGCGACAAGCGGAGCGTTGGTCGATGCCTTTGGGCAGGTTGCGCATGGTGGCGACGCGGTCGCTGATTTTCTGACCCAGGAGCATGCCGCCGCCGCCGGGTTTGGCACCCTGACCCACCACAACCTCGATCGCGTCACAGCGGCGCAGGTCGGCGGGGTTCATGCCGTAGCGGGAGGGAAGATATTGATAGATCAGGGTTTTGGAATGGCCCCGTTCTTCTTCGGTCATGCCGCCGTCGCCGGTGGTGGTGGAGGTTCCGGCGGCTGTGGCACCTCTGCCGAGGGCTTCTTTGGCCGGGCCGCTGAGCGCACCAAAGGACATGCCGGCGATGGTGATCGGGATGTCGAGGTGGATGGGGTTCTTGGCAAACCGGGTGCCGAGCCAGACATCGGTGGCGCATTTCTCGCGGTAACCTTCCAAGGGGTAGCGGGAAATGGAGGCGCCCAGAAACAACAGGTCGTCGAAATGCGGCAGGCGGCGTTTGGAGCCGCCGCCGCGAATGTCATAGATGCCGGTGGCCGCGGCGCGCCGGATCTCGGCGTTGACGTCTGGCGAGAAGGTCCAGGATTGTTTGGGAGGGGTGCGGATTTCGGTCATCCTAGTAGGCGTTGTCGGGGTGGAAGCTGTAAAGCTGGCGGGCGGAGCCATAACGTTTGAAGTCTTGCGGTTTCGCCTTGGCGTCAGCTTCGCCGCGTTTCAGAAGGTCGGCCAGCAGGGTCAGGTGTTCGGGGCGCATCGGCTTTTCGATGCAGTCCGCGCCAAGGGATCTGACAGAGCCGCGCACGAACAGCCGTGCCTCGTAAAGGCTGTCGCCAAGCGCGTCGCCCGCGTCACCAAGGACGACCAGATTGCCGGACTGCGCCATGAAAGCGGACATGTGGCCGATGTTGCCGTGGACGACGATGTCGATGCCTTTCATGGAGATACCGCAGCGCGAGGAGGCGTTGCCCTTGATGACGAGAAGGCCGCCCTGCCCTGTCGCGCCCGCGTATTGGCTGGCGTCGCCGTCGATGATGACGGTGCCGCTCATCATGTTCTCGGCCACGCCGGGACCGGTGGACCCTTTGACACGGATGGTCGCCTGTTGGTTCATGCCGGCGCAATAATAGCCGCTGGAGCCGTGGACGGTGATGTCGATGGGCGCGTCGACCCCGGCGGCGATGGCGTGGGCGCCTTTGGGGTTGGTGATCGCCCACAGGGTTTCGTTGGTGTCGGGCAGCAAGGCGTGGAGCGTGGCGTTGAGGTCGCGCAGGGTCTGGGTGGCAAGGTCGATGTCCATCAGCGGTTCCAGAAATAGACGGTGGCGGGTTCGGGTTCCCAGATGCGGGCGTCTTCGATGCCGGGCAGGCCGACCAAGGCGCGGTATTCGGTGCCGAAGGCGATGTATTGCGCCGTTTCGGCCATCACGGCGGGTTTGCAGGCGATGGGGTCGCGGACCACGCCAAAGCCGTTCCTGGTGCCGACGACAAAGGTGAAAAAACCGTCGAGGTCGGTGAGGGTGGACTGCATCGCCTCGCCCAGGGTTTCGGTCTGCATGCGGTGGGTCAGGTAGGCGGCGGCGACCTCGGTGTCGTTCTCGGTTTCGAAGGACATGCCCGCGCGGATCAGGTCGCGGCGGACGGCGTTGTGGTTCGACAACGAGCCGTTGTGAACGAGGCACTGGTCAGGGCCGGTCGAGAACGGATGTGCGCCCATCGTGGTGACGGCGCTTTCGGTGGCCATGCGGGTGTGGCCGATGCCGTGCGTGCCCGACATCTGGGCAATCTGAAAGCGGGCGGCGACGTCTTTGGGCAGGCCGGTTTCCTTGAAAATCTCGATGCTCTCACCAGCGGACATGACTTTGAGAGCGGGATTCAGAGTGGCGATTTTGGCGCGGGCCTTGGTCAGCAGGTCATGGGGCAGGTCGATGACGATGTGGGTGTCCTTGATCTGGCAGGTAATCTCTGCGCCGAGGATCAGGTGAAGGTCGGCTTGCAGCGTCTTGAAATCATTGGCCGGGTCGGGGGATTGCAGGGTGAGTTTGGCGCGGCCAGCGGTGGGGCGGCCATAAATGGCGATGCCGGCGCTGTCGGGGCCGCGGTCGGACATGGGGATCAGCATATCGGTCAAGAGGGCACCGAGATGGGGTTCAAGGCCGGGGTCTTTCAGGAACAGGCCGACGATGCCGCACATGGGGGAATCCTTTGGGTCGAGTCGCGGGAAGGCTAGCATTGGCGTTCGGGCTGTTCAACTGTAGCGAAACAATTTTAACTTAGGGGCAATAGACCAGTGCGGCGCAGGTCGCGTGTTTGGTTGGCAGTTGGGGGTTTCACGGCCGCGGCTGCCGGTGGAGCATCTGCGCCGAGATGAAGCAAAAATCTAGGTAAATTGGCTGGCGTTGGGCGTCAGCCCTGTGGGTAGCAGATCACTGACAGGAACCTTGCGGGGAGTTTGGTCAGCACCTCTGGGCCGTGGCGGGCATCGGCGTCAAAGAACAGGCTGTCGCCGGGTTTCAGCGGAAAAAGCTGATCGCCGTGGCGGTAGGTCACTTCGCCCTCCAGCATGTACAGAAGTTCAAGGCCTTCGTGCTGGAAGGTCGGGAACGTATCGGACTGGGCAGTGAGGGTGATCAGGTAAGGCTCGACCACCACGCCCGAGGCATTGGAGCCGATATGGCCAAGAAGGTTATACTGGTGGCCCGCGCGGGTGCCGCGACGGTCAATCTCGGCGTGGTCCCCGGATTTGACGTGCTGCACCGCGCGGCGTTCTTCGTAGGATTTGAAGAAATTCGTGACCGGGACCGACAGCGCATGGGCAAGACTTTGCAACGTGGTCAGCGAGGGCGAGGTGATGCCGTTTTCGATCTTTGACAGCATGCCGATGGACAGGCCGGTGCTGCGCGCGAGGTCGGCGACCGTCATGCCCTGCTGATGGCGCAGGGTGCGGACTTCGCGGCCAATGGCGGCCTCGAGGTTGCGGTCCATCATGTCACGGACACGGTGCGGATCCTGATGAAGGGCCGGCTTTGGTGGCGGGGCGGCGGGGTCGGTCATGGTGCAAGGTCCGGGACTGAGTGAAGATTTTCGGCAATTTGTTTACTAATGGGAAACATGCGCCGGAGCAATCCTGACGGCTGGTCTGACCGGAATTGTACCGGGCGCCCTTGCGGCTGGCGGCGATTTTGCCTATCGGAAGGAAGGCCGTTTTACCGGAAAGATCCTTCATGTCGTTTCAAATTACCCTGTCACCCGCACGCCGGGTTTTTGCAAGTTTTGCGGTCTATTCCTTTGGTATGGGCAATATCTTTCCGCGCCTTGCCGATGTGCAGACCGATATGGGCGTCACCACTGGGGCGCTGGCGCTGGGGTTGATCGGCACGCCGATCGGGTCGCTGGTGGCGCTGACGTTTGCCACGCCGTTTCTGGAGAAACTGGGGTTCCGGCGTTCACTGCTGATTGCGCTGCCGCTGGTGGCGCTGTTGTTCGCGGTGGCGGTTCACGCGCCGTCGCCGTTCTGGTTGTTCTTTGCGCTGATCCCGGTGGGCATCACCATCGGCTGTATCGAGATCATCCTGAACACCGAGGCCGACCGCACCGAATATCTGGTGGGCTATAGGATCATGAACCGCAGCCACGCGTTCTGGAGCATCGGCTTTTTTGGTGCCGGGCTGTTTGGTGCTTTTGTGGCCGGGCTGGGGATCAGCCCACAACTGCATCTGGCGCTGGTGGTGCCGATCGTGGTGCTGGCGATGGCAGTGACGCTTTTGGATTATCAGCCGGCCGCCGCGCGACCGGGAGCCAGTGCCGCGGCCGCACCGCATTTTGCGGCACCGTCGGCGGCGATCCTGATCCTGGTGGTGGTGACGATCCCGGCCATGCTGCTGGAGGGTGCCAGCATGGACTGGTCTGCGATCTATATGCGCGACAGTTTCGCCGCAGGGCCGTTCCTGTCCGGGATTGCGGTGGCCTGTTTTGCGGTATCGCAGGGGGTGGCGCGGTTCTTTGCCGATGGTTTTGTCGACCGCCATTCCCCGGCAGAGGTGGCGCGGGTCTTGTATGTGGTGCTGCTGGCGGGGTGTCTGCTGGTGTATTTCTCGCCGCACGCTTTGGTGTCGCTGGTGGGGTTTGCCGCGATGGGCCTGGGGACGAGCGCCATATTCCCGCTGGCAATGTCCGCCGCGGCGCAGCGGCAGGACCGGTCAGCGGCGGTGAACATTGCAGCGCTGGCGCAGTTTGCCTTTATGATTTTCCTGCTTGGACCGCCGCTGTTGGGCTTTGTCGCCGAGCATTACGGCATTCGCGCGTCTTATGGCATCAGCCTGCCCCTGATCGCGCTGAGCCTGGCGACGGCGGGCGTGCTGGGGCGCAAAGTCAGGGCGGTGCCTGCGGTTTAGCAGGCTCAACCCAAGGCTTAGCCCTGAATATGCCACAATGGCCGGATTCTATACCGGTGTAGGCACAGCTGAGGGGACCGGTTTGCCATGATGATCGACGTGACGGTGGCCGACAGTTTCGCGGGCAGCCTAAGTGAGGTCTATACCCATATGAACCCGCTGACCGCCGGAGCCAGTTTACTGTGGCACAGCGACACCCGGGTGGTGTTCGAGACGGCGGATCATCAGCGCTTTGTGCTCACGGGCACCGGTCTGCGGGTCGGGCCGGCGGGCGAGATGACGGGTGGCGCGGTTGATGCGCTGATCTACCGGGCGCAGGCGGTTGATCTGGTGACATTCGCCGATCTGCAAACCACGGGCGACGCGCTGTGGCAGGCGTTTGCGGCAGAGCGGGACGGGTTGGACGGCGCGGCGCTAACGCATCTGCTGGTGGCGCATTGCTGGACCTATACCGGCAACGCGCAGGCGGATTACTTTCCCCAGACCGCGACGGCCTCGGCCGGGCTGTTGGATCTGACTGGCAACGACCGGGTGAACCTTTACGGCGGAAATGACACGTTTTTCACCGGAAGCGCGAATGACACGGTGTTTGGCGGGGCCGGCAATGATGTGCTGCAGGGCGGCGCGGATCAGGACCGGCTGTATGGCGACGGCGATGGCGATACGCTGTCGGGCGGCACCGGGGAGGACCTGTTGAGCGGTGGACCGGGCAATGACCTGCTGGCGGGCAATGCGGGTCGTGACACGCTGGACGGCGGGTTCAGCAATGACACGCTGACCGGAGGGATGGGGCAGGATGTGTTGACGGGAGGCGCGGGGGCCGATCTTTTCGTGTTCGGCAAAGGGTCCGGGGCGGATGTGATTGCAGATTTCGAGGTCGGCGTGGATCACATCCACACTGGCACCCGGGTCGAGATCACGGCGGCGGGTGATGACGTGCTGATCCGGTTTGGCGCGGAGAGCGTTTTGCTGCTGGGGATCAGTCTGGCAGATATTGGCGCGGGCGACTTCGTCTGAGCAGCGACGCTGGGCCGGCGGCCAGGTCAGGCCGGCACGGTATCAAAGGTGAATTCCATCACGTGGTGATAGGTCTGGCCCGGGTTCAGGCGGCTGGAGGGGAATTGCGGCCAATTCGGGCTGTCGGGAAATTTCTGTGTTTCAAGCGTGAAGCCGGCATAGCGACACAATGGTTTGCCAAGCTTGCCGGTCATCGCCGCATCCAGATAGCCGCCGGTATAGACCTGCACGCCCGGTTCGGTGGTCGTCAGGGCCATGCGGCGACCGGACGCGGGGTCGATGGCGGTCGCACAGGGGCGCAGGGCGGTATCGGCATAGCTGAGGCACCAGTTGTGGTCATAGCCGCGCGCATCATCGCCCAGCGCCGCGAAATCCTGACCAATCGGCTTGGCGCTGCGGAAATCATAGGGGGTGCCGGACACGGCGCGAATGTCGCCGGTGGGCAGCAGTGCGGCACCGACCGGGGTATAGGACCGGGCCGTCAGCTGAAGCGTCTGGGACAGCACGTCACCGGAGCCCTGCCCCGCCAGATTGAAATAGGCGTGATTGACCATGTTCATCGCGGTGGGCCGGGTGGTGGTCGCCTGCATGGTGATGGTCAGGCGGTTGGCATCGGTCAGGGTATAGGTCGTGGTCAGGTCGCAGGCACCGGGATAGCCCATCTCGCCATCGGCGGAATGGGTGGCGAAGGTGACGCGGCTCGTGTCCTGCGCGGTGATATCCCAGACCTTGCGGTCAAAGCCGTCGCGCCCGCCGTGCAGGTGGTTGGCACCTTCGTTGAGGTCCAGTTGCACCGGCAGGTCGTTCAGCGTGTAACGGCCTTGGGCGATGCGGTTGGCATGCCGCCCACAGGTGGCACCGAAATAGGTGGTTCCGGCGACATAATCCGCCAGCGTGTCGTGGCCGAGCACGATGTCCGCCAAGGTTCCCCTGCGGTCGGGCACGTGCAGTTCGGTGAGGCGTGCGCCATAGCTGATCACGCAGGCCCGCAGGCCGTGGTGGTTGGTCAGGGTCACACGCTGGACCGCGCGGCCATCCGGCAAGGTTCCGTAATGTTCCAATTCGGATACCCCGCCCGCTTAAACCTGCTTCAGCGTCTGGCCCAGGCCGTGCCGTTTTCGTCAAACACATGGACCATCAGCGGATCGAACTTTAGCCCGACAGTCGCGCCGGGTTCAAGCCGCAGAAGCGCGTCGGATTCGGCATGCAGCGGGCCAAGCGGGGTTTCGACATACACATAGCTGGTGTTGCCCAGATATTCGACAACGGAAACTTTGCCTTGCAGCTGCGCATCCGCGTCGGTGGCAAGGTGCAAATGCTCTGGCCTGACACCGAGTTCCACCGGACGGCTGCCGGTGAAATCCTGCACCGCGCGGGCGGGCAAGGTCAGCCGGCCTGCACCCGCCAGTTCGACGTTCAGACCGTCGGCGGTGGCCGTGGCAGTGCCCTTCAGGAAGTTCATCGCCGGTGATCCGATGAAACCCGCAACAAAGCGGTTGGCGGGATTGTTATACAATTCCAGCGGCGAGCCGGCCTGGCTGATGCGGCCCTTGTCCAGCACGACGATCTTGTCGGCCAGAGTCATCGCCTCGACCTGATCATGGGTGACGTAGATCATCGTGGTCTTGAGGTCGGTGTGCAGTTTGGCGAGTTCCAGCCGCATCTGGACCCGCAGCAGGGCATCCAGGTTGGAAAGGGGTTCGTCAAACAGGAACACTTTGGGGTCACGAACCAAGGCGCGGCCGATCGCGACACGCTGGCGCTGGCCACCGGACAATTGTGCCGGGCGGCGGCCCATCAGCGGTTCAAGTTGCAGCATCTTGGCGACCCGCGCCCCGGCCTCGGCCTGTTTGGCCTTGGATTCACCGGCCAATGACAGCGAGAAGCAGATATTCTCTGCCACCGTCAGATGCGGGTAAAGTGCGTAGGACTGGAACACCATCGCCACACCGCGCTTGGCGGGTTCAGTGTGAGTGACATCGGTGCCGCCGATCTGAACCTGCCCGCCGGACACGGTTTCAAGACCGGCAATCATCCGCAGCAGCGTGGATTTGCCGCAGCCTGACGGCCCAAGCAGGGCGCAGAACGATCCGTCTGCCACGGTGAGATTCAATTCGCGGATCACCTCGACCGCGCCGAACCGTTTGGTGATGGTGTTCAAATCAACCGATGCCATGATTTACCCCTTGATCCCCGCCGTGAGCATGATCGCTTGCGTCACCCGGCGTTGAAATATCAGATAGACTGCCGCAACCGGCAGCCCTGCCATCACGGCAGAAGCCAGTTGCCGCGCGTATTTCACCCCGAAAGCGTCCGTGACCTGGGTGATGCCGACCGTCACGTTCATCTTGTCCTCTGTCGTCACCGCAAGGAACGGCCACAGGAAGGCATTCCACGCGCCAATGAAGGTGATGATGCCAAGCGCGGTGGTGATCCCCCAGTTCATCGGCAGATACAGCCGGAACAGCAATTGCCACTGGGTCGCGCCATCCATGATCGCCGCCTCGCGGAAATCCTTGGGAACGCTGTCGAAGAACTGCTTGTAGATCATCACCGTCACGGGTGCGATCAGCTGTGGCAGGATCACGCCGGCCCAGGTGTTCAACAGGTTGAACTGTGCCATCAGGATGAAGTGGTTCACGATCAGCGCCGGGATCGGCACCATGAAGCTGGCGAGGATCACCCACCACAAGGCGCGGCGTCCGGGGAAGTTCATCTGGCTGATCGCATAGCCGGCTGCCGCGCTCATCAGCAGAACCAGCAATGTCACGGCCAGCGAAGTAACAAGGGAATTGAGATACCACAGCCCCAGTTTGGTCTGGAACAGCACATGGGTATACGCCTCGACCGTGGGGCGCTTGGGCCAGAATTCGATACCGGGGCGGACCACGTCCTGTTCGGGTTTGAAGGTGGTGACCAGGGCCCAATAGATCGGAAAGGCCCAGAAGATCGCCGCCAGCAGCGTCAGGATCGTGATCGCCGCGCCGATCTTGTTGATGCGCTGCAACCGCGCGAGGCTGAAGCCAGGGGATGCCACGTCGCTCATTTCAGGCTCCTCGCCCGGGTCAGTTGATATTGCAGCACCGACACGATCACGATGATGGCGAACAGCACCAGCGAGGACGTGGCGCCGTAACCGCCCTGATTTTTCTGGAATGCCGCCCGGTAGATGAACTGCACCATCGTCAAGGTCGCATCGACGCGGCCTCCTTGGGCAAACAGATAGACCTGATCGAAGATTTTCAGTTGCAAGATCAACTGGATTGTCGCGACCAGCACCGTGATCGGCCAGACCAGAGGCCAGGTGATGCGCCGGAACGACTGCCAGCGCGTCGCCCCATCCAGCGCCGCCGCCTCGTAGATCTCGGCACTGATGTTGCGCAGACCGGCGATGAACAACAGCACATTGAAGCCCACCAGCCACCAGATCGTGATGAAGGCCACAGTCGGCATGAAAAGCGGCAGGGTGCGGAAGATCGGAATGTTGCCGCCAAAGATCGCGGCAATCGGGTATTGGAAAATCCCGAACTGGCTGTCCAGCATCCAGCCCCAGATGCGGAACACGACGGACACCGGCAGGATGTAGGGCACGAAAAACGCCGCCAGCACGGCGGATTGCCACCAGCCTTTCAGCCGGTTGACGCCCAGTGCGATCAACAGACCCAGCAGGGTCGAGGGGATAACTGACAGCAGCACGAAATACAGCGTGTTCCAGACCGCCACGCCGAACAGGCGGTCCTTGAACAATTTGGTGTAGTTGGCAAACCAGACCCAGTCGCCGGACCCGATCAACGGGGCTTTGGTGAAGGTCAGTATGACCATCTTTATGGTCGGGTAGATGAACAGGACGCCGTAGACCAACAGAAACGGCGTAAGCAGGATCAGCGCAGTCAACACCTCTGACCGTCGGTAATTTTGCATGTTCGACCTGCTACACTGGAGATGAAACTGCCGGTCGGCGAGAGGAGGTCGCCGACCGGCGCACAGTCGTCAGGCTGAACTACTCAGCCTGGCCCTGCAAGTCGTCACGCATGCCTTCCATCGCAGCCTGCGGCTCCATCTCGCCATTGACGGCGGGCATCAGGAAGTTGCCGGCGGCGTCATAGACCGGCGAGGCCACGCCAGCCAGAACCGAGGACGGATCGAACACGGCGGTATCGGCCAGTTTGGCATAAGCAGCGTTCGGCTGCATCGCCTTGAACTCGTCATTGTCACGCGCCGGTTTATAGGCCGGCAGGTGGCCCGCAGTCGCCCAGAAGGTCGAATGCTTGTTCATCCACGAGATCACTTCCAGAACAGCCGCCTTTTTCTCGGGCGTCATCGGATGACCGACGTTGTTCGGAATGGCGAAAGAGTGGCTGTCAGCCCAGGTGGCCGGGTGATCGAAGAAGGTCGGCAGTTCGATGGCACCCCAGTTGAAGAGCTCGCCCTTGGCCTTGAGGTCAGTAAAGGTCGGAACTTCCCAGACGCCGTTGATGTGGAACGCCGCTTTGCCGCCGGTGAACAGGGCGATCGAGGCCGGATATTCGGTCGAGGCCGGGGTATAGCCGTCCTTGATCCAGTTGGCGATGACGGTCGTGGCTTTCACGGCCTTGTCGAGGTTGGCACCGTCAAGGAACTTGCCATTGTCGAGGAACTTGCCGTCTTGCTGACCGAACAGCGAGTAGAAGATACGCCACATGCTGTCACCAGCCGCGCTGTGGATCGACAGACCGTATTGAGCGCCGCCGTCTTGCAGTTTCTTCAGGGCGGCGTTGAAGTTGTCGATGCCGTCAAGTCCGGTGGGCAGGCCGTCAGCGCCAATCAGGCCGGCTTTGTCCAACATGTCCTTGTTGTAGTAAAGAACGATGGAGTGCATGTCGAAGGGCACGGCATAAAGCTTGCCATCGACATGGGCCGCATCCCAGTTCGCGGTTGCGTAGTCGGTGGGGACAAGGCCGACCGTGGCCAGATCAGCCTCGGTGATTTCGGACAAGGTGCCGGTCGAGACGCCAAGCGGCAGGCGCGACAGGTGATAGGTCATCACGTCGGGGCCTTCGCCCACGGCAGCGGCGGTCTGGACCTTGGTGTAGAACGGGGTGCCCCATTCCAGGGTGGTCGCCTGAACTTCGATGGTGTCCTTGTGTTCGGCGTTGAAATCTTCCAGCAGTTTTTTCATGCGAACGCCGTCGCCGCCGCCGAGAAAGTCCCACCAGACCACGGTTTCTTTGGCCTGAGCGCCGGTCGCTGCCATGACCGTCGCCAAAATGGCCGCCTTGAATGAATTTCTCATTTCGATTTCGATCCTCCCGAGGGGGCCAGCGCCCCGCGCGCCATTTAGTCAGACCAGCTTGCGGGCGCACGCAAGTGGGTCATCCCGAACTGCAACTAGCGTTGGAACAGGGACGCCGCGAACGGCGCTTCCTCCCCTCCCCCATGTGGTCGTAGCCTATGAAACCCGGCGAAGTGTTGTCAACCATTTATCGGATATGTATCCGCCTGCTTGATATAGTCTTCTCGTCAGATTTCGGTCTTTATGTCTGACGTCAACCGGGTCAGGGCGTCGAACAGATAGCCCGCCACCGGATCTTCGCCCGCCGCCTCGGTCAAGAGGCGGAAGGTGGTGGCAACAAGGCCGCCACGGCCAACGCGGCGTTCGGCGATCAGGGCCGCGGGTTTGTGGACCCAGCCTACCACGATTGCCGCGTGAACCGGCCCGGCATATTCCCAGTTGCGAAAGCCTGCCATGACATGATGCGGCACAACGCGGTCAAAGGACATGTCGACCAGCGGTCCGCCGGGCATATCGGCAAACACGCCGTCCCGCCGAATCCACGAGAAGCCCGCAATCCAGTCACCGCGCCACATGGTCCCGTGACGGGCGATCAGCGAGATATTGGGCAAGACGCCTTCGGCCCCGATCGGAATGCCCGGTGTGTCATCCACGATCTTGATGAAGGGCTGTTCGCGACCTCGGGTGTCAACTCGCAGATTTCCTTGTGTTTTCTCGGTTCCATCCGCCAGAACCAGATAGCGCGCGCCGGCTTGCAGGCGGATGATGTCATCGGCGTCCAGCCCGCGCGACAGGGTTATGTCGGCGGTTTCCGGTGCGGTGACAGTGTAGCCGAGATCGCGGGCGTAATCGGCCAGGGCGCGGTCGCGGCTGCCGATGGAGGGCAGCTGACTGGCGCGGCGCGGCAGGTAGACCGCGATATCCAGCTGGTTGCGCGCGATGGTCTTGCCGGTCTCGGTCAGGGTCAGGTCGATCTTCAGCATGCGGTTGCCGTCGCCCTTGGGCAGGGCAAAGCGCACGTTGCCCAGCTCGACCACATCAAGGGCGGACGTAGCGGGCACATTGATTTCGCCCGCCTCACCGGATTCGGCCCGCCATTTGAGCACAGCGGCAGACAGCGTCCATCCGCCAGTGGAAATCGCCAGGCCAAAGGCATAATCGCGCCCCGCCACACCGGAATAGCGGGCGGCGCGGGGCACGATGACCACCTCGGCGTTGATGTCGGCAAAACGGTCGTGAAACACCCGGGGGTTGCGATTCATATCCAGAAGTCCGTTAGACTCCCAATGAACATCCGTGAACTCGGTGATGACATAGCCCATGATCTCCGGATGGGACCGCATCGCCTCGATCTGGTATTTCAGGTTGGAAAACTGATACCATTGGACCTGCGTGATGAAGTTTTCAAACGCGCCAAATACGGTCGCCATGCCCAGACCCTGATATCGGGCCTGAATGCCGTGCGGATAGGCGGCGCCGTCGCCCCAGCCCTGCCCGGTTTCCATCCACCACGGCTCTGCACCATCAAGGGTCACGCGGGTCGGGTCCGGCAGGCCCCAGACCCCGAATTCCGAGACGATCTTCGGTTCCTTGCCGGTGCGGACGCCATCGCCGAAAGGCGAATAGGTCCAGTCGGCCGTGCCCGCAAATTCGCGGGTCAGCGCATCCCATTCGGCGCGGCGTTCGGGGACCGAGCGGTAATAGTGATAATCGTCAAGATCGCCTTTGACATGGAAGTTGCCGTTACAGGGCGAGTTGTCGCAGACCAGCCGGGTCGGGTCCAACGCCTTGAGCCAGTCATAGGTGTCCTTGAGCCAGGCCCGGTGCGCCGGATCACCGGTCAGGCGGGTGCCCCAGTCTTCGTTGATCAGGGTCCAGATCACGATGCAGGGATGATTGCCATCGCGCTGCAAGATGCCCTGCATCGTGTCCGTCATGCGCCGCGCCGAGGCTTGGGTGAAGGTGGCGACGTTGGGAATTTCTGTCCAGATCAGCATGCCCAGCCGGTCGGCCACTTCGTAATAGCGCGGATCGGGGATTTTGATGTGGCAGCGCAGCATGTTCAGCCCAAGCGCCTTGGCCTTGTGCACCTGATCTTCCAGAAAGGCGAGCGAGGGCGGGGTGCTGATGCCTTCGGGGTAATAGTCCTGATCCAGGGCGGCGCGCATGTAGAACGGCTGGCCGTTGATCAGGATTTTGCCGTCCTGGGCCACGATGCTGCGAAAGCCGAAGGTGTGGGCAGTGTGGTCCAGCGTGCCGCTCCGAGTCAGGGTCACGTTCAGCGTGTAAAGATTGGGCGCATCGGGCGACCAGGCAAGGACGGTGGGAACGGTCAGATGGCCCGTGGCTTCGACATCCGTGACCGCGATTTTGCCGCTGGCGACGGTTTTCCCGTCAGGTGCGGTGATCTTGAGTTCGGCGGTGGCGCCGATTGCGGCAGCGGGCAGCGCCAGGCGGATGGCGACGCCGCCGGTGGCGAGATCGGCGGTGATGGCGCAATGGTCCAGATGCGCCGGGTCGCGGGTTTCCAGCGTGACCGACTGCCAGATGCCGCCGATTGGGCCATACCAGCTTTGCTTGCCATGCGGAATTTCTGCGAAATCAATGCCTTCGGGGTTCGGGCTGCCGTCGGGCAAAAGGCACGATACTTCTACATCGTTCTCCGCAGACAGCAGATGGGACGGGATCACGCATTCGAAGGGCAGATAGCCGCCTTCATGCGACCCGATTTCGACGCCGTTCACCCGCACTTCGGCGATGTAGCTGACGGCGCCAAAGCACAGAACGGTTTCCTTGCCCTCGACTTTGGCCGGACGCGCAAAGCGTTTCGTATAGGTGGCCCGGCCAGAGGTCTGGCGCAGATCAGCAAAACTGGCCTGCCACGGCATCGGCACCATTGCGACACGCGAGGCTGTGTCGGTTTCGTGGCGAAACTCCCAGGCGCCATCCAGCGAATGCATGAGACGAGCCGTGGATGCCGCTGAAGCTGACATGGATACCCTCTGCCAAAGAAATCAGTTATAATTATTACCACTAGCCTTCCTGATAGGTTCTGGCAAGTGAGTCGTGGCAGGGTAGGCTGAAAAGATCCGGGGACAGTGCATGACCAAACGCGCCACGATGAATGATATTGCTCTGGTCGCCGGGGTGTCGCAGGCCACGGTGTCGCTGGTGCTGAACGAGGTGCCGAATGCGCGGGTGTCGGCGGCGACACGGGCGCGGGTCAAGACCCTGGCCGAAGGGATGGGCTATGGCCGTTTCGGTCTGGCGGGTCGGGCGCTGGCGAGCCGGGCGCTGGATACCCGGGTGATCGGCATGCTGATCGATGACGTGACGGGCACGCCGTTTGCAGCACCGCTGATCGATGGGGCCAGAGTGGCGGCGGCGGCGGCGGGTTGTGTGGTGGCGACGTTCTGCACCGGGTCGGACCCGTCCATTGAACAGGCCGCCTTGCAGGTGCTGGAGGCGACCGGGCTGGTGGGGGTGCTCTATGCCACGCTGGTGACGCGGACGGTCACGCCCCCTGCCCGACTGACGGGATTGCCGGTGGTGCTGTTGAACTGCCACGACAAGGGCCGGCATTTTGCGTCTGTGACGCCGGGCGATGTGACGGCGGGTTTTGCCGCGACCGAGGTGTTGATCGCCGCCGGCCACCGCCGCATCGCGCATCTGGCGGGCGAGGACTGGGGCGAGGCGGCGCGGGACCGGGCCTTGGGGTACCGGCGGGCGCTGACCTCGCATGACCTGCGGTTTGATCCGGCGCTGATGGTCGGCCCGGCCTGGACGGTGGCGTCGGGGCGGGCGCGGACGTTGCAGCTGCTGGATCTGAACGACCCGCCGACCGCGATTTTCTGCTTCAACGACCGGGTGGCGATCGGCTGTTACGAGGCATTGGCGGCCCGAGGCTTGCGGGTGCCGGAGGACATGTCGGTGATGGGGTTTGACAACGACGACCTGGTGGCGAACCTGCAGCCGCCGCTGTCGACGATGGTGCTTCCGCATGACGAGATGGCGCGCTGGGCGGTGGCGCAATTGCTGGAACGTGGCGACAAGCCTCTGGCGGCGCGGCGGGTCAAGATCGACTGCGATCCCTTGCTGCGGGCATCGGTGGGGGTGCCGCGACAGGGCTGAGACGCAGGCCATTGTCGCTGGCCGCCGGGGGTTTCACACCCCCGGACCCCCGTGGGATATTTAGGGACAGTTGAATTGGGGGCGATATTTTAATCAAATTGGAGCGATCGGGCCTTGGCCTTTGACTGAACCGGAATTTTCGATATAGATGCCGTCCAGACCCGAAACCCATGAAAGTCAGTATCGATGAGCCGGAATTTCCTGATTGTCGATCCTGAAGAGGGGATCGAGGTGCTGAAGGCCTTTGGCTCGCCTGCCCGTGTCAGGGTGCTGAAGCTGCTGCACACCCACGGGCCGATGAATGTGAACGAGATCGCGGGCAAGCTGGGCCTGCCGCAAAGCTCAGTTTCCTCGAATGTGCAGGTGCTGGAAGAGGCTGGACTGATCCGGACCGAGACGCAGCGGGCGCGCAAGGGCAACCAGAAGATTTGTCACACGTTGTTTGATGAAGTGCTGGTGATGTTCAAGAAGGATGCCAGTGCGTCGAATGGCAACATGATCGAGGTGGCGATGCCTTTGGGGTTATACACCACCTGCGAGCTGTCGGCGCCTTGCGGGTTGTGTTCGCAAGAAGGCATCATCGGCCTGCTGGATGTGCCGGACACTTTTCTGGACCCTGGCCGGATGTCGGCCGGGTTGATCTGGTTCACGCGCGGCTATGTGGAGTACCAGTTTCCCAATAATATCAACCTGATGAAGGGCGATGTTCTGGCGCTTGAGTTTTCGATGGAATTGTCGTCGGAAGTTCCGGGGACTGCGACGAACTGGCCCTCGGACATCACATTCTCGGTCAATCAGGTGGATGTCGGCACCTGGACCAGCCCCGGCGATTTTGGCGACAAGCGCGGGGTTTACACGCCGGACTGGTGGAAGCTGAAGGGCAGCCAGTATGGCATGCTGAAAACCGTGAAGATGACGACCGACGGCAGCTATGTCGATGGCGTCAAAATCTCGCCCATCTCGCTGAAGGATCTGGATGTGGACAAGCACCGTTCGATCCGGTTTCGGGTCGGCGTGCGCGATGAAGCGCGGCATCCGGGGGGTGTCAATATTTTTGGCCGGGGCTTTGGCAATTACGACCAGGACATCGTGATGCGGATCACCACCGCCGGGTAACGCGCTTTTCGCTTGACCTATCGTTCGGTTTTCCCGATCTATATCCGTATTGCGGATATGACGCGACACGGCCCGCTTCGGGCCATCTCGGGGGGAGAACATGAAAGCATCGGTAACGGTTCACAAGGACTTTGCCATTTCGACCATCGACGACCGGATTTATTCGGCATTTCTGGAGCATCTGGGACGGGCGATCTACACCGGCATCTACGAACCAGGTCATCCGACGGCGGACAAAAACGGCATGCGCGGCGATGTCGCAACGCTGGTGCGCGATCTGAACATTCCCTATGTGCGCTATCCGGGTGGAAACTTTGTGTCCGCCTACAACTGGGAAGATGGCGTGGGACCGCGAGAAAGCCGTCCGACCCGGCTGGACCTGGCATGGCACACGTCGGACAACAATGCGGTCGGCGTCCATGAGTTTTCCGACTGGTGCGACACGGTGGGCACCAAGATGATGCTGGCGATCAACCTCGGCTCGCGCGGGTTGGACGAGGCGCGGAATTTTGTCGAATATGTCAACGGGCCGCTGGGGTCGTATTGGGGCGATCTGCGCAAAAAGAATGGCCGGGCAGAGCCGTTTGATTGCCGGTTGTGGTGTCTGGGCAATGAGATGGACGGGCCGTGGCAGGTTGGGCACAAGACAGCGGACGAGTATGGCCGTCTGGCCAACGAGGTCGCCAAGACCTTGCGGGCGTTTGATAAAAAGCTGGAGCTGATCGTTTGCGGGTCGTCCAATTCGGACATGAAAACCTATCCCGAATGGGAACGGATCGTGTTGGAACACACTTACGAATCGGTCGATCACATCAGCCTGCACATGTATTTCCGCAACCCGGCCAAGCACACCGGCAACTATCTGGCGCTGAGCCAGAAGCTGGAGGATTACATCACCACGATCGAATCGACGATCAAGCTGGTCAAGGCGAACAAGCGGTCCAAGCACAACGTCTATATCAGCTTTGACGAATGGAACGTCTGGTATCATTCGAACAAGGCCGACCGCGCGATTCTGGACGGAAACGAAGGCTGGCCGACCGCGCCGCGTCTTTTGGAGGATATCTATAACTTTGAGGACGTGTTGCAGGTCGGCTGTATCTTGAACACCTTTATCCGCAAGGCGAACGTGGTGAAAATCGCCTGTATCGCCCAGCTGGTCAACGTGATCGCGCCGATCATGACCGACCCCAAGGGCGCGGCATGGCGGCAGACGATTTACTATCCGTATTACTTCGCTTCGATCTTCGGGCGGGGCACGGCGTTGAATCTGGCGGTGACTTGCCCCGGCTATGCTGCCGATATCTCGGACAATGTGCCGTGGCTGGACATTTCCGGCGTGCATGACGAGGCGGGCGGCACGGTGACGTTCTTTGCTGTCAACCGTCATGCGACCGACAGTCTGCCGGTCGAGATCAGCCTGCTGGGGTTTGGCAAGGCCACCGTGATCGATCATCAGGAAATGACCCATGTGATGCTGGAGGCGGTGAATACCGCGACCAACCAGACCAATGTGGCGCCGCGCAAGGGCAGCGGTGCCATGGTGGACGGCGGCATGCTGACGGTGGCGCTGAAACCCTATTCCTACAGCATGATCCGGGTGAAGGTGAGCTGAGCGACGCATCGCTGCCTGACGGTCGGGCTTCGCTTGAAGTGGCGGGGCGCGGCCGAAGGCGGAAGGATCGGCCGGTTTTGACACTGAAAAGCGGGTCCGGGTCAGGACGAGCGCAGCAGAACCTTGGTCGAATCCACCACCTGCGAGATCTGCTCGAACGCCACACGCCGGCGTTCCGAGTTTTCGCTGGACCGCAGCAGCACCAGTTCGGTGCTGTTGATGATTGCCGCCGCCTGACCGTTCACGCGGGCCAGCGTCGCGTCGGACACCGCGGTCAGCGGGCGCGAGGAGGAGCGTCCGGAACTGCGGTGGACGGCTTGCGGCAGGTTGCCGGAGTTCGCCAGCGCCAATGCGTGCAGCTTTTGCGCCGCATCCTCCAGCGCTCTGCGCACCTCGGAGTATTCGCCGACGGCGGACAGGCCATCGGCGACCGATTGCAGCCTGTCGCTGAGGCAGTCGACCATATATTCCGGGTGGACCAGCTGCTTGCAGAAGGCGACACCGGCGTTGACCTCGTCGATGATCTGGCGGGTGGTTTCGGTCGAGATCACTTCGAGGCCCGGCGCGGGGCCGGTCGGTTCGCCCAGGGTCGTGGTCGAGAAAGCGTCAACGCCGCGCGTCGTCAGTTCGATCGTGACAGGCGGCGGCGGTGGGGCGATCGACCCGGTGCCGCTGGCCGACAGCGGCAGGATGTAGTTCGACAGCAGGGTGCCGACATTGGCGGTCAGATCGGTCGGCGCCAGCGTGGCGGTGATGGTCTTGCCGGAGCCAAGTTCGGCAGTGTCATAGGTGCCGGTGGTCTGGGTGACGGTGGCGCCCTCGCCCAGGACAAAGCCTGACAGGCTGAAATTGGCGGCGCTCAGGCTGGCAATCGTGGTGGCGTCGAAGAGTTTGGTCGGGTTGCCGACGATCACCGCGGACAGAACGGCGCGGTTGATGAGGCCGGTGCCGCTGGCGGTAGCGGGCAAGATATAATTCGCCAGCAGGGTGCCGCTGTTGGCTGCGAAGTCTGCGGCGGTCAGGTTTGCGGTCACTCTGTTCGGCACGGTGGCGTTCTGCGTGGTATAAACGCCGGTGGTTTTAGTGACAGAGCCGCCCTCGCCCAGGACAAAGCCGGTCAGATCGAAATACTGCGCTGTCAGGGTGGCAAGAACGGTGCCGTCATAGGTCTTGGTCGGCAGTCCGGTGATGGTCGCAGCGAGTGCGGCACGACTGACAATCCCATTGCCAGTGGCACTCACCGGCAGGATGTAGTTCGACAGGTCGGTGCCGGAACCGGCCGCAAAATCGTTTGCCGACAGCGCGGCCGTCACCGCGTTGGTGGCAGAGGCATTGGCCGAGGCGTAGCTGCCGGCAGTCTGGTTTACCGCGGCGCCCTGCCCCGTGGCGAATCCGGTGAGGGTAAAGTCGCCAGCGGTCAGAATGGCGGCGGTATTTCCGTCATAGATCTTGGTCGGATTGCCGGTGATGGCGGCGGTCAGGGCGGCCTGCGTGATGTCGCCCGCGCCTGAGGCGTTGACCGGCAACACGTAATTGGCCAGCAGCGTCCCGGAGTTGGCGGTGAAATTGCTTGCGCCCAAGGTTGTGCGCACCGAATTGGTCGCGGCGGCGTCAGGGGACGCATAGAGGCCTGCGGTCTGGGTGACGGTCGCACCTTCGGTTCCGATGAAGCCGGAAAGCAGGAAGTTGGCGGCGGTCAGGGTGGCGGCGGTGGTGCCGTCATAAGTCTTGGTCGGATTGCCGGTGATCGCGGCGAACAATCGGACCTGATCAATCGTCAAGGTCGCGGTGTCGGTCAGGTCAAAGCTGTAATTGCCGCTGGATTCGGTCAGGCCGCTGGCGGAGACCAGGTAGCTGCCCGCATTCACCCCGCCATTGTCGCCGCCGCTGTAGCCGAAATCCGGGCCAGAGGTCAGCAGGCCGGCACCATCGCTGCCGACAAAGCCGGTCAGGGTTACGGTGCCGGTGTAAAGGCCGGTGCCGTCATAGAGTTTTTCCTCGTCCGCCAATTGCACACCGATCACGGCGCGATCGACGGTCAGTTGGCCGGCCACGGTCCGCACGCCGATAACCCGTGCCGCAGTGGCCGCGGTGCGATCAACGGTCAGTCCCTTGGCATAGACCCCGGCATTGGCATATCCGTCCGCCGAAAGCGTGACCTGGGATGTGTAGCGCGGGTCAGACAGGTTAAAGCCGAACGCATCCGCCGCCACCGCGTCCCCGTTCACCGTCACGACGACAGAGGGTGGCACCAGCACGCCGCCATAGGTCATCGTCGCAGGGCCGACTGTGACAATCGGGGCGACCGCATAGACCAGACCATTGCCGGACGGCAGGCTGGCGGCGTTGGGATCGGCGGGATCGAAGGTCGTTCCGAACTGGATGAAATTGGCATCCATCACGCCGATGTCGTCAAGATTTTGGTCCGGCCGGGCGGAATAGACCAGCCAGCGGTCCTTCATCGTGCCGAAACCGGAACCAAGCGTGTCATTGAAAAAATTGCCGCCTGCCGCAAGAATGGCGTTACCACGGCCGAGATTCGAGAAGAAAAAGCTGGAATCGAGGTGGATGTCGCCTGCGGTTTGAACCAGAAAATCACCGGGGGCGGTGATGTAATTGCATTCGCAATTCCCGAAGGTCTGATTGATCAGATTGAGGCCGCTCTCGGTGGCGATGACCGTCACATTGCCGCCCTGCAACAGGCTGCCAATCATCGAGATATCCAGCGTGCCCAGCCCGCCGGACCCGACTCTGGTTATGCCGTCAAGGTCAAACGCCGCAGCGGTCAAGAGGACATTGGCGGTCGTCACACCATTGAAAGCGTTCGATCTGTGTCCGATCCAAGCCGGGTTGTGATACAATTCGTAAGCGCTTTGCAGCGACACCTCACCACCGACCGTGACCGTGATATCGCCAGAGCGCAGGCCATTGGCGGTATTGCCAACAACCGCGCCATGACCGATCATGGCATAGGTGTTGAAACTGGCGGGGTTGGCGATCAGCGACAGGTTGCCAGCGGTTTCCACCGTGATCGGCGCATCGACCCGGGCCGTGGCCACACCTTCGGAACTGTAGACGCCGGCATGACCAATCTGGGCATAGGCATTCGCCGCGCTGCCGGCCATCAGGTCGATGTCGCCAGTGGTGCGCACCGAAATGGCACCGCGCACGCCGTTGTTGCTGGACGAGATGTTGTAGCCCAGTTGCGCATAGCCAAAGTAGGAACTGGAATTGCTGGAGCCGGTCAGGACCAGCGTGTTGGCGTAAACCCGCGTGCTGCCGTTCCGCGAGCCGACGGCGACGCTGTTGGACGCATAGCCATCGCCAATAAAGACCGAGCCGGTGGCGGCTGGGGTCGATTCTATGATGGTATAGCTCGCCCCACTGCTGACGCCGAACAGGGTCTGGCTTATCAGATCGGCGCTGTCGAAGGGCGCTGGGTCAAAAGTGGTGATGTTGGTGCTGCCATCCCAGCCCGCGACGAGATTGATATCGCCACCGGACTGCCCGCTGCTGTTGACCAGCGAGGCATAGGCCAGAATGTCGCCGTGGGCGAGCAGGGTCAGGCTGTGGGTCGAACTGTAGTTGACATCGTTGCTGACCAGGATCACGCCCGCCAGCACGTCCGTTCCCGTGGTTTCGATGATCACGTCCTGATTACCCAGCATGGCGATGATGCTGTCAGGCGTCATGGTCGAAGCGCCCAGCAAAATGGCGCTGCCGGTGGTGATTTCGATATTGTCGGGGTCGATCAGGACGGAGCCGCCGCCGGTGTTGACAGTGCCCGCGAAGGTAAGGTGATGGCCCGAGATTTCGGCAAAGCCGCCTGACCCGGCAATGCCGTTGCCAAACGCCAGAACCGTGCCGCTGAACGTGGTTTGAATGGCCGAATTGACGGTGACGATGCCGCCTGTGCTGCCCGAAGCATCCAGCCGCCCCGGCAGATCAACCGTGCCACCGCTGACAGTGATCGCGCCGCCGCTGCCATCGGCATTGGCAGCCTTGACGGCCTTGTCGACCGTAACCTTGCCCGTGTCGCCTGCGGTCAGGAACACCCGGCCCTTGACCTTGGCCACGCCCGTCGCGGTGATCGTGCCAGTGGTGTTGCCCGCCAGCGCGTAGACATTGCCGCCATTGGCCCGGAGTTCCGCCGCAGCGGCACGGATCGCCCCGCTGTCGCTGACCGAACTGTCCGCGCCGCCAATACGCACCGCGAACATACCGTCTGCAACCGCCGCGTCCCGCATCAGAATCTCGCGGCCAGCTGCCAGTCCGACGGTGCCGTTGGGTGCGGCAATGCTGCCCGCGTTCACCACATTCCGCGCCATCAGCGAGACGTCACCGCCCAGCGAGGCGATCTGGCCAAGGTTGATCACATAAGCCGGGGTGTCCCCCGCAAACGTGTTGTCGCCGCCGTTCAGGAAATCGGAATTGGCGATGTCGAGAGCGGAGGCTATGAAGCGCCCGCCGGTGTTCACCGCGCCATCCCTACCGATGATGATGCCGTTCTGATTGACGAGATAGGCCGAGCCGGTGGCGGTCAGCGACCCCATGATCTGCGACAGATCGCCCCCCGTCACCCGGTTCAGCGTTGCACCCGCACCATTCTGAATGGCCACGCCATAGCCTGCGCCGATTGAAAAGCTGCCCCAGTCCACGATGCCCGCGGAGCCGTTTTGCTGCACCAGCAGCTGGGTCGCCGAGGGGCTGGTGATGGTGATGTCGCCTGCCACAACCGTGGGGTCTGTCGGCAAGGGGCCGTCGGCATGCAGAACGCCGGGCAGCAAGACGCAAGCCGTAAGACAGGCAGCCAGAAATGGTGTGCGGGCCATTGCGATCACCTCATCCCTTCAAAACAGGGGGAACAGAAAACCACAAAACACCAAAAAACGCCGGACGATCGGAGAACACTCCGCAAGCCCTGGCTGGATGCAAGCATCGATTCAGTCGCAGTATTACACGAGTTGCGCGGCGCGAACCTACTTTATTTGCGCCTAGTTGGCGAAAGTGCTGGCTCATTTCGCAGCCAGACCCAGATCGATCAACGCATCGCCAAAGCCGTTCAGCGAGACGGGCACGGTGATTTTTTTGGGGCCGGAAATGCTGGTGAAGGTGACGTTGAGCGTCTTGGCCTTGCGCAACCGGGCCAGAACGTCACCCGGCAGCACGGCATCGGCTAGGCAGCCGGTGGCGGCACAGGCCAGATAGCTGGCGGACAACAGATCATCTTGCGGCGCCAGGGTGGTCGGGGCATCAGCGGTGGGGGCGGCGGTAACCTTGTCAACTGACAAGGCCACCGGATCGCGCAGCGCCACGTCGACCGGCAGTTGCAGCACGATACGGGCCACAGCGGCGTCGGGTGGCTGGCCGATGGCGATTTGCAACAAGGGATGCAACTGCCCGTCGTTGCCCTTGAGGTTCAGCTTGGTCGTCATCTCGCACAGTTTGGCCGGCGTGGCGGCATCGGTACTGGCGGCAATCGTGCAACTGACGGTCCAGTCGCCAAAGGTTGCGGTCGTCGCGGTCGGGGCAGTTTGCGCAAGGCCGGGCCCGGCGATCAGGGTGGCAACGGCGAGGATCATGGCGAAATGCATGGCTATACTTTCTGGCAGGCAAGGAACGGGCCGCAAGCCGCGCCGTCAGAACCGGGCGGTCATCTGGAAGGCGATGCTGAAGTCGCCGCTTTTGGTTGCACCGGCATCGGTCAGCGCATCGGCCAGATCAAGCGTGCCCACCAGATCTTCGCCAATGCCGAACTCTCCGCCGACACCGACCGCCACCATATGCGCCCCGTTGACATGGCCGCCCACCGCGTTTTCGTTGCCGCGCGCCGCACCGATATCGGCAAAGACATGCGGGCGGAACGTGCCGTCATGGCTGCCCGCCTTGAAGCTTAGCGGCGCGAAATTGTACTGGATGCTTGATGCGATGGCGGTCTGGCTGGCGACGCCATTGACCGGATACCCGCGCACGGTGCCATCGCCGCCCAGCGACATCTGTTCCAGCGGGTGCAGGAGGGCCGCGCCGTTCTGGCCATTGGCCCCGGAATACTGTCCGTTCAGTCGAACTTTCAGCGAGCGGTCCTTGTCAAAGAACACTTCCTGGCTGACCGAGAATTTGGTCATGGCATAGGTAAAGCTGTCGTCGCCCTGGGTGGCCTGCCTGCCAAGGACCAGCCCGATATCAGCGTTGCCGCGCGTTTTTTTGCCCATGATCTCGCCGGTTATGCCGGTGCGGAAGCCAAGGACGCCATGGGTCAGGCGGGTTTTCTCTGCCGGTAGGGGGATGCCCGCAAAGAACTGGGTGCGGGTATAGGCGTCGTATTCGCCCTGCAGGTAGATCTCTGGCACCAGGCTGAAAGTACCGGTGGTTTTGGGCAGGGGAAAGGACAACTCGAGATTGCCGACCGAGGTTTCGGTACCCGCGCTCAGCACGCTGGCAGAGGCGGAATAGCTGGAGATATGGCTGACACCGAAGGTGACTTTGGTGCGGAAGCCACCTGCCGTGGTGATCGGCACGAAATAGGTCAGCGCATGCGACAGATAGCCTTTGTGGGTGCCGGTGCCCCATAGGTCGAACTTCGCCAGATTGTCCGGGGACCCGGTGAACTGGTAGGACAACTGGTGATCCTGCCAAGGCAGGGCTGACATGTTGAACCCGCCGAACACCCGGCTGCGCCCGGTATCCTTGGTGCCGGCATTCGACGCGCCCAGATAGGCGGACCATGGGCGACCGTTGGTCACTTGCAGGATCAGCTTTGTGGAATCTGGCGTGGCACCGGGTTCAAACACAACCGACACATGGCGGAACGGGTTGAGGTTCAGCCAGTTCACGTCATCCAAAAGCCGGTTGGTATCGACCTCTTGCCCCGGTTTCAGGCGAATCTGGCTGTTGAGAAAGCCCGACGCGGCCGAACCTTCGACCTTGGTGGTTTCCAGAACGAAGGTGTTGACGTTGATTTGCAGCACGCCGCCGGTGATTTCCTGCGGCGGCACGGTGACATTGACCAGTGACCGGCCGTTGTCGCGGTAAAACTGGGTGATGTCGGCCTCGACCGCGCTGATCAGCTTGTAAGACAGGGGTTTGCCGACATATTTGGTCAGGAGGGCGCGAAAAGCTGCGGTTTGCGCGGTTGTCCCGGCAAGTGACGTGTCAACGCCGCGCAACGCATGCGGCAGGGCTGCGGGGCCGTGGGTGTGCGCGTCCACCACGGCAATGCCGGCGAGGTTGATGCCAAAGGGGGTCGGGTCGGTTTGGTGGTTGGCCAGCGCCGCGGCGGACAATGTAGCCGTCTGCGCCCCGAAAAGCACCGGAGCGGGGTGCTGTTCGACCGTCTGGGCCCGCATGGCCGCAGGCAGCAGGCCCATGACTAGGCTGCTGCCGATCAGCGTGTTTCGAAGGGCGCTGCGCCGCAAAGCACTGACGGCTATGACTGCCATTGTCTCGTCCTTGCCTGAATTGATCACATCGCCAGTCAATGTAATCCCTGTCTTGAACGCCCGTTGTCAAGCCTGATGCGCGGTCGGAATTTTCTGACACACTGTCACCGCAGCCGCGTGGCCACGTCGCATCAAAGCCATGCCTGTTTTCGGCCAAACTAGCCCAAACATTGCGCGTTGTCACGCTGTTGGCATTTCGGACGCCGCTGGCAGTTGCAAAAGCAAAGCGCAGATTTCGTGCCGGCGGAGTTTGGACCGGCGGCCCGCAGAGGGTGGCTGGCGAGGTCAGTTTCAGGGTGGGTTCTCTGCGGAGACTTGGGTTGCAGCGATGACCCGAAGCGCCGCAAACGCGGATTTGAAGCCGCGTCACCGACCAGCGAAGCTGGCAGGTGCCAAGGATGCCAAAGGCCAGACGGAAACGAACCCTCTCTCCGCCAATATCCACCGATCCGAACCATACGAACTTTGGTATAGGCCGGCAGCCGCTGCACCAGCGAGGCAAGCGCGACGGATCCAGATGCGACCGCGATTGGCGCTGCTGTCTGGGTTGGCCGGAGGATGGGCGGTGAACTATGCCTGCGTTCCAGCCGCTTTTGCGGCCGCAAAACGGGGCGGCAGCGATCGGGCGGCACGGTGCATTCAGGTATATACATGTTCAACAAGGATTTCTATGGTCGGGCCAAGGCTCTGGCGGGCCGCCTCGCATTCCCAAAGGCACCATGACCCAATCGCAAGACACCGCCCCGATTGCCGCCTTTCGCGGTGCTACGAAGAAGTTTGGCGACGTGGTCGCGGCGGATAATCTTAACCTGACCATTCAACGCGGCGAGTTTCTGTCGTTTCTGGGGCCATCCGGTTGTGGCAAGACCACAGCGCTGCGGATGCTGGCGGGGTTCGAGGCACCGACCAGCGGCGATGTGCTGCTGGAGGGTCAGGTGATCAACGACCTGCCTGCCCATCGCCGCCCGGTCAACATGGTGTTCCAGCATTACGCGCTGTTCCCGCATCTGACGGTGGCCGACAACATCTCTTACGGGCTGCGGCAACTGCGGCCCCGGCTGGACCGGTCCGCGATCGCGGCGCAAGTTGAAGCGGCGCTGGACACGGTGCGATTGCCCGGTTTCGGCCAACGGCGCATCTGGGAAATGTCGGGTGGGCAGCAGCAGCGGGTCGCTTTGGCCCGCGCCATCATCAATCAGCCCAAGCTGTTGTTGCTGGACGAACCATTGTCGGCGCTGGACCGCAAATTGCGGCGGGACATGCAGATTGAATTGCAGACCTTGCAGCGCAAACTGGGCATCACCTTTGTGTTGGTCACCCATGATCAGGAAGAGGCCCTGTCGATGAGCGACCGGATCTGCGTCATGCGCGGCGGCAGGATCGTGCAGATCGGGTCGCCAACCGAACTGTATGACCAGCCTGCCAGCCGCTATGTCGCCGATTTCGTAGGAAAGACCAATTTCTTTGATGGCGTCCTTGATACTGTGACCGCGGGACTCGGCACGATCCTGGCCGGCGGCGGGCGGCGGCTTGGCGGGCGCTGCGCCACCGGGGCCGCAGTGGGCGAAAAGGTCAGCGTCAGCCTGCGGCCAGAGCAAATTGCCCTGCGCCGGGTTGGCGAGGACGAGATTTCGGTGCCGGTGCGGATCGTCAACCGCATTTTTCTGGGCGAGCATACCGAATATCTTGTGACAAGTGACGATTTGGGTGCGTTTCTGGTTTTGGTGTCACGTCAGGCCGAGGCTGCCGAGGGCAGTTATCAGCCCGGTGATGCTGCCCATGCCGGCTGGAAGGCGCAGTCCGCGCTGGTGTTGCAGAACAATTGAACAAACAAAAAACGGGGAGACTGAAAATGTCCGACAATATTGACCACATATCCGCCGAAAAGTTCATGGCAGAACTGATGCGGTACCGCAAAGGCTCGGTGTCGCGGCGGCACTTTCTGGGCGTGACCGGGTTGGGGCTGGCGACTTCCGTGTTGGGCTCCGCCCTGCCGCGCGAAGCCTACGCCCAGGCCAGTATCGGCGACCGGGTTATCCTGTCCAGTTGGCCCAACTACCATGACCCCGCAGATTTCGAGGCTTTCCAAGCCGCGACCGGCGCAGCGGTGCAGCTGAACGTGTTCGGGTCGAACGAGGAAATGCTGGCGAAATTGCAGGCGGGCGGCACCGGATGGGATGTGTTCGTGCCAACCAACTATACGATCACCACCTATGTCGAGCTGGGCCTGATCGAGCCGCTGGATATGTCCAAGATCCCGAACTACGACCCCGCGTCGTTTGATCCGCGCTTTGCCGGGCCGGGCACGGTGGATGGCAAAATCTATGCGGTGTCGAAAGACTGGGGCACAACCGGCATGGCGACCAACACCAAGAACAACAACGGCAAGGCGCTGACCAGCTGGAAAGAATTCTGGGACATGACGCAGGCCGAGTTTACCGGCAAGACGACCGTGCACGACTATCAGTTGACGACCATCGGCAGCGCGTTGAAATACTTCGGCTATTCCTTCAACTCGGTCGACCCCAAGGAACTGGCCGATGCTGAAAAGCTGTTGATGGCGGTCAAACCGCATCTGTTTGCCATCACCTCGGATTACCAGCCCGCCATGCGCAACGGCGATGCTTGGCTGTGCATGTGCTGGACCGGCGACGGCAAGCAGTTGAACCGCGACATGCCCGAAATCGAGTATCATCTGGGTAAAGAAGGTGGCGAAATCTGGAGCGATTTCTATGCCGTCCCAGTCGGTGCCCCGCACCGCGATGCGGCCTATGCGCTGATCAACTTCCTTCTCGATCCCGCGATCAACATGAAGGAAACCCTGTTCCACGGTCAGCCCGTCGCCGACAAGCGCGTGAACGCCATGCTGACGCCGGAGCGTCTGGCCGATCCGATCCTGTATCCGGCGGCGGATTTGCTGAGCGCACTGGAGTTTGGTGCGGCGGCAACCCTGACCAACCCGGACCGCGCCGAACTGATGGCACGGTTCAAATCGGCCTGAGATGACACCGAAGATCAGGACCACCCTGTTTCTGGCCCCGGCAGCGGCGTGGTTTGCCACCATGCTGGTGCTGCCGCTGATCGTGGTCCTGATCTTTTCCTTTGGCAACCGGAGCACGGCGGGCGGCTACGCCCCGGGCTTTTCGTTCGACAACTACCTGAACCTAGGGGCGCGGTGGGCAGCGTTTCGCAACACCCTGACACTAGCCCCGGAAGGCACGGTGCTGGCGCTGCTGATCGCCTATCCGCTGGCATATTTCCTTGCAGTCAAATCCAACCCGCGCTGGCGGCTTTTGCTGCTGGTGCTGGTGATCGTGCCGTTCTGGACCTCGATCCTGATCCGCAGCTATGCGTGGATATTCATTCTGGGCGGCAAGGGCCTTCCATCCCTGATTTCAGCGCTCGGGCTGGGAACGATACAGTTGATCAACACACCTTTCGCCGTGCTGGTCGGCATCGTTTACGGTTATCTGCCGCTGATGGTGTTCCCGATCTTTGTCAGCCTTGAACGGCTGGACAAACGGCTTCTGGAAGCCTCTGCCGATCTTGGCTGCCCGCCATGGCGGACGTTCCTAAGCGTCACCCTGCCGTTGTCTTTGCCGGGCGTGGCCACGGGGTGCATGCTGGTTTTCATCCTGCTGATGGGCGAATACCTGATCCCGGCGATGCTGGGCGGCGGAAAGGTGTTCTTTGTCGGCAACGCGCTGGTTGATCTTTTCCTGCAGTCGCGCAACTGGGCCTTTGGTTGTGCGGTGGCGATGTCGCTGGTGATCGTCATGCTGATAACGGTGACGGTCTACCTGCGTCTGATCCGCCGGATGGGGGGCACGCGCGACGACGTGTCGTTGATGTGATGGGCATGCGGATTTACGCCATCGCGGTCTACCTGTTCTTGTACCTGCCGATCGGTGTCATTGCCCTGTTCAGCTTTAGCGCCGGAAGAAGCGCCAGTTCGTTCAACGGCTTTTCGGTCGAATGGTATGCGAAGGCCCTGCACAATCCGTTTGTGATGGAGGCATTGCAGACCAGCTTGATCGTAGCCACCGCGTCAGCCCTGCTGGCCGGACTGTTCGGCACGATGGCGGCGCTGTCGTTGCAAAGCATGACGGGGCAGGCCCGGACGGTGATGGATGGGATGATCTATATCGCGGTGATGGTGCCGGGGATTGTGATTGGCATTGCCACGCTGATCGCGCTGGTGACGCTGTTCAACTGGCTGAACCCGATCCTGACCGCGTTGTGGCCCTTGGCGGACGCTGCGCCGCAACTGGCACTGGGCAAAGGGTCCCTGATCGCTGCGCATGGATTGTTCTCGCTGGCGCTGGTCATCATCATCGTGCGGGCGCGGATCGCGGGGATGGACCGCAGTTTGATCGAGGCGTCGGCGGATCTGTATGCCACGCCGTTCGGCACCTTTCGGCAAGTCACCCTGCCCCAGATATTGCCGGGCATCATCGCAGGGGTCTTGCTGAGTTTTACTTTCAGCTTTGATGATTTCATCGTGGCGTTTTTCGTAGCGGGGTCGGAAACCACGCTGCCGATCTACATATTCTCGTCGATCCGCCGGGGCGTCACGCCAGAGATCAACGCGATTGGCGCGATGGTGCTGACGGTGTCGCTGACCCTGCTGATCACCGCGCAGTCCATTTTGCAGCGCAAACGCAAGGCTTAGATCGGTTCAGGCGATAACAGAATCGCCGGATCCGATGTGACCTACTGAGGTTTCGCAAATCGTGCGGAAAAACCGCTTCACGCTTTTCCCTGAGCTTCTTTAGCGCAGGCCGATCGCCTTGCGGCCCAAGGCGCTGATCGACACCGCCAGCACGATGATCAGACCCACCAGCACCTCGCGCACATAGCTGTCGACCTGCATCTGGGTCAGGCCGTTGTCCAGCACGCCCAACACCACGACGCCCGCCAAAGTGGCCAGAACCTTGGGCTGGCCATGCCGCGTCACGGTCATGCCGAGAAACACCGCCGCAATGGCGGTCAGCATCAGGCCCGCGCCCTGCGTCGGGTTTGCGGAGGCGACGCGGGACGCATACATGAGACCCGCGACCGCCGCCCCGACCCCGGTGAACGCATAGGCCGACAGGCGCAGCAGGGTAACAGGCACCCCCGCCAACCGCGCCGCTTCGGCGTTGCCACCGATCGCATACAGGCGGCGGCCATAGGTTGTCAGCTCCAGTATGGTCAGGACAAGGGCGGTGATGACCAGTGCCAGCACGGTCAGCCAGGGCAAAACGACGGGCTTGTCGGCTAGGGTGCCAAATTGCAGCCCGGACCTCGCGAAGTCGCCAAAACTTTGCGGGATGTCACGGCCAAATATGGTTTTGCCGCCTGATACGATGAAGGCGGCACCAGAATACATGGTCAGGGTGGCAAGAGTGGCTACAAAAGGCAGGATGCCGATGACGCTGACAAGGACGCCGTTGATCAGGCCGCCCGCCAGTCCGACAGCCAAGGCGGCCAACAATGCGGAACTGACAGACCAGCCTTGGGTGAAAAGGATGCCCGCGACCACACCTGCCAGAGAGGCCATCGAACCGACCGACAGGTCAAAGTCGCCAATCACCATCACGACCGTCATCGTCACCGCGGCCACTGTCAGCATGGAAATTTGTTGGCTTATATTCAACCAGTTGCGGGCCGTCATGAATGTGTCAGGCAGCATGATCCAGAAAAACAGCACGATCGCCGCCATGCCGATCAGCGTACCGTAATGGCGCAGGAAACCGGCCATTTACGCGGCCTCGCTGTAGCACTGCGCCAGAAGCGCCGCTTCGGTCAGGCCCTTGGCGGAAATGATGCTATGCAGGCGTCCGGCGTGCAGGATGGCGATGCGGTCGGAGAGGCCAATCAGCTCTGGCAAATCCGAGGACACCATTACCACGGCCAGACCTTTGGCCGCCATCGCACGGATCGTGGTGTAGATGTCGAATTTCGCGCCGACATCCACGCCACGGGTGGGTTCATCCAGAAGAAGGACATTAGGATCACCCGCCAAGGCACGAGCGAACAATATCTTTTGTTGATTTCCACCGGACAGCTCGCTGCTGGGTTGGTGCCCGCCGCGGGCCTTGAGCCGCACTTCGACAGCCAGCGCCCGGACCAGATCACGGATGCGGTGGTGGCGCAGGAAACCTGCCTTCGCCAGGCTTGACAGGTGCGGCAAGGTGATGGTTTCAGCCAGCGGACGCGCCAGCATCAACCCCTCGGCCCGGCGTTCGCGGGGGACATAGGCGATCCCTGCCTTCCAGGCGGCGGCGGGGGTTGCGGCGATGGCCACGCCGTTGATCTTGACCTGCCCTTGCCGCGAGACAGCGCCGACCAAGGCCCGCAGCACAAGATTTCGCCCTGAACCGGACAGGCCAGCGATGCCGAGAACCTCGCCCGTTTGCACTGTGAGGGTAATGTCCTGGACGAAGCCCGCGGTCAGGTTCTGAACCGTCAACAACGGCGCGGTGGCTGTGGCGGGGCCGGCTGGCGGGTACAGGCTGGCAAAGTCGCGGCCGGTCATGTCGTGGATGATGGTCGCGCGAGAGGTGTCAGCGATGGCGCGCGTGGAGACATGAGCGCCGTCGCGCAGCACGGTGATGCGGTCGGCAAGGCGCATCACCTCATCCATCCGGTGCGAGACGTACAACACTGCGTTGCCTGCGCCTGTCAGGGTGGCGATCGCGTGAAACAGCCGTTCGGATTCGGTCCCGTTCAGGGCGGCGCTGGGTTCATCCAGGACATAGGCCCAAGGCACCGGGCCACCGGTTTCGATCAGCGTGGCCGCGATGCGGGTCAACATCTGATCGCCGGTACCAAGACTGCCCATCGTTTCGCGCGGGTTGATATGGGATACGCCAAGGCGGCTGAGGGCGACGCGGGCAGACCGGTCCAGCGTTCGCCAGCGGACAAGGCCGAAAGTCGCCGGATAGGCGTGGGCGAGGTGCATGTTTTCGGCGACCGACAGCGATGGCACGATCTGCAGTTCCTGATGCAGAATGCGCAACCCCGCGGCGATGGCGGCGGCGGGCGAGGCCAGGGTCAGCGGGTTGCCGTTGAGCAGAATCGTACCGGCATCAGGTTGGTCCAGTCCGGCCAGAATGCGGATCAGCGTGCTTTTGCCTGCCCCGTTTTCGCCCATCAGCGCATGCACCTCGCCGCCCTTCAGATCGAGCGCCGCGCCGTTCAGGGCGCGGGTCGGGCCGTAGGTTTTCACCACACCGGAAAGGCTAAGCTGGGGCATGCGCTGTCCAATGGGGCGCGGCAACGGGTCGCCGCACCGAAAGTGTCACTGTTTGGCGTTGGCAGAGGTGATCAGCATGGTCGGCACATAGATCACACTGGCCTTCAGCACCTCGCCGCCCAGAACCCGCGCAAGCGTATCGGCGGTGGTGGTGCCGATACCTTTGAAATCCTGCGCCACCGAAGCCTCGAAACTGCCGCCCGCGGCGATGGCGTCGCGCGCTTGGGGGTTAGCGTCGATGCCAGTGATCACGATGCCCTCGTTCTGGCGGCCTGCCGCCTCGATGGCCTGCAAGGCACCCAGCGCGGGCTGGTCCCAAGCCGCCCAGACGGCCTTGATGCTGCCGGGGGTAGGGTTGGCGGCCAGCAAAGCCTCCATCTTGGCACGGCTATCGGCAATGCCGCCATCGGAGACGTCGGGGGTGATCCGTTCCAGAACCTTGATATCAGGGTAATTCTTGAACACGGCATCCGCAACCACACCGCGGACCTGCACCGGCGGGAAAGCGTCAAAGGTGAACATTACGACACCCCCCGCGCCGCCAATCCGGTTGGCGACATAGACCGAAGTTTCGGCCGCCATCGCATAGCCGTTCGAGGTGACGTTGGCCTTGATGCGCGGATCGGCACCGGCGTCCATGCCCAGCACGGGGATGTTGGCCGCCGCCGCCGCATCCAGACCCGCACCGATTTGTGCCGGATCGACGTTGACCACAATGCCGGCAACGCCTTGGGCCACCACATCCTCGATCCGGCTGATCACCGCCGCGACATCGCCTTTGGTGTCGATGACATTGACCTCCCAGCCCAGTTCCTTGGCCCGGGCCTGAAACGCCTCGACATAGAACTGGGTGCCGGGTTGCGACAGATAGGGCGTGATCACCGCAATCTTTTCACCCTGCGCCCCAGCGGCATTGGCCGCGATTGCCGCCACGCCGGCCAGCAGCATTGCCCGCCCCATGCCGCGCCGTGTCATATTAAGTGCCATGATCAATCCCCCTGTAAGCCAGTTTGGCGTTGCCCTTGCAGGTGCAAGATTGTCAGGCCAGTCTGGGAACGTCCAGTGGAATGACAGGCAGTGGAGGGCGGGATCGTGGCGGAGTGTCTGATCGGGATCGATGTGGGAACCACTTCGGTCAAGGCGGTGCGCGTCGGGCTGGACGGGCGGAGGCTGGCCGAGTCGACGGCGTCATACCCGACGCAACGGCCGGGGCCGGGTCTGGTCGAGCAAGACCCGGCGGATTGGCTGCGGCAGGTCCTGGCGGTTTTGGAGAAGGCCGGCAGCGACCAGGTACTGGCGATCTGCATCACGTCGCAGGTCAATACCCATGTGTTTACGGATGAGGGGCTGCGAGTGCTGCATCCGGCGATTGTCTGGCAGGATGGCCGGGCGGCGGCGGCAGGAGCGGCGGTGGATGCGCGGATTTCAGGCGCCGAAAAGACCCGACTGCTGGGAGCACCGATCCCGATCGATGCCAGTCATGCGCTGGCGCGGGTTGGCTGGATGGCGGAGGCGCATCCCGAGATTTGGGCGCGGACAGCACATGTCATGCTGCCGCGCGACTATCTGGTGGCGCAGCTGACCGGGGCGGTTGTGGCAGACCCGATGTCTGCGGTGGGGCTGGTTGGCCCAGATTTGACCTATGCCGAGGGGCTGATCGCTTTGGTGCCGGGGGCGCGGCACAAGTTGGCACCATTGGCAGACCCGCTGTCGGTGGTGGGGGTGATCCGGGCGGGGTTGCCGCTGGCGGGCACGCCGGTGGTGCTGGGCATGATGGACGCCTGGGCCAGCCTGATCGGGCTGGGCGTGGCGCGGGACGGTCAGGCGATGTACCTTTCAGGGACGTCAGAGGTGACGGGGATCGTTTCGGCGGGGCTGACCCCGACACCTGGTGTCATCACCTTTCCGCGTTGGGCCGGCATCACGTTTCATGCCGGGCCGACCCAGGCCGGAGGTGCATCGCTGGAGTGGCTTTCGCGGCTTTTGGGGCGCGAAGCGGCGGGGTTGGCCGAAGGTGCCGCCAAGATCATGCCGGGTGCGCCGTTGTTCCTGCCACATTTGCAGGGCGAACGGGCTCCATTGTGGGATGTGGCGTTGCGCGGCACCTTTGCCGGGCTGTCGGCGACGACCGGGCCTGCCGAACTGACCGCGGCGGTGCTGGAGGGCGTGGCATTTTCGGCACGGCTGGCGATGGAGGCATTGCAACGCTCCGGCGGTATCGTGCCGGAGCAGGTGCGGACGGGTGGTGGAGGAGCGGCGTCGGATCGCTGGAGCCAGATCCGCGCCGATGTTTTGAACCGGCCCCTGCTGCGGGTGGCGGGCCGCGACCCCGGTGCAATGGGCGCTGCGGTGATGGCGGGGGTTGGCTGTGGGGCGATGACGGATCTGACGGCTGCGGCAGAGCGTCTGGTGCAGATCGAACGGGTGTTCACGCCCGACCCGGCAGCTGCGGCGCTGGCGGAGACAAGGTTTGGGCTGTGGCAGGACTTGATTGCGGCGGCGCGGCCGGTAAATACCAGACTGGCGGCGGGGTGAGTGGCTGGCGCGGCCTCAGGCGTCTTTGATCTGTCTGCCAACCGCTTGCAGCAATTTGAACGCTTCATAGCGGGCGGCGTGTTTGGCCTGAACCGCGCCACCTGCCGGGAGGTAGACGGTCGCTGAACCCGACATTTCTGCCATCGCCTGCGACAGGGTTTCGCTGTGGCCTGCGGCGACCGAGGCCAGCATGGCAGCGCCCAGCAACACCGGCTCTGGTGACAGGGGTGCAGCAACGGCAACTCCGGTCGCGTCGGCCAGCATCTGTCGGACAAGAGGGCTTTGCGCCGCGCCGCCGCTGGCGACGATGGTCGCGATACGGATGCCGTCTTGCGCGAAAGCGTCCAGCAATTGCCGCAACCCGTAGCCGATGCCGCACAGCCCCGCGACATACAGCGCGGTCAGATCGTCCAAGCCGCTGTCCAGACCCAACCCCGCAATCACCGCCCGGGAATCGGGATCGGCCAGCGGCGAGCGGTTGCCCAGAAATTCCGGCACGACATGCAGGCCACGCGCCAGATAGACCGCCTGACCCGCAGTGGTGCAAGCGGCAAGGGCGCGGTGGTCAAGCCAACCGATCACCGACTGGCCTGCCGACTTGGCCAAAGCGGCAGCTTGTGCCGATGCCGGGTGCATTGCCACCAGATGATCCATTGCCGCCCCTGCCGCCGACTGTCCACCTTCATTCAGCCAAAGGCCGGGTACCATGGCCGAGAAATACGGACCCCAGACGCCGTTGACAAAGACAGGTGCCGTGGCCGAGGCCATCGAACAGGCTGAGGTGCCAAAGACATACGCAAGACGCCGGGTGAATTCGGCGCTGCCGGGGATGGGAACCCCAAGCGTGCCGATACCGCCCGCATGGGCGTCAATCAGGGCGGCAGCAATGGCTGTGCCGCGGGCAAGGCCCATGTCATCCGCGGCTTTGGCCGTCAGGCCCGATCCCAAAGGCGTGCCGGGTTCGACCATGTCGGTGCCAATGCGGGTGAACGCTTCGTCGGCCAAAGCCCCAAGGCCAATGGCCCCGAAATAGGCCGCGTCCCAGCGTTTTTCATGGGCAAGATAGGTCCATTTGCAGGTCACGGTGCAGGTCGAGCGGCTGGCAGAGCCGCTGGCCCGCCATGTCAGGTAATCGGCGAGATCGAAGAAATGGTCCGCTGCAGCGAAGCTGTCTTGCAGGTTGCGCTTGAGCCAGAGCAGCTTGGGCGTCTGCATCTCTGGCGAGATGCGGCCGCCGACATAGGCCAGCACCGCGTGGCGTCCTGCGTTGATTTCTGCGGCCTCGCCCGCCGCGCGGTGATCCATCCAGACCATGACATTGCGGGCAGGATCGCCAGAGTGGCTGATCGTGACGGGCGCACCATCGGCTTTGACCGCAACCAGGGAACAGGTGGCGTCAAAGCCGATACCGGCCACCTGACAAGGATCGATGGCGGCGCGCACCACGGCCCCGCGCACGGCAGCGCAGACGGCGGACCAGATCTGGTCGGCGGATTGTTCGACGACATCGCCCGCTTCGTGCCAGATGGTGATGGGCTGTTTCACGGAGGCCAGCAGCCGACCGCCGGTGCAGAACACGCCGGCGCGGGCACTGCCGGTGCCGACGTCGACGCCGATCAGGTAGCGGTCGGGGACGGATTGAGTCATGACGCAGGTCCAGAGAGACGGCAGGGATTGCCAAACCGCAGATCGCCGCGGGGCGCGGTCGGGACACCGGCCAGCACCCAAAATTGCGTGGCGGCGTCGACCGGTTTCCGGATCGGTGACCCTTTCGCCGGGGCAGAGCCGTCGACGGTGCAATCCGACCACGACCGCGCCCCCTGACATGGCCGCGCCGCCTGTCTTGCGCGAGGGGTGGCGGCAATGTTCAGCATACGGTCCCAGCCTTCCGGATCACCAAGGGTGAGGTCATCGCCAATTCCGGCTAATGGCCTCGGCCCGAAAGATATCCAATCCACCCGCCGCCGCAAGGACACCGATGCCGACGGCAGCTCCACATTCGCCGAGCGTCAGGAATCTTGCAATGCCACAGGCGATCCGGCCCGGGAATGATCGGCCAGACGGCAGCGTCACCGGCCCGGCCTAAGACAAGGTCAGGCTCAGCCTGGGGAACAAGGTCGACAGGACGAACGGGCCACCCGCCCTTGGCGGCGGCACCGGATCGCGGGACGGCTCCGATCTTAGATAGGGCGCGGACGGATCAGACCGGCCAACGGTGGGTGTGAGCGTTTTATCCCTGCGTTGAGGATAGCGTTTCGGCGCAAGCCTGGGCCGCTTTTCCCCGAGCTGAACACCCTTCTGGCCTGAACCTGCGGGCGGCGATTGATGCCTTACGGCATGCCGATGTCGGCGGGGGCGACAGCCACAGCTTTCAGCACTGCAAACACCGCCGTGCCGGTTTGCAAATCAAGGGTGGCGGCAGATCGGCGGGTGATGCGGGCCAACAACAGGTCATCACCTACCTTTAGCTGCACCAGTGCCCCCGGCCCCTCGCCCAAGCGCAAGGCCGCGACGGTGGCGGGCAGGATGTTCAGCGCCGACAAGCCCTCGGGCCTTGTGCGCGACAGCATCACATCTTGGGCGGCGACCCTGATCCGCAGAGTGGTCCCCAAGGCCGCCGCAATCCTGGGCAGCCAGATTGGACCAGCAGTGGTATCCAGTCGTGTGAGCCCATCGGCATCCTGTGCGGCCAGCGTGGCAGTCAAAAATGCTCCGGCATCGCGCAGGCCAAGGTCCGGAACGGCGGCGGGGTCCGACAAAACTTCTGCTACCGAGCCTTGGCGCACCACGCGACCTGCGTTCAGCACGACGATATGACTGGCCAGACGCGCCACTTCGGCCAGTGAATGGCTGACATACAGGATGGGGATGTCCATCTGATCGCGCAGGCCTTCGATATAGGGCAGAATCTCGGCCTTGCGCGCCTCGTCCAGTGCGGCCAGCGGTTCGTCCATCAGCAGGATGCGCGGGCGGTTCAGCAGGGCGCGACCGATGGCGACGCGCTGCTTTTCACCGCCAGACAGGGTAGCGGGGCGGCGCTGCAGCAAGGGCGCGATGTCAAGAATGGTAACGATGCGGTCAAAGTCCCCAGCCCCCCTGCCCGCGAACCAGCGGCCATAGGCCAGGTTCTGCCGCACAGTCAGATGCGGAAATAGACGGCCTTCCTGAAAGACATAGCCGAGATGGCGTTTGTGGACCGGCAAGTTGATATTCCGGGCCACGTCCAGCAGCACCTGATCATCACTGGCCACCCGGCCCCGGTCGGGATGCAACAGACCGGCCACCGCATTGATCACCGTCGATTTGCCGGAACCGGAACGGCCAAACAGCGCCGTCACGCCGCGCGGTGCCTCGAAGGCCACGTCGAGGGTGAAGCCCGCAAACTTGTGACCCAAGGTGACGGACAGCGTCATGGGCCGGACACCCGGCGTGCAACAGCGCGGCCAAGCCATTCCGACAAGATCAGCGCCAGCATCGCGACCGCGATGGCCACCAGCACCAGCCGGAACGCCTGTGGGTCGCCGCCCGGCACTTGCAGAAATGCGTAGATGGCGGAGGGCAGAGTCTGAGTCTGGCCCGGAATGTTGGACACGAAAGTGATCGTCGCGCCAAATTCACCCATCGCCTTGGCAAAGCCCAGCACCGCCCCGGCAATCACGCCGGGCAGGATCAGCGGCAGCGTGACGGTCAGGAACACCCACACCGGCGAGGCCCCCAAAGTGGCAGCGGCCTGTTCCAGTTTGGGGTCCACCGCCTCGATAGACAGGCGGATGGCGCGAACCATCAGCGGAAAGGCCATGACGGCGGCGGCCAGCACTGCGCCGGTCCATTTGAACGCCAGCACGATGCCGAACCACTGGTCAAGATACTGGCCGACCGAGCCTTTGCGCCCAAAGGTCAAAAGAAGCAAATAGCCCGTCACGACCGGCGGCAGGATCAAGGGCAGATGGACAAGCCCGTTCAGCACCTGCTTGCCCCAGAACTCGCGCCGCGCCAGCACATGGGCCACCAGAATGCCGAACGGCAGGCTGAGCAGCATCGACCAGAACGACACCCGCAGCGACAGGGCGATGGCCTGCCATTCGCCGGGTGAGAACCAATCCGCCATGCCCTGCCTTGCAACGTTATTTCAGTACGGTGAAACCCTGTGCCATAAAGATCGCCGCCGCCGCCTCGGTCGACAGATCGTCAAGGAACGCCTGCGCTTCGGGTTTGGCGCTGCTGGCCATGACGGCGGCAGGGTAGATGATCGGTTTGTGACTGTCAGCCGGGAAGGTGCCAACCACCGAAACCTTGTCCTCGGCTATGGCATCAGAGGCATAGACAATGCCGAACGGAGCTTCGCCAGTAGCCACCAGCGCCAGCGCCGCCACACATTTTCAGCTTGGGCCACTTTGGGTGCCACCGCATCCCAGACCCCCAGAGAGGTCAGCGCCTCTTTGCCGTACTGGCCCGCAGGCACCGAATCGACCGTGGCCATTGAGAGTTTGCCATCGCCCAACAGGCCCGCCAGATCAAAACCCGGGGCGATTTCGACCGGCGCCGCACCCTTGCCTGCCGCGATCAGGATAAGCGTGTTGCCCAGAATGTTCTTGCGACTGTCCGGTTTGATCAGGCTGCCGTCGGCTAATGTGTCCATCCATTGCCGCGAGGCCGAGATGAACACATCGGCGGGTGCGCCCTCTTGCAATTGCTTAGCCAGTTTGGCCGAGGAATCATAGGAGATCGTCACGGTATTGCCAGTCTGGGTCTGCCAGTCAGCGGCGATGGCATCCAGTGCCGTCTTCAGGCTGGACGCGGCAAAGACGGTGATTTCCCCAGCCGATACGACCCCGGGCCAGGCAAAGGCGGTGGACACGGCAAGCGCAGCCAACAGCGCGGCGCGACAGGTCGAACGGTGCATGAACAACTCCGGTTAAGCGATATGTTTCACCAGACACATCACGCGAGACGAAGGCGGGATGCAAGCGCTATTTCTGGACGGATATATCCCTCAGCATCGCGGTAAGCGCTGCAATATCTGCCGCGGCGGCCTGCGATGCCGCCGTTTCGATCGCGCGGAAGTGCAGCAAAACAACGGCACCGGCCTTGGTCAGCCGGGCACCGCCGCCACCCGGGCCGCCGCGCGTGCTGTCGACCAAGGGGTCGCGGAAAGCGGCGTTCATTTCTTCGACCAGCGACCAGGCACGCTTGTAGCTCATGTTCATCGCGCGACCCGCAGCCGAAATTGACCCGGTGTCGCGGATACGCTCCAGCATTTCCGCCTTTCCCGGCCCAAGCATCGCCGCCGCGCCAAAGTAGATGCGCAATTGCAATCGGGTGGGTGCGGGCATGGGCGCGACTGGTTCGGTCATGGCTGAAAGAATTCGCCAAATGGCCAGTATTGCAAGCGGTAAGTGCGGCCAGGGCCGGAACCGTTCTGTCGGCTGGGTTGCCATAGTCCGAACGGATTTGGCATTGCAAAAGACCGTTTCCAGGGCCGTTCCTGGCCTCAGCCGCATTTTGCAAGGGGCGGTGCCCAGGAGGATGCCGCCTGGCTTTACCCATGAGTTTGACACAGATGCCCGCAGAGTGGGCGCCCCGGCAGTATGGCAGTCGGCAATGCTCAGGTGACAGCGAGCAGTGTAGATTTCATCTCTAGAACCCGCTGGATCGACAGGAAGCTTTGATCCAGATGATACTGCATCCGGGCCGCGCTTTCGACCGGGTCTCCGGACTGTAATGCTGCAAGAATGGCGCGGTGTTCGGTGATCGTCGCGCGTGACCGGCCGGGCAGTTTGATCGACAGGTGCCGGGCGCGCAGCACCTCTCCCATCACCGTTTGCAGCAACTCCTCCACGATGCCAAAACCACTGAGTTGCACGATCTTGCGATGAAACTCGATGTCGAGTTCCATGTTTCGCATCGTGTCGCCGGTGTCGATCGTGTGTTCCTGTTCGACGACAAGGGTTTCCAGTTGCCGACCAGCGGCGACGGTAAAGGCCGAAGCTGCCTTGGTAAACGCCACCATTTCCAGCGTAATCCGGATGATGCAGCATTCGATGACCCGCGCCGGATCAACCAGCGCGACTCGGGTGCCGACATTTGGGATGACCGTAATCAGCCCCTCACCCGCAAGGCGGCGGATTGCCTCGCGGATCGGGGTGCGGCTGACGCCCAGCCAATCGGCCAACGCCCTTTCATTGATTTTTTCGCCCGGCGGCAACTCTGACGACTGGATGCGATTGCGCAAAAGGTCATAGACCTGTGGCGGCGTCGACAATCTGCGGTCAATCAGTTGTGTCACAGTGCTGTCCCCTGCTTGTTCCTTGATTGCAGACCATACACCGGGGATCAGACTAGCACAAAGCGCTTTGGATGGATACTGGCATTCCGGTATTCCAGTTTGAGGGCGGTCGTTGGCGGTAGACGCCTGATCCGATCACCATAGCCGACGCTGTCATGTCAATTATTGACCGATCAATTTTACTGGTATACCGGTAGTTCAGGGAAAGTTTTCGCGCTGACGGCACGATCTTGCCCGCCCAAGCGGAAGAGGGAGAAAACTGGATAACAGCGAAGGCCCGCCCCACGCCCGTGTGCCAAAGGCGCGCCGACTGGGGTGCTGACTGACCACCGCAGCACCGTCCATCAAGAGCCGGGCTGCTGAAATCCGAGCTGGCAAGCGACCTGCCTCAGCCACAGTGCTGACCCGTCGCAAACCTTGAAAGCGAATAATTTCAACGTCGAATGGGAGGAATAATCTTGAAATACACCAATATGATGCGCGGTATCGGATTGGGTGCGGCCCTGATGATGGGTGGCGCCTTTACCGGTTCTGCATTTGCGCAACAAGTTGTGGCCGGACCTTCCGCAGAACCAGGGTGCTATGTGCCTTGGGCGGCGGACACCGCGTTCTTCCAATACCCCGCCAAGACTGGCCCCTACCGCATTGCCCTTGCCAATGGCTATATTGCCAACACCTGGCGCATCCAGATGATCCAGACGGCCAAGGCCTATGCAGCGCAGCCAGAAGTTGCGGCCAAGCTGAAAGAGTTCAAAGTCGTCTCGACCGGCGAGGATGTGGCGGCACAAATTTCCGCCATCAACAACTTTATCGACTCTGGCTATGACGCCATCGTCGTCAATGCACAGAACCCGCAGGCTTTCGCGCCGGTGATCAAACGCGCAAAGGAGGCCGGGGTTGTTCTGGTGGCTTTCGACAACATCCTCGACACCAAGGATGCGATCAACGTGAACGTCGATCAGGAGGGCCTGGGCGAATTGTGGGGCAAATGGCTGATCGCGCATATCCCGGATGGCGGCAAGATCCTGGAAGTGCGCGGCGTGGCCGGAACCTCGGTCGACACCGACCGGCACAACGGCATTCACACGGTTCTGGACGCTTCCGGCAAGAAATGGGATGTGGTCGAGGTTGTTGGCAAGTGGGACGATGGCACGGCGCAGAAAGCCACGGCAGATGCGATCGCGGTCAACGGCAAGTTTGACGGCATCACAGCACAGGGTGGCGACACGGGCGTTGTGCAGGCGATGATCGACGCCGGTCACGCCTTCGTGCCGTTTGGCGGCGAAACCGAAAACGGCTTTCGCAAGTTCTGCGCGGCCCATGCGGCGGACGGGTTGAAATGTTCGTCGGCAGGCACTGGCCCAGCGCAGGTGGCGGTTGCCATCAAGACCGCCATTGACGCGCTGGAGGGCAAGGTCGTGCCGCAGTCGGTGAAGCTGCCCCTGGCTGTCGTGGAAGACCCCAACTTCAAGGACGGCGAGAACTTCTATGCCGACCAGTCCGACAACTTCTTCGTCGGCAATTCTTTCCCAACCTGCGGCATCAACTTTGATGCGGCGGAAATCATGGGTCAGACCAAGGACGACCAGTAACGTGGCAACTCCTTTCGCTGCGGGGAGTCATCTCCGCAGCGCATTTTTCCGGGGCAGCGCATGACCGAAGCACCTTCGCTCTTCCGCATGGAAGGGATTTCAAAACGCTACGGCGGTGTCAGGGCGCTGGAACAGGCCGAACTGACGATCAAGGCGGGGCGGGTTCATGCCATCCTAGGTGAGAATGGCGCGGGCAAATCGACACTGATCAAAGTGATGGCGGGTGTGGTTGCGCCGGATGCGGGCCGGATGCTGCTGGATGACAAGCCGGTGGTGTTCGCCGGCCCGGCTGCGGCGAATGCTGCGGGGATTGTCTGCATCTTTCAGGAACTGTCTTTGATCCCCGACTTGTCGGTCGCGGACAATATTGTCATCAGCAATCCGCCAATGCGGTTCGGACTGATTGACCGCCGCGCACAACACCGGATCGCGGCCGAGGCTTTGCAGCGGGCGGGGGGTGGAGACATTGATCCGCGCGAAATCGTGAAGGATTTGCCGCTGTCCCGGCGCCAGATTGTCGAGATTGCCAAGGCCTTGGCGCGCAAGCCACGGGTGTTGATTCTGGATGAGGCGACATCTGCGCTGACGGCGGCCGATGTGACGACGGTGTTTGGCGTGTTGAAGCGGTTGCGGGATGAAGGCATTGCACTTTTGTACATCAGCCACCGCATGCATGAGATTGCGGAACTGGCCGATGATTGCACCGTGTTCCGCAACGGGCGCAATGTGGCGAGTTATGTCGCGGGCACCAAAACCGACAGAGAAGTCGTCGAGTTGATGATAGGCCGTGAATACAGCCACAAGTTTCCCGCGAGGCCCGCACCTGTGCCCTCGACTGCGCCACCCGTTCTGGAAGTGCGCAATCTGACATGGGCACCGCGGCTGAACGGGATCTCGCTGGCCGCGCGGGCCGGTGAAGTTGTGGGGTTGGGCGGGCTGGATGGACAGGGGCAGCGGGAATTGCTGCTGGCGTTGTTCGGCGTTTTGCGCGGGGTGTCGGGCGCGGTTTTGATCGACGGCAAACCGACCGCGATTGGCAGTCCGCGCGTGGCGAAATCACCGGGCGTTGGCATGGCGCTGATCCCGGAGGATCGCAAGACCGAGGGGTTAATGCTGCCGATGTCGGTGCGGGACAACCTCAGCTTTGCGTCACTCGGGCAGTTTTCCAGCGGCGGCATGATTGATCGGGCCGCCGAAAGTCGCGCCGTGGATGACGTGATCCGGCTTTTGGAGATCAAGACGGATGGCACAGCTGCGCTGGCGGGGTCGCTGTCGGGTGGCAATCAGCAAAAGGTGGTGATCGCCAAATGGCTGATGACTGCGCCACGCATCATTTTGCTGAACGACCCGACGCGCGGCATTGATGTCGGGACCAAACAGGAGATTTACGCCCTGCTGCGGCGGCTGGCCAACGAGGGGGCGGCGATCATCCTGTATTCCACCGATTATGACGAGTTGATCGGCTGCTGCGACCGGGTGCTGGTGTTGTATGATGGCGCGATCAAGCGCGAACTGGCGGGCGATGAGATTACCGAGAGGGCGCTGATCGCGTCGGCGCTGGATATTGACCTGGCGGTGGAAGCATGACGCGGTTCTGGCTGAACGAACAGCGTGGAACGCTGCTGGCGCTGGCGATTTTCGCGGTGATGTTCACGTTGTATGTCAGCAATCATCCGGCAGGGTTTACGCCAAACGTCGTGCAGACGGCGGCGAACAAGGGTGTGTTGCTGGCGTTGGTGGCAATTGCGCAGACTTTCGTGGTGTTGACGGCGGGAATTGATCTGTCGGTCGGCATGGTGATGATTCTGGCGAATTGCATTGCGTCCTACTTGGTGGTCGGCGGGCTGATCACGACGACGGGCGGTGTGCTGGCAGTGCTGGCGACCGGCGTGGTGTGCGGGGCGATAAACGGGGCCATTGTGATTTTTGGCCGGTTGCAGCCTATCGTTGCCACCATTGCCACAGGCGCCGTCTATTACGGTATCGCCTTGTGGATGCGGCCTTTTCCGGGATCGACGGACGCGTTCAATGGCGATCTCGCGGATGCACTGACCGGCAAGGTGTTCGGAGTGGTCCCGGCCAGTCTGGTGTTTCTGCTGGGCGTGATCGTGGTGATCTGGATACCGTTCCGAAGGTCGATCCTGGGCCGCGCGGTTTATGCGACCGGGTCATCAGAGGTCGCAGCGTTCATGTCGGGTGTCCCGATCTTGCAGGCCAAGATGCTCGCCTATGTGTTTTCAGGATTGCTGGCGGCAGTGGGTGGGTTGTTCCTGACCTTTTTCACCTATTCCGGCGAGGCGTCGTTGTCGAACGGCAACACCTACACGCTGTATTCGATTGCCGCTGTGGTTCTGGGGGGCGTTTCGCTGTTCGGCGGGCGTGGCTCTGCAGTTGGTGCCATCTTTGGCGCACTGGCGTTTCGGGCGATTGGCGATCTTCTGTTCGTGTTCGACTTTGACCCTTTGTGGCAGCCACTGTTTCAAGGGATCGTTCTTCTGGTCTCGGTTTCACTGGGTTCGGCCCGGCTGTTCAGCGTGCGCAACCGACTTGACTTTTTCAGCTAGGAGCCGGGACATGGCCGCCACATTCGCCCGTTGGAAAAGCCGCGTCGACATGCCCGTCGCCACTGCGTTCGGCTGCATCATCGTGCTGCTGCTGATCGGCAGCATCTATTCCACCAACTTCCTGTCGCCCGCCTATCTGTTGCAGCAACTGAAGGTCGGGGCGTTTCTGGGCATCATCGCCACCGGGATGATGATGGTGATCCTGATGGGGCAGATCGACCTGTCAGTGCCGTGGGCGGTGACGATGGGGGCGATGATGGCATCGGCGGCGACGGCCTATGGTCCGGCGGGTCAAGTTCTGGCGGTCCCGTTCGGCATCTTTGTCGGAGTGCTGATGGGTCTGGTGAACGGGGTGGGGGTGGCCTATCTGCGCATCCCCTCGATGATCGTGACGCTTGCCGTAAACGCGGTCGCACAAGGACTGATGGTGGCCTACACGGGTGGGTTTTCGCCGCAGGATACGGCATCGCCTGCGATGAAGTATCTGGCGGCTGGCAATCTGATCTTCGGTCTGCCGAATGCGGTGCTGGTATGGATTGTGGTGGGCGTGCTGGCAGTGATCTTGCTGAACCGCACCACGTTTGGCCGGGCGGTCTATGGCATAGGCAACCGGGAAAGTGCGGCCTATCTGTCCGGTATTCCGACGCAGCGGGTGATCATGCTGGGGTTTGCCCTGTGTGGCGGGCTGGCCGCTTTTGCCGGGGTTCTGCTGGCCGGATATGCCGGCAAGGCGGCGCAGTCGATGGGCGACGCCTACTTGCTGCCCGCGATTGCCGCCGTCGTTTTGGGCGGCACCTCGATCCTTGGCGGGCGCGGCAGTTATATCGGCACGATTGCGGGGGTGATCCTGATCACGCTGCTGCAATCCATCTTGTCGGTCATGCAAATGGCAGAGTTCGGCCGGCAGATCATTTATGGTATGGTGATCATCGCCATGCTGCTGCTGTATGGCCGGGAAAAGCGGACAACATGATATGCGCGCTGCGCCGACATTTGGGTGCGGACAGGATGGCAGCATGGTGCGCGGGTCGCGGGAGGTGCCAAAGCCCAAACCGCCACACCCTGCCCTGCGGTATCTTTACGCAAGTTCCCGGAGGCACGGTGCAAGCTGTTTCGAAACCGTTTGTCCGCGCAGAACGCCCCGCCAGTTGACAAGAAACCCGTTCAGCCGACCCGCCGATACCCAATGTTACGCGCCAGCCAGCAACCCAGCACCAGACCGCTGATCGCGCCTTCTGCATCGCGGCGCACCTGAACCGTCCAGTCCCCTGGCGGCGAAGCGTCCATTGACCGGCGGGTCGTGATGACCCAGACATCAGATGCCACCGGATACATCCGCTCCATCGGGCCAAGTCCAAGCATGCCGTCAAAACCGGCGAAGGTCGCGCCGTCCCGCGTATCGATGACCAGACCGGCCTCCAGTTCATCAGACCAATACCGGCTGGCTATCATCCGACCGTCGGCAACCTGCACGGGGTCCAGGCGCCGTGCGATAACGGTTAGGTTTTCTGTCTCCCGCCGCATCGCAAGAGTTTCGCCGTCGTGTTTCAGGGTGATGCCGCCGCCTTGCGCCACCCCGTCCAGACCGACCGCCAACCGCGCAGGGGTGGTTCCGTAACGCAATGTGACACCGCCTGCTTCCCCAGCAGTGCGCAGCACAAGTCCCTGCGTATCGTCCAGCCAAAGGCCATCCCAGCCCGCCGGGTCTGTCTGTGACTGCGGCGCATCGAACTCCAGCGCCGCCTCCAAAATCGCAACGGCCGCGCCCCGGGCATCCGCCTCGTGGTTGAACATGACCACAATTGATAGCCGTTCGGATGCTACATGCATCCGGTGGGCCCGAAACCCGCGCAATGCGCCGCCGTGGCCGGTTGCCTTTAGCCCCGCGACACTGTCATGCGACAGGCCGTAGCCATAACTGGCGGGTGTGCCATCCGCAAACACCGGCGCGGCGGACAACCGGTTGTAAAGACCTGCGGCATCATCCCGCGTGGCATCGATAAAACCCTCCCAGGCCAGCATGTCATCCAGAGACGCCGAAATACCGGCGTCGCCGATCCAGTAAATGCCGTTGGACGCAGGCAGAAAGCCGATGTCGTCATTGCCTTCATAGCCCACCACGCCGTCGGCGGGCTGTCGCGTGTCGGGCAGCAACACTGCGGTTTTCATGCCGGCCGGCATGAAAATGCGTTCGGCATACAGATCGCCGAGCGGCCGACCCGTCGCGGCTTCGATCAGTTCTGAGAGGATGCGGAAATTGTTGTTGCAGTAAGAATAGGCGGTGCCGGGCGGAAAATGACCAGTTTTCATTCGTGTCAGCAGCGGCAGTGCATCGGCGCGACGAAACTCTTGGTCGGGAAATGCCCCGTGAAGCACCGTCAGCGCCCAGTAGTCACGCAGACCGGACTGATTGTCACACAACTGCTTCACCGTGGGCAGCGGGTCGCGGAAGTTGGGCAAAAAGGTGGCCACCTGCCCCTCCAGCCCTGCCGGGTCCGCAATCTGGTCCAGCAAGATACTGCAGGTAAACTGCTTGGTGATCGAACAGATTGGCAGCCGTGTCCCCTGCGTCATCGCACGCCTGCGGTCTATGTCGGCAAAGCCCCAGCTGCGCCGGGCGATCACCTGGCCATCCTTGACAACGCCGGCGACCCCGCCCGGCCCCTTGAACCGCACCGCAAGCAGATCCATTGCCCGCTCTAGCGCGGCTTCATTCAGTGCGGGCATGACCGTGGTCCTTCTTTGTGCATCCGCTGAGTGTGGCCCGCGCCGGGTGCGGCGGCAAGAGGTGCCGCCCCGCCACACGGCGCTAGCTGTTCTGCCGGTGTTTCAAATCCTGCGCCGCCCGGCGCACTTCCGTGACAAGTGCGCCAAGGTGCCTGGCGAACGGACTTGTCTTGCGCCAGATCATGCCGATGGTGCGGACCGGTTGCGGCGCCTTGAAACGCACGACGGATACGGCAGCGGACCGGGTTTCAACCGCCACAGCCATTTCGGGAATGAGGGTGATGCCGATCCCCGCACTGACCATCTGCACCAGGGTCGACAGCGAACTCGCATCCAGCATTTCGCGCGGCCGTGCCGCATTGGCATTGCAAAACGACAAGGCCTGATCGCGAAAGCAGTGACCTTCTTCCAACAACAACAGCCGCATTTCGCGCAGCATTTCCCGGTCTGGCACCGGCTTGTCCGCATCGGCGGCGGGCCGCACCAGCACGAATTCTTCTGAAAACAACGCAACCTCGGTCATCGCGGGTTCCGATACCGGAAGTGCGACAATGGCAGTATCCAGCCAGCCATCGGCCAACTCCTGCAGCAGCCTGGGCGTCACCGTTTCGCGAATCCGAATGTCCAGCCCGGCATTTGCTGCCGTCAAGTTGCCAATCAGCGTTGGCAACAGATAGGGCGCCACCGTCGGGATCACCCCAATCCGCAACTGCCCCAACAATCCATCACGGGCGCTTCGGGCCAGATCCTCCAGCTCGTCAACCTGGCGCAGAATGGCGCGTGCCCGTACTGCGAACTCTGCCCCAAAGCTTGAGAGCCGGACCTGACGGGCCGCACGTTCAAAAAGATCCGACCCCAACGCGGCTTCAAGCTCTTTAATCTGCATGGACAAGGCGGGTTGCGAGATGGCGCAGGCTTCTGCAGCACGACCAAAGTGGCCGTGCCGCGCCAGTGCCTCGAAATAGCGAAGTTGCTTCAGCGTCAGATTGTTCATAAGCCCACCTTATTCCGACAATCAGTAAATCCAACTTAAACTAATGATGCAGGTTTGATAGACCCAAGCAAACGCCGCGCATCGCAGCGACTATTGGAGGAAGCTATGGACGGAAATGACACCGCAGCCACCGGCAAATGCCCGGTCATCCACGGCGCCGGCAGCCAGACCACCGCTGCAAGCCGGTCGAACCGCGACTGGTGGCCGAACCAGTTGAACCTGCGGATCCTGCACCAGAATTCCACGCCCGCAAATCCGCTGGGCGCGGAGTTTGACTATGCCGAAGCCTTCAACAAACTGGATCTCAGGGCGCTGACCCAAGACTTGCACGCGCTGATGACCGATAGTCAGGATTGGTGGCCCGCCGACTTTGGCCATTACGGACCGTTCTTCATCCGCATGGCATGGCACAGCGCAGGGACTTACCGCACCGGCGACGGTCGTGGCGGCGCATCGTCGGGCACCCAGCGGTTTGCGCCGCTGAACAGCTGGCCTGACAACGTCAACCTTGACAAGGCCCGCCGCCTGTTGTGGCCGATCAAGCAGAAATACGGCAACAGCATTTCCTGGGCCGATCTGATGATCCTGACTGGAAATGTTGCGCTGGAATCGATGGGATTCAAAACCTTCGGCTTTGGCGGTGGTCGCCCCGATGTCTGGGAGCCGGAAGAGGACATTTATTGGGGTTCAGAGGATGCATGGCTTATCGCCAGCAACGATCCCAGCAACCTGAAAAACCGCTATTCCGACGCGCGGCAGCTGGAAAATCCATTGGCCGCGGTGCAGATGGGCCTGATTTACGTCAACCCCGAAGGGCCGGACGGCAACCCCGACCCGCTGGCCTCGGCGCAGGATATCCGTGAAACCTTCGCCCGAATGGCAATGAATGACGAGGAAACCGTGGCGCTGATCGCCGGTGGCCACACATTCGGTAAAACCCACGGCGCGGGGGATACGGCCCATGTTGGGCGGGAACCCGAAGCGGGTAGCCTTGAACAGCAAGGCTTTGGCTGGGCCAGCAGCTTTGGTTCGGGCAAGGGCGGCGACGCGATTTCCAGCGGGCTGGAGGCGACTTGGACCACAAGGCCCACGCAATGGACCAACGAGTATTTCGACCACCTGTTTGGCTTTGACTGGGAACTGACGAAAAGCCCGGCCGGCGCCAATCAGTGGACACCCAAAAACGGTGCGGGTGCGGGCACGGTTCCAGACGCCCATGATGCGTCCAAACGGATAGCGCCGGCGATGCTAACCAGCGACCTTGCGTTGAAAGTGGACCCGAATTACCTGCCGATTTCCAAACGGTTCCACGAACACCCCGACCAGTTCGCCGACGCCTTTGCCCGCGCATGGTATAAACTGACGCACCGCGACATGGGGCCAGTCGTGCGCTACCTTGGTCCGCTGGTGCCCGCAGAAGAACTTATCTGGCAAGACCCTGTCCCCGCCGCATCGCATCTTGTGATCGACGCGCAGGATGTTGCATCGCTCAAGGCCCGTGTCCTGGGCTCCGGTCTTTCCACTGCTGATCTTGTCGCGGCAGCCTGGGCGTCTGCCTCTACCTTCCGCGGGTCTGACAAACGCGGTGGTGCAAATGGCGCACGGGTCAGGCTGTCGCCGCAAAAGGACTGGGCGGTGAACCAGCCCGACAAGCTGGCAAACGTGCTCGCGGTTCTTGGCAACATCCAGACGACATTCAATGCCGGTCAAGCGGGTGACAAACGCGTCTCGATTGCGGACTTGATCGTACTTGGCGGCACCGCGGCAGTCGAAAAAGCTGCCGCGGATGCAGGCCATGCCGTACAGGTGCCATTCACACCTGGGCGCACGGATGCCACGCAAGAGCAAACCGATGTCCATTCCTTCGCGGTGCTGGAGCCTTCGGCGGACGGATTCCGCAACCACCAGAAGTCGGACTACACCATATCGGCAGAAGAACTGCTGGTTGATCGCGCCCAACTTCTGACGCTGTCTGCTCCTGAAATGACGGTCCTGGTTGGCGGCTTGCGCGTTCTGGGAGCCAACACGGACCAGTCCGCGCAGGGCGTTTTCACCGATCGGCCCGGCGTTCTGACCAACGACTTCTTTGTGAACCTGTTGGACATGGCCACCGTCTGGGCCGCGACAGGGGATGGGTTCGAGGGGCGCGACCGGGCCACCGGCGCTGTCAGATGGACGGCCAGCCGCGTCGATCTGGTGTTCGGTTCCAACTCGCAGTTGCGTGCTTTGGCCGAAGTTTATGCGAGCAACGACGCCAAGGCCGCCTTCGTGCGCGACTTTGCGGCAGCTTGGACCAAGGTGATGAACCTTGACCGTTTCGATCTTGCCTGATTGTGGTTAAAAAAGTTCGTTCGCGGCAAATACCTGCGCCCGAACACCGCGTTCTTGGCGTGTCAGTCATTGACCGTCCCTGCCCTGCGATGCCGTTCATGCACGGCGTCGCAGGGTGTTGGCCGCAAGTGACCTGCGGCGACCGCTTGATCGTGCCCGAAGGCATGCACCATTTGAAGGACCGCCTCACTGCGCAGGTTCAAATATTCGATTGCGGCGACTGGCACGCACGCAATGTCGACAACCTTCCTGCTCCGCGCATCAAGTTGCCAGAACCGCCATTTCAACCAGAGCACTGAAATTACTGGCTTATCCAGATTTCCAGATGCAGCGCCGGTATGGCGGGTTCGATCTCTGCCACTGTCACGGTCTTGCCGGTGATCGTCGTGACATCCTTTGCCAGCAACAGTGCCGTGACCCGCAACTTCGCATCGCCATAACGCACTTCGTTCAACCCGGACGCCCCTGCCTCGCGTTCCACACCTGGAACTTTCCATTGGCCTTGGGAAAACAGCTTTTCCTGAAACGCTTCCGCCGCAGGCCGCGTATAGCCGGCAAACTGAAAGTAGACGGTCAGAGTCGCGCGGTTGACATACCCAAGATTGCCCTTCAACGCGACCAAGTTCATCAGTGAGTCCGGTGCCAACATGAGAGTGCCGGACCTTACCGCGCCATCCAGATTGGCGATCTGGCTTTGGGTTTGCACCGCCAGATCTAACCAAACCGCCCCTTGCCAGGTCGTCGCAGGGATTTGCGACAGGACAGACAGCAAGCTCCGCTGCCCGTTCAGCGAAAATCCTTTGAGTTTTCCGGGGTCCAGTAACTCCACAAGTGATTTTGCCAAGTCTCGCTTTTCGGCAACCACCAGCAAACCGCCGTTTAGTTTTTGGACAAGGCGATCTGCCGCATCAGAAGCCCGGGCAAATGACACCGAATCAAGCTCTGCGATGTCGTCCACCGTCACGATGGGACAGGGTGGAAAGAAACCCAGAGCCCATTTGTCACACAGGCCGCCGGACCTTTGCTCCAAGGAAAGTGCCAACCCACCCGCGCCCATCAACACGATCACAACGCCGGTGAGCCAAATCCACTGCCCTCTGCGCCCCGATTCCGCCATTGCCGCCGGGACGCCCGGCAAAAACTTCTGCGCCCCGACGTTGCGCTGAACAAAACCACCCGACATCTCTGGTGGCTTTTGTGGTGCGACCGTTTCGCCCGCCGGCACCAGCACGAAATCTTCGGTCAATGACTCCTTGGACCACGGGGTCTGTTTGTTGGCCGTCGCAGTGCGCACATCGCGCCGCACGGCCGTCATCACCGACCGGATTTCCTGACCCGGACTGCCCAGATGTTGCACCAGCGCCGCTGTAAACGGGCTTAAACTGCCGCTATCGCCATCCCGTGCGACTTCGCCCTCTTCGGCAGCAAAGGCGATCAGCGCTTGATTGAGCAGTTCCCTTGGCACCGCCGCCAGGCCCACACTGGGCAAAAACACCCGTTTGGTGCGCAGCTCACCGACCGCGCCGGCAAATGGATCATCACGGCAGGCGTCCAGAAACAGCAGACTGACGCGCGCCGCCTCTCGCATCGCGGTCAGCACGTCATCCAGGGGAATCGTCACCCGCCCCAGATCGTCCCGGTACAGTACCTTGGCATCGACCGGCAGCAAGTGGTTGGCTTCGCCCAGCTCTGCCACGCCATGTCCCGAATAATAGAACACAGCCACCCCCGCCGGATCGATCCTGTCCTGAAAGTCCCGCAGACGCCGCTCGAAGTCGTGAAAATCGCAGTCAAAACCCGCAACCACGTCAAACCCCAACCGCTCCAGCAGACTGGCCATCGCCAGCGCATCGCCATGCGGCGATTCAAGCCGCGTCGCATACTGATAGTCACCGTTGCCGATCACTAGCGCTGTGTTTCGCCCCGCAGGCATCAGACCGCTGCCAACGTCATATCGGCACCTCCAGCCCCTTCGCGCCATGCTCCGGGAAAACGCAGTCATAGCGCCACTTTGCCCTCAGTTCCGGATCATCCCACACCTCGGCACTGGGCTGGCGGGTGTTGAAATAGAAGGTCTTTTGCCGCTTCGGATCAGCAACCAAAATCCGCGCGATGGTTTCCGGATTGGGATGGTGGTGCCGCGTTCCGTCGGTCGAGATGGCAAAGCGCGTACAATCCAGCATCTGCAGCAATGCCGGCGACAGATTTGCCTTGCTGCCATGATGGCACAACTTGAACAGGTCCAGCTTCAACCGGTTCTGCGGACCGTACCCCATTTCGGTCAGCGACTGTGCAATGCGCCCGGGAAACGCATCCGCACCCAAAAGAACCCGCTTGCCCCCAAACTCTGCCAGAAACGCGATACACGACCCATTCGGCGGCGTCGTATCAGCGCCAAACGGTTTGGCGCCCAGGCTTTCAACCTCGATCACCGACAAGGATTCAAACCCCATCGGGGCTAGCGGTGCCTGATCCGGGTCAGCCAGACCAAGCGACGCAGCCTCAATCTCGGCGGTCCAGGTCGCGCCGAGTTTTATCAGCTCTTTATCCGAAGGGCTCAGCAGGATCACCCGCAGCCCCGCCACGTCGAAAACCTGACCCAGACTCTGGCTGTCGGTAGACACCGGCCCTCCGGCAAAAGCCACGTTCCACGGCCAGCCAAACCGGACAATGCCGGCAGACAGCTTGTTGCCCTGATCGACGCTCAACGGTTCCAGTACCTTGGCCCGTGCCTTGGCCGCCGCCAGTTGCGCATGGCCGTTGAACCACACCTCGCGCGGCATGAACGGTGCCGTGGCTTCTGCCACCAACTGCATCGCCCCCTCGATGTGATCGGCGTCGATATGACTGATGACGAACAGCTCGATCCCATGGTCAGCCACCAGCCACGGTCGCAACGCAGTGTAGTCTGCGGTGCGGCCCAGATCGATCACTGCATGATGTGCACCCCATGCCAAAACCAGCGCATCGCCTTCGGACGCTTGATGCAGGGTCAGTTTGAAATCCACCATGTGCCCCTTTCTATCGCGGCAGCCGCAACACGCTGAAAGTCCGGCCCGGATCAACCAGCCGCGACCAGCGTCGTGCCTCGTCTGCGCCCGCAAGGTCCAGGGCAGCCATGCCTTGCGCCAGCCAGTCGACGGATAGCGAAAACACCGGCACACCCCGTGCAAAAGCCACGTTCAACAGTGCGGCGGCCGCGTTCGCCTCGCCCCGCGCCAGCAAATGCCGCGCCAGAATGACCGGCCCGTCCGGCACGCCCGGGAACCAGTTCACAAGATTGCGCAGCCAGTTTTGGGCCACACCAACCATTTCGACCTGCCCTGTCCCGACGCCGATCAAGGCCGCCGCAAATGCTGCAAGAGGATTGCTGACCTTTTCCATGATCGCCACCTGCAGGGTGTTGTCCCGGAACAATGCCTCATACTCGGATCCGCCGCCGACGAAATCGCGCCGCGCAAGAAAGGCCAGCAGCATCGCCCAGCGCTGATTGCGGACATAGGTGATGAGGTGCGAGGCATTGTCTGCCGCCATATCGATCAGCACATCAGCGCCCCAAGGATCAGCGCCCCTGCCCGGCATTTGCAGCCATTTGCCTTGCTGGCCAAGGGTGGGTAGAAATCCTACCTCTCGCCAGTCCGCAGTGCGCACGACCACCCACACCGGAAAATCCGCCGCCCGCACCGTGGGCTCTGCTCCGTAATTTTGGGCGCGCAACCGCTCTGCCAGGGTGTCATCGACGTTATACAGAAAGAAGCGCCCATCGCTTTGCGCTCTGATTAACTTTAAGTCGGGGGCGGTCACCGCATCCGTCAGCCCGCCCGTCACAAGTGCCGCAACTTCGGTGCCGCTGATCGCCTGAATTTTTTCGGTGGCAAAGCCCATCGCCCCCGGTCCGGGCCGGGCGTCCGCCGAAATCACCCCAGCTTGCACCGCATCGATCAACCATTCACGCGGCGAGCCACGTACACTCTCTGGCATATCCAGAGTGATGGTCTCACCTGGACCAACCGCCACATCCGTGGTCAACAGCCTGCCGTCCGGCCGGGTAAAGACCACCCGATGCGTGCCGGGCGCGACTTCGACCGACTGCGTTTCACCTGCCAAAGACAGGCTGTGCCCGGCCAGGTCCGAAATTCGCGCCACCCCGCGCGAGTGAGGACCAATGTTCAACGCCAGAACCGATGGCCCTGGCGTCAGATCAAGCGACTTGGACCGGACGATCTGAATGCCGCGCGAGTCCGGCAACCGACGAAAGGCCAGCGGCAGTTGGGGACTGAAGGGTTTGGTTTCCGCCACTGGCACTCCGGCCTCATCCAGCACCCGGATGACAAAGGATTGCCCGCCCGGCAGATCAAACCGCATGAACGGCGGCGACAGCGGCAAGGCCGCACCCTGAACGACCCCATCGCACATCATCTCCAACCGCCCCTTGGTCAGATCCAGCGGCGCGTCCAATGACACATACAGCGTCACCCGATCCGTCGCGGTGGCCTGCGCCACCTGAAACGCCGCCGTCAACTGAAACTCGGGCTCCTGCAACCGTTCGTCGTCCAGTTGGTGCAGACCCAAAAGCCGCTCCGTGACACTTGCAAGCCTGTCCGTCGCGATCTGCCAATCCTCGTTGTAATCCGCCGCCAACCCGCCCAGCGCATCCAGCAAGGCCTGTGTGAACAGCGTCGGGCGGGCCGGCAGTCCGTAGGCCTCTTTGCCAATCACCGTCGACCGCAAGACCTGCGGGCGGCGCGGTGCGGCGTGGCTTGTGACCTTTTTCGCCATGAACCTGCTGCCATACAGCCCGTCCGGGTTCTGTGGCAACGCGCCCGGGGTCCGGCAGCAGTCAAATACCATCAGCTTTTCGGCCACATCCAGATTGGCAATCGCCTCGACGAATTGCTCGACCTCGGTCATCCCGGCAAATTCATCATCCGTGTCGGCCCCATAGTCTTCACACAGAATCGCGGTTTGCCGGTTGAAGCTTTGACCGTGGCTGGCCATGAACAGAAACATCATCGAACCGTTGTTCAAATCCGCCCGCGCCGCCCAGTCGCGCACGGCCTGCTTGATCACGGCGAATGTCGCACGTGGCACCGGCCCACCTTCAATCTGCGACAAGGCCCCGTCCGCCGCCTCGGACAGCACCACCGCCAGACTGGCCAGCGGTCGATCGGAATTTGCAAAACCCGCCGTGCTGCGCCCCGTGACATGTTCCAGAAACCAGCCGGCAACCTTACGGGCCGACACGGGCGGCGATGTGACCGGCGGCAACGTCGGCGCGGCAAAGCGGCCGCAGCCAATGATCAGCGCATGAGTCGCAGGTGCCGTCGTCAGAGCCGGATCAAGATAAATCAGCCCACGCTCCCGGTCGGTCGGTGCCAATGTCAGGCTCATCGCTTACCACAGCCCCTCCATTGCTTTCAGATTGCTATCGATATGTTCACCATAATAAATGCCCTGCGCGTCCTTGTAGCCCATCTTGAAATGCTTGCTGGCGAAGTTGTTTTTGGTTTTCAACGCCCCCTGATTATAAGCCACCCCCAGAAACACCACCTCGTCATGGCTTAAGGACGTCTTGTGCGCGCCATAAAGCGTGGCCAGCATGCCCTTCAATTCGTCAACCCCGTGGCCCAACGTACCTTTCCACGTCGCCCAGCCGCCGTTCAGAAAAAACTCCGGGTCCGCGCTGCGGAAAAACTGGATGTCGTATTGGAACATCCCGAAACCATGACAAAATTTGTCCGGATTCTTGACCACCGTGGCAAAACCCGAATTCACCTTAGCCAAACGCTCTAGCGCGGCCCGCGCAACCTTGAACATCGCTTTGCCCTGCGAGTGCTTTTCCAACTCGACGCGATTTTTGGGCCAGGCCGTACTGCGCCGGGGAAAGTCAATCGTATCGCCAACACAAATCGCCAGAATCTCTTCCGGAGTGGCGGTCTTATACATCTTGGCCCAGATATAGTAAGTTTCCTGAATACCAATCGCAATCATCAAATTCTTCGGAATCGGCGCACCTGCCAATGCGGCGTCAATATCGCCGCCAAAGTTCTGATTCAGCCAGATCATGGCATCCTGAGTCTTTGTATTCATAACTGCCTCCTGCTAAATCATCTCTCAAAAAACAAACTGCAAGTCCACGATTGCCCTTGGCGCGAACGCACCCTCGTAAATAACTTTGCTTTGGCTAACTAACCCATTTGCGCTTTCGGCGGTGGCAATTGCGGTGATGCGGTAACTTTGCCCGGCCTTGATCGTCCAGCCCCCATAGCTTGGGAACCGCATTGAATCGGCCCCGAACGCGTCGCGCAGCCGCTGACCAAGAGTGCGCTCTTGCAGTGATCCGACAAGCGGCAGTGCCGGGCCGCCGGCCACCTCCTCAATCGCAATCTGGATCGGCCCTCGCGCCGCGGTCCGCGTCACCTTCACCGACAGCCAGGCCTCGGTCATCGACAGGGCCGGTTTGACCGGTTCCTCCGCGATGGGCGACCGTATGCCAAGCCGCAAGAACAATGTGTTGATCCCGGAACTGCCACCCGCGATCATCAACGCCGACACGGCATATGTCAGCCAAGAGCCCGCAGAACTTGCGGCGACCGGCTTCACTGAAGCCATGATTATGTTAAATATATCATAGTGATATGTCGCGACCACCGCCAAACCGACCGCCCACAATACCGGCGTCTTCATGGACCGATAGTTCACGATAGCCCGATAAACGCGCCAGTTGAAAATGGCGGACATCGCCGATTCAATAAACACGACCACAACAGCGAATTTGCCCAAATCCTGGGCAAGCGCAGTCAGGGTTGAGGCTCCGGCAGCCGCAGAATCTTGCGCTTGCGCAGCACCTGCGAGACCGAAACTCAGGCATAGAACTAAAGCTACTCTGGAATCGAGACAGATTCTGGACGAGGTCATGACTGCAATTCCCCTCACCTGAAAAAAATATTCTGAATTTTGCAAGCATAGCACAAATTTTTGATTCGCGCATCGGGTTTCATCGCGGGCGGTCCTGCCCGTCTAAGTAGATATTTGCAGCATTGCATCCACGAACCCAGACGTTCAGGAATCAATTTTGCGTTGCGGACAAGATGTGCTAAGGTCTGCTTCGATTGAAATTTTCGCCCGATCCGATCCTAGGTGTAAGTCAGGCTTCAACTGTGCCGTGCCAGCGCCGGACTGCTGTTGTCGGAATTTGACTGACTTAAAATAGTTTTTACATTGGAAAACAGGGGGTAAGCGCGATGCCCGCAAATGGTTTACTGGTCAAGGTTGTTGGCGATCCGCAAGCCTTTGTAGCGGCGACCCAAGGGGCTGCGCCGATGGGCGTCACCAAAATTCTGGAAGTCCCCGCCGCCGAATCCGGGCTGGGTGCGGCCGCCGCACCGCGGGCGACCTGGTTCCGCATTGACCAGGGTCAGACCCACGAAAACCCATGGGACGCAGCCCACGCGGCCCTTGTTCCGGGACAGGGCTTCGCCGCTGGGGCGCGGGTTTCCCTTGTGGAACCTGACCACGAACAACATTGGTTTGCGCCTGAATCTGACGCGTCCAAAACCGCAATGGCCGCCGACGCGCTTTGTATTTTCCATGATCAAGACAGCAGCGGCGGCAAGGCCCCGCCCCCGGTCGGCATACGGGACTGGAACCAGCTGGCGGCCTTTTCGCAATTTTCCGCCGCACGCGCGACATTGGGGGCCGATTGGGAACAGAAGCTGGCGCAGGTCATCGTGGCGCATCTTGACACCGGATATGACCCCGGGCACATCACCCGCCCTGCAAACCTTGACCTGAGCTTGCAGCGCAACTTCGTCGACGCCGCTTTTCCGGACGACGCCAGCGACCGCACGCCAGCCGGCGCGGCGCTGACCCGAAACCGCGGCCATGGCACTGCAACCCTTGCGCTTTTGGCTGGCAACCCGCTGGACGGCACGTCGCCCGACTGGTCTGGCTACACCGGTCCGATTGGTGGTGCGGCCTTTGCCCATGTGATCCCGATCCGCATTGCCGATTGGGTGGTCCGGTTCTGGACCGGGACCATGGTGCAGGGCTTTGACCACGCCCGCCGCAGCCATGCGCAAGTCTTGTCGATGAGCATGGGCGGCTTGACGTCTGCCGCCTTGGTCGATGCCGTCAATCTGGCCTATGACAGCGGAATGGTCCTCGTCACCGCCGCGGGCAACAATTACGCCGGAAATCCGCTTACCCCGCGCTCGACCGTGTTCCCCGCCCGCTATCGTCGGGTGCTGGCGGCCTGCGGCGTGATGGCCGATGGTCGTGCTTATTCCGGGCTGGCCTCTGGCACGATGCAGGGCAGCTATGGCCCGTCGTCCAAAATGAACACCGCCCTTGGTGCCTTCACCCCCAATGTGCCGTGGGCCGCGATCGGCTGCGGCAAACTGGTCGATATGGACGGTTCGGGAACCTCTGCCGCCACCCCGCAAATCGCCGCCGCCGCCGCGCTGTGGCTGGCGCATCACCGTGCCGCCGTCATGGGCTACCCCGAGCCTTGGATGCGGGTCGAGGCGGTGCGCCATGCCCTGTTCACCGCTGCCGCCAAAAGCACCCCCCGCATGTCGCCATCCGAGACGTTTGAAAAAATCGGCAACGGCGTTCTCAAGGCCGATCAGGCATTGGCTGAGCAGCCTGCCGACAAATCCGCGCTGCATCGTCTGCCGCCCGCTCGAGCCAGTTTCGGCTGGATCGACATCCTGTTCGGGGGTGGTGTCAGCATTGCCCCAACCACCGCGCACGAGCGGATGCTGGCGCTGGAACTAACCCAGATGGCCCAGCAAAATGCCACAGTCGATGCGGCCATTGGCGACAATGACCTGGCACCGGATCAGATCTCTGCCGTTGCCCGCCAGCGCTATCTTGCGGCGGCGCTAGATGCGGGCAAGCCCTCTGCGCCACTGAAAGCACAGCTGGAACAATGGCTGTCGCGCAAGCAAATCAGCGGCGGTGCACCGCCGCCGCCTGCCCCAAAACCGCCGTTCCGACCCAAACCCAAAGATCAGCCGCCGCCCGCTCGCCGCCTGCGGGTCTACGCGCTCGACCCGTCAGCCGCCAAATCCTTGGACAGCGTCGCGATAAACGAAACTACGTTGCCGGTCCGTTGGGAGGATAATCTGCAAGCCGGCCCGATTGGCGAGTATGTAGAGGTGGTCGATGTCGATCCGGCGTCGAACCGGGTCTATGACCCAGTTAATTTGAATGCGCCACGGCTTTTGGCACAAGACGGTCACGTGCCATCCGAAGGCAATCCGCAGTTCCACCAGCAGATGGTCTATGCCATCGCCATGACCACGATCACCAACTTTGAACATGCTCTGGGTCGCAAAGTGCTATGGGCTCCGCACCGCGTCATCACCAAAAACAGCGACGGAACAGAGATTTACAACAGTTATGAAGTGCCGCGCCTTCGCATTTATCCGCATGCGTTGCGCACCGATAACGCCTATTACAGCCCTGAGAAGAAGGCGCTGCTGTTTGGGTATTTTCAGGCCAACTCGCAAGACGGCGACGCGACGGCCCCCGGCACGATGGTGTTTTCCTGTCTGTCCAGCGACATCGTCGCGCACGAGATGTCACACGCCTTGCTGGATGGCCTGCACCGCCGCATGCAAGAGGTGTCGAACCTTGACGTTCCCGCCTTTCATGAGGCTTTCGCCGACATTGTCGCGCTGTTTCAACATTTCGCCATACCTGAACTGGTGCGCTTTCAGGTCGCGCAGGCGCGTGGCGACCTCAGCGCCGCCAAACTGCTCGGCGGTCTGGCACAGCAATTCGGACAAGGCACGGGCCGCAAGGGGCCGTTGCGCGACTACCTCAGCGGCGAAACCCGAACCCTTGACTATGCCACTACAACCGAACCGCATGCCCGGGCCTCGATCCTTGTTGCGGCGGTCTACGAAGCGTTCCTGCAGATCGTCAATGGCCGCACCGGCGATCTGATCCGCATTGCCACCAACGGCTCTGGCATTCTGCCCAGTGGCGCGCTGCACCCCGATCTGGTCGACCGCATCGCAAAAGAAACCTCCAAAACCGCGCACCACGTTCTGCGCATGTGCATCCGCGCGCTGGACTATTGTCCTGCGGTTGACATCACCTTTGGCGAGTATCTGCGCGCGCTCGTCACCGCTGACAGTGATTCCGTGACGGACGATCATCATCACTACCGACTCGCGTTCATGGAAAATTTTCGTAGATTCAACATATTGCCGCGCGACGTTCGCACAGTGTCTGAAGAAACGTTGCGGTGGGGCACCTTCCCAGACCCGACGCCGGACTGGCTGGATGATCTGATTGACGGTCTTGATCTGGGTGCGTTGCGCGATCTGGACCGGACCGAGGTGTTTCGTCTGAACGAAATCAATCGAAAGCAAGTTCTGTTCAAACTCAAGGCTATCTTTGCCAAAAACCCTCAGCTTTGCGAAAGTTTCGGCCTGCAGGACGGCGTCCCGAGGTTCGATTCAAATTTCAAAGTGGTCAAACCCGCCGCGCCCGGCCAGACAACCTTTGACGTGTTCAGCGTCCGCCCAGCGCGCCGCATCGCCGACGATGGCTCGGTTCAGGTCGAAGTCGTGGCAACGGTTCTGCAACGCCGCCCGTTGCCGCTGGACCCCGCCAACCCGGACGGCGAAAAGTTCTGGTTCCGGGGCGGCTGCACTTTGATCATCGATCCGCGCGAAGGTCGCCGCGCGATCCGCTATGCGATCATCAAGAACAGCGGCAGCACCGCACGTGGCGAACGCCAACGGCAAACAGCGATCGGTGGGGCATCCACGTCACTGCGGGCCCTCTATTTCGGCGCAACCGCAGCCGAACCCTTCGCCATGCTACACGACCACGAAGGAGACGCATGATCATGGCCAGAAATCCTGCCACTGCCAAACCGCCTTCCCAGCCAGCAGGCCGGATGACGGTACGCCACTATTGTCAGGGCATCGGTGATTGCCATTTGCTGTCATTCCCAAAGGTCGGTGGTGGTCTGTTCTGGATGTTGATCGACTGCGGGGTGCATTCCTCTGTCACCGGCGGCACGGCGAAAATCGCCGCGATCGTGCAGGACATCGCCACGCAGACCAAACACATCGACGTGCTTGTCCTGACCCACGAACATACCGATCACGTGTCAGGCTTTCTGACTGCTGCGGATCAATTCAAAAGCTTTTCGGTCGATGCCGTCTGGCTTGCATGGACTGAAAACCCCGCCGACCCACAGGCAAAGCAGTTGGACAAATACAAGAACGACGCGGTCACCGCGTTGCAAGCGGCCAGCCAGCGCTTGTCAGCAGCGGCAGCACCCAGCGACTATATCACCGCCTTGCATCAGGGCCTGGATGCGGTGATCGGTTTTAGTTTCGGCGCCACCGGCAGCAAAGTCCGTGCTGCCCGTGACGCCGGTATTGGTCTGGCGCGCGGCAACATCCACTATTTGGAACCGACCGATCCCCCGATGATCCGCGACGATCTGGGCCTGCGCATCTATGTCCTCGGTCCGCCCCGCGACGCCAAACTGCTGGGCCTGACTGAACGGGCCAGCGAAATGTTCGGGGCACAAGTTGCCACTTCACCGCGGAGCAGGGCTTTGGCGGTGGCCTGCGCCGTCAGCGCGGCGCAGACTGAAATCGTGGACACTGGTGCGCCCTTTGACACCTATGTCGGCACGCCGCTGGACGCCGTGGCGCGTGCCGTCGGCCCAGAGGCGGCAGCACTGGCCAGTTTTGTGCAAGACAACTACAGCGGCCCGGCAAAGCCGCCAGCGCGGCCAAACCCGTCGCGCAAAAACCTCGCTCCCACAACGCAACCCGACCGCGATCAGTCGTGGCGCCGGATCGATCAGGACTGGCTCGGCATAAGCGCTGATCTAGCCATGCAACTGGACAGCAAGACCAACAATACTTCGCTGGTTCTGGCGTTCGAGTTTATCGACACCGGCCGTGTCCTGCTGTTCGCCGCCGATGCCCAGATCGGCAACTGGCTAAGCTGGCAAGATAGAAGCTGGCAGGTCGGCGACGCTCAGGTGACCGGACCGGACCTTCTGGCGCGCACGGTCTATTATAAAGTCGGCCACCACGGCAGCCACAACGCCACGCCGCTGGCCAAGGGTCTCGGCCAGATGCACCAAACAGACCTGTCCGCCTTCGTCCCGACAAACGCGCTTGACGCCCAGAAAGTCGGCTGGGGGCAAATGCCCTACACGGCCATTTTGAAAGCCCTGGCGACCCAGTGCAGTGGCCGCGTCATCCGCGCCGACAGCCCCTGGATCACCGGCACGGGACCGGGACCAGAGTTTCAGGCTCCGTCCGGTTCGATCAAATCCCTGTCTTTTGCGCAAAACCTGTGGGTCGAACTGCAACTCGCCTGACCAACCTACCTTCGACCAATGCCAATCTGGCTATCCGGGTCACATCACGGCGCCCCCGCAGCCTTGGCGGATCAACGCTGGAAACGCCATCCTGCCGGTGAGACCTGAATGGCGCCCAGCGTTTGTGGGAGAAAAAAGCACCATGAACCCGGCCTGCCATTCTTGCGACAGGTGTGGAAACGTTGTGGCGATACCGCGCTAGCGCCTTATCAGGCGCTTGATCAGTCGCCTGACGCGCGGCCTTATCGTTAGAAACCGCGCCAGGTTTCGGTCGGCAAAGCGTGCGGCATTGGAGCCCTTAGCTTGGCCGCTGCGCAGGTGCAGGGGCTGACCTGCCCCCCGGTCGTCCCTCATTCATGACGAGAGTCTGGCTTGTTGATAATCGTCGGTTTCGGGTTGGGCAAGCACGCCGGGTGCGTTGCCGTCAGGTAGCTCAAGCGCCCGGCGTGCTTCTGCCGGGGTTTTGTT
>JANYFE010000020.1 GCA_025362795.1 Rhodobacterales bacterium | reverse complement strand
AACAAAACCCCGGCAGAAGCACGCCGGGCGCTTGAGCTACCTGACGGCAACGCACCCGGCGTGCTTGCCCAACCCGAAACCGACGATTATCAACAAGCCAGACTCTCGTCATGAATGAGGGACGACCGGGGGGCAGGTCAGGTGCCATTCTGCATCAGCGCTACGTCTCAATCGGAGCATGGGATGCGGACGGGCGGGAAATGCCGCGGTTCGGGGCCATGCTGACAGTGGTTTTGCTAGCCCGCGCCGATGGCTGGCGGGCCGTGTCATTGATCGTTTCAGCCTTGCGCTAACAGCGCCATGGCTGCCTGCCGCGCGGCCTGCGTGACCGTGTCACCCGCCAGCATCCGGGCGATTTCCTCAATCCTTTCAGCCGGATCAAGCGGCGTGACGGTGGACAATGTCATCGCACCCTCGACACGCTTTTCTACCCGCCAGTGATGCGCCCCGAGGGCGGCAACCTGCGGCGAATGGGTAACTATTAAAACCTGTGCCTTGTCCGACAGTTGCTTTAGCCGCCGCCCGACTGCATCCGCTGTGGCCCCGCCAACACCGCGGTCAATCTCGTCGAAGATCAGCGTCAGGCCCGGAGTATCACCGGTCAGGCAGACCTTGAGCGCCAGCAAAAAACGGCTGAGTTCCCCCCCTGAGGCGATGCGGTTCAACGGCCCCGCTGGTGCGCCGGGATTTGTGGCCACCGTGAATGTTACCGCGTCCATTCCGTCGGGCCCCGGTTCGGCACCACTGAATTCGGTTGAAAATACGGCGCGTTCCATCTTGAGTGGCCCGAGTTCCCGAGCCATTGCCGTATCCAGCAGTCCCGCGGCCTCACGCCGGGATAGTGTTATCGCGCGGGCCAGACGCTCATACTCTGCCTCAGCCTCCGCGACCGCTTTTTGCAAGGCGGACAAACCTTTGGCCCCCGAATCCAGCACCTCCAGCTTGGTACGCATGTCGTGCAAGTGGGTGCCGAGGTCATCGGGTAACATGTTGTGCTTGCGGGCCAAAGCGCGGATTGCAAACAGCCGCTCTTCCAGCGCCTCCAGTTCAGATGGGTTGAAATTCAGCGCCTGCAAACAGGCCTCAACCCCAACCTGTGCTTCGCCCAATTCCGCCAAAGCCCGGCCAAGCGCTGCCAAAGCACCGTCCAGACGACCTTCGGCACGATCTGCAGCGCCATCAAGCCAACGCTGTGCCTCTAGCATTGCACCTTCTGCGCCGTCGCTGAGCGCCCCGTAGGCCCGCTGAATGTCGGTGCGAATGCGTGCGGCGGCCTGCATCGTCCTGCGCCGGCTATCCAACACAGCATCCTCGCCGGGTTCGGGGTTCAACTTGCCGAGTTCGGCGACAGCATGCCGCAAGAAGTCTTCTTCGGCCCGCGCCGCAGCGACCGCCGCTTCTGCCTCTGCCAAAGCGACCCTTGCTACCGACCGGCCGCGCCATGATGCTCTCAATGGCCCAAGCTCCAAACCGGCGAACTGGTCCAAAAGCGCGCGATGCCCGCGTGGATTCAACAAACCACGATCATCATGCTGGCCATGCAGTTCCACCAGACACTCTGACAAGTCACGCAAAACCTCACCTGAGACCCGCCGATCGTTGACATAGGCAGTCTTGCGACCATCGCTGGAATTGACCCGGCGAAGGATCAGTTCGTCCTCTGCCGCGATCCCTGCCTTTGCCAGGACAGTCCGCGCGGCATGGCCCGGTGGCAGGTCGAAGACTGCCGTCACTTCGCCCTGTTCTGCCCCCGCGCGGACGAGTTCGGAGCGGCCCCGCCAGCCCAGTACAAAACCCAAAGCGTCCAGCAAGATCGACTTGCCGGCCCCAGTCTCGCCGGTCAAAACGTTCAGACCCGGCTGAAATGCCAAACCCAACCGATCGATGATCAGCACATCACGGATATCAAGCGAGCGCAGCAAGGCCCGACCCATGGGGTGCGTGGTTGCCGCGCAAAGTGGTCACAGCCATTCGCCCTTGATCATCTGGCGATAGACCGTGGCGAGCCAGTTGGTCCCCTTGGCCTCTGGGGCAAGGCCCTTATCTTTCAACAGGTTGAACGCATCCTGATAGAACGGGCTGGACTGGTAATTATAGCCCAGAATCGCACCTGCCGTCTGCGCCTCGTCATTCAGGCCAAGGCCGAGATAGCATTCGACCAGCCGCTCCAACGCCTCTGCCGTTTGGGTCGTGGTCTGAAAATCCTGCACCACCGAGCGGAACCGGTTGATTGCAGCGGTGTAGTGGCGCTGTTTCAGGTAGTAACGCCCGATTTCCATTTCCTTGCCAGCCAGATGGTCGAACGCGAGGTCAAATTTCAAAATCGCCGACTTGGCATATTCGCTGTCAGGATATTGTTCGATCACCGTTCGCAAGGCCTGTAGCGCTTGATAGGTTAGGCCTTGATCGCGACCAACCTCGTCGATCTGGTCATAGTAAGACAGTGCCATGAGATATTGGGCATACGCGGCGTCCTCGTCGCCCGGATAAAAATCCAGGAAACGCTGCGCAGCCACGCGGGCTTCTTCGTAATTCTTGGTCTTGTGCAGGGTATAGGCCTGCATGATCAGACCGCGCTTGGCCCATTCGGTATAGGGGTAGAGCCGCTCAACCTCTTGAAAATAAGTCAAAGCATCGCGGGGACTCTTTTTGGCTTCAAGCTCCAGCTCGCCACGTTTGTAGATATCCTCGGCTGTGTAGTTTTCCAGCGGAACTGTGGCGGGAGTTTTGGCGCAAGCGAACAGCGTTGCCACCATCAGCGCCATGCCCAATTTTAGCGCTGCGCTTGACTTTACGCCTGCCATCTTCCGCCTATCCCTAACCTCAACCGGACAGGCCAATACACCCGACCGCAACGCTTTGGCCTGTCCTAGCACAGAAAAATCCGGGGCGCAAAACGGCTTTCTTAACCCTGACAGGGCCGTCAGGCGAGAAGCGGCAAATCACCGTGATGCACGCCGATGCCCGGCAACTTGCCGCCCGCCAGCGCATCGCAATCGTCAATCATAAAGGCACCCGGCGTGGCAAACAAAGTCCGCAGCAGTCGGTTGGTCAGTGCGTGACCGGCGCGAATCCCAGTGTAGCGGGCCAAAAGCGGTGCGCCAGCCAGCGAAAGATCGCCCAGTGCATCCAGCATCTTGTGGCGCACCGGTTCATCCTTGTGACGCAGGCCACCCGGCGACAGGATCTTGTCGCCGTCGAATACCACGGCATTTTCAAGTGTTCCGCCAAGGGCTTGACCACGGGCACGCATGGCATCGACGTCAGACTGGCGGCAAAAGGTTCGACTGTCGGACAGTTCCCGCACAAACGCGCCATTCGACATATTCAACTTGCGCGACTGTTTACCGATGGCCCCATCGGTAAAATCGATGCGAAAATCAATCTCTAGCATTTCGGCGGGTTCTAGACGCGCCAAAGCCTCGCCATCGCGAACTTCGACCCGCTTCAACACGCGGATTGCGCGGGCCTGTGCAATTTGTGACCGGACGCCGACCGCCAGAATCGCCGCGACGAAGGGCACCGCTGAACCGTCGAGGATCGGCACCTCCGGTCCATCGATTTCGATCAGTGCGTTGTTGATCGCCAGACCCGCCAAGGCCGCCATCAAGTGTTCGATCGTCGAAACGCTGGCGCCCTCGGCATTGGCGATGAGCGTGCACAGACGTGAGGGCACCACAGCGTCCCAAATCGCCGGAATCAGAGTATTTCCGCCGACAAGGTCGGAGCGGCGGAACCAGATGCCAGTATCTGCACCGGCCGGGCGTAGCACCATATGAACCGGCGCACCGGAGTGCAGGCCCCGCCCATCAAAGGTAACTGCTGATCGAACCGTATTCTGCACCGAACGCCTCTTAGATATGAAGGCCTGACTTCCTTCTTTGTCAGCCCTAGTTAGGTGCGTGACGGCCCAAGCTCAACTCACAGTTTGTGACCAAGTGTAACAACACGTGGAACAGGTTTAACTTATTGATATCATTATAAAAAAACCCAGGAAAACCTGGGCTTTTTCAAGGCATATTACAGGGGCTTCAGTTTGCCTGACGGCGCAGGAATGCCGGGATTTCGATGCGTTCCTGATCGGCGGACAATTCTGCCTCATCATCGAACGAAGTCACGGGTGGTTGTTGGCGTGTTGGCTGACTACGTTCGGCGGCGGGCTCCGCCTGACCACCGGCCATGCGGTTGATCAGGCTGCCGATGCCAAACCGCGGCCGTTCTGCCGGTTTTGCAACGGGCTGGCGAGCAGTTGGGGCCGCAGGTTGGGCAGTGCGTTGGGTCGGTGGTAGCGGTGATTTGCTTACGGCCGCCTGCAGCCGGGCCAAGGCCTCGGGAGAGGGCGAACCGGGGGCGCGGGGGCGCGGGGCGACAAAACTGGCCGCTTCCGCGTCACGGATCGGCGCAGGCGCGGCTGGTTGCGGACGGTAGGCCGGCGCAGGCAACTCGTCGGTTTCAGTCTCTTGTGGCGCAAATTCGACACCATCGAACAGGCTGGCAGCCAGCGCCTCTTCGTGCATCGGGGCGGGCGCCGCCTGCAAGGCTGCTTCACGGACCGGCTCTGGCGCTGCGGGTGCCACAAAAGGCGTCAGTGGCGCCGCCATAGAACGGCGGACAACCGGTGCATCGACAGCCGCCTTCTTGATGTCGATGCCGGTCGCCACGACCGAAACGCGCAAAGTGCCTTCCATATTGGTGTCGAGGGTGGACCCCACGATGATATTGGCGTCAGGATCGACTTTTTCGCGGATGATATTGGCCGCTTCGTCCAGTTCAAACAGCGTAAGATCATAGCCGCCGGTGATGTTGATCAGAACGCCCTTTGCGCCGTGCAGCGAAATTTCGTCCAGAAGCGGGTTTGCAATCGCCTTTTCGGCCGCCTCGACCGCGCGGTTGTCGCCGGTGGCTTCGCCAGTTCCCATCATCGCCTTGCCCATTTCGTCCATCACGGCGCGGACATCAGCAAAGTCGAGGTTGATCAGACCCGGGCGCACCATGAGGTCGGTCACGCCCTTGACGCCCTGATACAGCACGTCATCGGCCAACGCGAAGGCTTCGGTGAAGGTCGTGCGTTCGTTGGCAAGGCGGAACAGGTTTTGGTTCGGGATCACAATCAGCGTGTCGACGACACGTTGCAGGGCTTCAATGCCCTCTTCGGCCTGGCGCATCCGCTTGGCGCCCTCAAACTGGAAGGGCTTGGTGACGACACCCACCGTCAGCACACCCAATTCGCGGGCGGCTTGCGCGATGATGGGGGCCGCGCCCGTTCCGGTGCCGCCGCCCATGCCGGCGGTGATGAAGCACATGTGGGCGCCAGCGAGGTGATCAACGATCTCTTCAATCGTTTCTTCGGCGGCGGCTGCGCCAACCGTGGGGCGAGCGCCTGCGCCAAGGCCTTCTGTGACTTTCAGGCCCATCTGGATTTTCGACGTGGCCCGGCTTTGCTGCAAGGCCTGCGCGTCGGTGTTGGCGACGACAAACTCGACGCCCTCAAGGTTTTTGTCGATCATATTGTTGACCGCATTGCCACCCGCGCCACCGACGCCAAATACGGTGATGCGCGGCTTCAACTCTTCGCGCTGCGAGGTCACTGTCAGATTCAATGTCATTGTACGTCCCGCCGTTTTTTGTTGAGCCGCAGCTGCCGCCCGCTGCTTCCGTTCATTCCGTCCCACGATCGGCCCCCGTCTTTTGGCGGATCACCGAATTATCCACGATTCTATCCACAGGATGCTCCAAGGTCACGTGAAAACATCAGCAATGCCACAAAATATGGGGATTCGCGCCGGATTTGACCCGACCTGTCGCCATATTGTCAGGATGTAGCGGTTTACCAGTTGTCCTTGAACCATTTGAACGCCCTTTTCAGCGACCGCGCGGGATAACGCTCGGCCGGAATGTCGAAATCCCACCATTCGTCTTGGGGATGGGCAGCAAAGAGACACAGCCCCACCGTGCTGGAAAACGCCGGACCTGTCGCGGCTTGTGGCAGCCCCTGAACCCGCAGCGGACGGCCCATCCTGACGCGTTGGCCCAAAATCCGTGACGCCAACCCATCCAGGCCGGGGATTTGGCTTGCGCCGCCGGTCAGCACGATCTGCTGGCTGGGCAAGTGATCGAACCCGGCAGCGTCCAGTCTTGCGCGAACATCCTCAAGAATTTCCTCGACGCGCGGGCGCATGATGCCAATCAACTCTGTCCGGCTGATCTGGCGCCTGTCTTTGTCCCAATCGCCGCTGTCGCCGCCAATCTCGATCATCTCGCGATCATCCATGCCGGTCGCATGCACGCCGCCATGTTTGGTCTTGATCCGCTCTGCCACTGCCAGGGGCACTTGCAGGCCTTTCGAGATGTCAGAGGAGACATGGTCGCCCCCCAAACGCACGCTGTCGGCGAAAATCATGTGTTTCTTCATGAAAATCGAGATACCGGTCGAACCGCCGCCCATGTCTATGCAGGCGGCCCCCAGTTCCTGTTCGTCTTCAACTAGGCTGGAAATGCCCGAAACATAGGCCGAAGAGGCAATGCCCGCAAGTTCAAGGTCGCAGCGTTTGATGCAGTATAGCAGGTTCTGCACCACCGCCGCTTCTACAGACAAAAGGTGTAAGTCGCAGGCCAGCCGGTTGCCGATCTGCCCGCGCGGATCGCCCAATCCGGTTCGGTGATCCAGTGCGAAGTTGACGGGTTGGGCGTGGACGACTTCGCGACCTTCGCCAATGTCTGGGAGGTCGCAGTTGGCCAGAACGCGAGCCACATCCTGTTCTGTGACGACGGAATCCTGCAAATCCCATTCGCCCGCAAGTCCATAACTACGCGGTTCGGCCCCCGAGAAACAAGCGATAACGTGATCAACCCGGACATTCGCCATCTTTTGTGCGGCCTGCACGGCGGTGCGGATCGCACGTTCGGTTTCATTCATCACTGTGATCTCGCCAAAGCGGACGCCGCGCGATTTGGTGGTGGCGGCACCGATCACCCGGAAATTTGACTGCCCGGCCATCGACCCCACGCCATCGGTTTCGCGCGTATCCTCGACCCCGTCAAAGCGCAGAATGAGGCAGGCGATCTTCGAAGTGCCCACATCGAGGATGGCGATGACGCCGCGTTGCAGGGCGGCGCGGCGCATATTCCGCATGGTGCGTTGCGATTGGTAGAGGTCGGTCATGTTTTTGACTCCGTTGGGGCAATGCCCTGAGCGCGGCGTAATTCTTCAAGTGCAAATGGTGCCAGACGCAGTACCGGGCGGTGTTCATTGCGCATGTCGATAGAGGTCAGGTCGCGGGCCAAAAGGTCTTCTGCCTGGTTCAATGCCAGAAGGCCTTCCAAGGCTTCCACCGGATTTTCTGCTGGTAAAAGAATGGTTTGGTTACGGTCCAGCACCATATTCCAGCGCCGTTCGCTGATTCTGACCAGCCCGCGCAAACGCGGTGTCAAAGGGCCAGCGGCCTGCAAAAGTGCGGCAGCTTCGGGCACGGAAGTATCGGCGCTGTCGCCCGCAATCAGCGGTAGATCGGCGCGGTCGGCGCGGTCGGCCAGACCCGCGACCCGGTGGCCGGTGGCATCCACCAGGATCAGCCCGGTGTCAGTGCGCCAGACATAGGCCGGAACCCGTTCCGTGATCGTAACTTGCAACACGCCGCCCGTGCGGACCTTGACCTTGGCGCTGGCCACCGCATCCAGTTGTTCGGCCTTGGCTTGCACCGCATCAAGATCCAGATCAAATGAGCTTTGCGGCAGGGCAAGCGCCAGTTTCGCCCGCACTGCATCAGCGAGTTCCGGCGAGGCGCCGTCGATGGAAAGAAGGCCCACCAGAAATTCAGGGCGTTGCTCGACCTTGACCTTGATCTCGACGAAATTCTGGCCAAAGGCGTCACGGCGGGCTTGATCGGAAAGGTAAATCCCGACGGCCAGCGTGACGATGAACGCCGGCAACCCGACCCGCATGGTGACGCGGAACAGCGGGGTCAGCCACAGCCTTTGCATCCGGTAAGCCCAACGGCTGGGTGCGGGATCGCGGCGGAGGGGGGAAGCGCGGCCTAGCGATTGCATGAGGCATCCTCCACGATCCAGGCGCAAAGCTCGGGGAATGAAATGCCGCAGAACGCGGCCTGTTCTGGCGCCAATGAGGTCGGCGTCATGCCGGGCTGGGTGTTGGTCTCCAACAGGATCAGGCCATCCAGCCCGCGCGTCTCGTCCCAGCGGAAATCGGTGCGGCTTAGGCCACGGCAGCCGAGTGTTTGATGGGCGCGCAGGGCATAATCGAGGCAGGCATCAGCGATTTCTTTTGGGATTTTCGCCGGGATTTCGTGCCGCGACCCGCCGGTTTTGTATTTGGCATCATAGTCATACCAGCCGTTGGTGATGATATCCGTCACGGCCAGCGCCCGGTCGCCCAGAACCGCCGTGGTCAGTTCGCGGCCCGGCGCATAGGTTTCGACCATCACGATTTCGGGCATGCTTTCAGCCAGCCGGGGCGCATTCGACCCCGGATGCACGATGTACACCCCCACCGATGACCCCTCGTTGTTCGGCTTGACCACATAGGGTGGCGGCAGGACATGACGCGCCTCGACCTCGTCCCGGCAGCGCAGGATTGACGTGACGGTTGGCAGGCCAGCGGCAGCATAAGCGGCTTTGGCTTTGGCCTTGTCCATCGCAAGCGCTGACGCAAGAACGCCCGAGTGCGAATAGGGGATGCGCAGCCATTCCAAAAGGCCTTGCACACAGCCGTCTTCGCCCCAGCGGCCGTGCAAGGCATTGAAAACGCAGTCGGGTTTGATGTCTGCCAGACGCGCAACAAGGTCGCGGCCGGCGTCAAGCGCGACCACATCATATCCAGCCACCCGCAGGGCATTGGCACATTCGCGCCCAGATGACAGAGAAACCTCCCGTTCAACGGAAAGGCCACCCATCAGTACCGCCACACGGGAGCCTGCCCTACCGGACTTGCCCACCATCACTGCCTCACCCGGTCTAGTGCCGGTTATTGTTGTTATTTTGCCGCCGGTTCACCGACGCGCATGATTTCCCACTCTAACGCGATGCCACTGGTTTGGAAAACCCTTTTTCGCACTTCCTCGCCCAGATTTTCCAGATCGGCGGAAGTTGCACCACCAGTGTTGATCAGGAAGTTGGAATGCATCGGCGACATTTGAGCACCGCCCAATCGAAAGCCACGCATTCCGGCGTCGTCGATGACTTTCCAGGCCTTGAGATCCTGCCTGTCGTCGGCCTTTCCGGTCGAGGAATAGCCTGCGGGATTGCGGAAAGTGGAGCCTGCGGAGCGGTCTTTGGTGGGTTGTGAGGCGTCACGTTTGGCGATCTGATCCGACATCTTGGCATCAAGGGCGGCGGGATCACCAGATTTAGCGTGGAACGTGGCCTCGGTGATCACCCAGCCCTCTGGCAGGGTGGACTGGCGGTAGGCCAGGTGCAGGGCGGCGGCGGGGAGGGTTTCCAGTGTGCCGGCGCGGGTAACGCCACGCACTTCGATCAGGTGGTCGGCGGTATAGCTGCCGTAGCAGCCGGCGTTCATGCGGACGGCCCCGCCGATGGAGCCGGGGATCGTGCGCAAAAAGGTGAGGTCCAGGCCCGCTTCGGCAGATTTGCGCGCCACATGGGCGTCCAGCGCGGCAGCACCTGCGATGACGGTATCCCCTTGAATTTCAATGCTGTTAAAGGCTTTTCCCAGCCGGATCACCACGGCGCGCAAGCCGCCGTCCCGCACGATCAGGTTCGATCCGACGCCGATGGGAAACACCGGCACTGCGGGGTCAAGCGCGGCCAGAAACGCCGCGAGATCCTGCGCATCAGCGGGTTGAAAGAACCAGTCGGCAGGTCCGCCGACCCGCAACCACGTCAGATCCGAAAGGGGTCGGTTGGGGGTCAGCGTGCCGCGGGGGGTGGGAAAAGGGTGCATGGGCCCTTGGTAAAGTGCTGGCATTGGCGGTGCAAGGGGTTGGGGGCGCTGCGTTAACCGGCTGAATTTGCCTGAAACTGCGGTCTTGAACCCGTCTTGCCGGTGTCTTGCCGGCGTCTTCACGCGCAAAGACCACAGTCGCGTTAACGATCAACGTGGAATCGCCCTTTGGCAGATCAGTCGGTCCGCACCAGCCCCTTGAGCCATTTCCACAAGAACCACACCGGCCACCGCAACACGCTTGCGCCGCCCGCCAGAAACAGCAGGCCGAGGAGCGGGCCGCTTTGCCAGGTGATCCATCCGAGGATCGGGATGCCGATGCCGATCAGGCGGTAGGCGTTGCGCCAGTGATGATCGCGGCTGGGGAACATCCCCAGCACATTGGCGGCGACGAGCCAGACGAGGCCTGCGACAATGGGCCAGATCATGCCGATTTATCCGGCTTCGGCTTCGGGCGCAGTTCAGGCGGCAGGTCGGGCAACGGCAGGCCAAGTGCCTTGCGGACAAAATAGTTGAGCGGGCGGCGGAACATCGAGACGAAGGCGAAGGTGCCGATCACGACCCAGAGCCAGCCGTGGGTCCAGCCGATCCAGATCAGCAGGAACGGCGCCGCGATCAGCAGGGGCACGCCGGGGATGAACTGTCGGCGCATCGGCAGCATCGCGGTGATGGCGACGGCGATGACCCAGAAGGCCCCGAGGATCAGGGGCAGGCTCATGCGGTCTGATCCTTGCGCCGGGGGCCAAATTTTTTCGAAAAAATTTGCAAAAATCTTCGAAGATTTTTGGCGGTCATGCGGCTTGACCGATCAGGCGGGCGGGAAGTGCATTGGCCCAGGTCGAAATGGAACCGGCACCCAGACAGACCACCATATCACCCGGGCGGGCTTGTTCCTTGACCAGCCGGGCGAGGTCGGCCTCGTCCAGCAAGGCGCGGGCGTGGCGGTGGCCGTGGGCTATCAACCCTGCGACCAGATCGTCGCGCGAGGCACCGGGAATCGGGTCTTCACCGGCCGCATAGACTTCGGCGATGGCCACCACATCGGCCTCGTTGAAACAGGTGCAGAAGTCTTCGAACAGGCTGGACAGGCGGCTGTAGCGGTGCGGCTGGTGGACGGCGATCACGCGGCCCTTGGTCGCTTGCCGCGCCGCTTTCAGCACCGCCGCAATCTCGACCGGGTGGTGGCCGTAGTCGTCGATGATGGTGACACCGCCCACTTCGGCGACTTTGGTGAAGCGGCGGTTGACGCCCGCGAACCCGGCCAAGGCTTCGCGGATTTCAGTGGCCTTCATACCCAGATGGCGGGCGACGGCGATGGCGGCCAAAGCGTTGGAGACATTGTGATTGCCGGGCATCGGCAGGGTCAGATTGTCAATCTGCTGGCCCTGCCCTTCGCCTTGCAACAGCACGTCGAAATGTGCTGTGCCATTGTCATAGGTCAGGTTGACCGCCCGCACATCGGCTTGGGCGTTGAAGCCAAAGGTCACGATGCGGCGGTCGGTGACGCGGCCAACCAGCGCCTGCACTTCCGGGTGGTCGGTGCAGCAGACGGCGAGGCCGTAGAACGGGATGTTGGATACGAAATCATAGAAGCCTTTGCGCAAAGCCTCGAACGTGCCCCAGTGTTCCATGTGTTCGGGGTCGATGTTGGTGACGATGGCGATGGTGGCGGGCAGGCGGTTGAAACTGCCGTCGGATTCGTCGGCTTCGACCACCATCCACTCGCCAGCCCCCGCCCGCGCGTTGGAGCCGTAAGCATGGATGACGCCGCCGTTGATGACGGTCGGGTCAAAGCCGCCTTTGTCCAGCAGGGTCGCGACCATCGTGGTGGTCGTGGTCTTGCCATGGGTGCCTGCAACAGCGATGTTGGACCGCATCCGCATCAGTTCGGCCAGCATTTCGGCACGGCGCACGACGGGCAGTTTGCGGCGGCGGGCCTCCTCGAGTTCCGGGTTGCCCTTTTTGATGGCGGAGGAGATCACAACGACGGCGGCGGCACCGATGTTTTCGGTTTTCTGGCCTTCGAAAAACGTGGCCCCCAGTTTGACGAGGCGGTCGGTGATTTTTGACGCGCGGGCGTCGCTGCCCTGCACGGTGTAGCCCAGTGTCATCAGCACTTCGGCGATACCCGACATGCCGATGCCGCCAATGCCGACAAAATGGATCGGGCCGAGTTCCATCGGCAGTTTGGTGGCTGCGTTCATCGGGTATCCTTTGTGGCAATGGCTTCGACCAGCGAGACCAGGCGGATCGTGGCGTCGGGGCGGCCCTGCGCCAGGGCGGCGGCGGCCATCTGTTCGGCTTTTTCCGGCGCGGTCAGGATGGCGGCGATTTGCGCGGCAAGGGTTGCGGCGTCAAGGCTGGCCTCGGGTATCAGCACGGCAGCAGCGCTGTCGACCAGACCACGGGCGTTGGCAGTCTGGTGATCGGCGGTGGCGGCGGCGTAGGGGATCAGGATCGACGGGCGGCCGATCACCGAAATATCCGCGACCGACGAGGCACCAGAGCGCGAGATGACCAGTTGCGCTTCGGACAGGCGGCGGGGGATGTCGGTGAAGAAGGGTTCAACCTCGGCATCGATCCCGCCGGCGGCATAGGCTGCGACGACGCGGGGCACGTCTTCGGCGCGGGCCTGATGGGCGATGCGCAGGCGGAGCCGCAGGTCGGAGGGCAGGCTGGCGACGGCGGCGGGCACGACATCGGACAGGATGCGCGCACCCTGGCTGCCGCCGATGACGACAAGGCTCATCGGATAGTCGCCGGGGGGCATGTAACCGGCGCCGGCGCGGTCCAGGACGGCCTGGCGGACCGGATTGCCGACTGCCTCGCCCAGGATGCCATCGGGCAAAATTGTGGGCCAGGTGCCGCAGGCGATGGTGTTCACCCGTTTGGCGAACAGCTGATTGACGCGGCCCAGCACGCCGTTTTGTTCGTGGATCATGCGCGGCAGGCCCAGCACGACTGCGGCCGCCAGCGCGGGAATGGTCGGGTAGCCGCCGAAGCCCACCACCACCGCGGGTGTGTCGCGCCAGAGTTGCCAGATTGCCGCGACAACACCGCCCGAGACGCGGAACGGCACGAGGAGTTTCGACAGGATACCACCGCGGGCGAAGGTGGCGGAGGGCACTTGGGACACCTCGACCTCTTTGGGGAAGCCGCCGGCATAGCGGGCGCCGCGCCCATCGGTTGACAGGCGCACCCGCCAGCCTTTGGCCACCATCGCCTCGGCCAGCGCCTGTGCGGGGAACATATGGCCCCCGGTGCCGCCGGCTGCGATCAGAAGCAAGGGCATCAGCGGCCCCGCTTGAAAATATCGCCGATCTCACCCTGCGGGCGGGTCCGGGTCAGGGCGAGGAGCATGCCGACTGTGATGCCGGCGGCGATGACGGAGGAGCCGCCATAGCTGACGAAGGGCAAGGTCATGCCTTTGGCGGGCAACAGCCGCACCGCCACGCCGATGTTGATCATGGCTTGCACGCCGAAGATGCAGGCAAGCCCCGTCCCGGCCAGCCGCACAAAGGGATCGCGTTCGCGGGTCAGGCGGAACAGGCTGCGCACGACGACGGTGCAATAGAGCGCGATGATCACGAGCACCAGGATCAGCCCGTATTCCTCGGCTGCGACGGCGATGATGAAATCGGTATGGGCATCGGGCAGCGTCCATTTGACCTGCCCTTCGCCGACGCCGACGCCGAAAAAGCCGCCTTCCTGAATGGCATTGGTGGCATAGCCGATCTGGCTGCGCGGATCGACATCGGCGTTCATAAAGCCGTCGATGCGGCGGGCGAAGTGTTCGGAATGGCTATAGGCAAAGGTGCCGCCCATGCTGATCAGGCCCATCACCGCGCCGATCACCAGAACCGGGGCACCTGCGATGAAGTAGATCACCCCCCAGCCGAACAGGATCAGCATCGACTGGCCAAAATCAGGCTGGGTGGCCAGAAACCCGACGATCACCACGGTCAGGATCAGCGAGATGGTCTTGCCGGGCGGCCCGTTCAGTTCGGCACTGGCCGCCATCAGCCAAGCCGTGACGATGATGAAGCCGGGCTTGAGGAATTCGGAAGGCTGGACCGAGACAAAGCCGAAGGAAAACCAGCGCACCGCGCCTTTGCCAAAATCGGTGCCAAACAGCGGCAGCAGGATCAGCGCGAAAAACGCAAGGGTGAAACCCAGCACGCCAAGGCGGCGGATCATGCCGGGCGACAGCATCGAACAGCTGAACATCACCGCCATCGCAATCGCCCCGAAGAACGCCTCGCGCTGGACGTAGTAGAAGGGCGGCAGATTGTTGCGGCTGGCCAGTGGCACCGAGGCGGCCAGACCCAGCAACATGCCGATACCGAGCAGCACCAGGATCGCCGTCAGTGACCATTTGTCGATGGTGCGCCACCAGCGTGGCAACACCGGCTCACTTGCCCGTGCGGGCATGGAGCCAAAGACCATCTCAGTCATGGAAATACCGCCTGTTCTGCCCGTACTGCCGATCCGTCCGGGTTTGCCCCGGATCTGACGCGAAGATTAGCGAAGAACGGCAGGGCTGGCTAGGGAAAAGCGATGAGGGACAGGGCGGGATGCGCGGCGATTGCGAGCCGTCGGGGCGGAGCATCTGGCAAGGCGCGATCGGGAGATCAGGCTTTGCTGTGCTGCAATGGCGACTGACGGGCGGCTGGCGGCTATGATCCCGCGATCAGCGCCTTGACCCGCGCCGCGAAATCCTCGCCCCGTTTTTCAAAATTGGGATATTGGTCAAACGAGGCGGCAGCGGGGGCGAGCAGGACAACCTCGCCCGGTTGCGCCTCGGCTGCGGCTGCGGTGACGGCGCGGTCCATCGTTTCGCAAATCTCGTGCGGGGTGTCGCCCAGTTCCAGCGCGAAGTCACGGGCGGAGTGGCCGATCAGATAGGCTTTCTGGACAGAACCGAGGAACGGCAGCAGGCCCTTGATGCCGCCCTCTTTGCCCAATCCGCCGGCGATCCAGCGGATTTTGCTGAAGGCCTGCAAGGCTTTGCCCGCGGAATCGACATTGGTGGCCTTGCTGTCATTGACAAAGCGGACCCCTGCCCGTTCGCCCACCAATTGGCTGCGGTGTGGCAGGCCGGCAAAGCTGTGGAACGCCTGTTCGATCACCTTGGGCGCGAAGCCGAGCGAGCGGCAGACGGCATAGGCGGCGCAGGCGTTCTGGTGATTGTGGGCTCCGGGCAGGCCCGCAACCTCGCGCAGGTCTATGGACGCCATCTGCTTGCCCTTGCGCCATTCGGCCAGAAAGCCTTTGCGGGCAAAGACCGACCAGCCGAAACCTTCCAGCTTTTGACCCGACGAGATGCGGATCACCCGGTCGTCAACCGGGGTTTCGGCAAGTTGCCCGGCAAGGTAGCGGCCTTCAATCTCATCAACGCCAATGACGCAGCGGTCGGGGCCGCCTTCGGCAAACAGGCGGCGTTTGGCGGCGAAATAGCCGCCCATGCCGCCATGACGGTCCAGATGATCGGGCGAGAGGTTGGTGAAAACCGCGATATCGGGGGTCAGGCTGCGGGCAAGGTCGGTCTGGTAACTGGACAGTTCCAGCACGACAACCCCGCCATCCTCGGCCGGGTCAAGGTCGAGCACGCCGCGCCCGATGTTGCCGGCCATCTGGGTCGGGCGTTGTGCCACCTGGCAGATGTGATGGATCAGCGCGGTGGTGGTGGATTTGCCATTGGACCCGGTGACGCAGACCACGCGGGGGGGGGTGTCGAACGCGTCCCAATCCTCGGTCGCAAAGCTGCGGAAGAACAGGCCGATGTCGTTGTCGACCGGGATGCCCAATTCAAGAGCGCGGGCGATGACATTGTGCGGGGCGGGGTAAAGGTGCGGGATGCCGGGCGAGGTGACGAGGGTGGTGACGCCGTCCAGCGCAGACTGGCGGGTGAGGTCGGTGCAGGCAAACCCCGCCGCCTCTGCCGTGGTGCGGGCCTCGGGGCTGTCGTCCCACAACAGCGGCTCTGCCCCGCCGGCGATCAGGGCGCGGGCGGTGGCGAGGCCGGAGCGACCAAGGCCGAGGACGGCGACTTTCTGGCCTGCGAGGCCTTGCACTGGAATCATCGACGCCCCCTTTGGATCGGGCCGGACAATGCCCGTTGGGGAGGCTGGCCGCAAGGCGGTGGGATTGACGGGGCGGTGGGGGTGGCGGACAAAGAGCGATCAGAGGAGATTGACCATGCCTATTTTGATCCGCCCGCTTGCGCCTGATGACCGCGCCGTGTGGGAGGAGATGCTGGACGGCTATGCCACGTTCTACAAGACCGCCATCACCGCAGAGGGGCGGGCGGCCCTGTGGGACTGGATCTTTGGCGACGAGGATTTCTGGTGCGATCTGGCGGTGCTGGACGGCGTGGTGGTGGGGATGACGCAGTATCAGCTGATGCATCGGTCACTGTCAGGAGCCAAGGTGGTGTATCTGTCGGATCTGTTCGTGCGGCCTGATGTGCGGGGTGGCGGCGTCGGACGGGCGCTGATCGACCATGTGATCGGCTTTGCGCGGGGGCGCGGAATATCCAATGTGCGGTGGCTGACGCAGGAGTTCAATTATGCCGGGCGGCGGTTGTATGACAGCTACCGGCCGAAAAGCGACTTCGTCCTGTATTCGGTGCCGGTGGAGTAGGCGCGGGAGGATTCGCATCCCCCGCGGTCCCGTGCAGCATATTTCTGCGATGATCGGCCCGTGCCAAGTGGGGGTGTGGGGCGTGACGGCTTGGGCTGGCGCACAGCGGTGGGAGCGCGGGATGAAACAATTGCTGGTCGGCCTTCTGCTTGCCATTTCGGGGATATCACAGGCCGCATTGGCAGAGCTTGGATTCAAATTTCAAGTGCAACGGTTGATCTGAAGGCCGCGAGTTCCTCGGCCATGGCTTCCTCGGGCGTTCTCCATCCGAGCGTTTTTCGGGGGCGCTGGTTCATCAGTCGCGCCACGTCGTTCAGTTCGGTCTGAC
>JANYFE010000096.1 GCA_025362795.1 Rhodobacterales bacterium | reverse complement strand
CTGTGTTGTTCGGAGGCAGCATCCGCTTCAGCACCGCTACCTTACGTTCCGGTGAGTATCCCAAATCATCGTCCTATCCCGCCCACCTGAGAAATAGAGGAAAAGTAGAGCGGCGGACAACTACGCTGACACAGGGGGGTCATCCTTGAGAAGCACATCCAAGTTCGCCAAGCAATTTCGCCAGCGGCTCTTTGTGGAGTTCCAGTTGCATCTGAACCCGCGAATGCCGAGGTCGCCATCAAAACCCGATGCCTCCGACTGAGCGTATCGTTTATCATAGGCTGCCTCCTCTTCGTCGAGCCAAGCTTCGATTTCGGCAACCAAAGCCTCGGTCGCTGAAACAATCTCAACAGTCATACCAAGACCTCGAAGCCATGAAGCGAGCGGTGGCGCCGCATATAGGACAATTGGCCGTCGGTCAGTGAAACCTTCAAGTCCGCGATGCCCAACACTCGTCGTGACGACTTCGAAAGGCGCTCAGACAGCAGGAGCACACCTTGATCCGAGAAACTGACAAAACCCTTGTCGAACAGCGCATCCCACGTGGGCGACAAAAGCAGGGCGTTGTCCGGGTTCAAGCATTCGTTTGGATTGTGGCGGCATTCTCGCCACGGCTTGATGTGAGAGGCAATCAATAGCTTGTGCTCTTTCAGGCGCGTAATCAGGCACATGCCGTAGGCTTGGATCACACGGCGTCTGAACAGACCTTGCCCCAAGCGCGCCTTTATGATCGATTCTCGCGTAGTCTCCGGCAAGGATTGGTTGACCCTGACCTCATCTTCGAGATCTTGGTCGCTGACTCCGGCGCCCGCCCCATCCGCTGCGTGGTCTGCCAACCAGTCCCCAATTTCTGGCGTGATCCAGTAAGTTCTAGCAGCATTATCGGGGGTAGAGTCCAATGATGAGCAGAACCGAACGAAATGCTCGTCCGCCACATCGTCCGAGGTGTTCGATGTGGTGAATCCGAATTCCTTGGCCAGAACTTGCTTTATTCGTGGGGTAGTTTCCCTTCCGTCTCGGTGTTCTCGTTCAACGTGTTCGCTTACAGTGTTGTTCTTGTAGCCGAGGAAACGAGAAGGACCGAACGCCAGACCTTCGGCGGTCAGATAGGGCAGCAGAACGCGACCCTTGGCGATCAGCGACCGGTAGGTGTCAAAGGTTTGGCCTTGTTCGGACTTTCGCACTTCTTCGAGAGCCGTGATGTTGTCTTCCAAATCCAAGTAGTCGTTAATCAGGCTCATCGGCATTCCCTCTAGTTGTTGGGGACATAATGGCAAGCGTCTGGTGTAGCGCAAGTCTATCCCTTGCAGTCCTGAGCTTGCTCGACGAACCATGTGACTGACTTCAGTAGTTTCTCGACGGCTGCACCAGCCCCTAATAAAGGCGGCCGCAAACGGCAGCTTGACCCATCGTCGTGGTTAGACCGATGCCACCGTGTCCCTGCACATACCGCAGCGTCATCAGCACTGCCCGTAACAGCGGCGAACGCGCCAGGTCAGGATGGTCATCGGGAAGGCTGCGGAACTCGATCATGGCGCGATGCTGCCACAGGGATTTCGGTCGGGCCAGACTCAAAACGCGGGTGGCTGCAAAATTGGAAATCTCACCAAGCGACTGATTTCGCACCACTTTTGTAGCGCGACTCTTCAAACGTTGATGTGGCGTTGATGTGTTTTGGACAAGCCAAAACCCGACTGTTTAGGTCGGGCTCTAAGTATCTGATTTATTTCAGGAATTTTGGTTGCGGGGACAGGATTTGAACCTGTGACCTTCAGGTTATGAGCCGTGACCTCGCCTGTAGGGCGAAGTAAACATTTTCAACGCCTTACACGACAAGCCTTTGATATCACGAACTGAGTTTGCCCTCTCCGGTCATGTTTCACCGGGTTTCAACCCTTTCGGATGTACTCAAGACCGCATCCAAGGGTTGACCAGGCGTTGACAAGAGCTGCGGCTAGGACCCTCGAAAGATCATCAGTTCGGCTCCAAAAAACCCTCGTCGCCGTCCTTGCGCATCGCCGTAAAGGGCGGAAACCCCTTTGCTCAATACTTCAGCAATAGGGTCAGCAGCGGATTGGGGAATCGTCGCTCTCGGGTGATGGCATAGAAGGTTTCAGACATCCCCTCGATCTGCGCGGCCTCGACCAGAAGACCTGTCGTCAATTCGTCCTGCACCACGATGGACGGGATCACCGCCAGCCCTGCATCCTCACGGGTCAGAAGGCGCAGCATGGCCATGTCATCCGCCTCGGCGGCGATGACCGGTGCCAGTTGCAGCCGCGCGGCCAAGGCGTCGAATGCCAGGCGCAAGGAGGTGCCCGGGCCCGGCAGGATCAGCGGCTCTTCGGCCAGCAGCGCCAACAATGGGCGTGGCAAGGTCCCCACCCGAGTTGGCGTTCCGATCAGGCTCACGGGTTGCTGGGCCAACTGATGCACCAGCAAGGGGCTGCCCGCCTCACGGCTTGGCGCAAGGTTCGTCAGCACTACGTCCAGAGCAAGCACATCGAGGTCGCGCAGAAGTTCCGCCTGGCTACCGGACCGCAGCACCACATCGACATCCGCGCGTCCGATCAGCGGCCGCACGAACTGCATCTGAAAGTTGCGCGACAGCGTCGCCAAAGCGCCTACCCGCATGGGCCGCCGCGCCTGACCCGTCTCGCGCAGAGTCGCGGTCAGATCATCGGCGGTGCGAAAGATCGCCTCGGCATGATCAAGTGCGATCCGCCCGGCCTCGGTCAGAACCAGGCCGCGCCCGCGCCGTTCAAAGAGATCATGGCCCAAAGTAGCCTCAAGCGTCTTGATCTGGGTGGAAAGGGCGGATTGCGACAGATTCAACCACCGTGCGGCACCAGTCAACGTGCCATCGGTGGCGACCGCGCGGAACAGACGCAGGTGATGCAGGTTCAGGACATCCATTTATTTCACCAAACAGAACAATATGATCTAAAATATGTATTTTTCTGGAAGTTACGCAAGCGCTATCTAGACGGCCATACCTCTCGAACAGGAGCCTGCCGGATGACACCGCTTCCATCCCTGACCCTTCTTGCCCCGATCCTGCTGCTGGCAGTGGCCGCACTTGCCGCAACCCGATCGAACAGCCGGCCCGGCCTGCTGCCACGCTGGGCCGAAGTCGCAGCCCTTGCCGCCCTCGGGCTGGCCATGGCTGGGGTTGGCCAGCTTCTGATCGACGGTGCCGCGACGCTGTCGTTCGGCTCGGGCGCAGGCCTGCTGGCGTTCCGCCTCGACGCAGTCAGCGCCACCATGACGCTGCTTGTCAGCTTCGTCGGCTGGGTCGTGGTACGCTATGCGAGGACTTATCTGGACGGCGAGGCGCGCGAGGGGGCGTTTCACGGTTTTCTGCTGGCCACGCTCGCGGTCGTGCTGGTGCTGGTGCAGGCGGGCAGTCTGGGCGTTCTGGTGCTCACATTCCTTGCGGTCGGTCTAGGCCTGCGGCAGTTGCTGTTGTTCTACCCCGAAAGGGCCGAGGCGCGACGGGCAGCGGCCAAGTTCTCGCTGGTCTGGGGGGCGGGGGACGCCGCACTGATCCTGGCGGCGGGGCTGTTCTGGGCGGCATTCGGCACGACGGATGTGGTGGCGCTGGGAGCGGCGGCGCAAATTGGGCTGCCCCTGACCGCAAAGGTGGCCGTGGCGCTGGTGGTGCTGGCGGCGGCGCTCAAGACCGCGACCTTTCCGCTGCACGGCTGGCTGACAGAGGTGATGGAGGCGCCGACCCCCGTATCGGCCCTGCTGCACGCGGGCATCATCAACGCGGGCGGCTTCCTGTTGATCCGCATGGCCGAGGTGGTGCAGGCCAGCCCCGGTGCGATGGCGGCGATGGTGATGTTGGGCGGGTTCACAGCACTCTTCGGGGCGGCAGTGATGCTGACGCAAAGTGCGGTCAAGACCGCGCTGGCCTGGTCCACCGTGGCGCAGATGGGCTTCATGCTCCTGCAATGCGGGCTTGGCCTCTGGCCGCTGGCGCTGCTGCATATCGTGGCGCATTCTCTGTACAAGGCGCATGCGTTCCTGTCGTCGGGCACAGCGGTGCGGGCGGTGGCCGCGATCCGGCGGCCGGGGCCTGTGGCTGCTCCGGGGCTTGGTGCCGTGGTGAAGGCCTTCGCGGTGGCGCTGGTGCTTTACGGCGCCGTCGCGGTGGGCTTCGGGGTGATTGCTGGGCCGAAATCGGCTCAGGCCTTGGCGCTTGGTGCGATCTTGATCTTCGGCGTGGCCTATCTGGTGGCGCAGGGACTGGCCGATGCGGCACCCAAGGCGCTGACCCAGCGGACTGCGCTTGCCTCGCTCGGGGCAGCGGTGGCCTATTTCAGCTTCCAACTGGTTGCCGGAGCGTTGTGGGGTGCGTCCCTGCCAGCCCCGCCGTCTCCGGATGCGCTGGAATGGGGGCTGATCGTACTGGCGATCCTGTCCTTTGGCCTTGTGGCTGTGGCGCAAGCGCTGTTCCCGCTTTGGGCGCATCATCCCGCCTCGGCAGCATTGCGCGTGCATCTGGCCAACGGGCTTTACCTTAACGCGCTTCTAGACCGGCTGATCGGCGGCTTTCGGGCCTCCAAATTGCTCTGACCTGCCCTCTTTCCTGCTGTGGAGACCAATATGTTCATCAAGCACACTCAAATCGCCCCAGCCCGGATCAAAGGTCTGCTGAAGGCCGCGGAAGCTGCGGCCCGCGCCATCCCGCCCAGCTTTCCGCTGGAGGCGACGGTGGCCGTCAACCCCTTCCTTGGCCAGACGGGCGAGGATCTGGCGATGGCATCCGCGAGGCTCGCCCGGGTGGCGGGGGTGCGGCTGACCGGGCCGCGCGCTGACTATGCCGCCAAGGTGGCTGCCGGTTCGATCACCGACGAAGACCTTGCCGATGCCTTGATCGCCTGCACATCGCCCCTGAAGCCTTTCGATCTGTCAGCACTCAAGGGGCGGCTGCATGCGCCCAGCCCTGACGTTCAGGCCCTGCCGACGCTGGCTGACCTTGCCGCGCGGGCGACGGGACGCGACTGGCCTGCGGTCATCGGGCGTACCATCGGCCTGTGGGCTGCGGGGCATTTCGACCGCGGTCAGGCGCTCTGGACACCCGCGCCGGGACAGGCGGCCTTCGCGGCCTGGCGCGCATGGGCCAGCCACGACCTGACGCCCGAGGCGGCCGGTCTGTCAGGTTTTTGCGCCCATGTGGCCTCTGCCCCCGACACGGCCGAGCGTGCCCTGCTGCGCGCCTGCGAAACGCTGGGGATCACGGAAGGCGCGGCCGAGACTGTATTTCACCGGCTGCTGGTCGATCTAGCCGGATGGGCACAGCATGCGCGTTGGCTTTTGTGGCAGGCCGAACTGGTGGGGCAGTCGGACACGACGCTGATCGACCTGCTGGCGATCCGACTGATCTGGGAAGAAGCGCTGTTCGCCCATGCGCCGCAGGTCGAAGGCGACTGGGCGCGCACCCTGGCGACCCATGCGCAGCCGCTTGCCCCGACGCCGGATCAGGTGACCGACGCCATTCTGCAAGAGGCGGCCGAGCGCGCCCAACAACGGCGGCTGGGGGCTATGTTAACCGGAACGGAACCGGGCGGAGGCGTGGCGCGCCCGAACCTTCATGCCGCGTTTTGCATCGACGTCCGCTCCGAAGTGTTCCGGCGCGCGCTGGAAAGCGTGGATGCGGGGATCGCCACCATCGGCTTTGCGGGCTTCTTCGGTCTGCCGGTATCGCATCGCGGCTTTGGCTCGGACGTGGCCGAGGCGCATCTGCCGGTACTTCTGAATCCCGGCCTCACCTCATGCAGCATGGCCGCGCCCGAGGTCGAACAGGCCGCCCGCATCACGGCCCGCACGGCCCGCGCTTGGGGCCGGTTCCGCCAAGCGGCGGTGTCGTCCTTCGCCTTCGTCGAGGCGGCGGGGCCCGTTTATGGCTGGAAGCTCGCCAAGGATGCGCTTGGACTGGGGGCTAAGGGCGCTGGCGCCGATCCCGCGCCGCAGCTTGATGTGGCGCTGACACCTGAGCAAAAAGCCGCGAACGGTGCCGCCGTGCTGAAGGCGATGAGCCTGACGGGCGGCCATGCGCGGCTGGTGCTGCTTCTGGGCCATGGCGCGCAGGTTGCCAACAACCCGCATGAAAGCGCCTATCACTGCGGTGCCTGCGGCGGCTACACGGGCGAGGTCTCGTCGCGGCTGCTGGCGGCGCTGCTGAACGATCCCGAGACGCGGGCGGGCCTGCCGGGCCACGGGATCGACCTGCCCCCGGACACGCTGTTCGTCGCAGGCCTGCACAACACCACGACCGACGACATCACGCTTTATACCGACAGCCCGGCCCCCGACCACGCGGCCGATCTGGCGCAGGCATGGCGCTGGCTTGCGGCGGCGGGTGGGCTGGCGCGGGCAGAACGCGCGTTACGGCTGCCGGGGGCGACGGCGGCCACCATCGCGGCACGGGCCGCAAACTGGGCCGAGGTGCGGCCGGAATGGGGCCTTGCTGGCTGTGCGGCCTTCATCGCGGCCCCGCGTGTGGCGACGCGCCATGCCGAGCTTGGTGGAAGGGCCTTCCTGCATTGCTACGACTGGCAGGCCGATGCGGGCTTTGCCACGCTCGAGCTGATCCTGACCGCGCCCGTTGTTGTGGCTAGCTGGATCAGTCTGCAGTATTATGGCTCTGCCGTGGCACCAAGCGCCTTCGGGGGGGGCAACAAGCTGATCCATAACGTCACAGGGGGCATCGGTGTGATCGAAGGCAACGGCGGACGGCTGCGGGCGGGCCTGCCGTGGCAGGCGGTGCATGACGGGGCGGGGCTTGTCCACGACCCGCTGCGACTTTCGGTGATGATCGAAGCGCCGCAGGCCGCCATCGCAGATGTGCTGGCCCGCCACGACGGGCTGCGCGCGCTGTTCGACAACGGCTGGTTGCATCTTTTCGCGCTGGAGTCGGGCCGGATCGCCGCCCGCTATCGGCCCGGACTGGCGTGGCAGAGCCAGGCCAACACGCGGCAGGCGGCATGACTCTGCCCTCCCGCGCCGCGCTTGGCACGATGCACGGCAAGGAGGCAGCGGTGGCGCCGCCCCTCGCCGCCCTTGGGATCACCTTGATCCGGCCCGAGATCGACACCGACCGTTTCGGCACCTTTACCGCCGAAACGCTTCGGTCTGGCACAATGGCGGATGCGGCTCGCGCCAAGGCCAAGGCGGCCATCGCCGTAACTGGCCTGTCTGTCGGCATCGCCAGCGAGGGTGCCTATGGCCCGCACCCCAGCATCCCCTTCCTGCCCCTCGGGCGGGAAGTGCTCCTCTGGCATGAGGCGGAAACCGGGCGCGAGATCATCGAACTGGCCCTCGATGATCGTCCCACCTATGACCATGCCGAGGTCGCAAATCTGGCTGAGGCCGAAGCCTTGCTGGCCCACGTGGCATTCCCCGCGACGGCACTCATCGTGGCCCCTTCAGCCGATGCCAGGCCCATCGCCAAAGGGCTGCGCGACCGCGACGCCCTTGCTGCCGCCATAGGGCAGGCGGCGGCTAACTCCGCCGATGGACGCGCGTTCCTGCAGACCGACATGCGCGCCCATATGAACCCGCGCCGGATGCAGGTCATCGCGGGCCTTGCAGCCCGCCTTGCGCAACGCCTGTCAACCCCGTGCCCACAATGCCGCGCCGCCGGATGGGGCTTATTACGCTGCGAGCCCGGCCTACCCTGCGGCGATTGCGGCACGCCCACCGCCCTTGTGGCGCATGACATCTACGGATGTACCGCCTGCGGCGCCGAGGACCGCGCCCCCCGGACAGGCACCGCCGACCCCGCCCATTGCCCGTACTGCAATCCCTGACCCGAGGACGCCATGACCCCCATTTTCGACAAATCCCGCCTGCCCAGCCGCCACGTCACCGAAGGCCCCACCCGCGCACCGCAACGCAGCTATTTCTATGCGATGGGCCTGACCGAAGAGGAGATTCACCGCCCCTGGATCGGTGTCGCCACCTGCTGGAACGAAGCAGCCCCCTGCAACATCACACTGAACCGGCAAGCGCAGGCCGTAAAGGTCGGGGTGAAAGAGGCCGGCGGCACACCGCGCGAGTTCACCACCATCACCGTCACAGATGGCATCGCAATGGGGCATGAGGGCATGCGCTCCTCCCTCGCGTCACGCGATGCCATTGCCGACACCGTGGAATTGACCATGCGCGGGCATTGCTATGACGCCCTTGTAGGGCTTGCTGGCTGCGACAAGAGCCTGCCGGGCATGATGATGGCCATGGTCCGCCTGAACGTGCCCTCCGTCTTCATCTACGGCGGCTCCATCCTGCCGGGGCGGCTGAACGGGCAGGACGTGACCGTGCAGGACGTGTTCGAGGCGGTGGGCAAACATCAGGCGGGCACTCTGTCGGACGCGGAGCTTGCCATCCTTGAACGGGTGGCCTGCCCTGGTGCCGGGGCCTGCGGCGCGCAATATACCGCCAACACCATGGCCTGCGTGTCTGAGGCGATGGGCCTTGCGCTGCTGAACTCCTCAGGCGCGCCAGCACCTTACGAAAGCCGCGATCACTATGGTCGCACCAGTGGCCAGGCCGTGATGCGGCTGATCGAAACGAACATCCGTGCGCGTGACATCGTCACCCGCAAGAGCCTTGAGAACGCCGCCCGCGTGGTCGCCTGTACCGGCGGCAGCACCAACGCGGCCCTGCATCTGCCCGCCATCGCCCATGAGGCGGGCATCGACTTCGACCTGTTCGACATCACCGACATCATGCGCGACACACCCTGGTTCTTCGACTTGCGCCCCGGTGGCCGCTATGTCGCCAAAGACCTGTTCGAGGTGGGCGGCGTCCCGGTCGTGCTGAAGGAGCTGCGCAAGCTGGGCCTGCTGCATGAGGACTGCATCACCGCCTCGGCCAGGACCCTCGGCGAGGAGCTTGACGAGATCAGGGGCGAGGCAGACGGCCGGGTTATCTACCCTGCGGCCACGCCCCTGACCCAAACCGGAGGTGTCGTAGGGTTGCGCGGCAACCTTGCCCCCGATGGCGCAATCGTAAAGGTCGCGGGCATGTCGCCCGAGGAACAGGTCTTCACCGGCCCGGCCCGCGTTTTCGAATGCAAGGAAGACGCCTTCGAGGCGGTGCGCAAGCGCGCCTACGAGGCAGGCGATGTCATCGTGATCCGCAACGAAGGCCCCGCAGGCGGCCCCGGCATGCGCGAGATGCTGGCCACCACCGCCGCCATCAGCGGGCAGGGCATGGGCAAGAAGGTGGCCCTGATCACCGATGGCCGATTTTCGGGTGCGACCCGGGGCTTCTGCGTCGGCCATGTTGGCCCCGAGGCAGCACATGGCGGCCCCATCGCTCTCGTGCGCGACGGCGATCTGATTACCATCGACGCCATCAGCGGCGAACTGTCTGTGGCGCTCAGCCAAGACGACCTCGCCACCCGAAGAACATCGTGGTCAGGTCCGCGTCCGACGCAATATGCCACGGGGGCAATCTGGAAATTCGCGTGCCTCGTCGGTGGTGCGCGATGGGGGGCGGTCACGCATCCTGGGGCAAAGGCTGAAAAGCACGTCTACATGGACCTGTGAAGGTGGCAGGTTTCTCGGAGACTTGGCGTTCGGCACGGTGCCGGACTTAGGGCTTTAGAAACAGGCTGTGTTCCGCCAAAGTCATACTGCAGGTGAAGATGAGCATCAAACCCGCCGCTGGACCCCTCAGCGAATTCCTCGTCGGGATCCACGATCTGCGCCCAGATCACGAGCCCAGCATTAATCGTCTGACAGTAACTACAACCTGACAGCTTCGGGTAGCGATGGGCTTCCCATCTAACCCATTGATCTGCATGACCGGAATTGCTCACCCCCACTTCAATTCCGGTCTCCGCCTGTATTCCGCCCACTGCCCCGTGCTCTGACTTGATAACCGCGCGGGTCTACGCCTGTGTCGGGGGGCAAGGAGTCCGGACACATGGTCAACCGACTGAAACTGAATGAGAAAGCCCTGCGCGAAGCAGAGTCGAAGCCGGGGGTCAGCTATCAGGTCTTCGACACCGAGGTGATTGGCTTTGCCGCGCGGATCCAAGCCTCGGGCGCGCGAACTTTCACCATCGACTACCGCCATGCAGGGCGGCAGCGGCGCATGAACATCGGGCGCTGGCCGGAGTGGAGCGTTACCGCCGCGCGAGAACGGGCCAAGGAATTGCGCCGCGCCATCGACGAGGGCAATGATCCCTTGGCGACGCGGGAGGATTTCCGCGAGGCCCCGCGCGTGAAGGACATGATCACCCGCTACATCGCCGAACACCTGCCAAAACTGGCGAAGAACAATGCAGCGGATCAGACGTCGATGTTGAAAAAGATGGTCGAGCCTATCTGGGGCAACAAGTTGGTGACCGAAATCACCAAGTCGGATGTCGCTCGGTTCCTCGATTTCGTGGCCGAGGGCCGCCCGCGCCCCAGCAAGGAAAAGCCCAACAATCGTGCGCGAAAGCTGCAAGGACACAAGCCGACCCCGATCCGCGCGAATCGCACCGGCGAGGTGCTGCGCAAGATGTTCACGCTGGCCATCGAATGGGAATGGCGTGCCGACAATCCCGCACATGGCTTCCACCGGCGCATCGAAGAGGCCCGTGAACGCTTCCTTGGCCCTGAAGAGTTGACCCGGATCGCGGCGGTTCTTGACGGCGCCGAGGATCAGCGCGCAGCGGCAATCATCCGCATGTGCATGCTGACCGGCGCCCGGGTGGGCGAGGTGCGGACGGCGCGGTTCGAACAGTTCAACCTCGACTACGTCATCTGGTCGAAACCCGCCGCGACCACCAAGCAGCGCAAGATCCATCGTGTGCCGATCTCGCAGGAGGTGGTGACCATCGTCCGCCAGCGCCAACTGATCGTCCCGCGCGGCAACCCGTGGCTGTTTCCCGGCGAGACCATCGGCCAGCCGGTGCGGGAAATTCGCCGGTTCTGGATGAAAGTTCAGAAGGATGCCGACTTGCCCGATTTGCGGATCCACGACCTGCGCCACACCTTCGCATCCCTGCTGGTCAGCGGTGGTGCCTCACTTGAAATGATCGGCAAGCTTTTAGGCCACAGCCAGATGCAGACGACGCAGCGCTACGCTCATCTGATGGATTCGCCTTTGCGGGCGGGAGTCGACACGGTGGCCAACCTCCTGCGCCCCCGGCCGCGCCTTGTGCACGACGCAGCGCAGGAAAACGCCGACCTGCCAAAATCGGCCTGATCAATTCACCGGCTCCTCGCCCTTCAGCTTGCGCCAGAGCATAGTGAGCCGTTTGCGGATCGTGCTTTCATCCGGCACGTCCCCAGACCGCGAGTTCTGAACGAACCACTCTTGCACCAAGGCGATCATAGCCGCCTGGTTTTCTGGCAAGCCCTTTTCGTGGGCAAACCAGAAGAGCCACGCATACATTGCATCCCATTCATAGCGCGGGGTCGCACCCGTGTTTGCGGCAGGGCGCCGCAGCAGATCGCGTTCCTCCTCAAATCGCTGCACCGAAAAGGCAGCGAGCAGCAGGTCAGACGACCGGATTGGCAGGCCATCAAGTGGATCGGTCACCTTCAACCACACCTTGCTCCCGGGCGGCAAGACACGCTTCAGGCGGCAAAGTTCATCGCTTGGGCCATACCGGCGAAACATCGGCATCAATTCCGCAATTGGTACCTCGACCAATCCTGCGACGGTGTCGTCTCCGCAGCTGACCGGCGGGATGCCTGCCAGAACCTGAAAATGCCCGGCCGCAGCCCAGCCCGCGACATCTGCTGGATGACAGCCCCAGCGCGCTGACAGTTCATAAATCGAATAGAAGGCGATGGGCGGCAGAGGCATGAATAAGATCCTTTCAGACATGCGGCATCGTTCGGCCAAAACCGTCGGATTGCGAGTTAAAAAGCCCGCGCTGCCAAGCACACGGGCGGACTGTGTAGTGAGCTTGTCGTCGAGGAAAACCGCCTGTGGGCCAGTGCTGCACACCGAGGGCTGCCTGCATCCGACTGTGTTCGTCTTTTTCGATTCTTGTTTGCTGCTCACCCCAACGATACGCATCCACAGGGCGAGTTGGCAATCACGAACCCGTGATAGTCGGCCAATCCGGCTGGTTCCCGCAACATGTCTTTGAGTGCCGTTGAACCTCGCCGAAACACAACCGGAACTGGCTTTTCCGGCTATTCCGCTCGTCTCAAAACAAGCGAATCCCTCCCGAAAGCTGGTCAATGCGGCTTGCCCGGAAGGATCCTGCACTGCCGCCCTGTGATCGACACTTTGGCCCACGATTTGGAGGCTCATCGAAGCAGCAGGCCCGGCCACTCCGTCGGTACCAATTGTCTGAAACACCAATGAAACAAGGGGTGGAATTGAAAGGCGCGTTTCAATTCCGGTCTCTGCCTGTATTCCGCCCCTCGCGATCTGCTTCCCTGACCATGCCCCAGCAAGAGGGCGGGAAGAAATCGGAGCAGTTCATGACAGACCCCCAACCCGTGGCGGCATTGGAGCCGCTGAATCTTTTGGCTGACTGGATCACCCGGGAACAGCTGGCAAACGAGCTGGGCCTTAAGACCGAAACTCTCGGCAGATGGGAAGCACGGCGGGTCGGGCCGCCATGCACACGCATAGGGCGAAAGGCTCTGTACCGGCGCGCATCGGTGCAGGATTGGATCAGGGCGCAGGAACAGGTGCATCCTGTGCGCAAATCGCGGGGGCGGACATGATCGCCCAAACCCGCATTTCCGTTTGGCCCTCTGACCGTCTGGCCGAGGCCCGCGCCGTCGTTGCCGATGTCGCCCGGCACAGCGATCACCTGATCGGACTGGCCTGCAATGTCCTTGTCGCCCATGGCGAAACCGCCGCCGAGCGCAAGAATGCCCGGGTGTTGCTGTTGGTGATCGACGCCAGGCGACCGGTGCGCCGCGCCCAGCGCGAAGATGGCGACCGGAGGATCACGCGATGACTCGCGACACCCCTGAAGCCGGTCTTCAGCACGCCATCGTGCAGGCGCTGCGCTTCGCCCTGCCGCGCGACGCCATCGTCCATCATTGCGCCAACGAGGTGACCGAGGCCGGTCCCCGCGGCCAAATCCGCCAGTCCATCCTCGTCGGTATGGGCGTGCATTCCGGCTTTGCCGATCTGATCGTGATCTCTGGCGGCCGCGTCTTGTTCTTTGAGCTGAAGGCGCCGAAGGGCCGCCTGCGCCCCGACCAAGAAGCGTTTCGCGATGCTGTGCTGGCGCAGGGTTTCGGCTGGGCGCTGGTGCGCAGTCTCGACGATGCGCTGGGCGCGCTGGCCGATCACGGATTTTCCACTCGCATCGCCAGCTCGGCGCGACGGGTGACGCCATGAGCCACAAGGCAACCGTCTGGGCCATCCAGCAGCGCGGGCTGAAGCCAGCGACCAAGATCGTTCTGTGGTTTTTGTGTGATCGGCACAATCCGGACTTTGGCTGCTTCCCGACGCAGGCGCGGCTGGCGGACGATGCGGAAATGTCGATCTCGGCCCTGAACGAACACCTCGCCAGGCTGCAGGAACTGCGCCTGATCCACCGGGTTCGGGCGCAGGACACCCAGACCCACAAGCGCCTGGCGACACGCTACATCCTGGGGTTCGAGGATGGCTTTCCACCAGAGCCAACTCCGGAAACCGGAGACGGCTCGGAAAGAACGGACGAAGAACTGGACGGCGACCCAACTCCGGATTCCGGACATGGAGCCATCTCCGGATTTTTGGCAAAGCCATCTCCGGATTTTGCCCAAAGCCATCTCCGGAATCCGGAGATTAACCTTGTAAGAGAACCCCTAAGTAAACCTGTAAAGGAGGAGGAGGAGGATGCGCGAGCGCGAGATTCCGATTTTGATCGGTTTTTCGCAGAGCTGCTGAACGCGCTGGGCTTCGCCGCCAATGCCGCCCTGCCAGCTTG
>JANYFE010000087.1 GCA_025362795.1 Rhodobacterales bacterium | reverse complement strand
CTCCTCACACCTTGAATGCCGGGCTGTGGTTCCGGCGCGGTCGTCTCGTCATGGTCATCTCCTCGCATGCGGCAATCATGCCGTTGTTGCGCGGAAAATCCACTTATCCCAACTGTTCAGTTTTCCCGAACCACCTCTCAGTTTGGCACGCTGGTTGACACTGCCTGCTGGGTTCAGCTTCATGTACCTACCCAAACCCGGACCCGCCCATGATTGCCTTAGGTGCCAGCCTGTCCACCGCCCCGCCCACCCTTTCGCCCGAGCAAGCCGCCGACCTTGCCCAAGTTCATTTCGGCGTCGCCGGAACGCTCACCCGGTTGGTGTCAGAGCGCGATCTCAATTTCCGGCTGACCACCCCCGTCGGCACTTATGTCCTGAAACTCGCCAACCCCGCCGAGCCGGCGCAAGTCACCCATTTTCAGACAACCGCCCTTCTCCACCTCGAGGACGCCGATCTGCCTGTGCCCAGGGTCATCCGCACCCGCTCGGGTCAGACCGAGGCGCAAACACCGCACGGCATCCTGCGGCTGCTGACCTATCTTGAAGGCCTGCCGCAATATCTGGCCCCCCGCACCCCGGCGCAGCGCAAGAACCTCGGGACCATCGCTGCCCGCCTTTCGCTTGGCCTGCAACGCTTCGACCATCCCGCGGGCAGCCATGTCCTGCAGTGGGACATCAAACATGCCAGCGCCCTGCGCCCACTGTTGAGCCATGTCCCCGACGCCGTTCGCCCGCTCGCCACCGAGACGCTCGACCGTTTCGACCGCGAGATCCTGCCCCATATTCCCAGTTTGAGAACCCAGGTCGTACACAACGACCTTAACCCGCACAATGTGCTGGTGAACCCGGCCAAACCTGACGAAATCGCCGGGATACTGGACTTTGGCGACATGGTGAAAACCCCGCTGATCTGCGACGCCGCCGTCACCGCTTGTTACCAGATCGACCCCACCCAGCCGCTGCAATCCCTTTTGGACGTTGCCCGCGCCTACCACGCCCAACTGCCACTTACCCAGCTGGAGATCCGCCTTCTCCCCGACCTGGTGGCCACCCGCATGCTGACCTCGCTGACAATTGCCTCTGCCCGGGTTGCCATTTACCCGGACAACGCCCCCTATATCCTGCGCAACTATCAAGGGGCGCAGGACGGCCTTTTTGCTCTTGCAGCGCTGCCGCGCACACCACTGGACCTTTCATGACTATGATCAACGCCTATACGCCCGGACAAGGCAACCTGTCTCAGGATGACGAGGCGCTGGTTCAACGCCGCGCCAAACTCCTCGGGCCCGCTTATCGCCTGTTCTACGAAACCCCGGTGCACCTGGTGCGTGGCGCAGGCGTGTGGCTCTATGACACCGCGGGCAACGCCTATCTCGACTGCTATAACAATGTCGCCAGCGTCGGGCATTGCCACCCCCATGTCACCGCCGCCACGGCCCGCCAGTCCATGCTGTTCGCCAGCCACACCCGCTATTTGCATGACACCGTGCTCGATTATGCCGAACGGCTGCTTGCGACCTTTCCCGCCGACCTGAGCCACGTCATGTTCACCTGCACCGGGTCAGAAGCCAATGACCTCGCGCTTCGTATCGCCTTTGCCCATACCGGCGGCACCGGTTTGATCGTCACTGAAAACGCCTATCATGGCGTCACATTTGCGACATCCGCCATGTCCCCCAGCCTCGGTTCAGGGGTGAACCTTGGCCCGCACATTCGAACCATTCCCGCCCCCGACAGCCATTTCACGACCCATGTTCAGGCCGCCATCACCGATCTGCAACGGCACGGCATCCGGCCCGCCGCTCTGATTGTCGACACCATCTTTTCTTCCGATGGCGTCTACGCCGATCCGCCCGGTTTCCTGACACCCGCGGCCGCAGCGATTCGCGCTGCCGGTGGCTTGTTCATTGCCGACGAGGTGCAACCCGGCTTCGCCCGCACCGGCAGCCATTTCTGGGGCTTTCAGCGCCACGACCTGATCCCCGATCTGGTGTCCTTGGGCAAACCGATGGGCAACGGCTACCCCGTCGCCGGTCTGGTGATGCGGCCAGAGGTCATCGAGGCCTTCGGGTCCAAAGCTCGCTATTTCAACACCTTTGGCGGCAATGCCGTGGCGAGTGCCACTGCAATGGCGGTGTTGGACGTGATTGCGACCGAAGGCCTGCAGGCCAACGCTCAATCCACCGGCACCTACTTCCGCGACGCCCTGCTTGCGCTCGCCAAAACCTGCGAAATCCTCGGCCCTCTTCGTGCCGCCGGGCTGTTCTTGGGTCAGGACATTGTCACGGGTGGCCAACCTGACGGTCCTAAAGCCGTCCGCATCGTGAACGGCCTGCGTGGAAAACGCATCCTGATCTCTGCCACCGGACCGCAAGGCCACACCTTGAAAATCCGCCCCCCGTTGGTGTTCAGCCGTGCGAATGTGGACAGGTTTATGGAGGGGCTGGACGGCGTGTTGCAGTCTATCTGACTCACTTTCGAACCCTTCCGGGCAACGATCTGCGGATCTTTCGCGCTGCGCGAAGTCATACGTCCACAACCAACGGAGTTTGTAGCAAAAGCAAAACGCCCCACTTTACAGCGGGGCGTTCAATTTCAAGAACCGGTGCGCAATATCACGCAGCCTGCGGTGCGCGGGTCGGGTGCTTGAATGCACGCACCCCGCCGTTGCTATCCGCGTTCTTCGATGATCTTGACCATGTGGCGAACCGCATGGACCATGCCGCGGACGGAAGGTGTGTCTTCCAACTCGCGGGTGCGACGGATCTTGTTCAGGCCAAGACCTTTGAGGGTCGCAGTTTGAACGGCCGGGCGGCGGGCGGCAGAGGCCGTTTGCTGCACGACGATCGTTTTCTTCACGGTGGTCGCCCCTTCGGTGGTTTTCTTGGCTACCATAATCAGGCCTCCACCACTTCAGCTTCTGGCTTGCGCAGAATCTCGGCCACTTTCTTGCCGCGACGTGCGGCGACCTGACGGGGCGAGGTTTCGGCTTTCAGCCCGTCAATCGTGGCGCGGATCATGTTGTAGGGGTTGGTGGAGCCGATCGACTTGGCCACCACATCCTGCAAACCCAGCATTTCGAACACGGCGCGCATCGGGCCGCCGGCGATGATGCCGGTACCGGCCACGGCCGTCCGCATTACAACTTTTCCGGCGCCGTGGCGGCCTTCCATGTCGTGGTGCAGGGTCCGCGCGTCTTTGAGCGGCACGCGGATCATCTGACGTTTCGCCTGTTCGGTTGCCTTGCGGATCGCCTCGGGCACTTCTTTCGCCTTGCCCTTGCCGAAGCCGACACGTCCACGCTGATCGCCCACAACCACCAAAGCTGCAAAGCCAAAGCGCTTGCCGCCTTTTACGGTTTTGGACACGCGGTTGATCGCGACCAGACGATCGGCGAATTCCGGGGTTTCCTCGGGGCGATTGTCGCGGCGTCCGCCGCTGTTGCCACGGTCGTCCCGGCGGTTTTCACGTTCTGCCATTGTCTATCTCCTCAGAACTTCAATCCACCTTCACGAGCAGCATCGGCCAAAGCCTTGATCTTGCCGTGAAAGAGGAAACCGCCGCGATCGAAGTAGCATTCTTCAAACCCGGCCTTTTTGGCCCGTTCAGCAATCGTCGCACCGACTTTCGCCGACGCTTCAAGGTTGTTCTTGCCAACGAAGCCCAGCTCTTTTTCCAGAGTGGACGCCGAAGCCAAGGTCACACCTTTGACGTCGTCGATCAGCTGCACGCTGATATTCTTGCCCGAGCGATGAACGCTGAGGCGCAGACGCCCATGCGAAGTCGCCTTGATCTTGTTCCGGACGCGCAAACGGCGCTTGAGGAACAGCTCTCTTTTACTAATTGCCATTTCTCTAGCTCCTTACTTCTTCTTGCCTTCCTTGCGGAACACGAACTCACCCTTGTAGCGGATGCCCTTGCCCTTGTACGGCTCTGGCTTTTTCCACTCGCGGATGTTCGCGGCGACCTGACCAACCAGCTGTTGATCAATGCCTTCCACAGTGATTTCGGTCTGCTTCGGTGTCAGCACGGTCACGCCGGCGGGCACTTCGAAGTTCACTTCATGGCTGAAGCCCAGCGACAGCTTGAGCACATTGCCCGCCATCGCAGCGCGGTAGCCCACGCCCTGGATTTCCATTTCTTTCTTGAAGCCGGTGGTCACACCCTCGACGAGGTTCTGGATCATCGAGCGGCTCATACCCCATTGGGCGCGAGCCCGTTTGGACATGCCGCGCGGCGTCACCTTGACCGCGTCGTTTTCAATGGTCAGCGTGACATCGTCACCAGCGGTAAAGCTGCGAGTGCCTTTCGGCCCCTTCACTTCAACGGTCTGGCCCGAGATTGTGGCCGAGGTGCCCTTGACCAAGGGAACGGGTTTCTTGCCGATACGAGACATTGCACCCTCCCCTTAGAATACGGTGCAGAGCACTTCGCCGCCAACATTGGCGGTTCGTGCGGCTGCATCGGACATGACACCTTTCGGCGTCGACACGATTGAAACGCCCAGACCGTTGCGCACGGTCGGGATGTCTTTGACGCCCATGTAAACCCGACGACCGGGTTTGGAGACGCGCTTGATTTCACGAATGACCGGGGTGCCTTCGAAATACTTCAGGCTGATGGTCAACTCGCCCTGACCGTTGTCGGTCTTGGCGCTTTCGTAGCCGCGGATGTAGCCTTCACCCAAAAGCACATCCAGCACCCACGCCCGCAATTTGGACGCCGGAGTCTTGACGGTGGCTTTGCCGCGCATCTGCGCGTTGCGGATGCGTGTCAGCATATCGCCGAGAGGATCGTTCATTGACATCTTTTTCCTCCCCTACCAGCTTGACTTGACCATGCCGGGGATCTGACCGAACGAGGCCAGATCGCGCAGCATGATACGCGAGAGTTTCAGTTTACGGTACACCGCATGCGGGCGGCCAGTCAGCTGGCAGCGGTTGTGCATGCGCGTGGCAGAGGAATTGCGCGGCAGGGCTGCGAGCTTGATCGAAGCCTTGAAGCGGTCTTCCACCGTGGTTTTAGCTTGATCGTTGATCACCGCTTTGAGTGCCGCACGCTTGGCCGCGAATTGCTTCGTCAGCTTGGCGCGCTTCACTTCGCGGTTCACCATGGATTTTTTTGCCATTGTCAGGTTCCTCGCGATCAGGACGTGAAGGGCATGTTGAATTTCTTCAACAGCGCCTTCGCTTCCGCATCGGTCTTTGCGGTGGTGCAGATGATGATGTCCATACCCAGAACTTCATCGACTTTGTCGAATTCGATCTCGGGGAACACGAGTTGCTCTTTCAATCCCATGGCGTAGTTGCCACGGCCATCGAAAGACGAGCCTTTGACGCCGCGAAAGTCGCGGACGCGCGGCAGGGCGATCGTGATCAGACGGTCCAGGAATTCATACATCCGGTCGCCGCGCATGGTCACCTTGCAGCCAAGCGGCATTTCTTCACGGACACGGAAACCAGCAATGCTGTTTTTGGCGTGGGTGATGACTGCCTTTTGACCGGCGATAAGCGTCAGCTCCTCGGCGGCTTTCTTGACCTTCTTGGTGTCCTTGACCGCTTCGCCGACGCCCATGTTCAGAACGATCTTGTCCAGACGGGGCAACTGCATAGCGTTCTTGTAACCGAACTCTTCCATCAGCGCCGGACGAATCCGCGCTGCATAATCCGCCTTGAGACGCGGGGTGTACTTGGCTTCATCCAACATCAGATGACCTCCCCGGTGGTTTTGGCAAAGCGGACCTTCTTGTCGCCTTCCATGCGGAACCCGACGCGGGTTGCCTTACCGTTGCTGTCGATCAGCGACAGGTTCGACAGGTCGATCGGCATCGGCTTGGAGATGCGGCCGCCTTGCGAGGCTTGCGACTGCTTGGTGTGACGGATGGCAAGGTTAAGACCCTCGACCACGGCTTTGTTGGCCTTGGGGGCAACCGACGAAATCTCGCCGTTGCGGCCCTTGTCCTTGCCGGTCAACACGACGACCTTATCGCCCTTTTTGAGCTTGGCTGCCATTACAGCACCTCCGGCGCAAGGCTGATGATTTTCATGAAGTTCTTGGCGCGCAACTCGCGGACAACCGGGCCAAAGATCCGCGTGCCGACCGGTTCGCCCTGATTGTTCAGGATGACGGCGGCGTTGCGGTCAAATCGGATGGTCGTGCCGTCTTCGCGGCGGACTTCCTTAGCGGTGCGCACGACAACGGCTTTACGCACGTCGCCCTTTTTGACACGGCCTTTCGGAATGGCTTCCTTGACCGACACCACGATGATGTCGCCCACGGATGCATAGCGACGGTGTGAACCGCCCAGAACCTTGATGCACTGAACTCGGCGCGCGCCAGAGTTGTCAGCAACATCCAGATTGGTCTGCATCTGGATCATTTAGTCTACTCCCGACCTTTGGAGGATACCCCCAGGGTTTCGATGGAGCTGTTCAGTTCATGCCGCAGGTGCGACAACAACCGTCCAGCGTTTGGATTTCGAAATCGGCGCACATTCCTCGATACGGACGGTGTCGCCGGTCTTGAATTGGTTCAACGCATCGTGGGCCCGGTATTTCTTGGACTTGCGGATGGTTTTCAACAGCACCGGGTGCTTGAAGCGGCGCTCGACCAGAACCGTGATGGTTTGTTCGTTTTTGTCAGAGGTTACGACGCCCTGAAGAATACGTTTCGGCATGGCGGTCCCCTTACTTCGCGGCTTCGGCGGCTTTTTGAGCCAGCACGGTTTTGACACGGGCAGCATCACGGCGCACGGCCTTGATGCGCGACGTGTTGGTCAACTGGTTGGTGGCCGCCTGAAAGCGCAGATTGAACGCTTCCTTCTTCAGCGCAACCAGACTGTCACGCAGCTGGTCGGGCGTCTTCGACTTCAGTTCACTGGCGATCATGCGCCCTTATCCTTTTCTGCGACACCAGACGGCCCCGAGGGTAACCGTAGGTCTGGTGGATCAATATGAAACCAGCGAATCCGGTCCCCCGGAATCGCTCGATGGGGCCGTATAGGGGAGGAATGGGGTTAGGGCAAGGGGGATGTGGGTTACTACTTCGCCTCTTCCACGGCAGCGCCTTTTTGCAAAATTTCAAGCTTCTTCAACGGGTCCATTGCGCTGCTTGGTTTTCCATCGATCTTAGTCTGGTAGCGGCCCGCGTCTGGTCCCCAATCAAAATAGACACCGTGGTCCGGCTTCCTTAGTTTTGATGCTTCTTCGGGGGAGATCACTAAATTGATCATAGAAAGCAGGTGAATGCGATCCTGCGCGACGGTCTTGCCAAAAACCTCTAGGCGGTAGTCCCCCGCCACAAATTCAAAGTTTCCGATGTCGCTTGGAAGTAGAAAGTGATGGTTTGTGGCAACTCCTTCTTGTCCTATGAACAGACCACTACCGCGCGCCAAATCCTTGTCACCATAAACCCAAATGTTGAAGTTTTGTTGAGTCTCTCCGCGGCGTAGCCGGACGTAGAGGTGCTCCAGCACGACCCCCCGCTTCGCCGTGGAGTAGAGCAGGGTCCGAAGAAACAGCTTTGAAATTCCTCGCTCTCCCCCGTCGGGGCCGAAAAAGATGACTGTGGGTTTTGTCATCTTCAGCTTTCCCTTACGCAGATGGGAAAGCCATAGAGTCGCTCCAGATACTACGAGCGCAAGAACTGAAATGGCAAAGGGGGCGTATTCCAATTGTTTGTCGCTCCTATCGCAACCGCTCCGCAATCCACATCTTGATCACCGATTGCCGCGTCACGCCCAGATGCCGGGCTTCCTTATCCAGGCGGTCCACCATCCAGGCCGGGAAATCCACATTCACCCGCCGCGCCTCAAGGTTGGGGCGGCGCATTTTGGACCAGTCGACATAGGCACTTATGTCTTCGCCATTGTCGAACTTTTCGTCCAGTTCATGGGCTGTAATGGTTTCAAGAGCCTTCATAGAATGCAACCTCCACTTTGCGCGCCCGCCTGACCGAGATGATCCGCACAGCATCTCCGCGATGAGTGCAGATTGCCGTCCAGCATTTACCTTCAAGCTGACCTATCACCAAGAAACGCGGCTCACCCCCCGACATGATCGGAGCAGCCACCAATCCATCATCCGCCCAAAGCGCCTGTGCATCGACGAAGTCAATGCCGTGTTTGGCCTTGTTGCAGGCGCCCTTGGCAGTGTCAAACTCGAACGCCATGAGTCAACATAGGATAGAAACTATCCTTTTTCAATCCTTAATGCACATTGTCCGCGACGGCGCGTGAAATCGCGTACCATGTAATTGTTTATAATCAATATCTTACCCATAATTTCACGCGTGCAACCCCTACCCCCACTCATAATTGAAACTCACCGAAATCCTGTCCTCCTCCGACATGTTCATCGGCACCTCGTGACGCAGCCAGCTTTCCCACAGCAGCACCTCGCCCACCTCGGGCTTCACATAGACAAAGCTCTGCAACTCTTGCGGGGCCTTCTTGGACCGGACCGGAGCGGCCATCATCATCGGCAGGCGCGGGTCTTCCAGTTTCAGGGCGCTGGTCCCCTTGGGCATCGCAACATAGGTGGTGCCGGAGATCACGGAATGCGGGTGGATGTGGCTGGCGTGCATGCCGCCCTGGGGGAGAATGTTGATCCAGAACGATCCGCATTTCAGCTTTTTGCCCTGCAGATCAAATCCCAGATCCTTGACGAAGGCCGCGACGTGTTTGTCCAGCGCCTTTTCCAGATCGGCAAAGATAGGGGACCGCCACGGCAGGTCGTTCAGCGAGGCATAGCTGGTGTAGCCGGGGTAGCCGTTTTCTTCGCACCACGTCTGGCCCGCCTCGTCATCTTCGGCAATGCCAAGACAGGCGTCTTCAAGTTCGGCGTAGTTGAGTTTCTTCTTGGCCAGTTCGTTCAACTCGGCACGATACAGGCGGGTGACGAACAGTGAGGTGATTGCGGCCATGATGGGCTCCAGAACCAAAAGAAAAACCCCACCGTTACCGGCAGGGCTTCGTGGCAGTAGATTGCGTGCTTGCACGCACCGTGTTTACCAGTCTTCGCGGGCGACGACGCGGGTGGTGACCGGAAGCTTCATCGCACCAAGGCGCAAAGCCTCGCGCGCGATGACTTCAGATACGCCATCGATCTCGAACAGGATGCGACCGGGTTTCACCTTGGCCGCCCAATAGTCGGTCGAGCCTTTGCCTTTACCCATCCGTACTTCAACCGGCTTGGCCGACACCGGAACGTCCGGGAATATCCGGATCCAGACGCGGCCCTGACGTTTCATGTGGCGGGTGATCGCGCGGCGGGCCGCTTCGATCTGACGGGCCGTGACACGTTCTGGTTCGGTCGATTTCAGCGCGAAAGAGCCGAAGTTCAACAGAAAGCCGCCTTTGGCTTCGCCGTGGATGCGGCCCTTGAACTGTTTGCGGAACTTGGTCCGTTTTGGTTGCAACATCTGTCTTGCTCCTTACGCGCGTTCGCGGTCGCGGCGAGGGGCGCGCGGTGCGGCACCTTCCTGCGACTCGGCTTGGCGGCGATCATGCGCCTGCGGATCATGCTCCAGGATTTCGCCTTTGAAGATCCAGACCTTCACACCGATGATGCCGTAAGGCGTCATGGCTTCGGACAGGGCATAGTCAATGTCGGCGCGCAGGGTATGCAACGGCACGCGGCCTTCGCGGTACCATTCTGTCCGGGCAATCTCGGCACCGCCAAGGCGGCCCGCGACGTTGACCCGGATGCCAAGTGCCCCGATCCGCATAGCGTTCTGGACGCCACGCTTCATGGCACGGCGGAAGGACACCCGGCGCTCCATTTGCTGCGCGATCGATTCCGCGACAAGTTGGGCGTCCAGCTCGGGCTTGCGAATCTCAACGATGTTGAGGTGCAGTTCCGACTTGGTGAACACCGTCAGCTTCTTGCGAAGCGTTTCGATGTCGGCACCCTTTTTGCCGATGATGACGCCTGGACGCGCCGTGTGAATGGTCACACGGCACTTTTTGTGTGGGCGTTCGATGATCACTTTCGAGATGCCGGCCTGCAGGCATTCCTTGTGGATGAACTCGCGCATGCGCAGGTCTTCCAGCAACAGATTGCCGTAGTCTTTCGATTCAGCGAACCAGCGGCTGTCCCAGGTGCGATTGACCTGAAGGCGCATGCCGATCGGATTGACCTTCTGACCCATTATGCAGTCTCCCCGGCTTGACGCAGCTTGATGGTGATCTCAGAAAACGGCTTCATGATCTTGCCGAAACGGCCCCGTGCCCGCGGACGTCCACGCTTCATCACCAGGTTCTTGCCGCACCAGGCTTCGGCGACGACAAGGCTGTCAACGTCAAGACCGTGGTTGTTCTCGGCATTGGCAATCGCCGATTGCAGGCACTTTTTCACGTCACCCGCGATCCGCTTTTTCGAGAAGGTCAGATCGGCGAGCGCACGTTCGACCTTTTTGCCACGGATCAGACCGGCAACCAGATTCAGTTTCTGCTCTGACGTCCGCAGCATGCGGGCGACGGCCATTGCTTCGTTTTCGGCCACGCGGCGCGGAGCTTTTTCCTTACCCATGGCTTACTTCCTCTTCGCTTTCTTGTCGGCGGCGTGACCGTAATAGGTCCGCGTCGGCGAATATTCACCGAACTTCTGGCCGATCATTTCCTCGGTCACGTTGACCGGGATGTGTTTCTTGCCGTTGTAGACTGCAAATGTCAGCCCGACGAACTGCGGCAGGATGGTGGAACGACGCGACCAGATCTTGATCACCTCGTTCTTGCCAGAGGCTCTCGCCTTGTCGGCCTTGGTCAACAGATAACCGTCGACGAACGGGCCCTTCCAGATAGAACGTGCCATGGATTAGCGCCCTTTCTTCGCGTGACGCGACCGGACAATCAGCTTGTCCGAAGCTTTGGCCTTGCGGGTCTTGTTCCCCTTGGTGCCCTTGCCCCACGGAGTGACCGGGTGGCGGCCGCCCGAGGTGCGGCCTTCGCCGCCGCCATGCGGGTGGTCAATCGGGTTCATTGCAACGCCGCGCACCGTCGGGCGGATGCCCTTGTGGCGCATACGACCGGCCTTGCCGAAGTTCTGGTTCGAGTTGTCGGGGTTCGACACGGCACCGATGGTGGCCATGCATTCCTGACGGACCATGCGCAATTCGCCCGAAGACAGGCGGATCTGAGCATAGCCACCGTCGCGACCGACGAACTGCGCATAGGTGCCAGCGGCCCGGGCCAACTGCCCGCCTTTGCCAGCCTTCAGTTCCACGTTGTGGACGATGGCACCGATCGGCATGCCCGAGAACGGCATGGCATTGCCCGGCTTCACGTCGGTCTTGGCACCGGAGACGACACTATCGCCAATCGCCAGACGCTGCGGGGCAAGGATATAGGCTTGTTCGCCATCCGAATATTTGATCAGCGCGATAAACGCGGTGCGGTTCGGATCATATTCGATCCGCTCTACCACCGCAGGCATATCGAATTTTACACGCCTGAAATCGACGACACGGTACAGACGCTTGGCGCCCCCACCCTTGTGCCACATCGTGATACGTCCGGTGTTGTTCCGGCCACCAGTTCCGATCAGACCCTCGGTGAGGGATTTGACGGGACGGCCTTTCCACAATTCCGAACGGTCGATCAGAACCAACCCGCGTTGGCCAGGCGTCGTCGGCTTATACGACTTAAGTGCCATGCTTTCTGTCTTCCGTTTTGGAGGGTCCGGCGTTGCGGACCCAAGGTTTATAGGGCTCCGAAGATCCCCGAGAGCAGAAATTCCACGGCCCCGGAAAGCCCGGGGCCGTGAGATTCGAGGCCTTCTATCAGAGGCCCGTGGTGACGTCGATAGTGTTGCCTTCTTCCAGCATCACATAGGCTTTCTTCTTGTCGCTGCGCTCGCCATTGCGACCGCGGAACTTTTTGACCTTGCCTTTGGTGATGGTGGTGTTGACCGCCTTCACCTTGACATTGAAAATCGCCTCGACCGCTTCCTTGATCTGCGGTTTGGTCGCGTCCATCGCCACTTGAAAAACCACCGCGCCATGTTCGGACGCCATGGTGGCCTTTTCGGTGATGACCGGCTTTTTGATCAGGTCGTAGTGTTCGGGTTTCGCGCTCATTTCAGGCGAGCCTCCAGTGCTTCGACACCCGCTTTGGTGATCACCAGAGTGTCACGCTTCAGGATATCATAGACATTCGCGCCCATCGTCGGCAGCACGTCGATGCCTTCGATGTTGCGGGCTGCCAGCGCAAAGTTTGCATCAACGGACGCGCCGTCAATGATCAACACGCGCTTCCAGCCCAGTTCCGCCACATGCTTGGCCAGAATGGCGGTCTTGGCTTCGGCCATAGTGGCCACGTCCAAGATCACAAGCTCGCCCGCCTTGGCTTTGGCCGACAAGGCATGACGCAGACCCAAAGCGCGGAATTGCTTGGGCAGGTCATGGGCATGGCTGCGCGGGATCGGGCCCTTCACAACGCCGCCGTGCCGGAAGATCGGCGCTTTCTTGGAACCGTGACGTGCGCCGCCGGTGCCTTTCTGGCGATAGATCTTCTTGGTCGAATAGCTGACTTCGGCGCGGGTTAGCACCGAATGGGTACCAGCCTGCGCGCGGGCGCGCTGCCAGCGGACAACGCGGTGCAGGATATCTGCGCGCGGGTCCAACCCAAAATTCGCGTCATTCAATTCAATGGAACCGGCTTTGCCACCATCAAGCGAAATTACATCAAGTTTCATGCTTCACCCCCAACCACTTCGACAGGAGCAGCAGCACGCACCGCAGCCGGCAACGGCAAGCCGGCAGGTGCCGCTTTCTTGACCGCGTCCTTGATCGTGACCCAGCCGCCAGCGGTGCCGGGAACCGCGCCTTTGATCATCAACAGGCCACGCGCTGCATCCGTGCGAACCACTTGCAGGTTTTGCGTGGTCGAACGAACGGCACCCATGTGACCGGCCATTTTCTTGCCCTTGAACACTTTGCCGGGATCCTGGCACTGGCCCGTGGACCCGTGCGAACGGTGCGACACCGAAACGCCGTGCGAGGCCCGCAGACCGCCAAAGTTGTGCCGCTTCATGGCACCCTGAAAACCCTTGCCGTTCGACGTGCCCGCGATGTCAACGAACTGACCCGCAAGGTAGTGATCGGCGGTGATTTCCGCGCCCACGTCGATCAGGCAATCCGGGGTAACCCGGAATTCCGCGATCTTGCGCTTGGGCTCGACATGAGCCTTGGCGAAGTGGCCGCGCATGGCTGCCGTGGTCCGCTTGGCTTTCGCCAGACCGGCACCCAGTTGAACGGCGGTGTAGCCGTCCTTTTCGGTGGTGCGTTGGGCGACAACTTGCAGGTTATCCAACTGCAAGACCGTCACCGGAACCTGTGTTCCATTTTCAAGGAACAGCCGGGTCATGCCCAGCTTTTTTGCAATAACGCCGGAGCGCATGGTGTGGTGCTCCTTATACTTTGATTTCGACGTCAACGCCGGCGGCCAGGTCGAGCTTCATCAGCGCGTCCACGGTTTGCGGCGTCGGGTCTACGATATCAAGAAGACGCTTGTGCGTGCGGATTTCCCACTGGTCGCGCGACTTCTTGTCGATATGCGGACCACGCAGAACCGTGAACTTCTCGATCTTGTTCGGAAGCGGGATCGGCCCGCGGACCTGTGCGCCCGTCCGTTTGGCCGTGTTGACGATTTCCTGCGTGCTGGCATCCAGAACGCGAAAGTCAAAGGCCTTCAGGCGGATGCGGATAGTTTGACCTGGCATTGTGTTTTCCTTCGGAACGTAAGCCGGGCAGGTTTGCCCGGCCAATAGGTTCACATTAGTTGGCGGTCAGCGGTGCACCCGAAGGTGGACCGCAGTGGATCACTCAATAATCTTCGACACGACGCCTGCGCCGACGGTGCGGCCGCCTTCGCGGATGGCGAAGCGCAACTTGTCTTCCATCGCGATCGGCGCGATCAGGGTCACGTTGAACTTGAGGTTGTCGCCCGGCATCACCATT
>JANYFE010000061.1 GCA_025362795.1 Rhodobacterales bacterium | reverse complement strand
GCCCGCGCCGCCCAGCAGCGAATCCGCGCCAGCGTCACCGCTGAGCGAGTCGTCGCCAAGGTCACCATACAGCGTGTCATTCTCGGTCCCGCCCGAGACGGAATCATTGCCGTCACCGCCGTAGAGCAGGTCATTGCCAGCATCGCCCGACAGCGTGTCATTCTCGGTGCCGCCATAGAGCGAGTCGTTGCCCGCGCCGCCCAGCAGCGAATCCGCGCCGGCATCGCCGCTGAGCGAGTCATTGCCGGCTTCACCGAACAGAGTGTCCGTGTCTGCGCCGCCAAACAGGCTGTCGTTGCCGTCGCCGCCGTAAACCGAGTCGTTTCCGGCGTCGCCGTAAAGCAGATCGTTGCCGATGCCACCATAGAGGCTGTCATTGCCGTCACCGCCGCTGGAATAGTCATTGTCCAGATACGTCGTCGTATACTGCACATCCGAAATGTAGATGACCTGACCTGAAGAACCGGCATTGGAATAGCTGATCTGGATTTGCGACAGCGGCCCCGGAATCGTAACCAGCGCCGAACCATTGGCATCGGTGGGGGCCCCTGCTTCGTTGCCGGCGGTGATGGTGCCGCCTGAGACGGTGTCGGCGAACGCTCCGGTGCTGGACGACGTGATCGTCACGGTCACCGGATTGCCATTGGCATCAAAGGCGCGGATCGCCATCACATCGCGCCAGGTGCCCTGGTCGATATCGTTGATGCGGAAGGTGACGTTGCTGGCGGTGCCATCGGTACCGCCAGCTGGCGCGTTCGAGAAATTCAGCGTGGTGGTAGAGGTCGCCCCGCTGCCATTGCCCGCAAGATAAAGGTTGGAGGTGCTGCTGAACGTCTCACCTGCGCCGACATAAGTGCTGGTGGTGGTATCGGTCTCGCTCGCAGCGGAAATGCCGTCGTTGTGGAACGTGCCGGTGATGCGGATGCCGCCGCTATCTTCGGTAAAGCCGGTGACGATGCTGGTGCCGCTGGCACCAAGACCCGCCCAGCTCAGGTTACCCGCGCCGGTGGTCGCCGTGCTGACGCCCGCGTTGATGCTGTCGCCGCCGGCACCGCCATAGATCGAATCGCCGCCGCCGCCGCCAGTCAGCGTGTCCGCAGCCGAAGATCCTGTCAGCGTGTCCGCCCCTTCGCCCGCATTGACGTTGACCGAACTTGTCGCAGCACTGGCGTTTACCGTGTCGGCCTGACCGGTCAGTTTGAAATTCTCGACCTGGCTGAAACTGGTGGTGCTGGTGCCATCACCCACCGTGCCGGCTTCCGCCCCGGAAAAGGTCACGGTCACGCCCGAGGTCAGGCTGGAGGCGTCAATCGTATCGCCAGAGGCTTCCCCAGTCTCGCCGCCAGCGATCGTGTCGTTGCCAAAAGAGCCGCTTAGTTTGAATGTGTCATCACCGCTGCCGCCCGTCAGACTGTCGTTGCCGGTGCCGCCATCCAGCGTGTCATTTCCGTTACCGCCGTCTACCGTGTCATTGCCCGCATCCCCCGACAGGGAGTCGTTGCCATCGCCACCATAGATGGTGTCATTGCCGTTGCCGCCAAACACTGTATCGTTGCCGGCGTCCCCGGTGATCGAGTCCGCCTTCGTGGTGCCCATCAGGCTGTCGTTCCCTGTGGTCCCGGTAATCGTCGCCATTTTGCGCAAACCCTTACTTCTTAACTGTCCGGATACACGCAAACCGTTCTCAAACTGTGTCCAGTTCAGGGGTTTTCAGGGTCAGGTTTGATGCAATTGCGGCGCATCTCGGGCAGCGCCATACTGACGCCACAGGTCAGCGGATCAGGACGAAAACGTAAAAGGAGGGCTTGCGCCCTCCTTCTCCGTCGCCGACAGCCTGTGCGGCCCCGGCTCGCTGCATGGTTTACCGGACGATCAGCAGGGCCTCGTGGCGCTTCAATGTGCGGCGCGCTGCGGCATAGCTTTCCAGCCCGGCGGTGGTCTTCAAATCCGGGAACAGGTCATAGATTTCAGAGCGTTGCGAATTTCCCATGCCCTTCAGCGTGTAGTCGCCGGGTTGGAAGCTTTCGGTCCAGGCGCCGTTCGACAGCACGACTTCGTGGCGGTCGCACATGAAATGAAGATAGGTCGCCCCCGCAGCATCCACCGAATGCACGCCCTTGCCCGCCACCAAATGCTTGGCCGCCACCAAAACCTCGTGCTCGTCGAAATACAGGGCGGTGCGGTCATTTGCCACCAGCAACCGGTGGTTCGGCGACACCAGCATGTCGCGCTCCGGCAGGCCGTTGCCCAACGCCCCCTGCCGGATCAGCACCGGTTTCAGATGTGGTGCCGAGGCAAGGTCCTTCCAGCTGAGCTCTCGCCGCCCAAGCCAGCGAATTTCCTGCATCCCGTTGTCCCGGGTGATGATCCTGTCACCAACCCGCAGGTTTTCCACAGCCACTTCGCCGCGCGGCGTGGCAATCATGGTGCCGGGGGTAAAGCAGGGGATGACATTCTCGATGTTCTTGAACGTCAGCGTGCCGGTGATGTGATGGTCGGTCGGGTCCAGGAAATTGACAGTACCGTTTTCGGGGTTGAGAGCGTCATAGATGATGTGCAGCGGGCCAGCACCCGTAAGGTCCAGCGTGTCATAATCGTTGCCACCTTCGTTGCCATCGACAAAGTCGCCGGTATTGCCGCCCACGAACAGGTCACGATCATCGCCGCCCGACAGCGAATCCGCGCCGGCGCCACCAGTGATCACGTCATTGCCGGCGTCGCCGTAGACCGTGTCATTGCCGTCGCCGCCCAGCGCGCGATCGTTGCCGGTGCCGCCATACATCAGGTCGTTGTCGATCCCGCCGTCCAGCATGTCGTTGCCGGCGTCGCCGTACAGCGTGTCCCTGTCGTCCATCCCGAAAATGGTGTCGTTGCCGTCGCCGCCGTGGATGCTGTCCGTCCCGTTGGTCGGTGCCAGATCGGTTGCGTCGGGGATGTTCACCGACTCCGGCACGCCGGGTCCATAGCCGCCATAGATAACGTCGTTGCCGGTGCCGCCGTCGATGCAATCGGCACCCTCTGCTCCGACGATGGTGTCATTGCCGTCGCCGCCAGTAACCGTGTCATTGTCAACGCCCGCATCGATCGAATCATTGCCGGTGCCACCGTCAATCAGATCGCGGTCATCGCCGGTGCGAATGGTGTCATCACCTGCGCCGCCATAGACACTGTCCTTGTCGTTGTTCGGATCGATGTCGGCCGGATACAGGCCGGGATACCCGATATCCGGCGATTGCAAGCTGTTCGAGGTGTCGATCAGATCATTGCCATCGCCGCCACTTGCCAGGTCATTGCCGTCGCCGCCATAGATGCTGTCATTGCCCGCATCGCCCGAAACCGTGTCATTTCCGGCGCCGCCATAGATCAGATCCTGATCATTGCCGCCATAGATCAGGTCATTGCCCGCCATGCCCGTGATGGTGTCGTTGCCGCCGTTGCCCCAGAACTGGTTGGTGTAGGTGTCGCTAGCCGCGGTGCCCTGCTGGTCGAACCCGGTCAGACTGTCACCAAAGGCAGAGCCGAGGACGCCATCGATGCCGCCATTGATATGGTCATTGGCCGCATCGCCGCCCGACATCGCCCCGGTGGTCAGATTGACGTTCACCGCGCCGCCCGACGCGGTGTAATCCAGATTGTCCTGCCCTGCGCCGCCGTCGAACGTATCGGCACCTGACCCGCCGACAAAGCGGTCATCGCCCGCGCCGCCATACGAGATGTTGTTGCCCGACCCGCCAATCAACACGTCATTGCCGTTTTCGCCATAAAGCGAATCGTTGCCGTCCTGACCGTTCAGACTGTCGTTGCCGTCGCCGCCGAACACGTTGTCGTTGCCCAGACCGGCCAGAACCGTATCGTTGCCCGCACCGGCAATCACATAATCATCCTGCTTGGCTGCACCCGGCAGGATGGCGTCGTTGTGGTCAATCTTGTCGCCTTCGGGATCGCCCGTGTAATTGTAGTCGATCAGGTCGCTTCCCGCCGTGCCTTCGACATACCCGTCAAGCTTCGGATGGCACTGATGACCCTCGTCGTCATACCAGCACCCATTGCTGTGCAGCGTGACGCAATCCGGCTTTACGGGCCAGTCGTTGCCGTGGGAATCGCTGTAAAAATACGACAGTGTCATGTCAGGTTCCTCAAAACCGCGTTGCGTGAGGCAATGAGACTGGCATCGCCGCACCATCGGTCAGGGCCAGTGAAAGCGTTCCGGCACCACATGCCGCAAGGTTCAGGGATCTGTCCGTCAGTCGCATCGTCCACTCCATCACATGTCCAGGGCCAAAACCCCTGATCTCCAAGGGCGGTTTGCCGCCTCGTCAACCCTGGCGGTGCCCTGCACACCTTGCGGAATGCAGAGAACAGCCGGCCACAGGTGTGACCGCGCCAGACGCCGGGCTGTTGTGATGGTTGCGGAACGGGGGCAGACAACTGGGGCCGGGCCAAAACAGGCAAAACCGCTTTGGCACCTGAAAGGGCGCAGCGCCCCATTTTCGAACCACAGTGACGACTTCCCGCACCAAACTGATGCGACCGACACACACAGACCGCCCCCACGGCCTTTGTCCTTACAAGTTAGGACATGTTCTAATTAGCGGTCCTCACGCCCATCGCAAAGCGGAAAAATGGCCGGATCGTGTCAAGGTTGTGGCGAAAACTCCAACAGCTGGGATACCGGCGCGCCATTTAATAACCCAAGGTTGTTACGCGTTGCCAAAGTGGAAATAGCTAACTCCGCCACATCGACTAAATATTAAACAAATTGGCGGATTTGCATGGTAATCTTCATGCAATTCCGTCCCATTGTATCAATTAAAGAAACAACCCCGTGCTTTAACCACGACGCGATTCATTGCCGCATTTCTGCCCATTTTACCGACTGTTGTTGCAACCTGGGCATCAGTTTGGGAAAAATCACGCGATCAGTGCGCGTTAACGCAGTGTTAAGGTTAAGTTTGTCCGAATCGGTTGCGCGACGCGCCACAACTTCGCCGCGAATTTGGCGCAATTCACGCCCCGGGACTGGAGCATGTGCATTCCTATGACTGCGAAAATTGTTGGTGCCCGAGGTCGGACTCGAACCGACATGCCTCGCGGCGGAGGATTTTGAGTCCTCTGCGTCTACCATTCCACCACTCGGGCCACCTGATCCGCGATGTAGCCGCCCGCGACGGCGGCGTCAACCGCTCAAGGGTTGGACACCTTAAACGTGTCACACGCCGACAACTGCCCCGACTTCAAGCCGATCTGGAACCATTTCGACCGCTGTGCGCTGGTGCCATGGGTAAAGCTGTCCGGCATCGGCACCTGGCCTGCATTGCGCTGCAACGTGTCATCACCGATCTGTCGGGACGCATTGATCGCCTCTTCGTAATCCCCCGCCTCGATCGTGCCGAACTGCTGCTGCACATCGCGCCCCCAGATCCCTGCCAGACAATCGGCCTGCAACTCGATCCGTACCGAAATCTCGTTGCTGTCGGCCTCTGATGACCGCGACCGCAAGTCATTGGCTTTGCCCAGAATGCCCAGTTCGTCCTGCACATGATGGCCGACCTCATGCGCCACCACATAGGCATTCGCGAAATCGCCGTTGATCCCCAGTTCCTGTTTCATCGTCACAAAGAACCCGGTGTCGAGGTAAACCTTCTTGTCGCTAGGGCAATAAAACGGCCCGGTCGCGCCAGAGGCGTCACCGCACGACGATTGCGTGACCCCTTTGTACAGCACCAGCGTCACCGGGTGATAGGTTTTGCCGACCTGTTCCTTGAACACCTTGGCCCAGATATCCTCGGTATCAGCCAGGGTGACACTGACGAACGCGCCGGCATCCTTGTCGTCCTGCGTGATCGGCTCGGGTGCCGACATGCCAGATCCTGATCCCCCGACAGAGCCGCCGCCATTCAGCAAAGGCGTCAGGTCAATGCCAAAGAACCAGCCGACGACCACAATCGCCACCACCCCCAGCCCGCCGCCAACCCCAACCGACCCGGTCGTACGCCGACCGCCACCGCCAAAGCCGCCAACCCCACCCGGACTGCCCTCGGACCGCCGATCCTCGATATTGCTGCTTTCGCGCCTGCCACGCCATTCCATGCCACATACTCCCCGATACCCTTTGTCCCAGCCTAAACAGACAGCACCGCAGCCGATAGCCCCCTCGTTCCGGACTTGACCTCCGGCCCCGCGCAGGGCCATAGCATGCAAAACCCGCGAGCAGACCGAATGTTCCAACGCCTTCTTGACTGGACCCTGGCCTGGGCCGCGTCGCGTTATGCGGCGTTGGCGCTTGCCGTAATCTCGTTCGTCGAAAGCTCGGTGTTCCCGCTGCCAGCGGAAATCCTGTTCCTGCCGATGTGCCTTGCCCGTCCGGAACGTGCGATGCGCTATGCGATGATTGCGACAGTGGCGTCGGTTGCAGGCGGAATTTTCGGCTGGCTGATCGGTCACTATTTCTTTGACATGATCGCACTGCCTGTCCTGCAATTCTACAACGGGGTGGACGCTTTCAACCAGCTCAAGGCCGCGACGGGCACCGGCACCATCCTTTTGCTGCTGGTGACGTCTGGCCTCGCCCACCTGCCGCCGATGAAGATCGTCACCATCCTGTCCGGCGTCGTGGGGTTTAGCCTGCCCCTGTTCATCCTTGCCGCCGTGGTCGCACGCGGCATCAAGTTCTTTGTCCTTGGCTGGGCGCTGAAAACCTATGGTCCCGCTATCGCAGACGTGATCCACCGCCGCCTTGCCTTGGTGGCCGGGCTGGTGATTGTGGCCGCAGCCGTGCTGTGGCTGGGTCTGAAACTGTTCGGAGCGTAAGGTGAGCCGCCAATCCCTGATCCTGCTTGCCACGCTTGGCTCCGCCGCGCTTCTGGCCGGAGCTCTCGCCTTCCAGTATATCGGCGGCCTCGCCCCGTGCCATCTGTGCCTGCAACAGCGCTATCCCCACGCCGTCGCCATCGTCATCGGCATCGCGGCCCTGCTGATCCCCAAAGGTCTAACTTGGCGCGTGCTGCCGTGTCTGGGTGCCATCGCCGCCCTGACCACCGCCGTTCTGGGCGGCTACCATACCGGGGTCGAACGGCATTGGTGGCTCGGGCCCGCGACCTGCACCTCTGGCTCGATCGCCAAACTCAGCGCCAAAGACCTGCTGGCCCAGATTCAAGCCGCTCCGGTCGTGCATTGCGATCAGGTCGCGTGGGAGATGTTCAGCCTTTCGATGGCATCGTGGAACATGCTGGCATCAGTGGCGCTGGTGGCAATGTGGTTGTGGGCGGCAAGCAAACCGTAGGTCGCGGGATTTCACCCACCCTTTTGGCCAAACTTAACGTCCAGTCGACGCCGCCACCTAACCATTTGATCTCAAATGACATTCCAAATTGTCCACAGGTGGACGCCTAGCCCAGCAACCGCGCCGCCTCTGCCAGGGCAAAGCGGTCCGTCATGCCTGCCACGTAATCCGCCACGATCCGCGCCAGTTCAACCTCGCCCCGGCAGGCCATCACATCCGCCTGCCACTCCTGCGGCAACAACTCCGGTCTGGCCGTGAACAGCGGAAACAAGCCGTTGACGACCTGTGTCACCCTGGCCCGCTCGACCATCACGGACGGTGCGCGATACATCCGGTGAAACAGGAACGACCGGATCGCCTTCAACTCCTGATACAACGGCTTCGAAAACCGGATTACCGTCGTTCCCATGTGGCGGATATCGTCGACCGACTTCGGCTGCGCGGCCGCGAGCCGGTTCTGTGCCACCGCAATCACATCCTCGACCATCCGGCCAAACACTCGCCGCAAAGCCTCGTGCCGCCGCCGCATCTTGTCCAGCCCCGGATACAGCCGGTCAACCTCTTCAAACGCCGGCCCGGTAACCGGCAGCGCCATAAGGTCCACCTCGGTAAACAACCCCGACCGCAAACCGTCATGCAGGTCATGGTGGCTATAGGCCACATCGTCCGCAATCGCCGCCACCTGCGCCTCTGCGCTGGCATGGCTGTCCAGTTCAAGATCCCACTGCGCGTTGACCTCTGCCAGCGCATAGGGCAACGGCCCGGCATGTTTCGGGTCGGCATTTGGCCCGCGCACCGGACCGTTATGCTTGGCAATCCCCTCCAGACTTTCCCAGGTCAGGTTCAGCCCGTCGAAATCGGCATAGTGCCGTTCCAGTCGCGTCACGATCCGCAAGGCCTGCGCGTTGTGGTCAAACCCGCCAAAGGGCGCCATCAGCGCCTCCATCGCATCCTCGCCGGTATGGCCGAACGGCGTGTGGCCCAGATCATGCGCCAGCGCCACCGCTTCGGCCAAGTCCGTATTCAGCCCCAGCACCCCGGCAATCGTCCGCGCCACCTGCGCCACCTCGATCGTATGGGTCAACCGGGTGCGGTAGTAGTCGCCCTCATGTTCGACAAACACCTGCGTCTTGTGCTTCAGCCTGCGAAACGCTGAGGAATGAATGATCCTGTCGCGGTCGCGCTGAAACGGGCTGCGGAACGACGACATCTTCTCGACATGCAGACGCCCGCGTGAGGCGTCCGGGTGGCAGGCATAGGGGGCAAGCATCTGACCTCGCTTTCCCACCATTATATCGGCCGTCGCCGGCGCAATGCCAGACCGCCTGCCTTGCCAATTGCCATATTCTGCAACAAAGCTGGCAACAGAGCATGAACATGACGTGGAGACTCAATGCCCAACCACACAGTGGTTTCAATGTTTTCCGGCTGTGGCGGCATGGACCTGGGCTTTACCGGCGGATTTGGCGTGCTGGGCAAACCCTATCCCGCGCAGCCCTTCGACATTGTCTGGGCCAATGACCTTAACCCCTATGCCTGCGACACCTACGCCCATAATCTGGGCCATCCGATCCACAAAGGGTCGGTCGGGACCATTTGGGCAGCCTGCCCGATGCATGCGATCTGGTAATCGGCGGCTTTCCCTGTCAGGACATCTCGATCAACGGCAAGCGGGCGGGCGTCGCCGGCCCGCGCAGCGGCTTGTACCGGGCGATGGTCGAAACGGTCCGCAAAACCCGCCCCAAGATGTTCGTCGCCGAAAACGTGCGCGGCCTGCTATATGCCTATAACAAGGCAAGCCTTGCGACGGTCATCGCCGACTTCACCGCCCTGGGCTATACTGTCAGTTATAAACTGTACCACGCCGCAGACTATGGCGTGCCGCAGCGCCGCGAACGGGTGCTGATTGTCGGCGTCTTGAAGGGGGCCGTGCGCTTCCGCCCCCCGGAACCCCACTTGGACTCTATGTCGCGCGTGTCGTCGCGCCACGCCATTCAAGACCTCGAGACCGCCCCGCAAGATGCCGCCTTCAGCCATGTCTGGTCCCTGGCCAAGAAAAGCAGCGAACAGGGCGGTCGCATGCTCGACCCCAACAAGCCCGCGCATACGGTGCGTGCGGAATGCCATGGCAACAACCAGTTCAACTACAGCCTGCCCCGCCGCATTTCCATGCGCGAAGCCGCGCGGTTCCAGACCTTCCCCGACAGTTTTCTATTCAAAGCCCGCCTGCGCGAAACCGAGCGGATGATTGGCAACGCGGTGCCGCCCGTTCTGGCCTGGCACGTGGCAACGGCCGTCGATGCCACGCTGCGCACGTTTGATGCAGCCCGGATGGCCGCCGAATAGGAATCTGCCTCGGGCGATGTCTGAACTGATATGCAACGGTAAGAACAGCGTTCTTGTTCGCCGGAAGTCGCGCCCCTATATTATGCCCAACAGTAGGAATGCCGCCATGAACCTGACCCTGCCGCCCCGCGTCACCGACCGTGCTTATGCCCGTCTCGCCCAAATCGCCGAAATGACCGGCCAGACCAAAGCCCTGCGCGTCGCGGTCGAGGGTGGCGGCTGTTCCGGTTTCCAATACGACATCAAACTGGACGACGCGCATGCTGACGATCTGGTGCTGGAACGCGCGGGTCAGACCGTACTTGTCGATGCCGTCTCTCTTCCCTTCCTGTCGAACGCCGTGATCGACTTCACCGAAGAATTGATCGGGGCCCGTTTCGTCATCGAAAACCCCAATGCCAGCAGCTCTTGCGGCTGCGGCACCAGCTTTTCCATCTGATGAACCTATTGATGCTCGGCTCTGCCCCGATGGCCCTGCAGGCCCGGGACTGGCCCCGTGCGCCGTTCGACCACATCCTTGCCATCAACAACGCCTGGCGGATTCGCGACGACTGGGACGACATGATCCATCCCTGGGATTTCCCGGATGACCGCCGCCCCATACCCGGTCCCCGCCAGCGTCTGATCACCCAGGAACACTTTGTCCCCGCGCAGAACGCTTATGGCGGCTTTGTCTATGCTGGCGGCACGATGGCCTATACTGCAGCCTATTGGGCGCTGGACGCCCTGAAACCCAGCGTCATCGCCGTCTATGGCTGTGACATGCATTACCCTGCCACCGGTGCCACCCATTTCTATGGCCAGGGCACCCCCGACCCCCTGCGCACCGATATCACCCTGCGCTCGCTGGAGGCGAAATCTTCCCGTCTGATGATCCTGGCCGCGCGGCAGGGTTGCGCGATGGTCAACCTGTCCACGGGCCCCTCCCGCCTCATCTTCCCCCGCGCCACTGCTGAAAACCTCCCCGGCCCAGCTCCGTTCAACGAGGCCTTTGCCCAAAAAGCGCTGCAAACCGAGGCCGACCTCAACTACATGGTCCCCTCCGGCCGCTATTGGGAAGAAGCCCACCGGTTTGACACCGCTCGGATTGACGCGCTTGACGCCCTGTGGCTTGCAGCCGCCCAAGCCTGACTTGCCCCCTGCCCCCAGCCCGTTCTAGGATCACCGCAAGGAGAGCCTTATGAAAATCGCCACATTCAACATCAATGGCATCACCGCCCGGCTGGAGGCGTTGAAAGTCTGGCTCGAAGAGGCCCGGCCCGACGTCGCCTGCCTGCAAGAAACCAAAAAGATCGACGCCGACTTCCCGCGTGAGGTCTTTGAATCGATGGGCTATCAGGTTGAACTCCACGGCATGAAGTCGTTCAACGGCGTTGCGATCCTGTCAAAGCTGCCGCTGGAAGATGTGACCCGCCGCCTTCCCGGCAATGACGACGACGAACAGACCCGCTGGATCGAAGCCACCGTGATCGGCAAGCGCGCGGTTCGCGTGACCAGCCTGTATCTTCCGAACGGCAACCCGGCACCCGGCCCCAAATACGACAACAAACTCCATTGGATGGAACGGATGCGCCAGCGCGTCGCCGCCCTCCTCGGTACCGAAGAGCCCCTCGTCTTCTGCGGTGACTACAACATCATCCCGCAGCCGGAAGACGCCGCCAACCCGAAGGACTGGCTCACCGACGCGCTGTATCTGCCCGAAAGTCGCGCCGCCTATCAGCGCATCGTCAACCTTGGCCTGACCGAAGCCTTCCGCGCCCGCAACCAAAGCCCCGGACAGTACACGTTCTGGGATTTCCAGCGCGGCGCGTGGGAACGCAACAACGGCATCCGCATTGATCACCATCTGTTGAGCCCCCAAGCCGCCGACTTGCTGGTGGACGCAGGGATCGACAAGGCGGTCCGTGGCCGCGAAAAGCCGTCCGACCATGTCCCGGCCTGGATCGAGCTTGATGCCTGAATGACCGAACAGGACACGTTCTACGCCCGCAGCCAGACCGAAACCACCATCCGGCCCGCGCTGACCGGCGCCGCTGATACGGATACCGTGATCATCGGTGGCGGACTTGCCGGGTTGACCACAGCACTTGAACTCGCCCGCGCCGGCACAGCCGTGACCGTTCTTGAAGCAAGATCCATCGGGTTTGGCGCCTCTGGCCGCAACGGCGGTATCGTCTCGCCCGCTTTCGCCTGTGGCTCTGACGCCATTGTCGCCCGCGTCGGCCCGCAAGCCGCCGACGCCCTGCACCGCCTGACCATCGAGGGTGTCAGTCGGCTGCGCGCCAACATCACCCAGCTCGGAATCCATGACGCCGACATGATCCCCGGCCTTCTACACTTGCGTCGTTTCGACAAGTCCACCGATCTGCAAGACCATGTCCGCAGTTTCGCCCGTGACCATGATTACCAACTCGCCGTTCTGACTCGTGACCAGATATCTGAACGCCTGCTCACGAATCGCTACTTTCATGGCATCGAAGACAAACAAGCCTTCCACATCCACCCGCTCAACTACCTCCGCGCCATCGCCCGCGAGATCGAGCATCTTGGCGGCCAGATCCACGAAGCCACGCCTGCAACCGGCTGCGATTTCGGCGCAACCAAAACCATCCGCACGCCCAACGGCCGCGTCACCGCCCGCCACGCGGTCTTTGCCACCGGCGGCTACACCGGCCCGCTGATCCCGCGCCTGCAACGCGCCGTCCTGCCAATCGCCACCTACATGATGCTGACCGAAGCCGCCCCTGACCTGATCAACAGCGCCATCCGCACCCCTGAAGCCATTCTCGACGACCGCCGCGCCTCGGACTACTACCGATTGGTCGATGGCGGCAAACGGCTGTTGTGGGGCGGCCGCATCACCACCCGCGCCGAGTCACCGGGTGGCGTCGCGCAGGAACTGCGCCGCGCCATGCTTGATGTTTTCCCGCAGCTTGCCCCCCTGAAAACCGAACTCGCCTGGTCCGGCCTGATGGCTTCTGCACGTCACCGGATGCCGCAACTGGGCCAGTTGCACCCGGGTGTCTGGCACATCACCGCGTTCGGCGGCCACGGGCTGAACACGACCGCGATCACTGGCAAGATCCTGGCCGAAGCGATCCTGCACCAAACCGACCGCATCAAGTTGTTCGCGTCGTTCGGCCTCGACTGGGCTGGCGGTGCAATCGGACTTGCCGTCGCCCAGCTCACCTATTGGGGATTGCAGGCGCAGGATCAATGGCGCGAACGCCAAGCCTGACCCTGTTTTCGATTTCTACGGCTTCTCAACCGGCAGCAGACACGCCGCCACCCGCCGCCCTTCACCCAGTAGCACGTTATAGGTGCGGCAAGCGGCGGGTGAATTCATCACCTCAACGCCAATCCCTGCCGTCTCCAGCGCATCGCGGAACGCCACCGGCACATGGGCAATCTCTGCCCCCGTCCCCACCAGCAGCACATCAATCCGCCCCAACAGCGACAGCGGCGTCGTGGAATCGTCCATGCCACCCCAGATCCCTGCATCCCACGGCGTCACGAAACATGCCCCGCGCAAAACATGTGTGCCGACGCGAAAAAACCCTGGCCCATAGCCCTCGATGGCCAAAGCCTGACCATAGGTGATCTCGGTCATCCGGATGTCAGGCATCTATATTGGCGAACTCGTGGTCCGCACCCTTGCCAGATTTTCGCACTTTTTCGCTGCGGTCCAGCCCCAGGAACAAGACCAGGTTCTTGGCGACGTAGACCGACGAATAGGTGCCCAGGAACACGCCTATGAAGATGGCGAAACTGAACCCGCGGATCACGTCACCACCCAGCACCAGCATCGACCCCACCGCAATCAGCGTGGTCAGCGAGGTCATCAGCGTCCGGCTCAGCGTCTCGTTCACTGACAGGTTCATCACCTCACGCAGCGGCATCGTCTTGTATTTGATAAGGTTTTCTCGCAACCGGTCAAACACGACGACCGTATCGTTGATCGAATAGCCCAGAATGGTCAGCAAAGCCGCCACGATGGTCAGATCGAACTTGATCTGGAACAGCGCGAAAATCCCGATGGTGATGAACACGTCATGCAACAGCGCCAGCACGCCGCCCAGTGCGAACTGCCATTCGAACCGCAGCCAGATATAGCCCATGATGGCAAAGGATGTCACCGCCACCGCGATGATCGACGACTTGACCAACTCGCCCGAAACCTTTGGCCCCACCGATTCAATCGACGGAATCGTCAGGTGAGGGTCCATCTTGACCAGCGCCGCCTTCACCTCGTCCAGTGTCTGCGGCGAGATCGAATCCACGCCATCGACCGCCGAAATCCGGATGCTGGCTACATGCTGATCGGCGCGGAACGACGGGTCAAACACCTCGTTGATGGCGACATCACCCAGATTCAAAGCCTCCAGCGTTTTCCGGTACAGGCCGACATCGACCACCGTCGTGCTGTCGGTCCTCAGCGTGGTGCCGCCCTTGAAGTCGATACCAAAGTTCAACCCCATGACGCCCCACAGCACAAAGGCCGCCACCATCAGCGCCATCGACCCGCCAAAGGTCAGCCACTGATGCGCAAAGAAGTTGATGTTGGTCTTTTCCGGAGCCAGCCGCAAACGCCATGCCATATTCTAATTCCTTAAACGATCAGGGCTTTGGGCTTGCGCCAGTTGAACCAGGCCTGAATGATCAGACGGGTAAGATAGATGGCCGAAAAGACCGAGGTGATGATGCCAATCGCCAGTGTCACCGCAAACCCCCGCACCGGACCCGCCCCGAAAAAGTAAAGGATGATCGCGGTGATCAGCGTGGTAAAGTTGGCATCGACAATCGCACTCAGCGCCCGTTCGTAACCGACCTCAATCGCCCGCGCCGGAGTGTGCGCCGTGCGGATTTCTTCCCGTATCCGCTCGTAGACCAGCACGTTGGCATCCACCGCCATGCCGATGGTCAGCACGATCCCCGCGATCCCCGGCAACGTCAGCGTGCCGCCGATCATCGACAAGGCGCCAAAGATCATCGCCATGTTCAGGATCAGCGCCACCACCGCGAACACGCCGAACAACCCGTAGCTGGCGATCATGAACAGGCCCACCAGCACCATGCCGACCACTGCCGCCACTTTGCCGGCATCAATCGAATCCTGCCCCAGTTCCGGGCCGACCGTGCGTTCTTCCAGGAATGACATTTCGGCAGGCAAGGCCCCCGCCCGCAGCAGAACCGCCAGATTGGTCGATTCCTCCAGGCTGAACGACCCCGTGATGATCCCCGACCCGCCCGTGATCGCGGATTGGATCGTCGGGGCCGAAATCACCTGCTTGTCCAGGACGATGGCAAACGGCTGGCCGATATTGGCCCCAGTGTATTCGCCAAACTTGCGGGCGCCCGCGACGTTGAACTTGAAGCTGACCGCCGGGCGGTTGTTCTGGTCAAACGACGGCTGGGCATCGGTCAATTCTTCGCCCGTCACCACCGGCGCATCTTCGACCACCCAATAGGTGCCTTTGTGCTCGGCGTCCGGCAGCAGCGAATTGTTTGGCCCTGGCGCCGATGTGGCATCCTCGGTCCGCCCGACCACTGTGTTGAAGGTCAGCTTCGCGGTCGTACCGATGATGTTTTTCAGATCCTGCGCCGAACCGATCCCCGGCACTTCGATCAAGATCCGGTCGGTGCCCTGCCGCTGGATCGACGGTTCGCGCGTGCCGGCCGCGTCGACGCGGCGGCGGATGATCTCCAGCGATTGCTGCATGGTCCGCGTGTCGGTCGCGGCCTTCTCGGCATCGGTCAGGCTGACGACAATCGCCTGCCCGTCCTGCACCACGCTCAAATCCTTTTGCCCCACCCCGGTCAGCGTGACCACGGCAGAGGCCAGCCCCTGCAATTTGGTCACTGCCGCGGGCAACCCCTCAGGCTTGCTGATCGAAATCCGCAAAACATCCGGGGTCGAGGCTTCACGTTTGACCGCGCCGACCTGATCCCTGATCTCTTTCAACGCATCGCGCGCCTCGGGCCACAGCACATCCATCCGCTGCTTGTAGACATCGGCCACCTTGACCTCTGCCAGCAAATGCGCCCCGCCCCGCAAATCCAGCCCCAGATTGACCAGCGACGATGGCAAATAGGACGGCCAGGTCGCCAGTGCCGCCGTCTGGTCAGGCGTTGCAACGCCCCCCGTTGCGGCTGCCTTGGCAATCGCCGTCGCAGCATCATTATGGGTTTCGACCCGGGCATAAAACAGGTTCGGCGCGGCCATGAAGACGCCAAAGGCGACCAGGGCCCAGATGACAAGGCGCTTCCAGAGCGGGGTGCTAAGCTGCATCAGGGGTACTCAGGCAGAGGCCGGTTCGGTCTTGGACATCACTTGGGTGATGGTCTGTTTGATGACCTTCACTTTGACGCCCTCCGCGATTTCCACTTCGATCATGCCGTCGTCGCCAACCTTGGTGACTTTGCCGACGATCCCGCCGCCCGTCACCACCTGATCACCGCGCCGCAAGGCTTCGACCATTGCCCGCATGTCCTTAAGCTTCTTTTGTTGCGGCCGGATCAGCAGAAAATACATGATCCCGAAAATCAGGATCAGCGGCAGAAACGAAGCAATGGCAGATCCCGCTCCAGCGGTTCCGGCAGCCTGAGCGTAGGCGGGGGTTACAAACATGCGGTCCTCATGGGTCTCGGTTTCAAAAGGTCTTCATGCCCTGCGGCGGACCTGATTTGTCGGCGGGCACCCTATAGATGGGCAGTCTGATGCGCAAGGCAAGGAGCCACTCCAATTCAACCGCGTCCGCAGGTCGCGTTTCACCCCGACTTTTCCTGTGGCGCTTTACGCCCGCGCCTCGACCACCAGCGCCTGAGTCTTGCCGACAATCGGCCCCGCGCCATACCGCTTGATCAGTCCTGCCTCGACGTGATCCGTCACCGCCGCCAATGCGTCGGGGTCGCGCTTGACGATCTCCATCCGCAGCGGCGTTCCCTGACACAGCGCCACCGCCACATCCCGCGCCCGCGCCACGCGACTTTGATGTGTCACCGTCTCGACACTCACCATGCCAAACCCTGCCGCCGCAAGATCAGCCCTGATCCGCCCCTCGTCAAAATAGCCATGGGGCACACGCGGAAAGAAATCCGGCGGGTTGTCGGGGTAATACGCCACTATCGCATCCCAGACCACCGCGGCAAAATCATTATGCGCCAAACTGTCCCAGGCGTTGAACAAGAACGGCGCACCCGGTTTCAACACCCGCAATGCCTGTCGGTAGCCCTTGACCCGATCGGGAAAGAACATCACCCCGAACTGGCAGCACACCGCATCAAAGCTGGCCGCTTCAAATGGCAGGTCCAGCGCGTCAACCACCTGCCATTCGATCCGGCCATCCTTTGGCTGCTGCGCCTTTGCCCGTTCCAGCATCGGCGGGTTCAAATCCGTCACGACATAGCGCGTCTCAGGCCCGAGCAGTGGCGCCAGCAGCCGTGTCACGACGCCCGACCCCGCCGCCGTCTCCAGCACCGCGGCCGGTTTCAGCAAGGCCACCCGCGCTGCCATTTCTTCGGCAAAGGGCTGAAACAACATCGGCACCATATAGCGGTCGTAAATCTCTGGCACCGGTCCCACGAACTTTGTGTCTGTCTCAGCCATCGCCCACCCTCCCAGTCGCACTGCAAGCGTCGGCCCACCCCCGCGTCATTGCAAGAGATTTCCCGCCGCACACCCACCCTTCGCGTAGAGACGTGGGCAAGACGCAAGCAAGACGCGTTCAAGACAGCCTTTCCGGCTTCACCAAAGCCCACAGATCGGGCATATGTGCCCCATTGAAATCCCGAGGTCCGCCATGCACGACATCCGCACCATCCGCGAAAACCCCACCGCTTTTGATGCGGCGCTGCAGCGTCGCGGGCTTGCAGGCATGTCATCGGATCTATTGGCGGTAGACGAACGCCGGCGAGCCGCAATCTATGGTGCGGAAACCGCGCAGGCTGCCCAGAACGCCGCGTCCAAAGAGGCGGGCAGCGCAAAAGCTCGTGGCGACGACCCCGAATTCAACCGTCTGCGTGGCCTTGTGACCGAGAAAAAGGCGGAGATTCAAAGTCTTACCGAACAAGCCGCGCTGGAAGACACGCAGCTTAAAGACGCCCTTTTGTCGATCCCAAACCTGCCGCTGGACGAAGTTCCAACTGGCAAGGATGAAGCGCAGAACGTCGAAATCCACCGCTGGGGCAATCCGCGCAACTTCGACTTCATCCCAAAAGAACACTTCGAAATCAATGGCATAGCGCCCGGCATGGATTTCGCCACCGCCGCAAAACTCTCCGGCGCACGGTTTGTGGTCCTGAAAGGTGCGGTCGTACGGGTGCACCGCGCACTGTCGCAATTCATGCTCGACACCCATGTCGAAGAACACGGGCTGCAAGAGACCTGGACCCCGGTTCTGGTGAAAGAAGAGGCGATGTACGGCACCAACCAGTTGCCCAAATTCGCCGAGGACAGCTATCAGACCACCAACGGCTGGTGGCTGATCCCCACCGCCGAAGTGACGCTCACCAATTCGGTCGCCGGTGAGATTCTTGAGGAATCTCAACTCCCTATCCGGATGACCGCCCACACCCAATGCTTCCGCTCAGAGGCCGGGAGTGCCGGTAAAGACACCAGCGGCATGCTGCGGCAGCACCAGTTCGAAAAGGTCGAGATGGTGACGATCTGCACTCCGACAGAGGCACTCATCGAACACAACCGCATGACCAGATGCGCCGAAGCCATCTTGGAAAAGTTGGAAATCCCCTACCGCACCATCGTCCTTTGCACCGGTGACATGGGCTTTGGCGCACAGAAAACGCACGACTTGGAGGCTTGGCTACCAGGCCAACAAAAATACCGTGAAATCAGCAGCGTAAGCACCTGCGGCACCTTTCAGGCCCGCCGCATGAACGCCCGCTACAGGCCGGCAGGCGGCAAACCCGACTTTATAGCCACCCTCAACGGCTCCGGCCTTGCCGTCGGCCGTTGCCTGATCGCTGTCCTTGAAAACGGTCAGCAAGCAGATGGCTCGGTTGACTTGCCAGCCGTGCTGCATCGCTACCTGAACGGAAAAACCCGGATTTCTGCCTATGGCGTGCTGGAATGACGAAAAAAGACTTGGTGCGCACCGTCCGATGCGCACCAACTTCCGCCTGATTCAGGCCGGGATCAGCAACGCGATGCGGTGAATGCCAACGCCATTACCGATGTTAGTGGCATTGTCCATCTTACCCTTTCCGCAGGAATAGAAGTCACCCTCATTGACGGTATAGGGATCAAGGCCCATCTTCTTGATGGTGAATTTGCCCTGAATGATGAAGCAAATCATGTCGGTATCCATCGGCGGGCTGTCCGGCGGGTCCATCGCTCCCGGCTGATAGACGATGTCGATGACCTGGATTTCCTTGTAGGCGGCGATCTGAGATTCGCGTTTGTCCAGCATGACGACTCGTCGGTTGTTGCCAATGTCTTGGCCGTCCGTCGGTCCATACTTCGGCACTCCCCCCGAAGCGGGCGATGCAAGCGCTAGAAAAGGCGTGGCAAGGGCCGTCAGCAATCCAAATGACAGTGCTGATCGGCGATCGAAATCGTCCATATCTTCCTCCTGTCGTGAATGGCGCAAAGTTCATGCGCAGCGGCACTATATACCTCTGCGGCCTTTGACCCAAGCCCTCGTGTCGGGCCTAATCCTTCCGCCCGTCAATGTGTTTGCGCAACCGGCTTGGCGTGTGGAATTTCGGGTTCTTGAACGGATTCTTGTCACCCTGCGACCGGAACGTCAGCCGGATCGGCGTGCCCGGCATGTCAAAGTGGTCACGCAAGCCATTAACAAGATAGCGTTTATAGCTATCGGGCATATCCTCGGGATGGCTACACATCACGATGAATCCTGGCGGCCGGGTCTTGACCTGCGTCATATAGCGCAGCTTGATCCGCCGCCCGCCCGGTGCCGGTGGCGGATGCGCCTCGGTCATTGCCCCCAGCCAGGAATTCAACCGCGCCGTCGGAATGCGCCTGTTCCAAACATCATGCGCCTTGCGCACGGCATCGTGCAACCGGTCCAGTCCCCGACCCGTCTTGCCCGAAACCGTGACCAGAGGCGCGCCGCGCAACTGTGGCAGCAGACGCTCGAACATCTCTTTCAACTCGGCCAGCTTTTCCTGCTTTTCGCCCTCAAGATCCCATTTGTTGATGGCCACCACCACCGCCCGACCCTCGGTCTCGGCAAAGTCGGCAATTCTAAGATCCTGTACTTCAAAGGAAATCTCGACATCCAACAGGACAACGACCACCTCTGCGAAGCGCACTGCCCGAAGGCCATCCGACACCGACAGCTTCTCCAACTTTTCGACGACTTTGGCTTTCTTCCGCATTCCCGCCGTGTCAAAAACCCGGATCGGCGTGCCATGCCAGTCGGTGCGCACCGAAATCGCATCGCGGGTAATCCCGGCCTCAGGTCCAGTCAAAAGACGATCATAGCCAAGTATCTTGTTGATGAGTGTCGATTTTCCCGCATTGGGCCGCCCGATCACTGCCATCTGCAATGGGCGCTTGTCCGAAGGAGTCGGATCCCATTCACCCTCTTCTTCGACATCCACCTCGGTCAACGGCGCATTCTCGGCCTCGCGGACCGCAAATTCCGCTTCGAACGGTTTTAACAGCCGATACAGGTCGTCCATGCCTTCGCCGTGTTCCGCAGACAGCCGCAGCGGCTCGCCCAGCCCAAGGCTCCAACCTTCCAAAGCGCCAGCATCGCCGGCCTTGCCCTCAGACTTGTTGACGCCCAAAATCACCCGCGCCCCTTTTTTGCGCAGGATGTCGGCGAAAACTTCATCTGACGGGGTTACACCCACCCGCCCGTCCAGCAAAAATAAACTGACATCCGCCATTTCGACGGCGCGTTCCGTGAGCCGACGCATCCGCCCCTGCAGCGAGTCGTCCGTCACTTCCTCCAGCCCTGCCGTGTCGATCACGGTAAAGCGCAGGTCAAACAGCTTGGCATCCCCTTCGCGCAAATCGCGGGTCACGCCGGGCTGGTCATCGACCAACGCCAGTTTGCGGCCCACCAACCGATTAAACAGGGTGGATTTGCCCACATTCGGGCGGCCAACGATGGCGAGGGTAAAGCTCATGGCGTCTGCAATTCCAAAGGAAGCGCATCCCTTACACGGGGTGGCGCCTAACGGAAAGCCAGAAGTTGACCGTTCCCCGTGACAACGAACAGCATTCCTTCGGCCAAGGCCGGCGCCGAGGCCGCGCCGCCCGGAATGGCCACCGTCCCGACCAATGACCCATCGGTCGCGTTGAACAACCGCAACTGCCCGTCAGACGAGGCCACAACGACATGTCCGCCTGCCAGAACCGGCCCGAAATGCGCGAAAATCTCTGACTGTTTCTTGGCCTTCGTGCTGGTAAAATAGGGCATCTGAACGGCCCAGATCACTTCACCCGTACCTGCATCCAACCGGACTAGCCGCGCCTCATCGTTTACAACAAAAACCGACCCACCCGTGACCAGCGGCGGATTCAAAGCGCCCTCGTTTGCGGTCCACAGCCGAGCCCCGGTATCTTCAGCATAGGCCGCTGTACGCCCCCCTTCGGTGCCGACATAGATAGTGCCGCCGGACACTACCGGATCGCCGGTGATGTCGCCGATATTGGCAAAAGCCCGCCCCAGCCGCTTGCCACTGACCGCTGCTGTCCAAAGCGACCCGCCGGTATCACCGGCTGCCGCCATCAAAAGACCGCTTGAAAACGGGAAAATCACGCGACCGCCATCAACCGCCGGGGCAGCGCCGCCTGCCATCGAGAAATTGGCGGACGCACCGCCTAGATGCCACAGTACGCGGCCTGTGCTTGCCGCAATCCCCCAGCCGGTGCCATCGGCACTGGTGACAAACACCGTGTCTCCTGCGACGGCAGGCGCCCCCGCCGCCGGGCTGTCCAGCCGCTGGCGCCAAGCGACTGCGCCTGAACTGGCGTTCAAAGCGACCACTTCGCCAAAGCCGGTGGTCGCAAAAACCAATGCGCTGCCCGTTGCCAGACCGCCACCCGACTGCCCACCGCCACTGTCAAAACTCGCAGTCAAATCCTGGTGCCACAACGTCGCACCATTCGTCGCGGTTGCCGTCAAAGTCGAGAAGGCATCCAACGTGAACACGCGCCCGCCAGCAACAACCGGGGCCGCCGCAATGCGGTTGCGTTTGGAATTTCCCGAACCGATGTTCGCCGCCCAAACCAGCTGCGGCACCGCCGACAATCGGCCGTGGGGGCTTGCATGCAGCGCATTGCCTCCGCGCTGCGTCCAATCGGGGTTGGAGACCATGCCAGGCGGGGAAATCGGCTGTGACTGGTTTTCGGGCTGGTCAGGCCAGGCCGCTGGATCAGGCTGACCATCTGCCGGCACTGAATCTGTCAGCGGTTCGCGCACCGGAAAACGGGTGCCCGTCAGAATCACGTCCTTTTCGCAGGCAGCCAGGCCGAGGGCCAATGCCGCCAAAGCCGCCAATCGTTTCCTGTTGCCCGTTTTAATCACACCGTCATCCTCACGCCTGCACCTAGCCCGCATCCGCAGGCGCTGCAGACTGCGGCGCCGGAGCGGGCTGCGGCACCTTGCCGCCCAGGGCAGTAATCACCAAAGACAACCGCTGACGCATCCCGCCGGGCGCTTCCTGATCCTGCACAAGCGCCATCAGGGCCGTCAAAGCTTCGGGTTTCTTGCCCTCTTCGATCAACAGGTAAGCCAGTTGTTCCTCGGCCAAGGTTCGAAACGGCCGACCCGGCACCGCTACGCCATGCAACGCGCTGCGGCGGTCCGCCAGTGGCTGATCTTTGCCCGCAAGCGCCACACGCCGAAGCACTGCAATATCCCGGTAGACTTGCGGCTGCGTGGCATCGGCGGCCAAAGCGTCCAGCGCCGCAAGACCGGCTGCCTTGTCGCCTGCCGGGTCCGCCGACATCAGCAAACCAAGGACCGCCTTTTGGTCGCCATCCACCGGTATGGCCGCAAGCGCCGCCGTCCGCTCTGCGACGGGCTTGTCAAGCGCCGCCAAAGTGGCGTCGCCAAAGCCCTGAGAGCGCGTCGCAGTCCTGGCCTTTTGCCATTCGTTCCAAGCCGCCCCGCCGACGATCAGCAACACCAGAACAACGCCGATCCAACCATACTTGCGAAAAGCGGCAAATAGCCTGTCGCGGCGGACTGCATCGGTTACTTCGTCCACGAAACTGTCGGGCGTACTCAAAGGTGGTCTCCTGATCTTTGGTCCGTCTTACACGGAGAGCGCCAAGTTGGACAAGCCCCGCGCAATCAGACCGCCGAAAACCGCCATGGCCTATTCCGCCGCCAGTCCCTGTTCTTCTTCTGCAGATTGCCGTTCCCACATCGCAGCGTAGCGACCGTTCAATGCCAGCAACTGATCATGGGTGCCCTGCTCTCGCACCTCGCCCGCCTCCAGCACGATGATTTGGTCAGCATCCGCAATGGTCGAAAGCCTGTGCGCAATCGTGATCACCGAGCGACCCTGTCCCATTTCCAGCAGGCTGTCCTGAATGTCCCGCTCTGTCTGGGTGTCCAAGGCGCTTGTCGCCTCGTCCAGTATAAGAATCGGCGGGTTCTTCAGCAACGTGCGCGCGATCCCGACCCGCTGTTTTTCACCACCGGACAGCTTCAGACCGCGCTCGCCTACCTTGGCGTTATAGCCATCGGGCAGGCTCATCACAAAGTCATGAATTTTCGCAGCTTTTGCTGCCGCGTGAACCTCAGCCTCAGAGGCATCCGGATTGCCATAGGCGATGTTGTAGTAGACCGTATCGTTGAATAATACGGTATCTTGGGGCACCACACCAATCATCTGGTGCAACGAGGATTGCGTTACGTCGCGGATATCTTGTCCATCTATGCGGATCGCACCAGCATTCACTTCGTAGAAACGGAACAGCAACCGCCCAATGGTGGATTTCCCGGAGCCTGACGGTCCGACCAGCGCAATCTTCTGCCCCGGTCCGACGCGGATCGAGACACCTTTCAGGATACCGCGATTGGCATCATAGCCAAACTCGACATCGTCAAATACCACCTCACCCGCCGAAACCTTCAGTGCCGGAGCATTCGGTGCATCAACGATTTCAGCAGGTTGACCCAGCAACCCGAACATTTCGCCCATATCCACCAGCGCCTGGCGGATCTCGCGATAGACCGTACCGAGAAATCCTAACGGCAGCGTGATCTGCATCATATAGGCGTTCACCATGACGAAGTCGCCAACAGTGAACTGGCCTTGCTTTACCCCGATCGCGGACATCACCATGACGATGATAAGGCCTACCGTGATAATTACATTCTGCCCGATATTCAGCACAGACAGCGACTGCCCGGTGCGCACTGCGAACCCCTCGTATGCCGCCATCGCGCGGTCATACCGCGCGGCCTCCCGCGCCTCGGCATTGAAATATTTGACCGTCTCGTAGTTCAAAAGAGAGTCGATCGCCTTTTGATTGGCATCGGTATCCTGATCATTCATGGCGCGGCGAATTTGCACGCGCCACTCGGTGACTTTGAACGTGTAAATCACGTAAAGCGTTATCGTGACCAAAACGACAACCATGTATGGCCAACCGAAATACAGAGCGAAAATCACAGAAATCATTGTCAGTTCAAGGATCAGCGGGATGATCGAGAACAGCATGAACCGCAAAAGGAAATCGACCCCTTTGACTCCGCGTTCAATCACCCGTGAAAGTCCGCCCGTCTTGCGGGTGATGTGGTAGCGCATCGACAACTGGTGAATATGCGTAAACGTTTCCAGTGCCAGCTTTCGCAGTGCCCGTTGTCCAACACGAACGAAAACCCAGTCTCGCATCTCGCCAAAGAACACGTTCCCCATCCGCGCAAGGCCATAGGCAATCGTCAGCCCGACCGCCCCAAGAGCCAGAAATGTCGCTACGCCCAATGACTTTCCGGTCAACACGTCTACCGCCTGTTTGTACAGGTAGGGTGTCGTGACCGAAATGATTTTGGACAAAAGCAACAGGGCCAACGCAAGGATAACCCGCCGCTTCACCCAAGCCTCGCCTGTGGGCCAGAGATATGGCCCAACCCGTTTCATAGTCTGCCAGCCCGTAGCCGGAGCCTTCACCAAATCGGCGGTCGTCTGGGTCGTCATCAGTCGGCTCATTTCGTCCAGCTCGCGCTGCCCGCAAGACGGTTGATCCCGAAGGCGCGATGGGTTACGAAGGAATAGTTCAACGTTTCGTGAGTAGTTGAAGTATGGAGCGAAGTAAAGCCCTGACCGCCCTGGCCGCCCTCTCCCATGAGGCGCGACTTGACCTGATCCGACTGCTCATCCCGCTTGGGGCCGCTGGGCTGGCGGCGGGAGATATTGGTCGGGCCCTTGGCCTGTCTGCATCGCGCCTGTCGTTTCACCTAGCCGCCTTGGAACAGGCGGGATTGCTGCACTCTCGGCGTGTCGCGCGTAATGTGATCTATTCCGTTGATGCGGGCGGCATGGGCCGCACCATTGCGTTCTTGTTGAACGACTGCTGCATGGATCATCCAGAGGTGCGGGCCTGCTGCCGCCGGGCTGACCCGACGGCCGACGCGGTTAGTTTGCTGCCGGCATCGTAAAAACCTGACCGGGATAGATCAGGTCCGGGTTCTTGATCTTGCTGCGGTTGGCGTCAAACACCTGTACATACATGACCCCGCTGCCCATCTGCTCCTTCGCGATGCCCCAAAGCGTATAACCCGGCTGCACTGTGATGGTGATGGGCGGCAGGGACAAAGCAGTGGTCGTCATCTTGGCTATAGTAGCGGTAGCATCTACCGATGGTGCTGCATCGCCAGTATCGGTCCCGATGCCCGCGGTCGCGGTTGCGGTCGTCGTCACTGGTTCGGCGGCGCTTGTCGTTGGGGCAACTTTATTACCAGCATCCACCGTTGGCGTTGTCAAAGTTGCAGCGTCCGCCGTGGTGGTGGTGGTCACAACAGCAGTCGAAGCATCTGCAGTGGCAGTTGCTGCTGCGGCTGCGGTTTCAGGTGATGCTACATCGGTTGACGTCTCCGAGGAAGTATCAGGTGTTTGATGCGCTGCATCGGTACCGGGCGCAAGTGCAGCGGCTGTCGCTGTCGTCCCGGCAGTAGGAACCACCGGTGGTGCGTCCGCGGCAACCACGGCGGTTGTTTTTGCCCCAACGTCGACGCTCGCAATGGCAGGTACTGCGACTGCGTTCGTCCCAGCCAGGGCAGCTGGCGACTCGCGCTTGAAAGGGGTTTCGAACCGCGAAGTCACTTTTCCTACGGCGTCCAGCTGATCAACTCGCAGTGTGTAAAGCCCAGGTTCGATCCCGCTCAGCGTCACGCTCCAGCTGCCATCCGACGCTACGCCAACCGCATCCCCCAAGGGCGAATTGTCCAGATAGAGCCGCACAAATCCGCCAGTTGCGCCATGGCCGCCAAACTGTACGTCAGCGGCGGACGGGTAGGCGATTGTCTGCAGCACCACATTGGCACCAATCTCTGCCGGAACGTCAGTCCCGGTTTGCAGCACCTTGACGCCCTGATCCGTCACCGCCAGCGCAGTTGTGCCGCCGCTTGCAATGTCTGCCGGAGGGGCGATTTCTGCTGGCGTGGCGATGTCCGTCGCGTTGGCCGCGCCATCTACGGCAGCAACCGCGACAGCCTCTACTGGCGCAGTTGCGGCCAAGGCGACCGACGCCGAACCTGGCATCTTGGTGCCATCAGGCATCTTGGCCACAATCGTCAACAGCCGACCGACCGTCGCAGCGGGCAGCGTGAACATGGCGACAAACTTGCCGTTGCCGTCAGGCAGAACTGTCGCCACTTCCGCGCCATCTATCATAAGCGTGACGCTGGCGCCCGGAGCCACCTGCCCGGCAATCACAGTGGAGCCGTCCGGGTCAATGCGCACCAGATCAAAGCTTGGTGCTTCAGGCTTGGGCGCAGTTGCAGACACAACCGGTGCCACAATTTTCGCCGTCGGGTCATCAGCAGGTGCAACTGCGGCTGCCGCCTCATCAATTGCGGGATCGATGGCGGCGGGTGCACTCGCCGCGCCATCCGTGGTTAGGGTGACGGTGTTTGTTTTCTCCGAAGTATCCGTCGTTGGAGCGATGGTGGCCGGGGCAGGTAGAGCAGCTTCCGCGGCCACAACATCCGTTGCTGGCGGCGCCACTGTCTGCGGCGCAGGCGCAGCAGCCGGCAACGTCGCAGATTTCGCACCGGTTGGCTCCGTCACATCGGACGCGACCGGCGGCCGCATCTCGCGCCAAACTTCATACCCGCCACCGCTGAAAAAAATCGCGATAACTGCAACTGTGGCCGTTCTGGCTCCAGCACTCATATCTGACCAAGTCGCCATTCGTCTTCCCCCGATACCAGCGAGGCCTGTTCCCGGCCTCTGCTTTTCATTTAAAGGAAGCCCCGATATCAGTAGGCAACGCAACAGATTTTAACGGATTTTACCGCCATGACCTCGCTTCCTTCGCTCTGTGTGTTCTGTGGCGCGCGAACGGGCGCGAATCCTGCTTATGCACAGGCAGCGGTCGAGGTTGGCAGGTTGATCGCCACGCTGGGCTGGAGGCTGGTTTACGGCGCTGGCGACGTCGGCTTGATGGGCGAAGTGGCACACGCCGCGCAATCTGCCGGTGCCAAAACCTTGGGCATCATCCCAACGCATTTGTTGGGTCGCGAACAGGTGAAGCGCGACCATTCGGCCGTGATCATTACCGAGAACATGCATGAACGAAAAAAGGTGATGTTCATGAATTCCGATGCGATTGCAGTGCTTCCCGGCGGCGCAGGTTCACTCGACGAATTCTTTGAAGTGCTGACTTGGGCCCAGATCGGTCTGCATCACAAGCCAATCTACCTGCTGAACATTGCGGGCTACTGGAAACCCCTGATCACCCTTCTCGATCACATCATTGGGCAGGGCTTTGCAGACCCAACCCTGCGTCAGCAATTTATCGTCGTGCCAGATGTAGTCGCGCTGAAAACATCGCTGATCACAAAATTCGCCTGAAGAACGGTGGCAGGCGCCGCCACCCATGCAAAAGAAGCGCCCGTGTCGATTTATAGCGATCGCGAGACCGCGGCGGATTGTGGAGATGCACCAGCACGGTTGGCGCTCAGTTGAGCGAACAACAGCACCAGGATGCTTCCCGTCGACTGAACGGATGAACAGATTGAGGCGGTCCTCGGTGCATGTGGCGAGCTGGATTTGCGGGTCTTCATCAAAAAGCGAACGCGGAGTCAGTTTGTCGGAGACAGCTCGTCGACAAAGATTTTGGAACTGGCCCTAAAAGGCGTTGCACCACTCCCGACGCCGAACCCCGGCGCGATAAGACGCGCTGTCGCTAGAGGCCGGTTTTGACGGTGCGCCACTGCCAGGATCAGTTGTCCCGGACCCATCGACACCAACTCCCGAGAAGCGAAATGGCCCGCCTAAACGGCGGGCCATTCAATCGTTATCGGGGCGCTACTACAGCTTGGCTGCGACGGCTTCCCAATCGACCAGTTTGTCCAGAAAGTTGGTCAAATACGCCGGACGTTTGTTGCGGAAGTCAATATAATATGAATGTTCCCACACATCGCAGCCCAGCAGCGCTGTCTGGCCAAAGCACAATGGATTGACACCGTTCTCGGTCTTGGTGACCTTCAGGTTGCCGTCTTTGTCCTTGACCAGCCATGCCCAGCCCGAACCAAACTGTCCGGCACCGGCCGCCGAAAAAGCATCCTTGAACGCCTGAACCGAGCCAAAGGCCGCAGTCAGAGCTTTTTCCAGCGCCGACGGGATCACTTTGCCACCCGTGCCCATCACCGCCCAGAACAACGCATGGTTCCAGTGTTGCGATGCATTGTTGAAGATACCGTTTTGCGCGACGGCACCCGCCGCATAGGTGCCTTTGACGATATCCTCGACCGATTTGTCTTCCCATTCGGTTCCGGCAATCAGTTTGTTGCCGTTGTCGACATAGGCTTTATGGTGAATGTCATGGTGATATTCGAACGTCTCTTTCGACATGCCAAGCGACGCAAGTGCGTCATGAGCATAGGGCAGATCGGGAAGCGTGAAAGCCATCGGAAGTCTCCTGTTCATTGAATTCACTATCGGCCAATAAGTGCCCTCAGTCGCGTAAGGTCAAGGGTCGGACACGCCCGTCAGCGCAATTCCGACCCCTCCATCGCCGAATGCGTCAGCAGGCCCATCACGTAAACAGCAACTGACCGGAAACAGACCAGAGTGAAGCCGTCGCCCTCGCGCCAGAACGCCGCCGCCACTTGTGCCACCCGCGTTCGCCGCACCTCATCCACGGCCATCGAGTCAAGGTCAACCGGAGCCAGCTTTGCGATAACCTGATCGGCCTTGACGCCCGTGATGCGGAAAACCGCCCGCGCGTCCGACACCGCAACAGCCAGATAATGCTGACTCTTTAGCGCCGCCGCCAGCGCAGCCAGCGCCGGACCGGTCTGATCATACGGCAAGATCAACAGGTATTCATCGGGTGACATCCACGCTATCGCCGTATCGCCCGCTACCTCGATCCGTCGCTGGGTTGGAAGCGCTGTACCAATCACGGACCAGATAACCTCAACCAATCCAGCCACATCGGGTTTTGCCCGCAGGGAAATCATCCCCAACGGTCCAATTTCTTGCACCATCGCGAAGCCGTGATAGGACATCTGCCCCAGAGCGCTGACCGGATCAGACATTTTGTTTCGCCCCGTCCTTGTCATAAAACACCGGATCTACGACTCTCGCTTCCAGCTTGCCCCCCGTCACCGTGTTGAAGGACACCACGTCCCCGATGCGGTCCAGCCCGCCCAAAACCAGCCCCAACGCAATTCCGCGCTTTAACGTCGGGCTGTAATATGTTGATGTTACACGCCCCTGTGTGTTTCTTTGCCCGTTGTCATTCACGCCTTCGGCCAGGATGTATGCGCCGTCCGGCACCACCGTCCCATCCAATGTCTCGAACCCCGCCAGTTTCCAGCGATCGGCCCGGACGAGGAAACTCCGCTCCTGCCCGCGTTTGCCCAGATAGTCCTGTTTTTTCTTGGAAATCGCCCAAGCGAGGTTCAAATCCTGTGGGATAACAGTACCATCGGTCTCGTCGCCGATCATTATGAATCCCTTCTCGGCGCGCATCACATGCAACGCCTCAGTGCCGTAGGGCATCGCCCCAAACTCCACACCCGCAGTGTGACATGCCTGCCAGAACGCGAGACCCAGTGAGGCTGGAACGGTGATTTCATAGCTCAACTCACCCGAAAAGCTGATCCGGTAGATGCGCACCGGGAAACCACCCAGCACGCCATCTGCCCAAGACATGAACGGAAGCGCCTCTTTTGACACATCCATGCCGCCGATTTTTTCAAGCATTTTTCGTGCATTAGGGCCAACAATCGCCACTTGCGCGTACTGTTCGGTCACATTGGCGGTGTAGACTTGCCAGTCCCACCACTCGCATTGCAACCAGTCCTCCATATGGGCGTGGATACGGTCGGCGCCACCGGATGTGGTGTGGCAAAGCCATGTATCCTCGTCGATTCGCGCCACCACGCCATCGTCCGACAGAAAACCGTTTTCGTTGCACATCAGACCATAGCGACACTTGCCAATCGGCAGAGTGCTCATCACGCCAGTGTACAGCATATCCAGAAAACGCCCCGCATCCGGGCCTTTGACGATCAGTTTTCCCAGGGTCGATGCATCCAGAATTCCCAGTGATCCCCGCGTGTTATCAACCTCTCTTACCACGGCCTGCGCATGGTTTTCGCCGCCGCGGGGAAAGCAATAGGGGCGGCGCCAGAGGCCTACCGGTTCGAAGTAAGCACCATGCTGTTCGTGCCATTCGTGCATGGGGGTGCGCCGAAGGGGCTGGAATATGTCGCCACGGGACTCGCCTGCCAATGCGCCGAATGGCACTGGGGTATAGGGTGGGCGGAAGGTCGTGGTGCCAACCTGAGGGATCGCAGCATTCAACGCATCGGCCAAAATAGCCAATCCATTGATATTGCTTAGCTTTCCTTGATCCGTCGCCATGCCAAGGGTGGTATAGCGCTTGGTATGTTCGACGCTTTCGTAGCCTTCGCGCGCCGCAAGCTGCACGTCGGACACCTTGACGTCGTTCTGGTAATCAAGCCACATCTTGGCCTTCAGTTTGATCCCCGCCCCTTGTGGCATGATCCAGACTGGCTGAATTTCGGTTGTCTTGAACGCGTCTTCTTTGCGTCTTGCCGGCGTCTCTACGCCAGAGCCATTTCCAGCGGTGCGCATTCCCGCCTGAACATCGTCCAAAACCGCAGACACGCCAAACGCGCCATTGGCCGCTCCCACCGCGACGACCATTGCGGCACCATCATGCCCGGTCGGAGGCCGTGTGGCGTCTGGCGCAAAATACCCTTGTGCCGCATCCCAGGTCAACTTGCCGCCACAATGGCTCCACAGATGCACCACCGGCGACCAGCCGCCTGACATGGCGACGGCCTCGCAGGCGATGTGTTCAAGAACCGCGCCCTCGCCTTCCTGCATGCAAAGCGCAACACCCGTCACGCGCTTGGTGCCTTTGACGCTGGCAATCGCCTTGCCGGTCTCGACCCGGATCCCCAGAGCCCGCGCCCTGGCAGGCAAGTCCCCTGTCACGGAGGGCCGCGCATCCACGATGCAAGGCACCGCCAACCCCGCCTCTGCCAAGACGATCGCCGTCCGGTAAGCATCATCGTTGTTGGTCACGACCACCGTGCGGTCGCCTGCCGACACACCGAAATTCACCACGTAGTCCCGCACGGCGGAGGCCAGCATCACGCCCGGCACATCGTTGCCTGCAAAGGACAGGGGCCGCTCTATCGCGCCGGTCGCGGCGACAATCTTGCCCGCCCTTATCCGCCAAAGCCGATGCCTCGGGCGGCCATCGCCCGGCGTGTGATCCGCGATCTTTTCATCCGCCAGCACATAGCCATGATCGTACACGCCCGCAACCATGCAGCGCAGGCGCAGGGTCACGTTGGGCATCTTGCCCAGCGCCGCGATGGCGGCGTTGACCCAAGTGTCGCTAGGTGCGCCGTCAATCTCGACCCCATCAACCGGGGCGCGGCCGCCCCATTGCGCCGTCTGTTCCAGCAGCATCACCCGTTTGCCCGCTGCCGCAGCCGTTAAAGCCGCCTGCAGGCCGGCGATGCCGCCGCCCGCGACCAACACATCGCAAAACGCATAGGCGTGTTCGTAGCGGTCGCCGTCCTGTTCTTTCGGCGCACGACCCAAACCGGCCGATTTGCGGATGATCGGTTCGAACACATGTTTCCAGGCGGCACGCGGATACATGAAGGTCTTGTAGTAAAACCCGCCCGGCAGAAACCGCGCCAGCCAGTTGTTGACGACGCCGATATCGAATTCCAGCGATGGCCAATGGTTCTGGCTGGTCGCGGTCAGACCTGCGAACAACTCTGTCGTGGTCGCGCGCTGGTTGGGTTCAAACCGGCCGCCAGCGCCCATATTCATGATGGCGTTCGGCTCTTCGGCACCAGAGGCCACAATTCCGCGCGGCCGGTGATACTTGAAAGAGCGGCCAACCAGCACCTGATCATTGGAGAGCAGGGCCGAGGCAAGGGTATCCCCGGCAAAGCCGCGCAGCCGCCTGCCGTTGAAGGTGAATTCCTGCGCCTGACTGCGGTCGATCAGACGTCCGCCACGTGACAGCCGGGTGCTCATGCGAAACCTTTCCAGTCGGGCCGCCTGGCCCTGATCTTGTCTTGCAGTGCCATCGGGGGCGCTTTGGATTGCGCCGGATATGTCCCGAACACCTCTAGCGTCGCCGTATCCCGTGCCGCGAGAAACCATTTGCCGCAGCCATAGGCATGGCGCCAGCGTTCGAAATGCACGCCTTTGGGGTTTTTGCGCGCGAACATGTAGTCCTCGAATTCCTGATCCGATGATCCTGGTCCGAAGCGTTTGAGATGCGCCTCGTATCCCGGGGAAAGTTCGGTTTCGTCGGCCATCACGCCACAATAGGGGCATTCAAGGATCAGCATTGGGCAACTCCGGACATGCGAAGGGCGGGCATCCGCAGATACCCGCCCCTCATGGTGGTCAGAAACGTCGTAACGCCATTAGGGGTTGGCAGGTGCCGGGGGTGCCGGTGCGACGGTGTCCGGCTTGGGCGCAGTTGCGCCGGTGTCGGGTGCAGGCGCAGCCGGATCAGCAACCGACGGAGCGATGGTGTCAGCGGGCGCTGGCGCAGCGGGATTTGCCGGCGCGGGATCGGCGGTTGCGCCGGACGCAGGTGCCGCGTTGTTCTGGATGCTGACTGCGGGCGCATTGCTGGCAGGCTGCAGGTTGGTCGAGTTATAGCCAAAGACCGCAACTGCCAAAATTGCCAGAACGACAAAGACAAGTGCCACGAGCATGCCCGTGCCAAAGCCGGCCGAGGTTTCCTGGACAACCGGGCGCGGCGGCAATTCGGAACGGCCGGTGTAACGGGGCTTTTCGCCCGCATAGCCCGGCGGGTTGGGAGGGGTGTATTGATCAGACATTTCGATGTCTCCTGTGGAAGGGGTACTGCCCAATCAACGCCCCTCCCCCGCAGACGGTTCCCGGCAACATCCCTCACTGCCGTGCGGACGGCCCCTAGCATGGCACCGCCCCGCATTTCATCAGCTCGACCGGAATGTCCCCAAAAGCCCAGACCAGCGTTCCGAGCAGCACCCAGAAACCCTGCACCTGCAAGGCGCGGTGGTGTTGCTGGGCGGTGGCCTTCATCGCGGCCTTTTTCGAGATGTCGCGCTTTTCCGCAAAAGCGCGCAGCTTTTGTGCGAGTGCCGCCTGATCGGCCATCCGCCGCGCCCGCATCGCTTCGCCCTTGGTGCCGGTCGGCGTTTGCGGCTCGGGGGGGCTGGCCAAGGCGAGGTCGATCATCGCCCCCTTCCGGCGCAGTTCCCACCAGTCATCACTGGTACGCGGGTCGAAGAAATAGGTATAGGCCGCAGCGCCCGCGACCACCGCCCCGGCGCGGGGCAACCACAGCCCGGTCATCGAATAGTCCATCACGGCCCCAAGACCCAGTATGGCCGCCCCCCAGCCATTGTAAAACAGCGCCGTGCGATCCTCGAGGAACCGACCGAGGGCCGACTGGTGATGCTTGAACCTCAATGCGCGACTCCCGCGGCTACGCTTTCGTCGATGAACCGGCCTTCGCGGAACCGCTCTACGCCGAACGCCGCCGCCAAGGGGCCCGGTTCCCCCTTTGCCATCAGGTCGGCCATGGCCCAGCCTGACCCCGGGATCGCCTTGAACCCGCCAGTGCCCCAGCCGCAGTTGAAAAAGCAGTTGCCAAGTGGCGTTTTGGAAATGATCGGCGAACGGTCGCCCGTCATGTCGACGATCCCGCCCCACTGGCGCAGCATCTTGAGGCGGCTGATCATCGGGAACGTCTCGATCAGGGCACGCAGGGTTTCCTCGATGTGGTGGAACGAGCCGCGCTGCGTGTAGTTGTTGAAGCCGTCGGTGCCGCCGCCGATCACCATCTCGCCCTTGTCGGACTGGCTCATGTAACCGTGCACGGTGTTGGCCATGACAACCACATCCATGCAGGGCTTGATCGGTTCGGACACCAGCGCCTGAAGGGCCACCGCCTCGATCGGCAGGCGGAACCCGGCCATCTCGGCCAGTTGGCCCGAATGGCCCGCCACCACGACGCCCAGCTTTTTGGTGCCGATAAAGCCTTTGGTCGTCTCGACCCCGGTCACGACGCCGCCGCCGGAACGGACGCCCTTGACCTCGCATTGCTGGATGATGTCCATCCCCATAGCACTGCACGCCCGGGCATAGCCCCAGGCCACGGCATCGTGCCGGGCGGTGCCGCCGCGCGGTTGCCACAAGGCGCCCAATACCGGATAGCGCGGCCCGTCGATGTTGAGGATCGGGCACAATTCCTTGACCCGGGCAGGCGAGACGAACTCTGTCACCACGCCCTGCAACGCATTGGCATGGGCAGTGCGCAGATAACCGCGCACCTCGTGATGGGTCTGCGCCAGCATCAGCACGCCCCGGGGCGAGAACATGACGTTGTAGTTCAAGTCCTGGCTCATCGTCTCATACAGGCTGCGGGCTTTCTCGTAGATCGCCGCCGACGGGTCTTGCAGATAGTTCGACCGGATGATCGTGGTGTTCCGCCCGGTGTTGCCACCGCCCAGCCAGCCTTTTTCGATGATTGCCACATTGGTGATGCCGTGGTTGCGGCCCAGATAATAGGCGGTCGCCAGCCCGTGCCCACCCGCGCCCACGATCACCGCATCATAAGACGCCTTAGGCGCGGGCGAGGCCCAGGCCTTTTCCCAACCCATGTGATACGACAGCGCCTCGCGTGCCAAGGCAAAGACCGAATAGCGTTTCATCAGACACCTTCCGACAACGGGGGCCGCCAACAGAGCCGCGCGACTTACATGACAGTCCGCGCTGGTATAGCCAGCGCCACAAGCGGCACAATCGGGAAAATAGCGACAAGCGACGGGTTGCAGTGTCGCAGGCCGCCACCGGTCGACAGGTTGTCGCGCACAGCCCCTTTTGCCGGGCTTACGAAGCCGCTACATCAGGCGGCGGGCGACCTTTGGAAAAGGCAAGACAGACATGGGGTTCTGGATTTCTGCGGCGGCAATGATCGCAATGGTCGCCTTGGTTCTGGTTCAGGCACTGCGGCAAGGCCGGGCGCAGCCCCTCGCCGCCCCGGGTGCCGAGGATATGGGCGTTTACCGCGATCAGTTGACCGAGATTGACCGCGACCTGTCACGCGGCACGCTGGCCGCTGCCGAGGCCGACCGCCTGCGCACCGAGGTGCAGCGCCGGATGCTGGACGCTGACCGCGCCGCAACCAAGGTCAAGCCCGCCGTCACGGGTGCGTCCTTTCCGCCAACGGCCAGCGTTGTCGTGGTGGTTCTGGCGGCGGCGCTGGCGGGATACTATTGGCTGGGGGCACCGGGCTATCCCGATCTGCCGCTGTCCGCCCGCATCGCACAGGCGGATGACCTGTATCAGCATCGCCCCAGTCAGGCACAGGCCGAAGCCGCGCAGCCGGCGTTTGTGCCTGACGCCAAGGCCGACCCCAAGATGCTGGAGTTGATGACCAAACTGCGCAACGCCATGGCGACCCGGCCCGATGACATGGTCGGCCAGTCGCTTTTGGCGCGTAACGAGGCGGCGCTTGGCAATTTCGTCGCGGCTCGCAAGGCGCAAGAGGCGATGGTGCGGATCAAGGGCGACGTGGCGACGGGCGAAGACCTTGCCACGCTGGCCGAAGCGATGATCTACGCCGCAGGTGGCATGATCACACCCGAGACCGAGGCGGTGCTGAAACGCTGTCTGACGGTGGAACCGCACAACGGGTCAGCGCGTTTTTATGTCGGGTTGATGTTCGCCCAGGTCGGCCGCCCGGATGAAACCTTCAAATTCTGGCAGCCTCTGCTGGCCGAGGGCCCCGCCGACGCCGTATGGATCGCGCCGATCCGCGCACGCATCGCCGCTGTCGCCGCCGAGGCCGGGATCAACTATACCCTGCCTCCGGTCAGCAAGGGCCCCGATGCGGCCGCTGTTGCCGCCGCCGCCCAGATGACGGCAAGCGACCGTCAGGCCATGATCCGCACTATGGTGGACGGGCTGGAGGCGCGGTTGAAATCCGAAGGCGGCCCGGTCGAAGATTGGGCAAAGCTGATCACCTCGCTGGGCGTGCTGGAGGACATGGACGGCGCCCAGACGGCCTATGATGCTGCACAGGTGGCCTATGTGGGCAAGCCGGGCGAACTGGCCGCGCTGCGTGCCGCCGCCGTGCAGGCCGGGATCGAGCGATGATCCTGACCGACATTCTGGAATTTGCCGCCGCCTTGCCGCCCAACCGTGCCATCGCCGGACTGGACCTTGGCGAGAAAACCATCGGCTTTGCGGCCTCTGATCTGCGGCGCGGCGTGGCGACCCCGATCAGCACTATCCGCCGCAGCAAATTTACCGAGGACGCCGCAAAACTGCTGGCGCTGGTGGCCGAACGCCAGATCGCCGGTCTGATCCTGGGCCTGCCCTTGAACATGGACGGCTCTGAAGGGCCGCGCGTGCAATCGACCCGTGCCTTTGCCCGCAATCTGGAACGGCTGACGGCGCTGCCTATCACCTTTTGGGATGAACGGCTGTCCACCGTTGCCGCCACCCGCGCCCTGTTGGAGGCGGATACGTCACGCAAGCGTCGCGCCGAGGTCATCGATCACGTAGCGGCCGGGTATATCCTGCAAGGGGCGCTGGACCGGATGGCGTTTCAGGCGAGGATGCAGACATGAGCGATGACATCTGGACCCGCGCCGAGGTGGACAGCCCCTGCATCAAGATCTGCGTCATTCATCCCGAGGAACGGTTGTGCGTCGGGTGCTATCGCTCGATCGAGGAAATCGCGACCTGGTCGCGCTTGCCGCCTGCCCGACGCGCGGCGATCATCGCCGACCTGCCCGCACGCGCCCCGCGTCTGGCAAAGCGCCGCGGCGGTCGATTGGGCCGGCTGGACCGCTGAACCCAAATTTCTTTGAAGAAATTTGCGAATCTTTTCGAAAAGATTTGGGCCGGCTTGTCGAAACGCCCGAATCGAATTCACGGCCGTCCCAGCCATTGCTCAACTGTTGCCAGCAGGGGTCGGAAATACGCTATGATCCGCCCCTCCTCCGATGCCAAAGCGCCCGGCACCCAGGGGGCGACACCGTGAAGGCACAGGCGGTGCAGCAAGATCGCCTCGCCGGACTGTTGCGGCAGTTCGACCCGCGGGCAGGTTGCAAACACCCGCGCCCGAGCCGCCTGATAGGCATCGGTCACGTCCACCCCGGCCCAATCAGCCACAGGATGCGCCGCCAGAGCCGCGTGCAGGGCTGCCCGCATGACTTCATGGCTGCCCTCCCACACCACCAGCGGCGCCGCATTTGCGGTGCAGTCATTCAGCGCCATGCCCAAGATCCAGGCATGCGGCTCGCGCACCATCCGCCGCCGATCCGGGCCGATTGGCAGCACACCGTCCAGATGGGCGGCGTCCCGCTTCAGCCGGTAGTTGAAGGCCGCGGCGGTTTCGTCGGGGGAGGACTGCGGATAGCCGGGATAGACCGCAGAAAGCTGTGCCCGGTGCAGGGGTTGTGGTGCCAGCGGCAGGGCATGCCATGGGAAAGTATGCCCGCCAACTGTGCCGGCGGCATCATTCTCCAGCAATTCCAGCCCCACCGCCCAGGTGCCGCCGGAACGTCGGGTTTGCCCTTGCAGCGCTGCGACTGCCACAGGCCGCGCCGCCGCAGCCCAGGCGGCAATCGCCGGGCTTGCGAGGCGCTGCCAGCCCGTCACCACCCCGCCGCCTTGCGCAGCATGTTCAAGGCGACCAACGTGATGAACACCGCGAACAGCCGTTTCAGCGGCTTGGGGTCCATGGAATGGGCAAGGCGCACTCCGTACGGCGTGGTCAGCAAGGCCATCGGAATGATCACCACGAAGGCCGGGAGATTGACCGCGCCAAGGCTGAGTGGCGGGGCGTCCGGCACCGGCAGCAAGAGGAACCCGATCAGCGACGGCACCGAAATCAGGATGCCGAACCCCGAGGCGGTGGCGACGGCGCGGTGAATCGGCATGGCATAAAGGCTCATCAGCGGCACGCCGAAGGTGCCGCCGCCAATTCCCATCAGGGTGGAAAAGAACGACAGCACTGTTGCCAGCACACCCCGCAACGGTTGGACTGGCATGGCAGAGCCGAGCCGCCAGTCTGACCGCCCGAAGGCCATATAGAGGCCGGCAATCATTGCCAGCACGCCAAACACTGCCTGCAATGCGGTCGTGTGCAGCTGATAGGCCACCAGCACGCCAAGCACCGCGCCCACCACCAGAAACGGTGCCCAGTCGCGCAAGACCTGCCAGTCCACCGCGCCGCGTCTGTTGTGCAGCAAGACCGAGCGCAGCGATGTCACCACGATGGTCGCCGCTGACGTGCCGATGCAGACCTGCATCAGGTGGTCGCCGCCAAAACCAAGCCGCCCGAACAGGTAAAAGAACGCGGGCACCAGCACGATGCCGCCGCCGACACCCAGCAACCCGGCAATCACCCCGGTAAACGCCCCGATCACCAACAGCAGCACCAGCATCGGCAGGAAAGTTGCAAGGTCGGGCATCGCGGCTCCTGTTGGTTTTGCAAAACCTAGCCCGGCCTGCGACCCAAGGCCAGAGCCGGGGTTGCCCCTGCTTCCGGTTAAAGTTAGCGTCCGGCAAATCCCATTCGAAAGGAACCCCATGTCAGGCAGTCTTGCCCGTCCGGCCCTGATTCTGGGCCTGTTGTCCTGCATTGGCCCTTTTGCCATTGATATGTATCTGCCGGCCATGCCGGCGATCGGTGCCGACCTTGGTGCGTCGCCGCAGGGCATGCAAACCACGATCACAGCCTATTTCGCGGCCTTTGGACTGGCACAGATGATCTATGGCCCCTGGGCCGATCAGGCGGGCCGCAAGGTGCCGCTTTATGCCGGGATCGGGATGTTCGTGCTGGGCACCGTTCTGTGCCTGTTCGCCCATAGCGGTTTCGAATTGAGCGCGGGCCGCTTTGTTCAGGGTTTGGGCGGCGCGGCTTTGGGCGTGGTGCCCCGCGCCATCGTGCGTGACATGTTCACCGGGCCCGAGGCGACGCGGATGATGGCGGCGATCATGCTGGTGTTTTCCGTCTCGCCCATGCTGGCCCCTTTGGCCGGATCGGCGCTGCTGGGTATCACCGGCTGGCGCGGCATTTTCGGCGCATTGCTGGTGGCGGCCGTTCTGAGCCTTGGCTTGTTGGCGTTCGCACAGCCCGAGACGCTGGCACCTGACAACCGCCGCCCGTTCAACCTTGGCACCCTTTTGCGGGGCTGTGCGGAGCTGTTCGTCGACAAAGGCTTTTTGCTGCTGACTTTTATCGGTGCGTTCGGCTTTGCCGCCGTGGTTACACTGGTGCTGACGCTGCTGGTGCCAACGCCTCAGGCGGCCGAACGGACGGCCTGAAGCTCGGCCAGGGCCGCGTCAAGCACCTCCAGTCCCGATCCGGGCCGGGCGTCTGACAACACCCGCCGCCAGCCGCGTGCGCCGGGGCGGGTCTGAAACAGGCCCAGCATGTGGCGGGTAATCTGGTGCAACCGCCCGCCCTGTGCCAGATGCGCCGCGATATAGGGCCGCATCGCCGCGATCACGTCAAACGCATCCGGTCCCGGTGCATCGCCCCACAAAGCATCTGCGCCTAGCAGCACATGGCCGGGGTCGTGATAGGCAGCGCGGCCCAGCATGACCCCATCAAGACCTTGATCTAGAAGGGATTGCGCCTGTTGCAGTGAGGTGATGCCGCCATTGATGCAGATCGTCAGATGTGGAAACGCCGCCTTCATGCGCAAGACCAACCCGTAATCCAGCGGTGGCACTTCGCGGTTTTCCTTGGGCGACAATCCCTTCAACCACGCCTTGCGCGCATGAATGATGAAATGCGTGACCCCTGCCGCCGACACCCTCTCGATGAAATCAGGCAGCACGTCCTCGGGGTTTTGGTCATCCACCCCGATCCGGCATTTCACCGTGACGGGAACCGGGCTGATCGCAAGCATCGCCGCCACGCAATCCGCAACCAGCGCCGGCCGCTCCATCAACACGGCTCCAAAACAACCGGACTGGACCCGATCCGAAGGACAGCCGACGTTGAGATTGATCTCGTCATAGCCAAAAGGCACCGCCGCCCGCACCGCCGCCGCAAGCTCGGATGGATCCGAGCCGCCCAATTGCAGCGCCACCGGATGTTCCAGGTCTGAAAACCCGATCAGCCGATCCTTGTCGCCATGCACAACCGCCGGAGCGGTAACCATTTCGGTATAAAGCATCGCGCGCCGCGTCATCGCCCGGTGAAAGACCCGGCAATGGCGGTCAGTCCAGGCCATCATCGGAGCCACGGAAAGGCGGTGCGCATTCAGCATGGTGCGGCGCTTACCACATTGGCCCGGCAATGGTCGAGGGGCGCTTGCCGCTGCCGCCCGGCTCGTCTAATCAGAACCAACAAGGCGGGGGCCAAATGCGCATTCTGATCACCAATGACGACGGCATTAACGCTCCGGGGCTGGAGGTATTGACCCGCATTGCCCATGACATCGCGGGACCGGACGGCGAAGTCTGGACGGTGGCACCCGCGTTCGAACAATCCGGCGTCGGGCATTGCATCAGCTATACCCGCCCGATGATGATCATGCAGCTGGGCGAGCGCCGCTTTGCCGCCGAAGGTTCGCCCGCTGATTGCGTTCTGGCCGGGCTTTATGACGTGCTGGACGGGGCCAAGCCCGACCTCGTGTTGTCCGGCGTCAACCGTGGCAACAATGCTGCCGAGAACGTGTTGTATTCCGGCACGATTGGCGGCGCGATGGAGGCGGCGTTGCAGGGCATCCCGGCCATCGCCCTGTCGCAGTACCTTGGCCGGGAAACCGAGGGGTTGCCAAACCAGTTCGAGGCGGCCGCCACCCACGGCACCGCGACGGTCCGCGCCTTGCTGGACAAGGGTCTGTGGGACGGCAGCGATTACCGCATCTTTTACAACGTCAACTTCCCGCCGCTGCCCGCAGCCCGCGTCAAGGGCCTGAAAGTTGCGGCTCAGGGCTTTCGCCGCGACACGGCGTTTGGGCTGGAGCCCTACCACTCGCCCTCGGGCCGCAAATTCCTGTGGATCAAGGGGGGGCCGCAACACACCCCCACCCTGCCCGGCACCGATGCCGCCGTTTGTCTGGATGGCTGGATATCGGTGACGCCGCTGCGCGCCGATCTGACCGCCCATGATCTGCTACCCGCCCTGACGGCGCGGCTGGCATGAGCGACGACAGCATCAGCGCCGACGGGATGCCTGCCACCGAAACGGTAGCCGAGCGCCTGATGCGGTTTCTGTTTGCGCTGCGGTCGCGTGGTGTCACCGACACCCGCGTGCTGACCGCGATGGAGAAGATCGACCGCGGTATTTTTGTGCGCGGCCTGTTTGCCGAACGCGCCTATGAAGACATGCCGCTGCCGATTTCTTGCGGCCAGACTATCAGCCAGCCCTCGATCGTCGGTCTGATGACACAGGCGCTGAATCTCCAGCCGCGCGATACCGTGCTGGAGATCGGGACGGGGTCGGGCTATCAGGCCGCGATCCTGTCGCAGCTGGCTCGGCGCATCTATACCGTGGACCGCCACCGCCGCCTGGTGCGCGAGGCGCAGGACACGTTCCGCGAACTCGGGCTGGTCAACATCACCGCGTTCACCGCCGATGGCAGCTATGGTTTGCCCGATCAGGCGCCGTTTGACCGGATTTTGGTGACGGCCGCCGCAGAGGACCCGCCCGGCCCGCTCTTGGCGCAGCTGAAAGTTGGCGGTATCATGGTGTTGCCGGTGGGGCAGTCGGACGCGGTGCAAAGCCTGATCAAGGTGACGCGGCTGGACAGTGGCTACGAGTATGAGGAATTGCGACCGGTGCGCTTTGTGCCGCTGGTTGAAGGCCTTGGTGTGGAATGACAAAGCCCCGGGGGCAACCGGGCACGTGGGATAGGGTAACACATGCGGATTTTGGTGCAGCGGTCTGTCAGGCAACCCGGCGTCACGGGGATGACTTTTGGCGTCCTGGCGGCTTTGCTGCTGTCGGCATGCAGTTCGGGCAACATCGACTGGGACTTGCGCAATAACGCCAGCACGACGTCGGGTGCTGCGGAGCAGGCGACGGCGGCCCGACCAACGCCCGACCAGAACGGTGTGATCTCTTACCCCGGCTATCAGGTCATCGTGGCCCGCAAAGGCGACACGGTGTCGACCCTGGCGCTGCGTGTCGGACTGTCGGGTGGCGAACTTGCCCAGTTCAACGCGTTGAAGCCGACAGATACCCTGCGGGCCGGTGAGATCCTGGCGTTGCCGACCCGCGTCGCTGCTACCGGCGCAGGTCCGGCCACGGGTGCCATCATCGGCTCGCCGTCCAACGGGGTCGACGTGACCAGCATCGCGACAACCGCGCTGGACCGGGTGACCAACACCGCCGCACCGCCCGCAGCGCAAACGCCATTCTCGACCCAGACGTCTGGCCCGGTGCCGGTGCGCTATCAGGTCAAGCGCGGTGAAACCGCATTCTCGATTGCGCGGAGCTTCAACATCTCTGCCAAGGCTTTGGCCGACTGGAACGGGCTGGGCCCCGATCTGGGCGTGCGCGAAGGTCAGTATCTGATCATCCCGACCCCGTCCGACGCCGCCCGGTTGCCCTCGGCGGTCGAAACCGCCGACGACAGCCTGCCCGGTGCCGGTTCGTCCACACCAGAGCCGCCCTCGGCAAGCGAGCCTTTGCCTGCCGAACGCACCCAGACCGCGGCAGAGGTGGCCAAAACGGTGCCCGCCTCGCCCGATCTGGGCAGCCAGCGCACCGCGGCTTCAGCGTCGAAATTCGCAATGCCCCTGAACGGAAGCATCATTCGCGGCTATCAGAAAAAGGTGAACGACGGCATCGACATTGCCGCCGCCGCCGGATCGCCGGTCAAAGCCGCAGCCGACGGCGTGGTTGCAGCGATCACCAAGGATCAGTCCGGCACTCCGATCATCGTGGTGAAACATGAAGGCGGGTTGCTGACCGTCTATGCCGGGGTTGACGGCGTGACCGTGGCGCAGGGCGCCAGCGTCAAGCGCGGCCAGACCATCGCTTCGGTCAAGGCGGGCAGCCCGGCCTTCCTGCATTTCGAAGTGCGGCAGGGCTTGGAGTCGGTCGATCCGCTGCCGTATTTGCAGTAGACGTTCGATTTTTCTGCGAAAAATGCGCAGGGTCGATTTTTCTGCGAAAAATCGGGCGCTTAGGTTTCTTGAAACTTCGCTGAAGATTCGGGATCAGATTTTTCGCAGAAAAATCGCCCTAAATCCCATCGATCCGCAGGTCTTCCCGCGCCGCCAGATCACAGAAGAATTGCCACGCTACCCGGCCAGACCGTCCGCCCCGTGTTGCCTGCCATTCAATCGCCTCGGCCCACAACCGGTCTTCCGGCACCGACAGCCCATATGCGGTGCAATAGCCCCGGATCATCGCAAGGTAATCGTCCTGCGAACAGGGGTGAAAGCCCAGCCACAGCCCGAACCGGTCGCTCAGCGACACTTTCTCTTCGACGGCCTCGCCCGGCATGATGGCGGTCGAGCGTTCGTTCTCGATCATCTCGCGCGGCATCAAGTGGCGGCGGTTCGAGGTGGCGTAAAACAGCACATTCTCGGGCCGCCCTTCGATCCCGCCGTCAAGAACAGCCTTCAAGCTTTTGTAATGCTGATCATCCTGTGCGAATGACAGGTCATCGCAGAACAGGATGAACCGCACCGGCGCCGCCCGCAGATGCGCCAGCAACCGTTGTACCGACGGCAGGTCTTCCCGCGACAGTTCCACGATCTTCAGATCATGCCCTTCGGCCCGGACCTGCGCATGGACCGCCTTGACCAGCGAGGATTTTCCCATCCCGCGCGCACCCCACAAGAGGGCGTTGTTGGCGGGCAAACCGCGGGCAAAATGCCGGGTGTTGTCCAGCAATGTATCGCGCGACCGGTCCACCCCGATGAGCAGGCCGATATCCACCCGTGACACCCGTGCCACCGGTTGCAGCCGGTCGGGTACGACATGCCAGACAAAGGCTTCGCCAGTCAGATCCGGCGCGGGCAAGGGCGCCGGGGCCAACCTCTCCAGCGCCGCTGCAATCCGTTGCAAGGGGTCGCTCACGCGTCCGGGTCCATCCAGGTGCCATCCGCCCGCTCGCGCGCCTCGCGCTGGCGTTCAAAACGTACGATGATCCAGATCGAGATTTCATAAAGCGGATAAACGGCGGCAAACAGGATCAGCATGGATGTGACATCTGGTGGCGTGATCATCGAACACAGCACCAGAATGCCGACCAGCGCATATTTCCGCGTTGCTTTCAGGCCGCGTGAAGAAATGATCCCGGCCCGGCCGAGCAAGGTGAGCAGGACCGGCAGTTGGAAACACATCCCGAACGCCAGCAGGAATGACATGGTCAGCGAGAAGAACGCCTCTACCGACCCGGTGTAGACCACGCCTGACGGCACATTGGTGGCAAGGCTGGTGGTGCCCGATGAAATCGAATCCGACAGATATTGTTGAAACTTCAAAAAGAAATCAAAGACCTGCGGGAGAACTGCGAAATAGGCGAACCCTGCGCCAAGCAGAAACATCGCAGGGGATGCCAGCAGAAACGGCAGGAAGGCGCCACGCTCGTTCTGGTACAGGCCCGGTGCGATAAACCGCCACAACTGATAGCCGATGAACGGGAACGACATGGCAAACCCGGCCCAGATCGCGATTTTGAGCGTGACGAAAAAGCCCTCTTGCACCTTGATCAGCACGAAGGTGCAGGGCTGATTGTTGCGAGCCAAAGCTTCGCACATCGGATGCGCCAAAAATCCGAATATCGGCTCCCACAGCCAGTAGCCGATGCAGAAAAACGCCACGAAGGCCGCCAGGGAGTAGAGGATGCGGTTGCGCAGTTCCTTCAAATGCTCGATCAGCGGTGCGGCGCTGCTGTCCAAATTCTCGGTGCTGCTCATGCCTTGTCCGCCTTCTTGGTGGTTTTGCGCGGGGCGCGGGGTTTGGCATCAGCGGCCACCGGCGCGGCAACCGCCTTGGAGCGCAGCTTGGGTGCGGTGGTGGTGGCCACCGCTTGCGTCGCGGCCTTTGGCGGTGGCAGGATGGAAGGCGCGTCCAGATAGGTGCCGTCGTCTATCGCCTTGAGCTTTGCTGCCTGTTCGCGCATCACGGCCTCCCGCGCTGCTTTTTTGTCGTAAAGGGCCTGCGTCGCCGGACCGTGGCTGGTCACTGCCGCCGCAGGTTCGGCATGTTCGGCCAGATCGTCCGCCGCTTCTGCCAGATCGTCCACCTCGACGCTTGCCGGAGAGGCGGGCATCGGCGGTGGCACCAGCGGTTTGGCCGCGACCGTCGGTTTGGCGGCATTCTTGATCGGATCCCACTTTTCGAACTTGTCGGCGGCGGATTTCACCGCGTCCAGCCCAAGCGCTTTCGACGAGGTCACGTTCTTCAGATCCTTGGCCACGTCCTTGACCCCGGTTTCCTTGGCCGCCTGTTCCATTGCCCGCGAAAACTCGCGGCTCATCGACCGCAGTTTGGCGGTAAAGCGGCCAAGCTGACGGAACATGTCCGGCAAATCTTCCGGCCCGATGACGATAAGCGCCACGACCCCGATGACCAGCATCTCGGCCCAACCGAAGTTCAACATTCCCTAGGCCCTTCCGCGGCTCAGACTTGGTCTTTTTGCTCGACCGGGGTCACGTCACGCGCGACGGAAGGCACATCTGCGGCAGCGGCTGCGGCGGTTGCCGCGGCTTCCTTGTCCAGATCAGACTGGCCTTCGCTGACGCCCTTCTTGAACGCCGAAATGCCCTTGCCCACTTCGCCCATCAGCGAGCTGACCTTGCCCCGACCAAACAGCACCAGCACGACCGCCGCGATGACGATCAGCTGCACGGGTCCCATTGCATGCATGATAATTCTCCTTCTGGCCGCAGGTTGCGACCGTCCCCCGCTGGCTTAGGCGGTTGGCGCAGGCAAACAAAGCGGCAATCGGGCCGAGCCCGGATCGAAAAGGCTTTCCCCGCGCCTCAACTGACAGTATTCTGTCAGTTGCCAAACCGGAACATCGCATGCGCCGCACTGACCGCCTGTTCGACCTGATCCAGATCCTGCGCGATGGCCGCCTGCACCGTGCCGCCGATCTGGCGGGGCGCGGCGGCGTGTCGGTGCGCACCATCTGGCGCGACATGGCAACGCTGATGGCATCGGGCCTGCCGATCGAGGGCGAACGCGGCGTCGGTTACATCCTGCGTGCGCCGATTACCTTGCCACCGATGGTGCTTAGCCCGGCTGAACGCGAGGCGCTGCGGAGCGGATTGCGCATGGTTGCCGAGGGTCAGGATGAACTGCTGGCCCGCGCCGCCCGGTCTTTGGCGGACAAAATCTCTGCCGCGAGTCCGGCCCCGGTTGCCGACAACGACGACCTGTTTACCACCCCGACCCGCAGCACGGAACGCGCCGCCCGCCATTTGCCGCTGATCCGGAAGGCGATCCGGGCCCAAGAAAAACTGGCGCTGACCTATCTGGAGCTGGACGGGTCGGAAACCCACGGCGACATCCTGCCCCTGCGGCTGGAGCAATCGGGCCAAGTGCTGACGTTGCGCGTCCGCATCCCGGGGCGCGACCCGCGCAACCTGCGGCTGGACCGGGTGTTGGCGCTGGATTCAACCGGCGAAACCTTTTCCTAGGATGCCTCAGCGCCGCAGCCCATCGCGCGTGCTGGCCCGGGAAATTCCCGTATAAAACGCTGTTTCGGTCACAAGCTTTTCCGTGGCCAATGTGTTGTTCTGATAGAGACCGAACTTGAAATAATTTTGGGGATGGGTGTTTGGCGTGATATTCCGCCCCCTGATGGTTGCCGCCTTTTTCCCATCGAGAAAAAGTTCAGCCAAACCATCGGCCCCCTTGCTCCACTTCACATGGACTTCAAACCGGTGCCATTGGCCCCGCATGGCAGCTAGGTCAGCGAAGGCCACCCTTTGATCCGGCGGACATTTGCCGGCGCCATAAAACAGGTTGGTCTGAAAATAGAGTTTGGTCGACCCTCGTGGCACGTTCACATCAAGGTTCTGGCAATCACCATTGTGCCAATAGGCGAACAACAGGTTGCCGCCGGCCTTCTGTTCCTTGCCAACCGGAAAATCGGGGGGCAGATACATCGACCACGCATACCAGGCCTCTGCCGGTTGGTTCTTGGCCAATTCATAGGCCTGCGAACGCACCGAATGGAACGTGCAGTCGCTGTTGCCATTGTCGTATTTTTTTGACGAACAGGCCCCGGCATCAATGCGAAAACTTTGGACCCGCGCCGTCGGTGCCAAGCCGGTTGGATCGGCGATGATCCGGTAGCTGCCCGGCGCGTTGATCGGCTCAGGCGCGAATTGCCCAAACCCGGGAAAATACTCAGCAAGACTGGCAGAAGCCCAAGCTGCGATGAAACCGGCGACAAAAGTGAAAATCCATCGCTCCCGACGGCAAACTCGCATGGCGACACCCGATTTTGTTGCCCAAAATTGCGCCCAACGTTGCTGCAAGTCAATATTTCTGCGGCGTATCCGGCTGGTGATCGGCGTCACCCGGCCACCCCACCAAGAATTCTGGCCAGAACCTCTGCCTCGCCGACCGGCATCTCTGCGGCCAGCGCCGCGGGTTCCAGCAACCAGACCGGTGCGGCCAGGACCAGCACAGCACGCCCGGCGTCAGTCGAGGACAGGCGCTTTGCACGACTGTCTTCCGCATCCCCCGCGATTCCCACCAACCCGCGCCGGGCAAACGCGTTGACTGCCGCCGTCACCGTTGTCTGATCCATGCCCAGCGCCTTGGCCACCTGACGGGGCCGGGCCGCCTTCATGCTTTGCAACGCCACCATCAGTGAAAACCGCTGATTGGTAAGACCCGACGGCAAGAACGCCCGGTGAAACCGCCGCGCCAACGCGCACGCCGTCTTTTGCGCGGCGAGGCGCAGGCATTGCGCACGGATCAGTTGCGCGGTTTGGTTAGTAATTTCGCTTGCACAATCCAATTTCCATTGATTTCAATCTTTCTTGCTAACCGCAACTCGGGGAGGAAAACATGGTGGACGCACCATATCGCTGGGTCATCGTGGGCGCGGGTGGCCTGATTGGCTGCGTCGCGATGGGGGCGTTGTTTTCGCTGCCGGTGTTGCTGACACCCATGGCGGCCGAGACCGGTTGGTCTCGCACCGGCATTTCAGGGGCGATGACCTTGGGGTTTCTGGCGATGGCCTGTGCCAGCATGGTCTGGGGGGCGCTGTCAGACCGGTTTGGCCCGCGTCCCGTGGTCCTGACCGGGGCGGTCCTGCTCAGCTCTAGTCTGTTCCTGTCCAGCCTCGCCCCCACGTTGCTGACATTCCAATTGTGCTTCGGGCTCATTGCGGGGTTTTCCATCGCCGCTTTCTTTGCGCCGATGATGGCAACCGTGATGGGCTGGTTCACCACGCAGCGCAGTCTGGCAGTGTCGCTCGTCTCTGCAGGGATGGGATTGGCCCCGATGACGATGTCACCGATCGTCGGCGAACTGGTCAGCACCTATGATTGGCGCACAGTTCTGAAGATCGTGGCGCTGATCGTCGCGGTGGTGACGATTCCGGCGTCGCTGTTGTTGCGCCGGGCGCCCGCGCTGCAAACAAGCGGGCCTGCAATGACCACGGGCAGCGTGCCAGAGGGGATGACCGTCAAACAGGCTGTCACGTCGCCGCAGTTCATAATTCTGGTTCTGACCAACTTTTTCTGCTGCGCCACCCATTCAGGTCCGATCTTCCACACAGTCAGCTACGCCATCATCTGCGGCATTCCCGCCGTCACCGCCGTGACAATCTATTCGCTCGAGGGTCTGGCCGGCATGTTTGGCCGCATCGGCTTTGGCGTGCTGGGCGACAGGTTTGGCGCAAAACGGGTGCTGGTGACGGGCCTGCTGATCCAGGCATTTGGTGCACTGGGCTATTTTTTCGCCCATGATCTGGCTGCCTTTTACGCCGCTGCGGTCCTGTTCGGCTTTGTCTACGCCGGAATCATGCCGTTATATGCCGTGCTGGTGCGTGAAAACTTTCCGATGCGGATGATGGGCACGATCATGGGCGGCACCGGCATGGCCGGGTCGTTGGGCATGGCCACCGGGCCGCTGCTGGGCGGTTGGATCTTCGATGCAACCGGTGCTTATGGCTGGCTTTACATATCCTGTTTTGGCATCGGAATCGGGGCGTTCCTGATCGGCATGACATTCCGTCCCTTCCCGAAAGCGCCAGGACACCTTCCGCTATCGCAACCCGCTTAGCGTCTCAACTGTCCCTAAATATCCTCGGGGGGTCCGGGGGGTGGAAAACCACCCGGCCTTTTTGGACATCATGCCGGGAATACGAAACACCGGTCGCGCCGGATCATCAGCCACAGCACCGTGCCCGCTTTGGGCAAAAACACCCCGGGCACGGATGTTGTCAGCACGGACCCGTCGAAATCCATCCGGAAATCGACCAGACTTTCACGGCCAAGATAGCGTGCCCGCTGCACCGTTCCCCGCGCCGGTGTTCCGTCGACAACCGTCGGATTGGGCCCCCGCCCTGCCCGGTCAAAGTCGATTTTCAGATGCTGGGGCCGGATCACGATATCCACCGCCGCGCCCTCTGCCTGACCCGGTGTCAGGAACGCGCCGAACGGCGTTTCGGTCAACGCGCCACGCGCGACGCCCTTTATCACATTGATATCGCTAAAAAATGCAGCTGCGGCACGGTCCACCGGCGCGTTGTAGACGTTGTAGGGCGCACCCTGCTGCACGATCCGGCCATCGCGCATCAGCGCAATCTCATCCGCCATCCGCATCGCCTCGTCCGGCTCGTGGGTGACCAGCAGCACGGCAGCACCTTCGGCCTTGAGCACATCCAGCGTCTCGTCGCGAATGCCGTCTCGCAACCGGTTGTCCAGCCCCGAAAACGGTTCGTCCATCAACATGACACGGGGCCGGGGCGCCAGTGCCCGCGCCAGGGCGACGCGTTGCTGTTCGCCGCCGGACAGCTCGTGCGGATGCTTGGCGCCAAACCCCGCCAGCCCGACTTTTTCCAGCAACTCGCCCACCCGCAACGTCTTGTCGCCGCGCAAACCAAATCCGATGTTGCCAGCCACCGTCAGATGGGGAAACAGGGCGAAATCCTGAAACATCAGCCCCACACCGCGCTCTTCGGGCGGTATGTTGCCGCCGGGCCCAAACACCTCGAGCCCGTTGATTTGCACCCGTCCTGCATCGGGCCGTTCCACCCCGGCGATCATCCGCAGCGTGGTGGATTTGCCGCAGCCTGATGGCCCCAACAGGCAGGTCACCTGCCCGGCCTCGACCGACAGGGAGACATCATCGACCACATTGCGCCCCTGAAAAACGCGGGTCAGGGACAGAACTTCAAGGCGCGGCGCCATCGGCATGGGAACCTGAGTGATTTGCTAAGGATGCCCTAGCAGCCGACGTCACACTCGGCAAGTCTGGCCAAAAACCGTCTGCGCAGCTACGGGCTCAGATCATTCGCAACCAAAACCGGCGCAGTTGCCAGGATGATCTGCATATCGGCAAAGCAGTCGCCATCCAGGTCAACCTCCAGCAGCCCTGCGTCATAGCGCACCTGCCCTGCCGCCGTGAATGGAGCCGCGCCAATATACACCAGCGCCTGATCACCCGCCGCACGTGGGTCCGCGTCGAGGCCAGCCAGATTGATCCGGTCAAACCCAGTGGTGAAATCGCTGATAGTGTCGGCGTCCGGGCTGCCCTGACTGTCATGCGCCGCGCCGAATATGAATACATCCGCCCCGCCCCCGCCGCTCAAGTGGTCCGCGCCACCGCCACCGGTCAGGCGATCATCGCCGTCGCCGCCGGTCAGCGCATCGTTGCCCGAGCCGCCGAAAAGCTGAACTTCAGCCGCGCCACCGGCCAGGACATCGCCACCCTGCCGGCCGTCCAACCGATCATAGCCATCCGCCCCGATGATGAAATTGGCCCCTGTGTTGCCGATGATAAGATTGTCCTGCGCGTTGCCCGTGGCGGTCAGCGCTTGGTCGCCCAGCAAAGTCAGTTTTTCGATATTGAGCGTGGCGCCCAGATCAAAGGAAACGCTGGCCTCGATCCGGTCGCGCCCCTCATCCGCCAACTCGACAATCTGCGCCGACGCATCCGACACCCGGTAAAGATCATTCGCCGCACTGCCGAAAATGTGGCCCTGCACCGTGCCACCCAGCCCGTCATAGCGGTCATCTCCAAGACCAAACCGCAGGTCGCCGACCATTGTGCCCGCGTTTATGACAGAGTTGGCGTAGGCGTCGCCCAAAAATGATCCCAAAGCGCCGGAAATCAGCCCGGTGTTGATCACCAGCAGCGCCGACGGCCCAGCCGATGACCCGATTACCTTTATGCCATATCCGCCCGCCGACGAGATGATGCCTTCATTTTCTACCACCCCACCCTGACCGCTATTCCCGGCGCCAATCAGACCACATCCTCCAGCACACCCGCAACATCCGCGCCATAGGCCGCGATCGTGCCGCCATTCCAAACATGTGCGTCATTGTCAAAGACCCGCACCGCTCCCCAGTTAAAATTGCCACTGGTGGCGTTAATGGTGCCAGAATTGCTTAAATTCGCCCCCGCGCTTACCAGAAACACGCCAAAGTTGGCGCCCATGATGTCGCCAGAATTGTACAGCGCCCCGCCCACCGACGTCACTTCTACCGCGCCACACGCCAAAGCGCTGATCGATCCCGCATCGTTCAGAACCGCATTGGGCCCGCCCAGATACAGGCTGGCCACCGTCGCCCCCACAGCATCGGAAGACACCACGCCACCTACCCTGATCTGCACATTGGCATGGTCGCCGAACATCGCAATCGCGGCTGCATTGTCGGCGTGGACAGTGCCGTCAATATAGACCGTATTGCTTTGATGTGCCGAATAGACCGCGATGTTTTTGAGGCTGGTCAGCGATCCTGTCGCAGTCACCTCCATTGCTGTGCCTGCATCCGCAAATCTGAACGCCACACCGGTCTTGAATACCGCGTCGTCAATCGTCGTCGCCTTGACTACTCCCACTAAAATGCCTCGCGACTCGATCCGACCGAACTTGTGGTCGATCCGCCGCGCTTAGAGCGTCGCATTGCCCGCCCCGCCATCAAGCAATATGTTTTGCCCAACAATAAACCCGGCATGCGTCGAGCATAAAAATGCGCACATCGCGCCAAATTCTGCAGGGGTCCCCGCCCGCCGTGTCGGATTGGTCCCGGCATGTTCTGCGGCAACTTGCGCCGCAGTCACGCCCCGTTTAGCCGCCTCGGCGCTGTTCAACATGGTGGCACGGTCGGTCGCGTGGTTACCGGGCAGCAAGTTGTTGATCGTCACGCCATGCGGAGCAACCTGCCGCGACGTGCCGCCGACAAAACCGGTCAACCCCGCCCGTGCCATGTTCGAAAGGCCCAGAACCGGCACCGGCGACTTGACCGATTGCGAGGTGATGTTCACCACCCGGCCCCAGCCTTTGCCGATCATGCCCGGCAACACCGCCTGCATGAGAAAGATCGGCGTCAGCATGTTGGCCTCGATGGCCGCCTGAAAATCGGCCCGCGCCCATTGGCTCCACAATCCCGGCGGCGGTCCGCCCGCGTTTGTTACCAGAATATCCACTCCCTCTGCCGCAGCCAACACTGCCGCGCGCCCGGCCTCGGTGGTGATGTCGCCCGCAACCGCAGTGACTTGCACGCCCATCGCCCGCAGATCGGCTGCCGCCGCCGCCAGCGCCTCGCCCCCCCGTGCATTGATCACCAGATCAACACCCGCCTCTGCCAAAGCCATTGCACAGCCGCGCCCCAGCCCTTTGGAGGCCGCCGTCACCAATGCCCGCTTGCCCCTGATCCCAAGATCCATCTTGCCACCTTTGCTGGAATGCCCCGGCAATGCCCGAGCGTTGCCCCTTTGTTGACCTTCCCGTCTGCGATTGCTAGCCCTAAGCAAGTCCGGACCCCGGATGATGCACCCGTTTCGGACAGGAGAAACCCCCGGCTATGGCCGTCGATTATGCCCCCGGTGTTCTGCCCGGTCACGCTTGCCAGTTGTTCGCAGGCGCTGACATCTATGTGGCGCAAGGTGCCAATCAGGGCGATGGTCTGGGTGGTCCGTCCGAGGTCATTCCTGGCGACGTGTACGAACTGGACCGCGAAGCCGCGCCGTTGCGTCTGGTCGTCAGCCAGCCGGTGGGGCTTGATCAACATGTGGCGCTAGGTTCGGAAGTCGGACTGCCGGGTCAGGTGGTCCGGCTGGAGGCGCGCTATACGCTGATGGCGCCGGATGGCGACCGGGTGGAACTGCTGATCCTGATGCTGGAGGGCGCCGAACGTTTCGCCCTGCCCCTGTCTCCGATCGGGGCCAATGTCGATTACACCCTGCTAACGGTCGAGCCTGCACCGACCGACCTGCAGCTTGCCGACCTTTTGTGCCTGTCTTTTGCGCGGGGCACGATGATCAGCCTGCCCGGCGGCAGCCAGCGCGCGATCGAGGCGCTGATGCCCGGTCAACAGGTTCTGACCCGCGATCACGGTCGCCAGCCGGTGCGTTGGATCGGCCATGCCCGCCTGCGGGCGGTTGGCGCATTTGCCCCGGTGGTGATCGCCGCAGGCACCCTTGGCAACAGCGGCGATCTGATCCTGAGCCAGCACCACCGGGTCTTTCTGTATCAGCGCAATCGCCTGCCGGGCCTGTCCACCTCGGAACTGCTGGTGCAGGCGCGGCACTTTGTCGATGGTGAACGGGCCTATCTGCGCGAAGGCGGCTACGTCGATTATTTCAGCCTGGTGTTCGACCGCCACGAGATCATCTATGCCGAGGGCGTACCGTCCGAAAGTCTGATGGTCAACGATGCCACGGTGAACCGGCTGCCGCCAGAACTTGCGGCAGAGGTCAAGGCGCAATTCCCCGGCCTGAGCCATTCGCCCCACTTCGGCACCGAAGCCGGGCGACAGTTTCTCGACAGCATCGGCTCGCAAACCCTGTTCAAAAACCGGGGCGGGCGGTAGGCCAGTTAGCCGCAAAACCGCTCATCAAGCCCTTCCGGGCTTTCCTCGCGCCACACCAGCGAGGAAGGCTGACAAGCCTGATGAGCGGCTGTTTCAGACCAAGCCCAGCCTGTCACGCCGCCAGCGCCACCGCATCCGCCCCCGCCGGAATCCGCATCGGTGCCGCAGCATCGGTCGCCGCCCGCCAGACCCCCTCGGCAACCTCGACCGCCGTCGTTATCAGCGACGGCTCCCCCCACCGCGCAAATATCCCCTGCGCCAGCGCGTCATAAGCCGGGGGGATCGTCCCCGCCATCAACGCACGGGCGTTCTGACCAAAGGCTGTGTCCGGCGCCCGCCCCGGCAAGACGAGATGCGTCCGCACCCCAAACTGCGCCAGTTCCAGCGCCAGACATTCGGTAAACGCATTCACCGCCGCCTTGCTCGCCGTATAAACCGCCAGCAACGGCAGCGGCACCAGAGTCACGGTCGACGTGACGTTGATCACCACCCCGGCGCGCCGCTGCCGGAACTGCGGCAAAACCGCCTGCGTCATGGCAAAGGTGCCAAAGGTGTTGGCCTCGAACACCTGGCGCGCCACGTCCATACCTGTCCCCTCGACCGCGCCCAGCAGGCCAATCCCGGCATTGTTGACCAGCACATCAATCTGCCCCGCCGCCGCCACCGCTGTTGCAATGCTGTCCGCGTCAGTCACATCCAGCGGCAGAACCCGCAGGTTCGGCGACGGGGGCAAAACCGAAGCCTCCGGCTTGCGCATCGTCGCTATGACCTGCCAACCCCGGTCAAGGAAATATCGCGCCGTCTCCAGCCCAAAACCCGTGGAACAGCCGGTGATAAGGATCGTTTTCATGTGAACTCCTGTGTTTTCATGTTCACAGGATATGGACGCCCCCGACCGGACTTTCTATAATCCAAAATCCTGATTGCATGTGCGAAAGTCCTGAAATGACCGATCCCTTTGCCGAAGTTGTCGCCCTCTTGCAACCCGGTGCGCTCCGCAGCAAAATAGTCTGCGGCGCCGGCGCATGGCAAATCAAACGAACCGAGGCGGGCCTGCCGTTCTACTGCGTCATCCTCGAAGGCGGCGGACACCTGACGATGGGCGACGCCGCGCCGATTCCGCTGCAACAGGGCGATTTCATCCTGATCCCCGCCGCCCGCAGCTTCAGCTTTGCCAGCCTCGCCCCCCTGCCCCCCGGCCAGCCCAGCCCATCCGCCGTGGTGCTGTCTGACGGCACCGTCCGGCTGGGCCAGCAAACCGGCCCGCTCGATTACCGCGCCCTCGTTGGTCATTTCGACTTCGGCTCACCCGATGCAACCCTGCTGGTGTCGCTCTTGCCCGATCAAATTCTGGTCCGCGGTCAGGCCCGCCTCGCCACTCTGGTGCAACTGGTGGCGGAAGAGTCGCGCCGCACCCTGCCCGCCCGCGACATGATCCTGTCCCGGTTGCTGGAGGTACTGATGCTGGAATCCCTTCGCGCCACGACCTCCACGACCGCGTCTCCCGGCCTCCTGCGCGGTCTGGGGGATGAGCGGATCGCGGCGGTCTTGCGCCAGATCCACGAAACCCCGACCCGCGACTGGTCGGTCGTGCAACTCGCCAGCGCCGCTGGCCTGTCGCGGTCCGCATTTTTCGCCCGCTTCACCGCCGCTGTCGGCATGACCCCGATGGAATATCTGCTGACATGGCGCATGGCACTCGCCAAAAACCTGCTGCGGCGGCGTGAAGGCGGCGTGGCCCAGATCGCCGCCCGTGTCGGCTATGGCTCCGCCAGCGCCTTCACCACCGCCTTCACCCGGCACGTCGGAACGCCGCCGACGCAATATGCCCGGGATGAAGAAAGCCCCGCCACAGCGCCAATTCTTGACAATCCGTAAATTTCCTGCAGCCTAACCCATTGATTTCACTACGCTCGCAAAACGGTCCGGATCCGGACCGTCCAAACCACCCCAGCTTTACCACCACCCCGTTTTCCGCTACACGGCCCCCCATGCTTGACAACCGCCCCAAACTCCCGCCCGAAATTGCCCGCCGCCGGACCTTTGCGATTATTTCGCACCCCGATGCCGGCAAGACCACGCTGACCGAGAAATTCCTGCTGTTCGGCGGTGCCATCCAGATGGCTGGGCAGGTCCGGGCAAAGGGCGAGGCACGGCGCACCCGCTCCGATTACATGAAACTGGAACAGGAACGCGGCATCTCGGTGTCTGCTTCTGCCATGTCATTCGATTTCAAGCAGTTCCGCTTTAACCTTGTCGACACCCCCGGCCACTCTGACTTTTCGGAAGACACCTACCGCACCCTGACCGCCGTTGATGCCGCGATCATGGTGATCGACGGAGCGAAAGGGGTCGAATCGCAAACGCAGAAACTGTTCGAGGTCTGCCGGATGCGCGACCTGCCCATCCTGACCTTCTGCAACAAGATGGATCGTGAAAGCCGGGATACCTTTGAGATCATTGACGAAATTCAAGAAAATCTTGCGATCGACGTAACGCCAGCCTCTTGGCCGATTGGCGTGGGTCGCGACTTTGTCGGGGCCTATGACTTGCTGCACGACCGTTTGGAAATCATGGACCGCGCCGATCGCAACAAGGTCGCGACCTCGCTGAAGATCGATGGGCTGGACGACCCCAAACTGGCCGAACACGTGCCTGCCGAACTGCTGAAGAAACTGCGAGAAGAGATTGAAATGGCACGGGAACTTCTGCCAACCTTTGACCGGGCCGCGTTTCTGAATGGCTCGATGACGCCGATCTGGTTTGGGTCAGCCATCAATTCGTTTGGCGTCAAGGAGCTGATGGACGGCATGGGCGAATACGGCCCGGAGCCGCAGGCGCAAAAAGCATCGGAACGCCAGATTGCGCCCGAAGAACAAACGGTGACCGGTTTCGTGTTCAAGGTTCAGGCCAACATGGACCCCAAACACCGCGACCGCGTCGCCTTCGTCCGCCTCGCCTCCGGTCACTTCACGCGCGGCATGAAACTGGTGCAGGTCCGCACCAAAAAGCCGATGGCCATCGCCAACCCGGTGATGTTCCTGGCCGCCGACCGCGAACTGGCAGAAGAGGCTTGGGCCGGTGACATCATCGGCATCCCGAACCACGGCCAGTTGCGGATCGGCGATGCGCTGACAGAAGGCGAGTCTCTGCGGTTCACAGGCATCCCCTCTTTTGCGCCAGAGTTGCTGCAGACCGTGCGCGCGGCCGACCCGATGAAGGCCAAACATCTGGAAAAGGCCCTGATGCAATTCGCTGAGGAAGGGGCCGCGAAGGTCTTCAAACCGATGATCGGTTCGGGCTATATCGTCGGGGTCGTCGGCGCGTTGCAATTTGAGGTGCTGGCCAGCCGGATCGAGGAAGAATATTCGCTGCCGGTGCGGTTTGAGCCCAGCCAGTTCACCTCGGCCCGCTGGGTCAACGGCCCGAAAGCGGAGGTCGAGAAGCTGACCAATGTCAACAAAGGCCATATCGCGGTGGACCATGACGGTGACACGGTTTTCCTGACCCGGCTGAAATGGGACATCGACCGCATCGAACGGGACTATCCGGCACTGACGCTGACCGCGACAAAGGAAATGATGGTCTAAAGCAGCCTTTGCAGTGATGACCTGAATCTTTCCTGTATGTCGCCATTTCTTGAGGTGTCGGTCGGTCGATGAACTATATCCACGAACTCGCCGCCCTTGGCACTGCAACCTGCTGGGCCACGACCGGCCTGATTTCGGCGGATGCGGTTCGCGCGTTGGGGGCGTTTCATTTCAACCTGATCCGGCAGGCATTGGTGACAGTTTTGTTGGCCGTGGTGGTTCTGGCAGGCGGAGCGTTCGATCTGCCGGGATGGGTCAGCGTCGGCACGCTGGCCGCGTCTGGCATTATTGGCATCCTGATCGGTGACACGTTCAACTTTGCGGCGGTCGGCCGGATTGGACCACGCCGCGCCGGGGCAGTTTTTGCGCTGAATGCCCCTATGGCGGCGGTGTTGGGTTGGATCTTTCTGGGCGAAAGCCTGGCGCTGGTGGCGATACTCGGCATCGCTTTGACGGCTTCGGGAGTCGCTCTGGCTATTCTGGGCCGTCCTGCGGGCAACGCGCATCGGCTGGAGAGCCTGCAAGGGACGTTGGCCATCGGCATCTTGTTTGGCCTGTGCGCGGCCTTTGGGCAGGCGGTGGGGTCGCTGCTGGCCCGGCCGTTGATGCACGGCGGGATGGATCCCTACCTTGCCTCGCTGTTCCGCGTTGGCGCCTCTGGTCTGGCGATGGGACTGGTTGCGATGACACCCCTTGGCCCAGCCGCGCCAAGACTGATCACCCGCAAGGCGTTGGTCCTGACGGCAATCACCGCCGTGATCGGTTTGTTGCTGGGAATGACGCCGTTTCTGTATGCGCTGCAAGGGTCACAAACCGGCATCATCGCGACGCTGTCGGCAACCTCGCCGGTGATCATCCTGCCGTTGTTGTGGCTGCGAACGGTGCAAAGGCCAAGCCTGCTCAGCTGGTGCGGTGCCCTGTTGGCGGTGGCGGGGCTGGCGTTGATTTTTCTGCGCTAGCCCCGCGGGCGTTCACACCAGTTTTGCTGTCAGGGTGATTTCCGTTTTCAACAGCCGAGAGATCGGGCAGTTTGTCTTGGCCGTGGCCGCCGCCGCCTGAAACGCCGCGTCGCTGGCGCCCGGGATACTGGCCGTCAGATCCAGATGGATCGCCGTCACGGTCGGCGCACCGCCGATGAAATCCAGGGTGACAGTGGCAATGGTCTTGATTTCGTCGGCCGTCATCCCGGCATTGCCCAATTCGCCTGACAGCGCCATCGAAAAGCAGGCGGCATGGGCTGCACCAATCAACTCTTCGGGGTTGGTGCCGGCTGCACCTTCAAACCGCTTGCGGAAGTCATAGGGCGCAGCGACCAGGACCGAACTGCGGGTCGAGATCTTGCCCGTTCCGGATTTCAGATCGCCCGACCAGACGGCAGAAGCGGAGTTTGTGATAGCCATGTTCTATTCCCTTCGGTCATTGTTGTTGAGCGGTCTGACTGACCAGCCGCCACGACGACGCCCATATCGCGGGCAGGACGCAATGGGCGTCAAGCGGGATCGCTTGGTGTCACACTTAGTTACAGCTAAACTTCACGTGATGGCAGCGCCGACAGGCCGAACGATAGTGCGCAGGTGCACCGGCAATTGACCTTGCCCAAAATATCCGCTAACGCCCAAGTGCTCTCCAAAGGGGGAGCCTCGACGCCGGGACGCCCGGAAACATGCGTCCCTTTACTCATGCGGTCCATTTTCATTCGGAAGTGGTCCCGCATCTTTAGGACGCATATGACCAAATTTTCCGACCTCGCGCTGGATCCCCGCGTGCTGCAAGCCGTAAGCGACGCCGGCTATGAAACTCCGACCCCCATTCAGGCCCAGGCCATCCCGCCCGCTTTGTTGGGACAGGACGTGTTGGGCATTGCCCAGACCGGCACTGGCAAGACCGCCAGCTTTGTGCTGCCGATGATTACCCTGTTGGGACAGGGCCGCGCCCGTGCCCGGATGCCGCGCAGTCTGGTGCTTGCACCGACGCGCGAATTGGCCGCGCAAGTCGCTGAAAACTTTGAAACCTACGCCAAGCACACCAAGTTGACCAAAGCTTTGCTGATTGGCGGTGTGTCGTTTGGCGAGCAAGACAAGCTGATCGACCGCGGCGTTGACGTGCTGATCGCCACGCCGGGCCGCCTGTTGGACCATTTCGAACGCGGCAAGCTGTTGCTGACCGGCGTGCAGATCATGGTGGTGGACGAGGCGGACCGCATGCTGGACATGGGGTTCATCCCGGATATCGAGCGCATCTTCCAGATGACACCGAAAACCCGCCAGACCCTGTTCTATTCAGCCACGATGGCACCCGAGATTGAACGGATCACCAACGCCTTCCTCAACAACCCGGTTAAAGTTGAAGTGGCGCGGCAGGCGACCGCCTCGCTGACGATCGAGCAGAAGCTGATCCAGTTTGCCCCCAGCCGCAAGGATCGTAGCTTTGCCGAAAAGCGCGCCGTCTTGCGGGCGTTGATCAAGGCCGAGGGTGACAGCTGCACCAATGCCATCGTGTTCTGCAACCGCAAGATGGATGTGGATGTTGTGGCCAAGTCGTTGAAACAGCACGGCTTCAATGCATCGCCGATCCATGGTGATCTGGACCAGTCGGTGCGCACGCGCACGCTGGACGGTTTCCGCGACGGTACGGTGCATTTACTTATCGCCTCTGACGTTGCGGCGCGTGGGCTTGATATTCCGGCGGTCAGCCACGTCTTCAACTTTGACGTGCCCTCGCATCCGGAAGACTACATTCACCGCATTGGGCGGACCGGCCGCGCGGGTCGGCTGGGCAAGGCGTATACGATTGCCGTGACGTCGGACGACAAATATCTGTCGGCCATTGAGCATTTGGTCAAACAGGCGATCCCGCGTGGCGAAGTGCCGGAGGGGGCGCTGGAAGGTGCATCCGAAAGCAGTGAACGGCCGCGCAGCGAACGTGGAGAGCGTGGCGCAGCACCGTCCGGCGGCTCCAGCCGCGGCGGTCGTGGCCGCAGCCGTGCAAGTTCCGCAGATCGCACCGGGTCCGAACGCAGCGAGGCCACTACCCCGCGCGATGCGATGCCGGTGATCGAGGCCGTGGAGCCGGAAGCCGCCGTCGTCGAAGTCACGGCTCCGGTCCGTACCAGCCACGAACGCAGTGACGACCGACGTTCTGGCGGGCGCAGCGGCAGCTATGGCGGGGATCGGCGCGAGCCCCGCAGCACGGAAAACCGGACACCGCAACGCAGCCATGGCGACCGTGTCGTCGGGATGGGCGACCATGTTCCCGATTTCATCCTGCGCAGTTTCCGCATTGAAACCGCGGCGGTGGACGACACCGAAGAAGAAGCGACGGGTACCTGAACGCCAAGTCCTTAACGTAAAAAAAGGCCCCGGTGCAGAACACCGGGGCCTTTTTGTTGGTAAGGCCTGATTCAGGCAGCGAGTTTTTCGCCGACTGCGCGAGCAGCCATCGTGGCATTTGCCCACCAGACCACATCATCCAGCGTTGCTTTGGCGGCCGGCAGGATATTCGCCTCGATGTCAGCCATCTTGCCCGAACCACCCATGCCCGGATGGACCTTGAAGAAGTCACCCATGCCGACATGCACGGCATTGCGGGCCGGGACCATTTGCAGCTCGACCGCGATACTGCGCAGATGTTCCAAGGCACGTGTGCCGCCGACAGCGCCATAGGCAATTGCCGACATCGGCTTGTGCTTCCATTCAACATAGGCCTGGTCCAGCGCGTTCTTCAGTGCCCCGGTTATGGACCGGTTGTACTCGGCAACGACGAAGATATAACCGTCATACTCTGCCATTTTCTTCTGCCAGGCGACCGCTTTCGGGTCTGCCGAAGGCATCCACATGTTCGTGGCCATTTCGTTGAACATCGGCAGGTCGAAGTCGCGCAGGTCCACAAGTTCGGCGGTCATGTCGGTGCGGGCTTTTGCCTGAGCCAGCATCCACTGCGCCGGAACATCGGCAAAGCGGGTGGCGCGCGTCGAGCCGATGATCACGGCGATTTTCGGTTTGGTCATCATATTGAACATCCATTCATGGGGTAGAAGATCTATTGTGAGAGAGAAATGGGTCAGCCGCGGCTCTACGGCAATTCGGCACCCGCGCGGGGTGCCTGTGCGGGAATGCACCTTGTCTTGCCTAGCAGGATTTCGCACCCCGGCCCTTGCTCTGGATCAACGCGAGTGGTTTATCTGTCTGCATGACAAAGCCCACCGACAACCCCGCCGATCCGTTCAAAAAGGCACTGGCCGACGCCACGCGCACGATGGCGGATGATCCCGACATGACCGTCACCTATTCGGTAGACCCAGCCGGCATGTCCAAGGAAGGCATGCGCCTGCCGCAGGTTTCGCGCCGCATGACGCGGGACGAAGTGTTGCTGGCCCGTGGCACCGCCGATGCGTTTGCCCTGCGGCGCAAGTTCCACAACGAGGCAATTTCCGGTCGCTACGCCCCGACCGGCCCTTTGGCCCGCGAGATTTACGACGCGATGGAAACTGCACGCTGCGAGGCGGTCGGGGCGCGGGCCATGCCGGGAACGGCAGGCAACATTGACGCCAAGATCGCCCATGAGGCGGAACGCAAGGGCTATGGTTCGATCACCAATGCCTCAGAAGCGCCGCTGCCAATTGCGGCGGGCTATTTGGTGCGCCATCTGGCGACCGGGCGGCCGATGCCCAAGGCGGCGGCCAATGTGATGGACCTGTGGCGCGGTTTTATCGAGGAACAGGCGGCGGGCACTCTGGCCAATCTGGATCATGTGCTGGCCGATCAGGCGGCGTTTGCCCGGCTTGCCCGCAAGGTGATAGCCGATCTGGGCTATGGCGACCAATTGGGCGATGACCCCGACCGCCAGGATGATGACGAGACCGGCGATGCCGAAGAAGATCAGGACAGCCCGGATTCGGACGGCCAAGACGAAAGCGACAGCGAAGAGACCGAGGCCAACCCCGAACAGACCCAGGATGACCAGCAGGACCAAAGTCAGGCACAGGTCACGATGGAAGATTCGGCCGATATGGAGCAAGGCGATGAAGCCGAGCTGCCAGAAGGCGAGGCCCCGCTGGAGCCGCCACCGCCAGCCCCTCATTCGGCGGCCGATCCGAACTACGCCGTCTATACCACTGATTTCGATGAGGAAATCAAGGCCGAGGACTTGGCGGAACCAGCAGAGCTGGAACGTCTGCGCGCCTATCTGGACCAACAACTGGAACCGCTGAAGGGGGCCGTCAGCCGCTTGGCGAACAAATTGCAACGCCGCTTGCAGGCTCAGCAGAACCGGTCTTGGGACTTTGATCTGGAGGAAGGCACGCTGGATGCGGGCCGCCTGGCGCGGGTGGTGGCCAATCCGACCACACCGCTTTCGTTCAAGCAGGAAAAAGACACCGAGTTTCGCGACACTTGCGTCACGCTGCTACTGGACAACTCTGGTTCGATGCGGGGTCGCCCGATTTCCATCGCGGCGATTTGTGCCGATGTGCTGGCGCGCACCTTGGAACGCTGTTCGGTCAAGGTCGAAATTCTGGGCTTTACCACCCGCGCCTGGAAAGGTGGCCAGGCCCGTGAACGCTGGCTGGCGCAGGGGCGTGCGCAGGCTCCGGGGCGGCTGAACGATCTGCGACACATCATCTACAAATCCGCCGATGCGCCGTGGCGGCGGGTCAGGCCCAACCTTGGGCTGATGATGAAAGAGGGGCTGTTGAAGGAAAACATCGACGGCGAGGCGCTGGAATGGGCGCACCGGCGGCTGCAAAACCGGCCAGAGGCGCGTAAAGTGCTGATGGTCATCTCGGATGGTGCGCCGGTCGACGACTCAACTTTGTCGGTCAACCCCGCGAATTTCCTGGAGAAACACCTGCGCGACGTGATCGCCATGGTCGAACGGCGCCGCGCTGTCGAGCTGATTGCCATCGGCATCGGTCATGACGTGACCCGCTACTATCAACGCGCCGTCACGATCACCGATGTGGAACAGTTGGCAGGTGCGATGACCGAGCAACTTGCCGGATTGTTCGAGGTGGATGCGAAAAAACGGGAACGCGCACTGGGCAAGCGGCGGGCTGCGTAATCCGGCGACGGGGGCAATTGGCCCCGGACCCTTGAGGATATCAGCGACAGAAAACGGGGTTTTCGGCGATGTTTCAAACCTTTGACTCAACGGCCTTACCTGCACAGGGACCAGCCCGGCTTGCTGCCTTGCGGGCGACTTTGGCAACGGAAGGCCTGTCGGGATTCATCATTCCGCGGGCAGATGCGCATCAGGGCGAATATGTCGCGGCACGGGACGAGCGGTTGCAATGGCTGACCGGATTTACCGGGTCGGCGGGGTTCTGCATCGTGTTGCCGGACAAGGCGGGCGTGTTCATCGACGGGCGCTACCGCACGCAGGTCAAGGGTCAGGTCGATCAGGCGGCCTTTACGCCCGTGCCGTGGCCCGACGTGCTGCCCGGACCGTGGATTGTCGAGAATCTGGCGCATGGTGTCATCGGGTATGACCCCTGGCTGCACACTGCGGACGAGGTTGCAAAGCTTGAGACGGCACTTGAGAAAAGTGACACAACCATGCGATCTACAAGGAATTTTGTAGATCTGATATGGCCAGACCAGCCCGATCCGCCGCTTGGTCGTGCCTTTGTTCATCCTTTGGATCTGGCGGGCGAAGCGGCTGTGGACAAGCGGGCGCGATTGGCGGAAATTCTGGTCAAGGCAGGTCAGAAGGCGGTGGTGTTGACCCTGCCGGATTCGATCTGCTGGCTGTTGAACATTCGCGGTTCCGACGTGCCGCGCAACCCGATCCTGCACAGCTTTGCCGTGCTACGCGACGACGGCCGCGTGACGCTGTTTGCGGAGCCCGCCAAGTTTGACGCAGAGGTCACAAAGCATCTTGGCAACCAAGTCACCTTGCGGCCAATTGCTAGTTTTGTGCCGGATTTGCGGGGCTTGCAGGGCAAGGTTCGCGTAGACCGGACGACCGCTCCCATTGCAATTGCCGATGTGTTGCGCGACGCGGGTGTCGAGGTGGCCTGGGGTGATGACCCCTGCCGTTTGCCCAAAGCCTGCAAGAACGCCGCCGAGATCGCCGGGATCCGTCTGGCGCATCTGCGCGATGCGGCGGCGGTGGTGGAGTTTCTGGCCTGGCTGGACGCCAGAACGCCGGAGAGCGGCTTGACCGAGATTGATGTGGTCAAGGCGCTGGAGGGTTTTCGGCGCGCGACCAATGTGCTGCATGACATCTCTTTTGACACGATTTGCGGGTCGGGTCCGCACGGCGCGATCATGCACTACCGCGTCACCGACGCCTCTAACCGCGCCATCGGACGCAACGAATTGCTGTTGGTGGATTCAGGCGCACAATATCTGGATGGCACCACGGACATTACCCGAACCGTCGCTGTGGGCGATCCGGGCCAATCGGCGCGAGACGCCTTCACTCGGGTGTTGCAGGGCATGATTGCGATCAGCCGGGTGCGCTGGCCCAAGGGGCTGGCGGGGCGCGATCTGGACGGCTTTGCGCGTTATAATTTGTGGCTGGCGGGGCAGGATTTTAACCACGGCACCGGGCATGGAGTTGGCGCGTTCTTGTCGGTGCATGAGGGTCCGCAACGGTTGTCGCGGATCTCGGAAGTGCCGCTGGAGGTCGGGATGGTCCTGTCGAACGAGCCGGGCTATTATCTGGAAGGCAAGTACGGCATCCGCCTGGAAAACCTGATCGTGGTGCAAGTGGCCCCCAACTTGCCTGGCGGGGACGACCGCGAGCAGCTGGCGTTCGAGACTTTGACGCTGGCCCCGTTTGACCGCCGGCTGATCGTGGTCGAGGCACTGGCGCCGGGGGAAAGGGCCTGGCTGAACACCTATCACGAGAGGGTCGCAGCTTTGATTTCGCCGCGCGTGTCAGAGTTTGCGCGGTCTTGGCTGATCGCGGCTTGTGCTGCCATCTGAGGAAATGGGCTGGAATTTACGGGGTGGTGGCCTGTCATTTTCGGCAGGTGCCGCCAAAATGGGTGTCTTGCCGGCGTCTTGCTTGCGTCTTGAACGCGTGAAGACGTGCGGCCGGCTTTGGTTAGGCCGCGGACACGACGAGGCGAATGCGTTCGACCATCGCGCGCAGCCCGTTTGAGCGTTGTGCCGACAGGTGATCGTTCAACCCAAGCCGCGCCAGTTCGGCGGGCGCGTCGACCGCCCGCACCTCGGCCAAGGTCAGACCGGCATAGAGCGCGTGCAGGATGGCGATGAGACCGCGCACGATCATCGCATCTGAATCGCCCTGAAAATCAAACCGGTCGCCCGCGATCAGGGGCCGCAGCCAGACCTGACTGGCGCAGCCCTGCACCTTCAGCGCCGGGGTCTTGAAGGCGTCCTCCAATGGCGGCATTGCGCGACCCAGATCGATGACATGGCGATAGCGATCTTCCCAGTCATCAAGGAATTCGAACGTCTCGGCGATGTCTTCAAAGGCGGGGCTGGCCATGGGTGTCTCCTTGCCCCTGAGGTAGCCCGGCGCACCGCAGAGGTCCAGCGCCAACGAGCCTTTTCAAAACCCGCGCCTTAGGCTACCCAAGTGTTGAAATGCCAAAGGTCGCCCAGATGAAACTGCCGCTTGTTGCCGTGCTTATCCTGATGACCGCGCTCAGCGGTTGTGCGGGCATAAAGCAATCCCGGCTGAACCCGTTCAACTGGTTTGGCAAGGCGCGCCCTGCCCCGGTGTCGCAGCTGTACACGGCGCCGACCGAAACGCGCGCGTTGGTGGCGCAAGTCCTGACGTTGAAGGTCGAGCCCTATCCCGGCGGTGCCATCGTGCGGGCCACCGGGCTGCCGCCGACGCAGGGCTATTGGGAGGCAGAACTGGTCGCCACGCCGGTCGATGACAAGGGTCGGCTGGTGTTCGAATTCCGCATCTTCCCGCCAACAACAGCCGCCGCCGCCGGCACGCCCTATTCGCGGCAGGTCACGGTGGCCGCGGCGGTGTCAAACATCAAGCTGCAAGGCGTTGCCAGCATCGTGGTGCAGGGCGAAAGCAACGCGCTGTCGTCGCGGCGGTAGGTCCAGCAAGAGACTTCTACGAACATCAAGAGCAGCGGCGTCGGCCTAAAGCATAGTGAGGTCTGATGGCGTCGCGTCACGCCGCCAGCCCCAAGCGCCCCTTCGAAACCGCCGGATGAGGCGTCCAGTGGACGGCTCATCGGTTTCGTCGCCGCAAGCCGCGAGCCGGGGCAACGGGTGTGGTGCAACAACCTGACCTTTCCGATCTGCCCGCGTCTGCCTGGGCTGGCGCGGCTTCGCGCCTGCCGGGGGCATGCAGGCGCGGGCAGATTTGCTTGGGGCAAATCTGCCAAAAAGTAAGGGCGGTTCATTTTAAACGCATCTTGCCCTAAAGCCGCACGACCCGCACTTCGTTGCCCTTGGCCGACAGCGCGATTTCGCCCCGGCACAGGCGCAAAGCGTCGTCGCCAAACGCCTCGGCCCGCCAGCCATGCAGCGTGTCGAGATCACGTTCGCCAGCCGCAATAGCGTCAAGGTCGGCGGCAGAGGCGATCAGTTTGGCCGCCACGCCCAGACATTCCGACTTGGCCTTGAGCAGCACCCGCAAGAGGTCGGCCAGGGCCGGGTTCACCTGCAACTGTTCGCGCGACAGATCGGGTTTCGGCATGTCTTCGGGTTTGGTTTCCATACCGGCCCTGACGGCGGCCAGGATGCCTTCGGCAATCTCTGACTTGCGACCTTCGCGCATCAGCAGACGCGAGCGGCCCAGTTCCTCGATGTTGGTCGGCCTTGTCGAGGCCAGTTCCAGCAGCGCGTCGTCCTTCATCACCCGGCTGCGCGGCACGTTCTGGGTCTGGGAATAGCTTTCGCGGAACCGGGCCAGTTCCTTGACCACCGCCAGAAAGCGGCCCGATGTGGTGCGGGTCTTGACGCGCAACCAAGCCTCATCGGGGGTGGTCGTGTAGGTGGCGGGGTCCAGAAGGACGCGCAATTCCTCGTCCACCCAGGATTGCCGCCCGGTTTTGATCAATTGCGCGGCCAGAAATTCATAGATCACCCGCAGGTGGGTCACATCGGCCAAGGCATAGTCGGCCTGAGCTTTGGAAAGGGGACGGCGCGACCAATCGGTGAAGCGCGAGGTCTTATCAAGATCAGCCTTGGCGATCTTTTTCACCAGCGTCTCGTATCCCGCCTGTTCGCCAAAGCCGCAGACCATCGCGGCGATCTGGGTGTCAAACAACGGCGTCGGGAACACATTGCCTTCGACAAAGAAAATCTCAAGATCCTGACGGGCCGCGTGAAAAACCTTGACCGTCGCCGCGTGGCGAAACAGGTCATAGAGCGGCTCCATCGACATGTCCGACCCCTCGATCGGGTCGATCAGGACGGCATCGCCATCCTTGCCCGGCAAGGCGGCCTGGATCAGGCACAGCTTGGACCAATAGGTCCGCTCACGCAGGAATTCGGTGTCGAGCGTCACATAGGGTTGAGTCTTGGCAGCGGCGCAAAAGGTGGCCAAGTCTTCGGTCGTGGTAATCACACGCATGAGGCGACTTTCCCTAGGGGTCGCGGGGGTATCCCGCGCATCCGCTATAGGGGGCGGCGCGCGGAATGAAAAGGGCCTGTCAGGCGAGCAGGATCGGGGTGTGGTCGCCGGTGGCAAAGCGGCGCAGCACCGCCGGGTACAGGCGGTGTTCCAGAGCCAGAACGCGGGCGGCAAGACTGTCGGGCGTGTCACCCGGCAGGATGGCCAGACGGGCCTGGCCCAGCACAGGGCCGGCATCCAGCACTGCCGTGACCTGATGCACCGTACAGCCCGCGTTGGCATCGCCATTGGCAAGGGCGCGGTCATGGGTGTGCAGGCCGGGGTATTTCGGCAGAAGCGACGGATGGATGTTCAGGATGCGGTCTTCAAACCCGGCGATGAAGCCGGGGGTCAGGATGCGCATAAACCCGGCGAGACAAACAATGTCGGGATTGGCTGCCTGCAGATGGCGCCGGAGTTCCGCCTCGAATGCCACGCGGTTGGCGCCGAACAGGCGATGATCGACGCTGGCGATCGGCACTCCTGACGCGGCGGCGCGGGCCAGGCCTGCGGCGTCGGGCTGGTTGGACAGCACCAGCACGGGCCGGGCGGGGTGATCGCCCGCCATGTCGCGGACCAGCGCCAGCATGTTCGAGCCACCCCCGGAGATGAGGATGGCAACCCGTTTCACAGCAACTGGCCGTGATAGATGACGCCCTCGCCCGGCACGATGCGGCCCATGGTACAGACGGTTTCGCCGTGTTGGCGCAAAAGGTCGGTCAAAGCCTCGGCGCGGTGAGGGGCGACGACCAGGATCATGCCGATGCCGCAGTTGAAGGTTTTCAACAGGTCCGGCTGCGCCATGTTGGCGGTGGCGGCCAGCCAGCGGAACACCGGCGGCAGGGTCCAGGCCCCAAGGTCGATCTCGCAGGCCAGTCCTGCGGGCAGCACGCGCGGCGGGTTTTCGGTGATTCCGCCGCCGGTGATATGGGCCAGACCGTGCACACCGCCGGCCCGGATGGCCGCAAGGGCCGGTTTCACATACAGCCGGGTCGGGGTCAGCAGGGCGGCCCCCAGCGTGTCCGGGCTGAACGGCGAGGCCGCAGCCCAGCCAAGGCCGGACAGGTCCACCACTTTGCGGACAAAGGAATACCCGTTGGAATGCACACCGTCGGAGCCAAGGCCGAGGATGATGTCGTCTTCGGCCACGCCTTGCGGCAGGTCGGTGCCACGTTCCATCGCGCCGACGGCAAAGCCCGCAAGATCGAAGTCGCCGTTGTGATACATGCCCGGCATTTCCGCCGTCTCGCCGCCGATCAGGGCACAGCCCGACGCGGCACAGCCCGCTGCGATGCCGTTGATGATGCGGGTGGCCTGCGCCACCTCCAGCTTGCCAGTGGCGAAATAGTCAAGAAAAAACAAAGGCTCGGCACCTTGGCACACCAGATCGTTGACGCACATCGCCACCAAATCAATACCGATCGTGTCGACCAGCCCGGTGTCGATGGCGATGCGCAGTTTGGTGCCGACGCCGTCAGTGGCTGCGACCAGGACCGGATCGGTATAACCCGCAGCCTTGAGGTCAAACAGCGCGCCAAAGCCGCCCAGGCCGCCCATCACGCCGGGGCGTGCGGTAGCTTTGGCGGCAGGTTTGATCTTTTCCACCAGCAGATTGCCGGCGTCGATATCGACGCCGGCATCGGCATAGGTCAGGCCGTTGTGCCCCTTGATCATCGAAATCACCCCGATTGGCCCCGTTCCCGCACCCCTTAAACGATCACCCCGCCCCCTGCAACGACCCGCGCGGCTTCTTGACCCCAACCGTCGATCTGCTAGGCAAGGCAAACGGCGGGCCTGTAGCTCAACGGTTAGAGCAGGGCGCTCATAACGCCTTGGTTGGGGGTTCGAGTCCCTCCGGGCCTACCACGTTATTCCGTCCGGAACCGGTAGCCCACGCCGGATTCGGTGAAGATGTAGGTGGGGTTGGTCGCGTCGCAGCCGATCTTGCCGCGCAGGTGGCCGATGTGGACGCGCAGATACTGGCTGTCTTCGGTATGGGCTGGGCCCCAGATGGTTTTCAGGATCATCGCATGGCTGACAAGGCGGCCGGATTGGGCGGCGAGCATCCACAAGAGGTCAAACTCTTTGCGGGTCAGGTGCAGGGGCGTGCCGGATTTGGTGACCTGACGGGTGGCGGCGTCGATGCGCAGGTCGGCGATGGTCAGGATGGAGCCTTGTGGTGCCGTGATCTGGTTGCGCAGCAGGCTGCGGAGGCGGGCGAGCAGTTCCTGGATGCCGAAGGGTTTGGTCACATAATCCTGCGCGCCAGCATCGAGGGCGGCGACCTTGCCCGCCTCATCGGCGCGGACCGACAGGACAAGCACCGGGACATCGGACCATTCACGGATCGCCTTCAACAAGGTCAGGCCATCGGCGTCGGGCAGGCCGAGGTCGAGGATGACGGCTTCGGGGGTGTCGAGTGCGGTGCGGTCGATGCCCTGGCGGGCGGTGGCGGCTTCGGTGACGGTGTAGCCTTCCGCCTCCAGCGCCACGCGGAGGAAGCGGCGGATCGGGGCTTCATCATCGACGATCAGGATGCGGGCATTCATGGCTGGGCTGTGGGCAGGGTAATGATGATGCGGGTGCCGGTGGGCTGGGATGCTTCGGCGCGGATGCGGCCGCCCTGCGCCTCGATCAGGCCTTTGCAGATGGCGAGGCCAAGGCCGGTTCCGGCGCGTTGGGCATCGCCGGAATTGGCGCGATAGAACATGTCGAACACCCGGTCGATGGAGCCCGCAGGAATGCCGGGGCCTTCATCGGCAATCGACAGCACTGCGCTCTGCCCGTCAAGCAGGGCGGTGATGCGGATCGTGGTGCCGGGAGCGGCGTATTTGACGGCATTGTCGAGGATGTTGACGATGACCTGTTCGGTCAGGATCGGATCGGCTTTCAACGGTGGCAAAGTGTCGGGCAGGTCAACCTGCACCCGGTGATCGCGCAACAGGCCGCGCAGGCGGTGGCGGGCGGAGCCGATCAGGTCGGCGAGGTCGGTGGCCGCAAGGTTGGGTTTCAGGGCACCGTGGCCAAGGCGGGTCATGTCCAGAAGGTTCTGGACGTAGCGGTCCAGACGTTCGCCTTCCTCCAGAATGGTTTCGGCCAAAGCGGTGCGACCGGGCTCGGTCAGGCCCTTGGAGGGTTCGGCAAGGGAGCCTGCGGCCCCGATGATCGAGACCAGTGGCGTGCGCAGGTCGTGGCTGACCGAGGACAGGAGGGCCGTGCGGAGGCGTTCGGTTTCGGACGCGAGGCGGGCTTCCTCCAGGTCTTCGCCAAGGTGGATGCGGGCGAGGGCAAGGGCGATCTGATCCACCAGCGCCTCCAGCAGGCGGCGGTCGGTCGGGGCGAAGGAATGGTTGTCGTCATAGGCGATGCCGATCACGCCCAAAGGGCCGTTGGCGGTGCGGACGGGCAGGAAAAACCAGCGGGCGGCGGGCAAGGTGCCTGACCCGCGTCCGGCAGGTTCGGATTTTTGCCAACACCACAGGGCGGCAGACATGTCGCGGATTTCGAGGCGGTCTTCGGGGGGGAAGCCGCCGACCACCTGCAATGCGCCGGTGTTGTCGGGGGTCAGCAGGATGGATTCGCATTGCAGGGTGGTTGCCACATGGCTGACGGCGGCCCAGACCACATCGTCAAAGCTGGCGGCTGCGGCGACGCGGCGGCTGAAGTCATAAAGTTTGCCCATCCGCTCCATCACCGCATGGCCCGCATTGACGCGGGCGCGCAGGCGGGCAGCGAGGTTGCCCGTCAGGATCGAGGCTGCGAGGAACAGGGTCAGGATCAGAAACTCGCCCCGTTCCGAGATGTAGAAGGTGAAACGCGGCTGGGTGAACAGGAAGTCATAGGCCATGAAGCCCATCGCCGAGGCAGCGATGGAGGAGCCAAGGCCGAAGCGGGTGGCGATGGCGATCACGGCGGTCATGTAGATCAGCGACAGGCTGGCAACCGGGAACAGGGTTTCGGCGATGTAGGACAGTGCGGTTGCGGCGGCGACGGCGATGGCGGCGGCGGCATAGCCTTTCCAGTCGCGGTTCAGGGTCGGGCTTTGGGCGGTGACGCGGCTGTTGGACTGGCGGTCGTCAGATTCCGAAGTCACCGTGATCTCAAAATCCGCGCCCATGCGGATCAGGTCACGCGACACGTTTTCGCGGGTCAGGCGGCCAGCCAGTTGGCGGGGCGCGGGCGGCCCAGAACGATGCGGCGGACGTTGCGTTTGCGGGCGAAGTCGAGGATTTCACGGGCGACGTCGGTTTCAGCCTCCAGCGTGGCCAATTCCGCGCCAAGGCGTTCAGCGAGGCGCAGGGTGGCGGCGAGGCGGTCTTTTTCTTCTTCCGTCAGGGATTCCACGCGGGCAGAGGTGACGGTCAGCGCGATCCAGTCCACCCGCGCCCGGTCAGCCGAGCGTTTGGCGACGCGGATCGCATCGCGGGCGGCAGGGCTTTCGTTGATGCAGACGAGGATACGTTCCTGCGTCGGCCATGGTCCCGAAATCGCATTGGCGGCCATATGTTCGCGCAACTGGGCGTCAACCCGGTCGGCGGCGGCGCGCATGGCGAGTTCGCGCAAGGCGGTCAGATTGCCCTTGGCGAAGAAGTTCTGCACGGCACGGGCGGCTTGGTCCTGCACATAGACCTTTCCGGCGCGCAGGCGGGCCAGCAGGTCTTCGGGCGGCAGGTCGATCAGTTCAATCTCATCCGCCGCCTCGAACACCCGGTCGGGCACGGTTTCGCGGACCCGGACGCCGGTGATGCGGGCCACGGTGTCATTCAACGTCTCGATATGCTGGACGTTCAGGGTGGTATAAACGTCGATGCCCGCCGCCAGCACCTCCATCACGTCCTGCCAGCGTTTTTCCTGGCGGCTGTCGGGCGCGTTGGTGTGGGCCAACTCGTCGATCAGCGCGATCTTGGGGCGGCGGGCGATCAGGCCATCGACATCGAGTTCGGACAGGATGCGGTTCTGATAGTAGACCGGACGGCGCGGCAGAACCGGTATGTCACGCAGCATGGCCTCGGTTTCGGCGCGACCGTGGGTTTCGATCACGGCGGCGAGAACATCAACGCCTTCGGCGATGCGGCGGCGCGCCTCTTCCAGCATGGCGAAGGTCTTGCCGACGCCGGGGGCGGCCCCCAGGAAAATCTTCAGCTGCCCGCGTTGCGTGCGGGCAGCGGAGGCCAATAAAGCCTCTGGTTCGGGCCGTGCTTCGGTATCGGCCATTCCCTCGCCCTCAGTTGGTCGCCGCAGGGGGAACCGGGGGAAGGGCGGCGTCAAGCGCCATGTTGGTTTCCAGCACATTGACGCGGGGCAGTCCGTAGAGGCCGAGGAATGGGCCTTGGGTGGCGTCGTCGATGATCTTCTGCACCAGTGCGCTATCAACGCCCCGCGCCTTGGCGATCCGCGCGGCCTGCGCCGTCGCGTTTTCGGGCGATATGTCAGGATCAAGGCCACTGGCAGAGGTGGTCACGGCGTCGATTGGGGCATCCTGACCGTTTTCGGCCTGATAGGCGGCGCGACGGTCCTTTACCGCGCTGACCAGTGCCGCACTTGCGGGGCCAAGGTTGCTCGCCCCGGTTCCGGCGGCGTTGAACGCGCTGGCCGAGGGGCGCGGGTGGAGGTAGCCTGGGTTGGTGAAGTCCTGACCGATCAGGGACGAGCCGATGACAACGCCGTCCTTGGTGATCAGCGAGCCGGTGGCGGCTGCGGGGGCGATGGCACTGGCCACGCCGGTCATCGCCAGCGGGTAGGCCAATCCGGTCAGCAGGGTCATCAGGGCGGTCATCACGAGGGCGGGGCGAATGAGGTTTGACATGGGATATCCTTAGACAAGGCCAATGGCGGTCACGACCATATCGACGGCCTTGATACCAATGAAGGGCACGATCAGGCCACCAAGGCCATAGATCAGCAGGTTGCGACGCAGCAGGGCGGCGGCAGAGGACGGGACATAGGACACGCCCTTCAACGCCAAGGGGATCAGCGCCACGATGATCAGCGCGTTGAAGATCACCGCCGACAGGATGGCGCTTTGCGGGCTTTGCAGTCCCATGATGTTCAAGGCACCAAGGCCGGGATAGGCGGTCAGGAACATCGCGGGCAGGATGGCGAAGTATTTGGCCACGTCATTGGCAATCGAGAACGTGGTCAGCGACCCGCGCGAGATGAGGAGTTGTTTGCCGACCATCACCACCTCGATCAGTTTGGTGGGGTCTGAGTCCAGATCAATCAGGTTGGCCGCCTCTTTCGCCGCCGTGGTGCCAGAGTTCATCGCCACGCCAACGTCGGCCTGCGCCAGAGCGGGGGCGTCGTTGGAACCGTCGCCGCACATCGCCACCAATCGCCCACCGGATTGTTCGGCGCGGATGTAGTCCAGCTTCATCTCTGGCGTCGCCTCTGCCAGAAAATCGTCCACCCCCGCCTCGGCGGCGATGGCGGCGGCGGTCAGTGGGTTGTCGCCGGTGATCATCACGGTGCGGATGCCCATGGCGCGCAGTTCGGCAAAGCGGGCGCGGACGCCGGGTTTGACCACGTCTTTCAGATGGATCACGCCCAGAATATCACCATCCAGCGCCACCAGCAGCGGGGTGCCGCCCGACCGCGCAATGGCATCGACCTGCGCGGCCAAAGCCGGGGCCATCGCCTGCCCGGTCAGTTTCAGGACGGCATCGACGGCCCCCTTGCGGGCCTTGGAGCCGGTGGGCAGGTCAAGGCCGGACAGGCGGGTTTGCGCGGTAAAAGGCACCGGGATGGCTGCGGGATCGGCGGTCAGTTCGCGGCCCAGCATCACGCGGGCCTTGTCGACCACCGATTTGCCTTCGGGCGTGTCATCGGCCATCGAGGCGAGCCAGGCGATTTCAGCCAGCCGTTGCGGACTGACACCCGGGCCGGGGATCAGCGCGTCGGCCATGCGGTTGCCGAAGGTGATGGTGCCAGTCTTGTCCAAGAGCAGCACATCCACGTCGCCCGCAGCCTCCACCGCGCGGCCCGATTTGGCGATGACATTGGCGCGGACCAGACGGTCCATGCCCGCGATGCCGATGGCCGACAGCAGCCCGCCGATGGTGGTGGGGATCAGGGTGACGAACAAAGCGGCCAGAAAGATCACCGGGATGGTGGCACCCGAAAAGCTGGCAAAAGGTTGCAGGGTGACGACGACGAACAGGAAGATCAGGGTCAGGCCCGCGAGCAGGATGTTCAGCGCAATCTCGTTCGGGGTTTTCTGGCGTGCAGCGCCTTCGACCAGTGCGATCATGCGGTCGAGGAAGCTTTTGCCGGGCTCGGCGGTGACGCGCAGGATCAATTCATCCGACACGATCCTGGTGCCGCCGGTGACGGAGGACCGGTCGCCGCCGGATTCGCGGATGACGGGGGCGCTTTCGCCGGTGATGGCGCTTTCGTCAACCGAGGCGACACCGCGCACCACCTCTGCATCGGTGGGGATCAGGTTGCCTGCGGTGACCCAGACCAGTTGGCCCATCCGCAGGGTCGACGAGGCGACTTCGTTGGCCAGCAGGGGATCAGAGTCGATGCTGGTCAGCAGGCGCACCATGGTTTCGGCCTTGGTGGCGCGCAGACTGTCAGCACGCGCGCGGCCCCGGCCTTCGGCGACGCTTTCGGCGAAGTTGGCGAAGAGGACGGTGATCCACAGCCAGATGCTGATCTGGATCGCGGTGGCGACGCCACCTGCCCCGGTGATCAGGTCGTGGACGGACAGGATGGTGGTCAGCAAGGCGACGGTGGCGGTGACGAACATCACCGGGTTGCGGCGCAGCGTGCGCGGGTCGAGCTTGGCGAAGGCGGCGCGGGTGGCGGCGCGGTAAAGGCCGGGTTGTGGTTCAAGGATGTTGTGGGACATTTGATGTGCCTATGATGGAGTGTGTCAGACAAAAGTGGTTGCCGGTTTTGGCGTCCGACACACGACAAGCTAAGTGTCAGAACGTCTGGCCCGCGATCAGCGCGGTCTGTTCGGCTACGGGGCCAAGGGCGAGAACGGGGAAGAAGGTCAGTGCCCCCAGGATCACGATGGTCAGCACCAGAAGGGTGACGAACAGCGGTCCATGGGTCGGGAAGGTGCCTGCGGTGACCGGGCTTTGCACCTTGCGGGTCAAAGAGCCTGCGATGGCCAGCATCGGGATGATGATCGCATAGCGTCCCAAGAGCATGCAGATGCCCAAAGCGGTGGTCTGCCATGGGTTCGCCGCACCCCAACCGCCAAAGGCCGAGCCGTTGTTGCCGGTGGCCGAGGAATAGGCATAGAGGATCTCGCTCAGCCCGTGCGGCCCGGCATCCTGCACCGAGGTCAGGGCGGCGGGCACGGTGGCCGCAATCGCGCCGCCGACCAGAATGCCAAGCGGCATCGACAGGAAGGCGATGACGGCGAGGGTGACTTCACGCCCTTCGATCTTGCGGCCCAGATATTCCGGGGTGCGGCCCACCATCAGGCCCGCAAGGAACACCGCCAGCACGACATATAGAAGAATGCCGTACAGGCCCGAACCGACGCCGCCATAGATTACCTCGCCCACCTGCATGAAGATCAGCATGACAAGGCCCGACAGCGGCATGAAACTGTCATGCATGGCGTTGACCGACCCGTTGGAGGCGGCGGTGGTGGCGGCGGCCCACATCGACGACAGGGTCGCGCCAAAGCGTTGCTCCTTGCCCTCCATATTCGCGCCAAGGCCCAGCAGGGGGTTACCGGCGTTTTCGCCAAAGTGGATCACGACAAGGCCTGCCACGAACATCACCGACATCGCGGCAAAGATCGCCCAGCCCTGGCGGCGGTCACTGACCATGCGACCGAACAGGAAGCAGAACGACACCGGGATCAGCAGGATCGAGATCGCCTGCGCCATGTTGGACGCGATGGTGGGATTTTCAAACGGATGGGCAGAGTTGACGCCGAAGAAACCGCCGCCATTGGTGCCAAGCTGCTTGATGGCGATCTGGGCGGCGGCGGGGCCACGGGCGATAATCTGTTGCGCACCCTCCAAAGTGGTAGCTTTGACGGCCCCCAGCAGGGTTTGCGGGATGCCTTGCAGCATCAGGAACACGGCGAGGACGCACGACAGGGGCAACAGGATGTATAGGACGGAGCGGGTCAGATCGACCCAGAAGTTGCCCAGCGTGGCCCCTTTCGGCCCGGCAAAGCCCCGGATCACGGCGACGGCCACAGCCATGCCGGTGCCTGCGGACACAAAGTTCTGCATGGTCAGCCCGACCATCTGGCTGAAATAGGTCAGCTGCGCCTCGCCGGAATAGGCCTGCCAGTTGGTGTTGGTGACAAAGCTGATGGCGGTGTTGAAGGCGAGGTCGGCAGAGATGGGACCAATGTTGTCGGGGTTGAGCGGCAGGAATGTTTGCAGGCGCAGGATCGCATACAACACCCCAAAACCCGCCGCATTCAGGCCAAGGACGGCCATTGCATAGGCCGCCCAGCCTTGCGGCTTGTTCGGGTTGATGCCGGACGCCGCATAAAACAACCGCTCGACGGGGGCGAACAGGGTCGTGCCGCCGCCGTAAACCCGCGCCATATACAGCGCGAACAGATATGCCAGCCCGGTCAGTGCGGCGAAATACAGGATGTAGCCCAGAAGGTCCGTCATCATCCGCCCCCTATTGCCGGTCAGGGTGGATCAGCGCGTCCACCAGAAAAATGAAAATGCCAAGGGCGGTGCCAAGGCCGAGGATCAGCGCGAACATGGCTACATCCGTTCGATGGCGCGGACAGCCAGGGCCGCCAGCGCAAAGCCGGCAAAGCCGGCAAAGCCGGCAAAGCCGAGGGTCAGGTAGATGAGGTCAGACAAGTGCAAGCTCCCAGAATGATGCCTGAGAGCGGTTTGCGGCTTTTGGGCGTTGCGAAGCTATGCGGAAGCTGTGCCAACCCCGTAAAGGCGGCGTAAAGACGGGTGCGGCAAAGGGGCCAGAAAAGCCGTTATGGCGTGACCGACGGCAAAGGCCGGCGGGTCAGATGCTGCCTGCGGCGATCCACTTTTCGATGGTTTCCTTGGCCACTTCAAAGTGCATGCTGTCCTCGCGGCCATAGCCCGCACCCCAAACCCAGCCATCGGCGTTGAAGAAATCCGACATGATCGTCAGGCCCAGCTGCGTGCGGCCATCGCCCAACGTGTCGAGCACGCCGTCGATGTTCAGATCCACCGCCAGCCCGAAACTGTGCGCCGATGTAGAGGTGGCCGATCCGCGCACCAGCCGCACGCACAGCGACCCCGAGGTGTTGATACGGGCATAGAGATCGGGGTCAGCCTGATGGATCTTTTCCAGCACCACACCCAGCGATTCAATCGCCGGTTTCAGCATCTTGACCTTGACCGGGCCGACCTGGGTGTCCTGCAGCAAGGCGGACAGGCGGGGATTGGTCATGGTCTGGCAGGTGTCGCCCAGATTGTCGGCGGGCGCCCCAAAGGTTGAGGTCAGCCAGGACGAGGTGGGCACGGTCAGGCCCTTGTTCAGATTGCGGCGGTCGGCCACCAGCACGACCTGGGCATATTGGTCCAGAATGTCATTGGGACCGCTTGGCGAGACGATCTGCAAGCCGCCATCTGCCGCCGGGCCGCTGGCACCCGCCTCGACCAGATTGATGCGGTTTTCCAAGGCATCCACCTGATCGCGCAACTGGCTGACCGTCTCTTTCGAAATCTCGAGGTCGCCGCGCAGCAATTCCAGATCGATCCGCGCCTGATTGTCCACCGCGCCACCGCCTTGACCCGGCGCGGTCGGCGGGAAGAACAGCGGAATGCTGACCCAGATCAACGAGGCGATGATCAGCGCGACTGACAGGAGGATGGCAGGGATCAGACGCAAGACCAGACCTTTCAAAGCCCGCGCCCGCGACAGCACGACCGGTGGCTGTTGCGGATTTATGCCGCTTGTCGGACAGGACGCAAGCGAAGATCGGGGCCGCGTCCGCCTTCGCCCTAAACCCTGTGCCAAACGGGCCGGTTTTGCCGGGGAAATGACTTGTTTGGCCGCAGTAATCGTTGTGAAGCGTTTGGTCCTGCATTAAGCTTCGCCCATAGCAATCACTGGAATTGCGAAAGGAATGTCATGAAAAACAATCTTCCCCTTTTGGGCGCCATTGTCGCGCTGACGTTGACAGGTGCCGCAGGAATGGCGTTGGCGCAGGATGATTCCCAACTGACCGCTGCCGAGTTGACTGCGAAATTTCAGGCGCAGATGACGCGCGGACTGGTGATCGCCCCCGCCGACGGCACTGCGGCCACAGATGCAACCGATGCCGCCAAATTGCCCGCCGACACCAGCTATGTGTCGATGGATTCCAACGCGCAGGTCAACATCCAGATCAAATTCGCCTTCGATTCCGCCGCGCTTTCGGCTGGTGAGATGACGAAGCTGGGAACGCTGTGCGATGTCATCAAGGCATCGGACATCCCAAGTTTCAAGATCATCGGTCACACCGACAGTTCAGGCAGCGACGGCTACAACCAGAATCTATCGAAATTGCGGGCCGAGGAAGTGAAACGCGAGTTGATCAGCAGTTGCGGCATTCCTGACGGCAAGCTGGTTGCGGTTGGCGTTGGCGAGGCCTTCCCGCTGGATGCAGCCGACCCCAAGGCGGATGTGAACCGCCGGGTTGAATTCCAGGTTGGCAGCTGAGTTTGGTGCAGTAGGGCAGGCAAGGAAGCGGCAGGCATGGCGGAGTCGAGAGCGGGCGATATCTTCCAGCCGGGCGAACTTTTAAACAATACCTACCGGATCGAGAATATCCTCGGTCGCGGGGGCACGTCAGAGGTTTACAAGGCGCGCAACGATATTTCGGGCCGCCATGCCGCCATCAAGGTGCTGAAGTCCGAGTTTTCGGGCGATGAGGCGTTTTTGACGCTGATGCGGCGCGAAGAAGAAATCCGTGAAATCCGCCACGACGCCGTGGTGCGTTATTCCGAAAACCACCGCACGCCGGAAGGCCTGATCTATCTGGTGATGGATTACGTCGAAGGGCCGGGGCTGGATGCCATTCTGAAATCCGGCGGCTTGCCGGCGCCCGATCTGGTGCAGGTCTGCCGTCGGGTGTCCGAGGGGCTGAAGATGGCCCATTCGCGCCGCATCATCCACCGCGACCTGTCGCCCGACAATATCATCCTGCGCGGCGGCAAGCCTGCCGAAGCGGTGATCATCGACTTTGGCATTGCCAAGGATGCCAATCCCGGGGCGCAAACCATTGTCGGCAACGAGTTCGCCGGAAAATACGCCTATGCGGCCCCCGAACAATTGAGTGGCAACACCGATGCCCGGTCGGACCTGTATTCGCTTGGGGCGTTGCTGCTGGCGACCTATCGCGGGGCGCGGCCGGACATTGGCGCTAACCCAATGGAAGTCTTGAAGAAAAAGGCGCTGCCTCTGGATACGGCGGGAGTGCCGGAGCCTTTGAAGTCGCTGATCGACAAAATGACGCAACCCGATCCGGCGCAGCGGTTTCAATCGGCGGATGAGATCATTCGCGCCATCGACAGCGGGCTGTATGACGGCGGCATGGACGAGCGCACCGTCGTCGTGCCGCGCCCAAGTGCGAGCCCTGCCCCGGCGGCCCCTCCGCCAAAACCTGCCGTTGTCGCCAAGCCGGTGATCCCGGCGGCTGCCCCGCAGCCATCTGGCGGGCGTGGCATGATCTGGGCGCTGCTGGTCGTGGCATTGCTGGCAGCGGTCGGCGCGGGCGGCTGGTTCGGCGGCTACTTTGACCGTTTCATGACCCCGAAACTTGCCGCCGCCGATCCCTATTCGCTGATCGTGGAACGCCCGGCCCAAGGGGCCGCCCGCGCGGTGGGCTATGCGCCGTCCGAAGCAGTGGCCAAGGATTTGACCGATGCGATGACCGGACTGGGCGGCACGGCGGACCTGACGCTGGCCAGCGGAGCGATTGGCGACAGCTGGGGGCCGGATGTGGTCAGCGTCGTGCGGGCCATGGCCAAGGTCGACAGCTGGCGCATTGCGGTCAACGGCAATGATGCCGCCGTGACCGGCACCACCAGCGACCCCGCCGTGCAGGCCACCGTCATGGCTGCGATCGGCACGGCATTGCCCGGCACGTTGAAGGGGCATGCCGACATTGCATTGAAGCCGCAGTTCCTGACTGCAGACGATCTGACACCGGTTTTGCAAAAGGCGGCGGACTGCGGACAATTGACGCTGAAAGACCCGCCGGCGGTTGGCTATGGCAAGGATGACACCGTCACCGTCACCGGCCGTCTGGCCGATGCGTCGCGGCAGATCGCGCTGTTTGACGCGGTTACGCAGCTGGCGGGTGATCGCAAGGTGGTGATGAACATCGAGCTGTTGAACGCTGCGCTGTGCCTGATTGAAACCACCCTGCCCGACGCCCGCGAAGGCGCGTTCACCTTTGATTTCGGCTTTGGTGATTCAGATAGCGCAAACCCGTCTGGCCGTTATTTTGTCGGCGAAAACCCGGTCATCGATCTGGTGATCCCGGCGGCCGTAACGGACGGTTTTGTCTCGGTCTCTATCATCGACGTGTCGGGCAACGTGTTTCATGTGCTGCCCAACCTGGGCCGCGCGGAACATGACGTGGCCAAGCTGCGGGCCGGAGCCACCGGCGATTTCAAGGTGCGCATCGCCTATCCGCTGGCCGACAACAAACCGCCAGAGAAAATCGCCTTTCTGGTGGACCCGACGACGCTGGGCAAGACCAAGGTCATCGTGATCCACAGTGACAAGCCGCTGTTCGCGGAACTGCGGCCCACCACGGAATCGGTTGGCGGCTATGCGGCGGCCCTGAAGACCGAAGCCGAGGCGGGGACGCTGCAAATCCGGTCGCTCGACAGCCGGATTTTAACCAGCGTGGCAAAGTAGTGCGACGTTTCGGACCTGACGGGCCGCGAGGACGGTCAGACCACGTCCACCACGATCACTGACACATTATCCGCGCCGCCGCGGTCCAGCGCCATCTGCACCAGATTGTCCGTCACGACCTCGATCGGCACACCGCGTAGGGCATTGCCCAGTTCGGCGATGCCGGCGTATTTGTTCAAGCCGTCCGAACACAGCAGGAACCGGTCGCCGGGCAACGCCTCGCCCCTGATCTTGTCCAGCTCCAGCTCGTCGCCCACCCCGACCGCGCGGGTGATGGCATTAGATTGCGGGTGTTTGGCGGCCTCGTCCCAGTTCAGTTGCCCGGCCTCGACCAAAGCGGCCACGATGGAATGATCGGTGGTCAACAGTTCGATCTTGCCTTCGCGCAATCGGTACAAACGGCTGTCCCCCGCCCACAACGCGCCGAAATGGCCATCGGCCAGGACCAGAGCCACCACGGTCGCGCCCATCGTGGCGTGGCGGGTTGCGGCTTCGGCCACGATGACCTGATGGGCCTGCTGGATCGCCCGGCGGATCTGCCCCAGCTTTTCAGTCGCGGGCATGTCATGGGGCAGGACGGCGATGCTGTCGACCACGACCTGACTGGCGAAATCGCCGCCCTCGTGGCCGCCCATGCCATCGGACACCACCCAGATCTGCTGATCCGGCAGCACCAGGATGGAATCCTCGTTGATCTTGCGGACCCGGCCGACATGGGTCTTGGCGTTGAACCTTATCTGACCATCGCTCATGCCGGATGCCCCGTCGTTGAATGCCCTGTCACATCAAAGAGCCCGGTCGCCACCTCGTTCTGCGGCAGGCCAGACGTGAGAATCAACCGTGCAGTGCCCTCGATCGTGGTCGACCAGGCGCAGGCACGGTTCAACTGCCCCCCGGCGAGGTCCAGCGCCAGATCCGCGCAGAACAGGTCCGGCACCTCGTTTGACAGCACCAGTGAGGTGCCAGAGGTCAGGATACGGCTGGGCAGGCCCATCGGACGCAGCGCCAGCGCCGCCAGACGTTCCGCCAGACCTTCGCGGGTCATGCTGTCATCCAGCGCATCCAGCGCCACCGCCTCAAGCGCATCCAGCACCGGGCTTTGCCAGATCAGGTTGCGCAGGGCGGCCTGTTCTTCGTAGCCGGTCTGCGCCACCAGCGTCAGCGGAAACTGCCGCCCGACCCGATCGACCGAGGGCATCAACACGCCGACCGCGCCCTGGGTTCCGGCGATGCTGGGTGGCAGCGCGAAACGCCAGATCGGCGCGGACATGTAGCAGTCTTCAAACCTTGCACCCAAGGCGGCGCGCGCCGCCAGCAACGTGGTTTGCAGCCAGATGTCCCACGGCGTCACAAACTCGCGTTCGGCGCCAAGGCGGAAAAAGTCGCCAAGCGCGGGCATCTTTCCATAGGCGCCAAATGCCACCATCAAAAAGACGATGGGCAAGAGAAGGCCGCCATCGCCGGCAGGCCGAACGGACTGACCACTGAGCCGGATTGCATCTGGAAAATCGCGATCCGCCCGCCGACGTTGAAGATCACCCGCTTGCGGTCGGGCACGTTGGTTGCGCGAACCTCGGCGCTGTCCAACAGCCGGAACCAGCCCCAGGGGCCATCCTTGGTCACCGCGCTTTCGCCGCCAGCCAGAGGTGGCGCAAAGGTCACCTGTGCCACGCCCACCGCACCGGGCCAGGTGATGGCGGTCGGCAGCGGCTGCCCGGCATTCTGCGCGAAGGTGACGTTCTGGCCGTCGATGGTCAGCGTGACCTGCTGGGCGTTGGGGTCCAGCGCCACCGGGGTCATCTGGAAACTGGCCGCCGGGGTCGGGCCGGTGGCAAAGAACGCCTCCTTGATTTCGGATGCGGCCTGCAACTGCGCCAGAACGGCGGGCGAGATGCCAAGGTCGGCACCGTTCACCGCTTTCCAGGTCCAGGGCTTGACCGAAGTGTCGATCAGATCCTTGAGGTTGGTGGTCATGAAGGCGTCGATCAGCCCGCCGGGGCCGAACAGTTTCTGGAAATCCTGCATGCCCATGTCGGCGGCGGCGCGGCGGTCGAACGGATAGCGCTTGGCGGTCGCCTGGGTGCAGAACGGCAAGACGGCCGACTGCCAAGCCGCGTTGATCGACGACCGGGTGCCGTCGGCGGTGATCCCTGCGCCGCCGGTGGTGATCTGGCTGGCCCAGCGGGCCAGTGGCCCCTGCACCTGCGCCGCCGCCTGCTGCAATGCCGCGAGGCTGTCGGTGCCGGACGTGGCGTTGGCGCCGGTGCCACGGAAGGCGATCTTGTTCAGATCCTGATACACTTGCGTCAGCGAGGCCATCAGATTGTCCAGTTGGGACGGCTGGTTGTCCACCCGCTCCAGCAAGGAATGCAGCCAGGCAAAGCGTTCTTCGACAAAGGTGCCGGGCGGTTTGGGAGGCGGTGCGCCAGAAGTGGTCGCCGCCGACTTCAACGCCTCGATCAGCAGGCGGGTGCGGATGCTGGACTTTTGTTCCACCGCATCATTGGCCACGATGTTGGTGGTGTCGGTGCCAAGCGCCTTGGTATCGATCGGCGCATTGACCGCCGTGAGCCGGGTTTCCTTGTCAACCGCGTTCAGGATGTTGACGATGGGCGAGGTTGGCCCGGACAGGATGTTGGTCACTTCGACCGCCTGTTGCATGCTGGAGAGTGGCACCACATCGATATCGCCCAGCATTGTGTCATAGCGCTGGATGAAATCGTTGTAATACAGGTCCAGCACATCACGGGTGATTGCGGCCAATGCGGTGGGCGATTGGTCGGTCTTGACCTTTGGCCCCAACACCCAGCTGTCGCGCTGAATGCTTTCGGCCACGCTCAACGCCTGATCCTTGAAGACTTTGTTGAAGCCATCATAGGTGAAGATACCCTCGATCCCCTCGTTCAAGGGTTTGCCGGAGGTGCGGACAAAGGCCTTTTCAAGGTTCGGCCCACCAATGTCAGTCAACCGGAACTGCGGCAGCGAGACGGCGGCGGCAGAATGGATGATGCCGTTGTAGACCCGTTGCGCGATGGGCATCTGGATCAGAATACCCTGTGCCTGTTCGACCAGGGGGCCGTTCAGCGCGATTTCCTGCATGGGCTGGCTCAGCAGCGCATCCAGGTGAAAGGCAAGGTCGGCGCGCATCGCGTCATTCTCGGTGCCGGGATAGGCGACTTCCCAGTTGGCGCTCATCCAGTCCTTGACCTGCTGCGCATCCATCGGCCCTTGCAGGCCCAGCATCAGATAGACTTTCAACGCGTCATACAGAATGTCCGGGTTGTTGATGCTGCCCGACATCTGCTGTTCCAGCGTCAGCAAAACCCGAGGCAGAAAGACGGTGTTCAGCGCCGCGCGGTAGCTTTGCCCGGTCTGGTTGGCGAGGCTGGTGCCCTGATACAGGCCCCATGTCAGCTTGTAGGGCGGGTCGGACGGGTCTGCCGCAGCCGGGTCGATCGTCGGCGGGATCGGGTTGACCGGCAGATTGCGCAAGATGTTCAGCGCGGGTGCCACAGCGGATACATCGGTGTCGGCAACCGGATTGCCCGGGATCGTGGCCGCTGCGGCCTGATATTGCGTCACCTGATCCGCGACCTGCGCCATCAGATCAACGTTGCCAAAATAACTGCGCGCCCAGAGCCCGCCGGTGACGGCGGCGACCAGCAAGGTGGCGGCAATCGCCAGCCGCTTGCTCCATCGGTAGCGCCGTTCGACCTTGTCATCGGCAGAGACCAGACCCGCTTCGGGGAAAACCACGTCCATGAACAGGCGGGTCAGAAAGAAGCTGCGGCCGGTGCCGCGCCCAGTGCCGATGGCTTGCCGTCCGATGCCAAAGGTGCGGGCCATACCCATCATCAGGCGGTCAATCGGCGTGCCTTCTTGCGTTCCGCTGGTGAAATAGATGCCGCGCAGCATCTGGCGGTCTTCAAAGCGGCTGTCCTGAAACACCTCTGCCAGAAATGTCCGTGCGGTGGCGCGGACGGAGGCGACCTGCGCGGGAAAGCCGGCAATCAGGCTGCGACGCTGGTGATCGGTTTCTGACTGCATGCGGTCCAGAAGTTGCGCGTTCAACTGCCCGAGCAGTGCGGCAAATTCGTCGTCAAAGGCGGCAACCGGCGACGCCTCACCCTTGGCCTTGTCCAACGGCAGGGTAAAGCCCCAGACCTGTTCGCGGTCCTCTTTGCCAAGATTGTCGAAATACTCGGTAAAGCCCGCGATCATGTCGGCCTTGGTGAACAGCACATAAACCGGGAACCGCACCCCCAGTTTTTGCCGCAATTCGGCCAGACGGCGGCGGACCGACCGGGCGTGACCTTTCTGCGTCACCTCGTCCTGCAACGACAGGTCGGACAACGAAATCGCGATCATCGCCCCATTGATCGGCTGGCGGATACGATGCTTTTTCAGCAGGGTGAGAAACCCAAGCCATGCCGCATTGTCGGCGTCGGCATCGGATTCCTGCGTGGTATAGCGACCCGCCGTGTCGATCAGCACGGCATTGTCGGTAAACCACCAGTCGCAATTGCGGGTGCCACCGACGCCGCCAATGGCGGTCTTGCCAAACTCATCCGCCAGCGGAAATTGCAGGCCGGAATTGACGATGGCCGTGGTCTTGCCCGCGCCGGGCGGGCCGATCATCACATACCATGGCAGTTCATACAGCGACCGCCGGCCGCCCTTGGACTTTTTCAGTTTGGCAATTGCGCCGCGCATCTTGTCGCGCAGTTCGCCCAGTTCCGCCGAAACCGCCTCGTTTTCGGCATCGGCTGCGGTTTCCTCGGGGCCTTTGACGATGTCTTCTTCCAGCTTTTTGGTGTTGTAGTAGCGCACCAGAAACACGCTGAGCAGCCAAATCAGGCAAATCGCCCACAGAATCCCAATGAAGATCAGGCGGCCAAACGGCGGGTCAAACGGCCGGAAGGCGTCGGTGCCGATGTAAGGGCTGAAGTACCAGACCACCAGCGACAGGATCAGCGTCACCACCGGCAGGATGAAATAGATCGACCCCATGAACCGCAGGATTGCCGCAAAAAACTTGAGTATCTTCATCATCAGGCGCCCTCTCCCTTGACGAGAAGTATTTCAATCCGGCGGTTGGCGGCGCGGCCATCCTTGGTCTTGTTGTCGGCAATCGGTTCCTTGTCGCCGTGTCCCTCGGCGATGATCCGGCTGGGGTCGCCCACCACTGGCGCCAGCATTTTCAAAACCTTGTCGGCGCGGGCCTGCGACAGCTGCTCGTTGCTTTTGAACCGGCCACCGCCCACTTTGGAACTGTCGGAATGGCCGGCGATCACGATAGCGCCCTTGTCGTCCTTCAACGCCTCGGCGACCCGGTTGATCGGGGCCACAAAAGCGTCGTTCAGCGCGTCAGAACCAGAGGCGAACATGCCGTTGCCCGCCAGACGGATGGTCACGGTGTTGCCCTTTTCGAAGATGGTGACGAGGCCATCCTTGATTTCGGGAGCCAGAAAGCTGGACAGTTTTGCCACCCGGTCAACATCCTGTTTCTGCGGCGGCGGCGGCGGTGGCGGCGGGGCGCGGCGCAACAGCGTGGCGACGGTGCCGGTGTCCAGCGCGGAGATCTGGCCGAGGACGACGTTGGATTTTTGATTGAGCAGCCACGAAAAGCCGGCGAATGTCAGCGCCACGATGGCGGCGGTGGCCCCGATGGCGATCCAGACCGGACGCCAGGCGGACAGAGCCTTGTAAGGCCGCAGAACACCTTTCCAGCGGAGCGAAAGATCACGTTCCACCTCGCCACGCTGGCCACGAATGATCCGGGCAAGCGCATTGCGGATTTGCAGGTGTTTGTCCTGACCGCCCGCCTCGACCCGCAGACGGCCCTCAAAGCCTAAGGACAGGCACATATACAGGAATTCCAGCAGGTCGATGTTGGTGTTGGGATCTTGTTCCAACCGGGCCAGCAGATCGTAAAAGCGGTCGCCACCGACGGTTTCACGGTGGAAGGTGCCGACCATGCTTTGCTGCGCCCAGACCGATTGTTCGCCCCAGGGGGTGTTCAGCACCACATCGTCCAGCGTGGCGCACAAGGCATAGCGGGCGACCTTGACCTTTTGCGCATCCTGCCCGGCCTTCAGCGCGTTATTCTCGAACGCCCGCACTTCGGCCATCACCGACTGGCGCAACTTTTCGGGGTCCATGTGCTGCGCCCGGTTGCGGATGCGGCTGACGAGCGACAGCAAAGGCGTGGCCAATGCGGTCAAGGGGTTCATGCCTGTGAGCGAAATCGCATTAGCATCATTGCCGCCGGTGGGGCGCTGTTGTGCGGCGGAGGCGGGAATGCCCATCGCGGGCGACGGGTCCGTGGCGGTGGGCGCATAGGTTTGCGGCGGCGCTTGTGGGGCCGAGGCAGGTGTGGGGCTGCGTTTGCCGCCCGGATTGGGACGGATCACCGTCCGTTCGGAATCGTCAGGTTCAGCAAAGGGGTCTTTGTTCGCCATCTTGTCCTCCTTCGCGCCTTCTTGTCTTGCTGCAAGTCAGTCCCGTAAAAGTCTGATCTAACTTAGGTATTTCGGATCGCCCACAGCTCCATCGCGAGCCCCGGATAGTCACCCGAAACATGCACCGCGATGCCGCCTGATGTGGTCATCTTGCCCCAATAGGGGCTATCGCTTTCCAGCTGAAAATAGACGACCCCGGCATGGTAGGGAATTTGGCGCGGTGCCACCGGCAGCGGCCGCAGCGCGATTCCCGGCAGGGCCGAGTTGACCAGTTGCCGAATTTCCTCGACCGGGCCAATCTTGACCTGCCCCGAAAAGTGCCGGCGGATCGTGTCGTCGGGAATTTCCGCCTTGACCGCCAGCACGAAACCCGCGGTGGACAGCAGCTTACGGTCGGCGATGACACCGACCGAGATGCCGTATTTGCGCGGCTCCAGCGGGATCGAAATGGCCGTCGCCTCCAGCACGGAAGAAAGATATTGGCGCAACGTGCGGACCAGCGGCGCAAAGCTGCGGGTCAGATCGTCGTGGCGATAGGCGGGAATCTCTGGTGCCCGTTTGTCGCTGGCCATGAAGGTCGCCAGTTGGCCCGCCAGTTTCAACCCCTCGGTAAACACCACCTGGGGATGGACATTTTCAATCGTTCCCAGATGGCGGATCATCGGCAGGGCGGAATTCACCACCATCAGCAGCAGGAAATCGGTGATTTCAGCCACCGCGCGGGTCGAGCCGCTGTCGGACAGCCGCCCTGACAAGGCGGTGACGCGGTGGGCCAACAGCCCCTCGAGTTCGCGCAAGAAACCAACCAGAGGCATGGCGGCACGCACATCAAGACAAGACGCGATGAAGCCGCCATCCAGAATAACCTCGCGGTCAGGCCGCACCTCGATGATGCGGGCGATGGGGATGGTCAGCTTGTCGGCCAGATCATCGACTGCCAGGGCGAATTGCAGCCGCATCTTGCCGACGCCCAGCGTCACCGCCTTGCGGTCTTGCGACATGGTATCGGTGACTTCGATCTCTGCCGGACGCAGGCGGCTGGCAGACAGTTCGGCGCCGGACAGATCCACTTCTGACGCGCCCTGACGGCGCTGCGGAACCGACAGATAGACCACGCAATCCTTGATGTTCGGCGGCACCTCCAGCGCAGGGGGATGGTTGTCGGCAGAGGGCACGCGGAACACCGTGCCGTCCTGCGTCAGCCCGGTCGCCCCCTTGATCGCAAACTGCCCGACCTTCAGGGCGGCCTCGTCAATCTCCAGTGTCGACACCCCCCAGGCATAGGGCAGAATCCGGCCAGCCAGCCCCGTCACCAGCGCCTCGGCATAGCGGTCGGCTTGCTGGAAATGGTGCGGTTGAAGGAAAAGTCCCTCGGTCCACAATACCTTGCTGTCCCAGGACATGCCGTCTCCTATGTTTGCGCCTTAAGCCGGGCCAGTTGGTCTTTGTAGGCTTGCGCGAATTCCCGGGCGAACAGCTCGTGGAAATCGTTTTCGGCCTGATCGGATATCTCTGCATACATCGCTTCGTAGGTTTCCCAATACTGCGCCTTGCGGTTTTTCAAGAACCCGCCAAAGCCGCCCTTGGCCTCGATCCTGGTGGTCAGTGCCGCCGGGTCCAGTTTGCCCAGAACGCCTTTCAGCGCCGCCTCCATCCCGGTGACCATCGCCACCTCGTGTGCCTTGATGTCCTCCAGCGCCTGCGCTGCCGCAAGTTCGGCGGCAAGGTAGCCGCGCACCGTGGGTTTCACCATCGCCTCGATGGCTTGTTCCGGACTGATCGAGAATTTCAACGGGTTGTTGCCGCCAACATTGACCATCGTCTGTTCGATGCGAAACTCTGACTTGATCGAGGTCCGGGTCATCAGAATCTCGCGCAGGCCGGTGATCATGGATTTGAGCGTGCGACCGAGCCGCGTCATCGTGTCGGTTAGTTCGGCATCGGTAATCCGCAATTCGTCGGCACCCACTGCCGTCAGGAAGGCGCGGGCCGCGTCGGTGTTCGCGGGCGCAGGGTTTTGGGTCAGCGCTGTCTGTGGCAGCGCGGCTTGGGCAACGATGGGCGGCGGAGGCGCGGGTGCGGCTGGCAAATCGCCAAGGTCAGCGGACGCCGCCGGGACAACTGATTTGCCGGGGCGGTTGGGGTCGGTGCTGAAAGGGTCGAACGGCGCGGCTTGAGTTGCGAAAGGATCGAATGCCACCGGTTGGGGCAAGACGGGCGGCGGCGCAAGAGTTTCGGCCACACTGGGCGCGGCCAGCGGCGGCAGAGAGGCGGGCGGCGGAACTGGCGCTGGCGCGACGGCGGCCGCTGCGGTCGGCGGCGGGCCAAAAATGTCATCGTCCGGGATCTGGCTGACGGCGGGCGGCGGCGCATAAGCCGGCGGGCTGGCCACCGGTCTGGCGGCGGGCGGTGTCGGGGCCAGCAGGTCGTCCCAATCGTCAGGAATGGCTGACCGTGTCGCCTGTGGTGCCCGGAACGCATCGCTGCCGCTGGAGGAATTGTCGCGCATCGCCGGGCCGGTATTGGTGTCGGCAACCGGCCCCAGCAGCGGCCCATCATCCCCCAAAGGCGGCAAAATCTCGCCAAAATCGTCTTGCTTGTTGCGGAACTGGCCCGGCCCCTTAGGCTTGCTGGACCCCAGGAGACTGTCCAGAAAATCGCCGCCCGGCGCGGCATCATCCAGCAGAGACATCGGGTCCGGGGCCCGTGACGCGTTGCCGAACGACGCCCGCTCGTCCATCAGCGGGGCTGCGGGTTCGCTGCTGGCCACCCCGACATTCACCACCAGTTCGTAAGCGCCCATGATCAGCACATCGCCATCGTTCAGCGGCGTCGGTGTACGGCCCAGCGCGATCTTGCCATAGTTCAGAAAGGTGCCATTGGTCGATAGATCGACCGCCACCACATTGCCATTGTGGTTTTCAATCACGCAATGCGTCTTGGAGATTTGCCGGTCCGGATCGGGCAGCACGAGGTCATTCTCTTCACCGCGCCCGATGGTCAGGCTCGGGCCCCGCATCACAACGGGCCGACCATCACCGGGCACTGCACCGGAAGACTGAAATCGCAGGGTGACGCTCATTTTTCTGCCTTATCCGCCGATCAACACCGTGACGCCCATGCCGATCACCACACCCCCATGGCCCGAAGAATCGCCCATGCGGGCTGCGGGAAGCTTGCCCGCCAGCACGGTGGCCGACCCTTTGGCGATCATATCCGGCGGGCCGACGCAGACGCACATGTTTGACACCTGCGCCTGCGGCATCTTCATCGTCAGGACGGTAAAGCAGCCCAGCGCCACCGGGCCGCCGACATGCGGCACCAGCACCGTCACCATCGGACAGACATGCATATCACCCAATCGAGCGGCAGGCGGCATCTCAGGCTCCTTCCTTCGTAGTTTGGGCCATGGCCGGTTCGGTCTTGGCCATGGGCGCAGGTTTGCCCTGCCCCGATCCGCCCCGAGCGATATCGAGTGCGCGGTCAATCAGCAAGACCGCAGCCACCTCCAGCGTCTTGCCGCTTTTGCCGATCGCCACGATATTCATTGCGAAAGCCGACACCTCCGACCCGCCTGGCGGGGCGGGATGTTGGGCCAGATCGCCCGGCCCCAGTGTGCCATCGTGCCACTGGACCGCCATCGCGCAGTGTTTGGTATCGTCCTTCATGCCGGCATGTTGCAACGAATGATGCGCCACGGCGCGGTTTTCCTCGGTCGGTTTGTACACCCAGGCCTCGGCGGCGGCCAAGGGAGGCGGCAGTTTACCGCCCGCGGCCAACGTATCGCGGGCCGCGAGGCAAGACCACCACACCCGTTCCCGCGCCGGCAGAGCCACCGACAACAAGCGCAGCATGTCGATCAGCGCCCCTTTCGCCTCCAGCTCTTCCAGCACCACCTCGACGGACGCGCTGGCCGGGGCGGCAAGTTCGGTTTCCAATTCGGCATTGGCATTCGACAGCAGCCGGGCCGCCGGCTGTTTGGGCAGTTTGGTCAGACCTGAGAAACGTTCGTTCATGGCCCCGCCCCTCAATTGATCATCACAAGGCCGCCGGAAATCGTCGTCATCGCCGACCCGTCCACTTTCGTCATCAGGGACGAAATCTGGGCCTGCAATTTGGCGTCGATCTTGACGCTCATCGCACCGGTGATTGTCACCCCCATCTGGTCAATCTTGATCGAACTGCCCCCGACGGTCAGGGTGATTTCCTGCATTGCCGTAATCGCAACCTTGCCCATTGACGCATCAACCGTAACGTTGCCCTTTGTGACCTTGGTGCTTTGGTTGCCGGTCGACACCTCGGTGGACATGTTACCGGCCGAGATCTTTTCGCTTAGATTGCCGGTCTTGACGGTCAAGGCGGTGTCGCCGGTGATGGTATGGGTCGATTTGCCTTCAATGGTGGTCGTCTCGTCGGTCTTGATATTGGTGATCCGGTTTCCGGTTTCGACAGTCAGCTTCAGATCACCGGTCTTGATGGTTTCGGTGCTGTCCTTGTAGATTGTCTGGATCAGGCTGCCTGCGTCCTTTTTCTCCATGCCGATGGTGATTTCGGCGTTGTTCTTGATGATCTGCTTGTAGTCCTTTTCCGACTGAAAAAAGATCGACTCCTTGCCTTTTTTGTCTTCGAACGTCAACTCATGGAACCCGCCGCCGCCCTTGGAACTGTTGGTGCGGATGCCGGTCTTGGTCATCTCGCCCGGCAAGGCATACGAGGGTTTGTTGACACCATTGTAAACCATGCCGGTGCAGAACGGCCGGTCGATGTTGCCGCGTTCGAACTGGATGATGACTTCCATGCCGATGCGCGGGATTGAGACCATGCCCCAGTCCTTGCCCGCCCAGGGCATGACCGACCGCACCCAGCAACTGCTTTTGTCGTCGTTCTTGCCGATCCGGTCCCACGGAAACTGCACGCGGATGCGGCCATATTCGTCGGTGTGGATCTCTTCCCCTGCGGGCCCGGTGACAATCGCGGTCAGCAGGCTGGGCACCTCTGGCCAGGCGGTGTTGCGCGGTGGGCGGAACTGCACCGAATCCTTCTGCACCTCGAACTCCGTCTCGAAAATCCCCATCTCCGGCGGAAATTCAATGCGTTCGACATGACGGTTCAGACTTTCCGGTGCCTCGTCTTTATAGCCCGGATCAAACTGGATGAAATGCGTGACGCCGACGACCAGATAGGCCCCGTTCACCGCCGGGCGGTTTTCGTGATCCAGCGTGAAAATCGCCCCGGTCGTGATCAGGGCCGAATTGCTGACACCGCTGTAGCGTTTTGAATCGGCTCCGTGTTTCTGGACGCCGGCCCGGGCCTGCTCTTCGCCCTTGTCGGCCACTTTGTAGTGGCCCTTTGCCTCATACCGTTCGACCGCGTTGTAACTGTGGCTGCCCGAGGCCAGTGTGGACGTTACTTTCAGATCGGCACCGGGCTTGACCATGTCGTAGTCAAAGAGCGAAACCTTGCCTGTCACCACCCGGCTGACTTCGGCCCATTCAAAGATCGAATTGCTGTCGGCCTGTTTGCCACCCACCTGATTGGCGACGGTATAGGGCACGGTGCCGCCATTGGTGTGGGCACTGACGCTGTCGGCCAGCACCAGGTGTTCGGTCGCCCCCGAATGGTTGAAAAAGTAGTAGATGCCGTCTTCTTCCATCAGCCGACAGATGAAGTCGAAATTGCTTTCGCCATATTGCACGCAGTATTCGCGCGCCTCGTAGGTGCCGGACAGGTCCAGAGTGACATCGCTGAAACCGGCCTTGTTGCAGATTTCCTTGACGATATCGGCGGTTTTCATGTTCTGAAAAACCCGGTTTTCGGACCCGATGGTCAACAGCCAAGGCCACGGCCTGATTTCAGCGGCGAACAGGTCGATGCTGTCCTGATGGCCCAGATCTTCGACCGAAATCACGATGCCGGAAAACTTGAATTCGTTGTCCGCCTCCAGCGTGATCCGTGTGCCCAGAACCTTGGAAGGGTCAAAGTCGGTACTTTTGGAATAGAACTCCATCCGCATCTCGGGAATGGTGCTCAGCCGATCCTTGATCCGGGTGCCAATACATATCAGATCCGAGGCGGCAGGGCCGCTCAGCTTCATGAACAGTTTGTCGGTCTGCCTACTGATTTTGACCATAATATCTCAACCTTTGTTCGCGCCTCATCACCAGACTGCCGCCCGGCGCCAGATGCGCCCCACTTCATTTGGGCACAACGCCCCGACCAAACCACCAGTCATGTTACCGTCAGAATACCGTCACTCTGCCACGAACCTGAAATCTGCGCCATCACAGGCTTGCCAGCAATGCCGCCAGATCGGCGTCCATTTCTTCGTCGTCACCGCTGTCGCTGTCATCGTCGGCGTCGTCACTGCTGGAGGAATCGTCGAATCCGGCCAGCAACGCATCCAGATCGGCATCGCCCGCGTCTTCGGTAACATCCGAACTGCTGCTGTCGTCGTCATCCTCTGCCGGGGCGGCGCGTGGTGCCTCTGCTTTCGGCTTGGGTGGCGGCACATTGGTCCACGGCCCCAGCACGGTTTCCCCCGCCAGCGACTGGAACGAGGCCAACCGCACCTCGTCGCGGCCCTTGACGGACACCACCGGCATCAGGCCGCGCGCGATGGCGTTCTGGGTCTTGGTCTGGGTCAGATTGCGTTCAGTGCAGGGCAACGCCACCTGATCGCCGTAGCGGTCCTTGACATAATGGAACGGGATCCCGCCCAGCGACATCACCGACCCCAGCCCCAGCGACGGCCCGGTCTTGCGGAACGACTGTGCCAGCAAGATCACCACAAGCGCCACCGGATTGGCCCAGAGCATGCCCGACAGGCCTTCCTGTTCGGTGAACTCCTCAAATTCAAACTCGTAGATCGGGTCGGTTTTCGCGCCGTAAGGCCGCCGCAACAAAAAGCGCGGGCTGACCAGTGCGACATGCCCTGCCTCTGGCATCGCACGCAGCGCGTCCCACGCCTGCGCCACCATCGGATGGCGGTCATCCTTGGGCACGTCCATGAAACCGGGACTGATCGCGGCAAAGAACGGCGCGTTGACATGGGCGCAGACCTTGGCGATGCGGCCCAAGAGTTCGGCATGCGGCGGGGTTTCCTCGAACGTGTAGAACCCGCAGACCACCGAAAATGGCCCGCGCCCGTCCGGGGTGCCTTCGATCAGCAATTCGCCAAAGCCGGACTGTGTCAGATCGTCCTGTGCCGACAGGTCCGCGGCCAGCTCCTCTGCCGAAATGTCATAGAGCACGATGTCCAGTTTGGCATCGGTTTCCACCGACCGGGTAATCAGGTCCAGCATGCGCCACTGCGCTTCGACCGACTGAAACTCGGGATGGTGCAGCACCAGCCGCATCGCGCCAGCCAGGCTTTCCTCGACCGCCTCTTGCATCGCCGCCGCATCGGGATCCGGCAGCGCCTGAATGTAGGGACCGACGATACGGGCCATCAGTTCCTCGGCAGGCGAAGCCTTGGCCTTGCGGGTCACGTTGCCACCGACCAGTTTGGCAAAATCCGACAGCTTGCGGTCGGCGGGCACCGCATTGCCAGCCGATTTGCGCGCCGGCGGATTGACCTTCTTGCCGAATTCTGCGCCCCATTCGCGCAATTCTGTCACCGCACCCTTGGCGGTCGAGCCGGTGGCCAGACGCCGCTTCAACGCCACCAGTTCGGCAAACATCTCGACCTTCTCGAACAACTCATCGGGGTGGAGATCGTCGATCGAGCCCAGTTCCACCTCGATCCCCTGACCCTTTTTGCCAATCGGCAAAATTAGCGTGGTGGCGAATCCGTGGATTACCTTGTCCAGCGTATCGACATCCAGCTTGATCGGTCGCCGCGCCGCAAGATCAGAACCGATCTCGACCTCGCCCTTGGCCGCCCGCCCCGAAAAGTCGCCCATCAGGGCGATGCGGAAACGGGACTGTTTGCCAGTCTCGGGCCGCTCTGCCGAGATTGTTCCAAACGACAGGTCCAGGCTCATTTCGGCTTTCTTCGCCATCGCAGGCTCCTTCAGCTTTGTCCATTATAGTCAGATTGCCCGGCGCAGGACCAATCCTGTGCCGGGCAGAATGTCATCAGATATCGAAAACCGTGCCGTCAATCGCCTTGCTGGCCAGCTTGTCTTACACATAAAGCCTGCCAGCGGTGACGATACCCATGCCGAGGTTTTTGGCAGACACCACGATCTTGTTGCCGTCAAAGATCGACGTGGCAAGCACAAGGAACTTCAAAGCCTCGCGGAACACTTTCAGCGCCTTGACCTGAGCGGGCAGCTTGCCGACCGTGGGGGCCCAGACCTTGATATCCGCGTAAAGCGCATGAATCTCGCCAATCCGGTCCATGATCACCATGCCGCCCTTGGCCATTTCTTCGTCGAACTGGGCGTCCGGCTTTTTAAGTTGCCCGGCCTTGTCGGCCGTCGGGTGGGCCTTCGGCTTCTTGGCCGCTTCGGTCAGAAATTCCTTTTTCAGCTTTTGCTGACCATCCAGTGCGCCTCGCGGTTTTTTGGCGCAGCCATGCACGTCGACAACCATCTTGGCGTATTTCGCCTTCAGCGTGTCGCAGGTCTTGATCGAGGGCTGCGAAATCCCCAGAAATTCCTGAAACACCGCCGACGAAATTTCGTTGATCGCATTCGGCGCCGGCTTGGCCTGCGCCGCTTCGACGACTTTCAACCCGGCCGAAGAAACCACCACGCTCTTGACATCCATAACCAAATACTTGGCCATCTTCACGTCACTCCCTCTGGCTTTTTGTGGTGACAATTCAGTCAAAACTGTAAGTGAAATTGCCGTCCTTGACGTCCAGCGCCACGCGGCCAACCGCCTTGCCAGCAATCATCCGGCGCAGGAATTCGCCCGAGATGTCCGGCAGCATGGTGTTGGTCACGATGGCATCGATCATCCGGCCGCCGCTTTCCACCTCTTGGCAGCGCGCCACGATCTGATCGACCACGGCGTCGGTGTATTCAAAGGGTACGCCCTGGGCGCTTTCGACGCGCTTTTTGATACGGTTCAGCTGCAGCCGGGTGATCTGGGCAATCATCGTCGGACTTAGTGGATAGTACGGGATGACGACCAGACGCCCAAGCAATGCAGGCGGGAAGATTTTCAGCAAAGGTTCGCGGATGGCCTTTGCGATTGCATCCGGTTCCGGCATCAGGTCCGGGTCAGCGCAAAGGTCGGTGATCATCTCTGTCCCGGCATTGGTGGTCAGCAAGATCATCGTGTTGCGGAAGTCGATGCTGCGGCCCTCGCCATCCTCCATGATGCCCTTGTCGAACACCTGAAAGAAAATTTCGTGCACATCGGGGTGGGCTTTTTCCACCTCGTCCAGCAAGACAACGGAATAGGGTTTCCGCCGCACCGCCTCGGTCAGCACGCCACCCTCGCCATAACCGATGTAGCCCGGAGGCGCACCTTTCAACGACGACACGGTATGCGCCTCTTGGAACTCGCTCATGTTGATGGTGATGATGTTCTGCTCGCCGCCATACATGACCTCTGCCAAGGCGAGTGCCGTTTCCGTTTTGCCGACGCCCGAGGTGCCCGCGAGCATAAACACACCGATGGGCTTTTGCGGGTTATCAAGGCCCGCGCGGCTGGTCTGGATGCGTTTGGCGATCATCTCCATTGCATGGTCCTGCCCGATCACCCGGCGGGCGAGCAGTTGGGCCAGGTCGATCACCGTCTGCAACTCGTCCTTCAGCATGCGGCCCACCGGAATGCCGGTCCAGTCGCCCACCACCGATCCGACCGCCAGCGCGTCGACAATCGGCAGGATCAGCGGGGTTTCGCCTTGAAGCGTAGCAAGTTCGGCATTCTTGGCCTTGAGCTGTGTCATCAGTTCGGCGCGCTGCTCGTCGGTCAACGGCGAGTTGCCCGACGGAGCCGCCGCTTCGGAGGTTGCAACGGCTGCAGGTTTCGGGTCCACCGGCGCACCGCCTTCCCGCAGTTTGGCCCGCAGCTCGAGGATCACCTCCACCACTGCTTTCTCAGCCTCCCACCGCGACGTCAGACCGGCAAGCCGAACCTCCTCCTCGGCCTTCAAACCCAGATTAAGATTGCGGCGTTCGGACACGTCATAGCCCGCCGTCTCATCCCGGCCAATTATGCCGAGTTCAGTCTCCAGCGCCTCGATCCGGCGACGGGAATCGTCCACCTCGGCAGGCACCGCGTGCTGGCTGACCGCGACTCGCGCCGACGCCGTATCCAGCACCGATACAGATTTATCCGGCAACTGCCGCGCCGGAATATACCGCGCCGACAGGTTCACTGCCGCCTCGATCGCTTCGTCCAGGATCTGCACGCGGTGGTGTTTTTCCAGCATCGACGCGATGCCGCGCATCATCATGATCGCCTTGGTGGGCGAGGGTTCATCCACCACAACCGTCTGGAACCGCCGGGTCAGGGCCGGGTCTTTCTCGATATGTTTCTTGTATTCGGCCCAGGTCGTCGCACCGATGGTCCGCAATGTCCCCCGCGCCAAGGCCGGTTTCAACAGGTTCGCCGCATCGCCGGTGCCCGCAGCCCCGCCCGCCCCAACCAGCGTATGCGTTTCGTCGATGAACATGATGATCGGCGTGGTTGAAGCCTGCACCTCGTCGATGACAGCTTTCAGGCGCTGCTCGAACTCGCCTTTCATGCTGGCACCGGCCTGCAACAGCCCGACATCCAGCGCCAGAATCCGCGCCTCGCGCAGCGCCGGCGGCACGTCGCCGCGCGCGATTCGCAAGGCAAAACCTTCGACCACTGCGGTCTTTCCCACCCCTGCCTCGCCGGTCAGGATCGGGTTGTTTTGCCGCCGCCGCATCAGCACATCGACAACCTGGCGGATTTCCTCATCCCGGCCGACGATCGGGTCAATCTTGCCATCCCGCGCCTGTTGGGTCAGGTCGGTGCAGAATTTCTTCAGCGCCTCCTCTTTGCCCATCGCCGCCGGAGCCATCGCACCGGAGTCCTCACCCGGCGCACCCGAGCCTACATGGCTGCCATCCGTGGCGGTCTGACCTTCTTCTGGCGAGCCATTCACCGCTGCGTTGAAATTTTCTGCCAAATCGTCCGGTTTGATCTTTTTGAATTCGGACGAAATGCCGAACAGGATGTTGCGCAGGGCGGGCGTCTTGAGCATCCCCAGGACAAGAAATCCGGTCCGCACCTGCGACGCGTTGAACAGCAGCGACCCCCAGACCCAGGCCCGTTCCGTCGCATCCTCCAGATGTTCCGACAGGTCAGAAATCGACGACGCGCCACGCGGCAGGGCGTCCAGGGCGCGCTGCATGTCACCGACAATCTTGCCGGGGTCCAGTTCGTAATGCGCCACGATCCGGTGCATGTCGCTGTTCTGGTTCTGCAAAATCTGGTGCAGCCAGTGCACCAGTTCGACATAGGGGTTCCCGCGCAATTTGCAGAACACCGTCGCACCTTCGACCGCCTGATACCCCAGTCGGTTCAGCTTGCCAAACAAAGCCACGCGGCTGATTTCGCTCATCTTTTTCTCTCCGGGGTGATGGGTTTCGATACGGGCCGCTGACGGCGCAAAACATGGGGCGGGGATAGGTAAAGGTCGCTGGCATCGCTGGCCCCGGCCCGGCGCAGGCCGATCCACGACGTGTGGCCAAGGGCGGTGGTGCTGCCCAGCACGGCGCGGGGCACGTCCGCCGCCCGCAGGATCACGTTCACATCCCAGTCCAGCGCGTCGCCGACATGGTTGCGCACAATCGCCTCCAGCCGTTCCAGCGATCCTTGACCGGGCAGCAGGCGCTTGTAGTCGGGCAATGATAACGGTCCGACCAGAATGCGGAATTTCGAGGCGCGCGACCAGACCCGCGTGCCGATGGACGTGCTGCGCCCCAGACCTGCGGGCTTGCCCAATTGCCAGCGGTCGTCAGGTTCAAGATCGAGCCACGCCCCGATGAATTGCTGCAGATGCACAGGAGCGGCAAAGAACGCCGACAGGATCGATACCAGCCCCTCGGCGGTTTTGGTGCCCGACGCCAGATGCCCGGCGAAATGGCGCTTGGCCATATCCGGCATCTCGTCACGGTCGCGCATGCCTTTGCCATTGTAGCCCGACAGTGCTGCAACCTTGCGTTCAAACGCATCCTGCTCTGGTCGGTCAAAACTGGTTGCCGGTTGCCCCGCAGCCCAAGCACGAAAAAACAGCCCCATAAGCCGGTGCGTGAACATGTCGGCAAAGGCGAGGAATGTCGTGTCCCGCTCGTTGCGCCGTCGATTGCGGGCATATTCCGTCAGGTGCAACGGCAACGGCCCCTGCGGCCCGAACAGGCCAAAGCTGCGGTTGGTCAGCCGCGTGACACCCGCCTTGTCCGGTCCAAAGGCGGCGATGGTCGATGTCGGAAAAGCCAGTTCCGCCTCTTGCCCCAGCCGCACCGGGTCTTGGGCGGCACGCCGAGACGTGCCCAGACGCGGGCGGTCGGGATGATGCGCCTCGATCACCCGAAGCGCCTGAAACAGATGATAGCTTTGCGGATTGGCCAGAAGCTGCGCGTAATGCGTCAGATCATCCGGCCGAGCCCGCTTTCCGGTCTCCATCGGGTGATCTCTCCGCGTTGTTGGGTGGTCAGAACTGTCTCGGTAAACGAGTTGATCGTGACATATTTACGGAAGAACCGCTCCAGCACCGAGGCCAGCACATAAACGCCAGACCCGTCGAAGAAGCTTTCGTCGAAATCAAGTTTGATCTCTAACCCTCTGACCGCAGTTGACAAAACTTCATCCGTCATCCGCCTTACGATGGGACGGGTCGAAACGCCGCGCAACGCCTCCAGCTGTTTGGCAATCACCCGGTCGCCCGAAGGTGCATACAGCCCGATAAGTTCGCGCAGGGCTTCCGCGCCGCCGCGGTCGCTGTTGCCATCGGTGATCGACAGATAGTTCAGCGAAAGATGGCTTATCAACCGCCAAGCGGTTTCACCTTGGGCAATCGTCGGGCGCGGGCGGGTGGGCGACACCACGGTGGAAATCCCCACAACCGGGCCACCATCCGGCAGGTGGAAGGCATCCTTGCCAGCCGTCGACAGCAACAGCGGCAGGTCGCGGTTGGTGCACAGACCCGTCACCGAAAGCTGGGTCAGGTCTGCGGCATAGGGCGCCTGGGTGGCATCGACCAGCGAGACATAGACCTCTGACCCCAGATAAGATGTCCGGACCCCGCGCAGCCGTTCCTTTTCGTTGCGTTGCCGCATCCGGCGATGGATCGTGTAATAAGCCGGATGGTTTTCACCCGCCGCCGTGATGTCGGTCGCCGAATAGAACGGCCGAAACTCGGTTTCCTCGTTGTTCTTGCCGGAGATTCCGACCACCTTGTCGATGGCGAACACTTCGTAATCCAAAGGCGCGGTGCGGTTCGGCGTGACATATTGTTCGGTGTCGGAATTGGTCATGTGAATGCGGTCGAACTGCCGGTCAAACAGGTTGACCGCCGGCACCGCGTTCAGCACGAACGTCTCTTTGCGAACGCAAGCGCCGTTGTCCGGCAAGGTGTCGGCCAGCAGCAGATACAGATCGACATCCACCGTATCGGCCCGCTTCAGCGCCGGCAGCATCCCCGACAGTTCCACGAAATGGAACCGCTCCGGCATGGCGAAATATTCCTGCAACAGCCGGTAGCCATCGAACGACCGGCGCGGCGTCGGCAACATCGCCTCGTCACGGCCAAAGCCCTTGGGCGTCGCGGCAGCCCCGGTCAGGGCTTGCGTCCAATCGTTGCGCCGGTCGGTCGACCGCCCGACCATGCCCGCAACCTTGGTCGACAAGGCCTCGTGCAGCACCCAGGCCTCCGCCCCCTGCCCGGTCAAATGCAGCGTCAGCGCGTTCATCGGCAACGCCGACATCAAACCGCCGTCGCGCCGCTTCAACCGCAACCGGATGCCTGCCCGTGCAGGCGTATCCCGGCTGACCCCGGCGGCCACCAGACCACCCCGGCTGTCGATGTATTCCGCTTCTGCAATCTCGATCGGCCACAGGGTCAGATCGGCGGCAGTGCGAAACAGACATGCCGTCTGTTCGCCATCCACCGGACGCGACCGCAACCGGGTGCCGCGCGGCATCACAAAGCCTTCCTTGACCCCGGCGTTGCCCAGATCAGGTTCGAACCCCACCACCATCATCGACGGCGTCGGGGCCAGAAAATGCGGATAGACGATTTCCAGAAGGTTCGAGGTAAACGCGGGAAACTGCATCTCCAGCGCCAGTTGCACCCGCGCCGACAGAAACGCCGTGCCCTCCAGCAGACGCTCGACATAGGGGTCAAGCACCTCCATCCCCTCCATCCCCAGCCTGGCGGCGATCTTGGGGTAGGCCTGCGCAAACTCCGCCCCCATGTCCCGCAGGAAGGCAAGTTCGGTCTCGTAGTGCGACAGCAGCCGGGTGTCCATTTATCCGTTCCGTTCCAGCGCGACCTGACCCGTCGTCATGTCAACAGATGAGCGCAGATACAGCTCGATCGGGATCGGTTCGGCCCACATGTCGGCGCGGATGTCGAAAGAGATGATCGTGTCGCGCGACACATTCTCTGTCCGCATCTCGACATGGGTCGATCCCTTGCGGATGCGCGGCTCGAAATTCTCGATGGCCAAAGCGATGCTTTTTCGGATCAGATTGGCGCGGTCCTTGGCGGCAAAATCGCCCGCGACATCCTTGACGCCATAGTTCAGGACCGATTTGGCGGCCAAAGGATGCCGCGCCGCGTCGATCCAGCCGTCATTGTTGTTGGTGTTCAAAAGCCACGACAGGTCGCGCTGCACAATCTCTCGCAAGCGCCGGATGTCGATCACCCGCGCCTCGCGGCTTTCGGTTTGCAAAGAAGGTTCGTCATCGGTCAAGCGGTCCAGCAAGCTTGGCTGCAACCGCTCGGACATCATTTTGTCCGCCATGACCGCTATCCCGCCGCAACGTCGAACTTGATCAGCCGGGCATCCAGCAGCGCCACATCGCCGGCATCGGTGCTGAGCAAACGTTGCCCGGTGCCGACAAAGGTTTCGGCCCCCGCATCCGCCCAGCTGGTCGCCCGCGCCAGTTTTTCGGCATGGGTGCCGGTCTGGCCACTCATCGGATAGCGCGTTGGCACCAAGGCCACGACCGAGCCTTCGTTGGCCAGCTTGATATTCGCCGCCGTCCACACCGCGTCGCGCAGGTCGGTCGGTGGGTCAAAGGTGATCGACGAAATCTGTGCAAAGGGCAGCCAGAAATACCGCCCGTTCACCACTGCCTCCAGCACCGGGCCAAAGCGCATGTCGGCATCGGCGATCCAGTCGAATGGAATGCCGTCCATGTCGCCGGTGGTGGCCGGGGCCGCGTCAAACGCCTTGGCGCGCAGTTCAGCCGCCGCTGTGGCCTCGCCCTTGGCAAGCATCTTCTGCGCCTCGATCAGCCAGGCCAGCCATTCCTGCGGCTCGCCAAAGACCAAGGGCGCCTTGTCGCCGGCAAACACTTTTTCGCGGTAAACCTCGCAGATGATCGCCTCGCGGTAGGCCTGCGCCATTTGCAGCGCGGCAGGGTCCAGTTCGCCACAGACTTTGAGCTGGCGGATCGCGCGGTTCCAGTCGCCCAGCACGCACAGAAGCTGGAACAGAAAAATCCGCAGCTTCACATCGGCAGGCTTGGCCCGCACCAGTGCTTGCAACGCAAGCAAAGCCGCATCCGGGTCGCCGGATTTCAGATGTTCTTCGGGCGTCATGCGGCAGCTCCAGCAAATGCGGCCTTCTGGCGCGAGGGTCTCCCCCGCGCCAGAAGAAGGGTCAGATCAGCCAACTTCACCGGTGGCCAGATCCCATTTGAAGTCCTTGTACTTGGTCAGCTTGCCAGTTTTGATGTCGGTCGCCTTATACTCGACCTCGATCGCATTGTACTTGATTGCCCATTTTTCCTTCGGAATGCTTTCCTCCGAGCCATCGACCGAATAGCTTTGCAGGTAGCAATCCTTGATCTTCCAGATCAGATAAGGCTCCAGTCCTTTGGAGGCGCTGTCGCCCGACCGGCACATGTGGATTTCGATTTCCTTGCGGTAGGTGCCGTTGGCAACCGACAGCATCAGCTGCATCGACGCCTTGCCCAGTTCGGATTCGAGTTCGACCATCTTGAATACAGATTTGCCGAAACCGCGTTGGGCCGAGCCGCCTTCTTCTTCGCTGACCCGCTCCACGCTCCACGACAGGCTGGAAACCACCAGCCAGTCGGCGTGCGATTTTTCGGTCGCATCGCCTTTGATGTCATTGATATTCACAAACATTGTAGCAGCCATTTCAGAACTTCCTCTCTATGATCATGCCTTGCGGCGGTTGCTAATCGTCACTTCGACCCACGGAAACCTGCCGGATTAAGCGCCCTTTTCAGAAGGCAGCTTGGAGACCAGACGCAGCGAAACCGAAAGACCTTCCAGCTGGTAATGCGGACGCAGGAAGAACTTCGAGGAGTAGTAGCCGGGGTTGCCCTCGACCTCCTCGACCACGACTTCGGCAGCGGCCAGGGGCTTGCGCGCCTTTTCGGCCTCTGACGAAATCTCGGCGTTATAGTCGACATACTTGTTGATCCAGTCTTGCAACCAAGCCTGCATGTCGTTGCGGCTTTTGAACGAGCCAACCTTGTCTCGGACCATGCATTTCAGGAAATGGGCGAAACGGCAGGTTGCGAAAAGATAGGGAAGACGCGCGGCAAGATTGGCGTTGGCCGTCGCATCCGGGTCGTCATATTCGGCAGGCTTGTGCAGCGATTGCGCCCCGATAAACGCCGCCACATCGGTATTTTTGCGGTGAATCAGCGGCATCATGCCGTTCTTGGCCAATTCCGCCTCGCGCCGGTCCGAGATTGCAATCTCGGTCGGGCACTTCTGGTCAATGCCGCCATCATCGGTCGGGAAGGTGTGGGACGGCAGGTTCTGCACCGCACCACCCGATTCCACGCCCCTGATCCGCGAACACCAGCCGTATTCCTTGAAGCTGCGGTTGATGTTCACCGCCATGCCGTAAGCCGCGTTGACCCAGCCGTATTTGGCATGATCGGACCCGTCGGTGTCTTCCTCGAACGAGAACGCCTCGACCGGGTCGGTCTTGGACCCATAGGGCAGCCGGCCCAGAAAGCGCGGCATCGCCAGACCGACATACTTGCTGTCCTCGCTTTCGCGCAACGAGGTCCAGGCCGCATATTCCGGCGTCTGGAAAATCTTGGTCAGATCGCGCGGATTGGCCAGTTCCGACCAGCTGTCCATCTGGAACAGCGTCGGATTGGCCCCGGTGATCAAGGGCGCATGGGCACCGGCGGCAATCTTGGACATCTCGCCCAAAAGTTCCACATCCGGCGGCGAATGGTCGAAATAATAGTCGGCGACCAAGGTGCCATAGGGCTGGCCGCCCAATTGGCCGAATTCCTCTTCATAGACTTTCTTGAAGATCGGCGACTGATCCCAGGCCGTGCCTTTGAACTTGCGCAGCGTCTTGGACATCTCTTTCTTCGAGATGTTCATGACGCGAATTTTCAGCATCTCGTCGGTTTCGGTATTGTTGACGAGATAGTGCAGGCCGCGCCAGGCCGATTCCAGCGCCTGAAAATCCGGGTGGTGCAGGATCTGGTTGACCTGTTCCGTCAGCTTTTTGTCGATCTCGGCAATGATGCCCTGAATGGACCGCAGCGCGTCGTCAGAGATCAGTGCGGTGTTGGCCAGCGCCTGTTCCGCCAGCGTGCGCACAGCACTTTCAACCGCCGTTTTGGCCTGATCCGATTTCGGACGGAATTCCTTGTTCAGGAGCGCCGAAAAATCGGAGCCTTCCTGAACCTGTACACCGGCCTGCGCACCGACTTGTGAAGTTGCATCACTCATCTGTTACTCCTCCGTCGCTTCTGGTTTGGGTGCGCCGGCCAAGGATTTCAAGAGCGCGGGGTCTTGCATGACCTTGGAAATCAGTTCTTCGGCACCGGTCTTGCCGTCCATGTAAGTCATCAGGTTGGACAATTGCGTCCGCGCGTCCAAAAGGGCCCGCAGCGGTTCGACCTTGCGGGCGATGGCACCCGGCGAAAAATCGTCCATCGATTCGAAGGTGATATCGACCGCCATGTTGCCTTTGCCGGTCAGAGTGTTTGGCACGGCGAACGCGGCGCGCGGTTTCATAGACTTCATCCGGTCGTCAAAATTGTCGACGTCGATTTCCAGAAACTTGCGGTCCGCGACCGGCGGCAGCGGCTCTTCCGACTTGCCCGACAGATCCGACATCACGCCCATCACAAAGGGCAGCTGGACCTTCTTCTGCGCTCCGTACAGCTCCACATCATATTCGATCTGGACCCGGGGTGCCCTGTTCCGCGCGATGAATTTCTGTGAACTGGTGGCCATAAAACGCTCCTTGGCTTTGTGTCAGTCCCTGATGCGCCAGTGACTGCGGTGTCGGTTGTGGCTTATGCCGGCTGCTGTCTGCTAGTCGTCATCTTCGCTGATCCCGCCGATCATCATCACGCTGTCGACGCCCGCGGGGGCCATGTCTTTCATAATTGTCATAAAGTCCGCGCCCACCAGCCGCTTGGCCCGTTCCAGGATGATCGGCACCGGGCTGGAAGGTTCGTAGCGCTGGAAATAGTCGATGACGCGGTCCAGCGCGTTGCGGGCATCCTGGGCACTGTCAACCGAACCCGGCATACCACCACCACCGCCCGCCATCCGTCGCGCGGCGGCGTGCTGCGAACCGCCTTTGGCTGCGTCGTCGTCTTCGGCCTCTGCCTCGACCGGCGGGGCACCTGCGACATGTTCGGCAACATGGCGGGCAATCTGCTGCATCAGCTTTTTAAGATCATCCAGTTCCGGCCCCTGCCCCGGCGTCTTGACGACAAACACCGCTTCGATCGCCTTGAGGTCAGCCTGTATCGCCCGAATCGCCGCCAGCAGTTCTGCCAGCGCCTCTTCCCCGGTATCGACAAACGCCGCGTTGACGCCGGTCTTGTCCATCAGGCCGGACGTGTCCTCCGGTGGTGGCACTTCGCCGGTGGCGATCTGGATGTCGCGCAGGTTCAGCTTGCCGAAGGTCCGGCTGTTGGTCAGGGGAGCGCGCCGCAAACCCGACAGAACCGTGCCCGATCCGTTCAGCCCATGAACGGCATTGATTCGCATTGTGGGGTCATTGTCGTCGTCGGCATCCAGCTGCGGATGGCAACTGTCCCAATGCTGTTCCAGACAGCCCTTGATATAGGCCACCGCCTCGGCAAATCCCTTGATCCCTTTGATGTGCAGCACCGCATGGGCGTAAATCACCGCGGCCCGCAGATCATGGCTGCGTTCCAGTACAGCCAGGGACTTGGCTACGACATCGGCAAAATCAGGGTCTTCAGCTGCCAGAATTTCGTTGCCGGCCTGACGCTCCTCGCCCGGCGTCGCAGCAATCTGCAACTGCATGAAATCGAAGTCGTATTCCAGATTTTCCCCGCTCGGATCGTCGCCATCGCGGGCGGCAAGGAGCGCGTCCAAATCCATTCAGGCCTCCCAAACCGGGACGTGATCCCGGCTATCAAAACTGCTTTGTCCAACGCCGGTGTGTCTAGAATAAGGCAAAGAAGGCGTTGTTTCTTCGCCGGTCAACGGCACATACAGGTCAATGCAAATCAAGTGCCGCAGTATGACGGCACAGCTGCCCCGTCTGTCAATCAACACTTGCAGCTGTCAGCATATTCCCATGGCAAAAAGCACCTTTGCAGACCAAACGCAGTGCCGCGCCGTCGCAAGGGAACCGTTGACAGAAAACCGGGCAGGTCGTTCTGTGGCGGCAGGGATGGCATGTCCGCCCGTCCGCCAATTGTCGAGGGAGATCCGGAATGGGTAACGCGGCGCTAAAGCGGCTGGGGATGCCGCTGGCAGGTATGGCTCTGGCACTGCTCGGCCAGCAGGGTCTGGCCCAGACGACGCCGCCTGCGGGCAAGCTGACGATCGAGATCAACAAGTTCGAAGAAATCGACGGCGGCGGCTGTCGCGCCTTTTTCCTGTTCCAGAACGCCACCGGCAAAAGTTTCGAAGGGTTCGAAATGTCGCTCGCCATCTTCAACAAGGATGGCGTGATCGACCGCCTGCTGTCGATCGACGCGTCGCCGCTGCCCGTTGCCCGCACCACGCTCAAACTGTTCGAGATCCCGCAGATCAGTTGCGCCAACATCTCGGAAGTGCTGCTGCATGACGTGCCGGTGTGCAAACCGCAGAACGAGGCGAACACCGACTGCTATCCGATGCTGGACCTGAAAAGCCGCACCTCTGCACCCTTGGAGGAATGATGGGCACGCACCTTAGGGCCATGCTGGTCGCGGGCGGTCCGGTCATGTCCATCCTGATTGCGCTCTCCGCTTTGTCGCTGACGCTGATCGTGGTCAAGATCATCCGGCTGTGGCCCGTTACCGGCGGCGTCCGGGCGCGGGACGCAGCGATTGACAGCTGGGCACGCGGCGACCGCGAGGCCGCGATGGCCAGCATCCCAAGCCGCAGCCCCGCCGACCGGGTGTTGCTGGCGGCAATGCAGGGTCTGCAAGGCGGCATGTCGGGCGCGGTGCTGGAGGGCGAACTGGCCCGCCGCGGCAATGATGAAGTGTCCCATATGTCAGCCTGGCTGCGCCTGCTGGACCTGATCTCGATGATCTCGCCGCTGCTGGGCCTGCTCGGCACCGTGCTGGGCATGATCCAGAGCTTTCAGGATCTGGCCCAGGCCCAGGGGTCAGCCAATGCCTCGGTCCTCGCCGGTGGCATCTGGCTCGCCCTCCTGACCACCGCGGGCGGCCTCTTGGTGGCGATCCCCGCCGCTGTCGCCTCCAGCCTGTTGACCGGCCGGGTCGAAACCGCGGCGCTGCGCATCGAAAGCAGCATCGGTCGTTTGCTGGCCATCGAAGCCACCGCCAACCGGAGTTGAGCATGAGCGGCGTGATCCTCAGACGCCCGGCCCGCCGCCACACGCTGATCTCGGTCGTGTCGATGATCGACGTGATGATGATCCTGCTGTTCTTTTTCATGGTGACCTCCAGCTACCTGAACCTCGACATGGTCCCCGCGCTGCAAAAGTCGGACGAGGCCCCCGATGACACTCCCGTCCCCAGCCCCTCCACCAAACCCGGCAGCCCCGCCACCCTGCTGATCCGCATCGGTGCGGATGGCGCAGCCTCGGTGCGCGGCCAGCCCTTGGCCAATGACGCCCTGATCGCCCTCCTGCGGGCCCGCCTTGCCACCGACCCGCTGACCCCTGTGGTGCTGTTCCCCTCGGGCGGCGCACAACTGCAAGCCTTGATCACCGTGATGGACACCGTCACCAAGGCCGGAGCGGTCCGCGTCAAGGTCATCCGCCTCGGGGCCGCCAAATGACGGCAGCCCCACGCCCAGATTCCTTTGAAGGAATTTGCAAATCTTTTCCAAAAGATTTGGCCGCTGACGAGGCCGCCAAATGAAACTGCGCCGCCCGCACAGAATGGCCGAACGCGAGACTGTGGTGGCGCTGATTGACGTGACCTTCTTCCTTTTGATTTTCTTCATGCTGATCGGCCGTCTCGACGCCACCGCCCCCTTCGCCGTCATCCCGCCCTTGGGCGTCACCGGCACCGACCTGCCCGCCGGGGGCATCACCCTGTCGGTCGCCCCCGACGGCGGCCTCGCCCTGGATGGTGCACCCATCAGCCATGCCGCCCTTGACACGGCCGTCACCACCCGCATCGCCAAAAACCCGCAAACCCTGATCCGCATCAACGCCGACAAGACCACCGAACTGCGCATCGTCCTGAACCTCATCACCGAATTCGAGGATCTGGGGGCCAAGGATGTCGCGCTGGTCGTCACACCAGAGGTGCCATGACGGCGCTGGACACCTCCGACACCGGTGCCGGCCTGACATGGGGCGTTGGGCTGCTGGCATCGCTCGCCGCCCACGTCAGCGCCGCGGCGTTGCTGGCGGTCATGCTGCAAGCCGATCCGGTGGTGGATCAGCCGCAACCCAAGTCGCAACTCAGGATCGAGACAGAGCAGGTTGCCCAGTCTCAGGCCACCGAACAGGCCCCCCAGCAAACCGCCGCCGCTGCCGCTTCGGCCAAAGGTGCGCGGGTGCCCGAAGGCCAGGTGCCGCAAAGCCAGGCCAAAGCGGTGGCGATGCCGCAAACCAAAATCGCCACAACCGCCCCGCCCGCCCAGACTGAAAAACCGCAAGTTCCCGCGGCCGAACAGCTGCTTGAAACCGCGGCACCCAAGCCGGTCAAGGCTGTTGCGGCCCCTGCCGAACCCATTGCCCCTGTCTCCGTTGCGGCGGAGGTGGTCAAATCCGCCAGCGCCCCTGCCGAAACCTTGCCTGCGGTCAGCGCCACGCCCAAGGCAATCCAACCCATCGCGCGCCCTAACGCCACCAAAGCCCTGGACCCGACCGGTTCTACCGCTGCCGTGCAATCCACCATTGGCGACACAATCGAACAGGCCCAACCCAATGCGCAGCCCGTCGCCGCCGCCCCTGCCACCGGCGATCACATGGTCGCGGCACTCGCATGGTCGGGCCAGGACACTCAGATCGATCCACAAACCCTGAAGGCGATCCAGTCCTTCATGCAGCCAGGCGACATCGCCGCCCAATCCGACGACGTGCATGACGCGCTGTCTTCGGTGCTGACCTCGGTCCCCTGTTCCCGCCTGCAAGCCGAGTTCAACCCGGCCACCGGCAGTCTTGAACTGCGCGGCCATGTCCCGGATGAGGCCCTGCGCGCGCCGATCCTGAAGGCCTTGCAAGACCAGGTTGGCACCGGGATCAAGGTGGCAGATGCGATGCTGATCCTGCCCCGCCCGCAATGCGGTGCCTTGTCGGGTATCGCCGATGTCGGCCTGCCACAATCGCAGGACCAGAACACCAACCCCCGCCTGATCGGGGCCGATGCGCAGGCCAAGGCCTATACCTATACCACCGGCCAGACGATGGTGCTCGACCTCGCCGCCCCGGACTACGACGCCTATCTTTACGTGGATTTCTTCGATGCCGATGGTCAGGTGATCCATCTGGTGCCCAACGCCACCGTGCCCTTGAAACTGCGACCCGCAAAAACCGCGATGCATGTCGGCGCGGCGGATGCGGGCGAGCCGTTCCTGCACATCACCATCGGCCCGCCCTATGGCCAGGAAATCGCAGCCGCCTTCGCCGCCTCCGCCCCCCTGTATGACGGCCTGCGCCCGATGACCGAGCCCGCCGCGCCCTATCTGGACTGGCTGAAAACCCGCGTCGCCGAAGCCCGCGCCAAAGATCCGGAATTCAAAGGCGAGTGGGTCTATTTCTTTGTGTCGACAAAAAAATAGCGCCGCCTGTCAGACCGAATCTTCGCGCGCTCTGACCGCCTGCTCAACACTGGTTCCGGTCAATTCGCCTAGAGTTCCATTCAGATGGGCAAAAAAACCCCACGAAGGTGCGGGGGGCCGCGAACCTCGGCGCAGCCCAAACACGGTTTAAGATAAATCCAACCGCCGCAGAGCACGCCTACCTGCAGCCTTTCGCCGCCCAGGTTTTCAGCGTCAGCTTGAACTCACCGCCCAACGGATGCTGGGTCAGGGCGACCAAAGGAGCGGCCTCTTTCACATAGAACTTGCCCTGATCGCACAGCGCGGCTTCGGTCCATTTGTGGCAGGCGGCACACGGCTGGCCTTCCCACGCCTCTTTCGGCAGACCCTCGATCGGGCTGTACAGCGGTTTGGTCTGGATCAGCTCTTCGATTGACTTGCCGACCATGCCGGAGGTGCCGATGGCCAGCGGGCCGGCAAACACAATATCCGCAGCCTCGATCTGACCTTTTAGTGCCGCATCAATGGCACCGCCGTCTTGCGGAGCAATCGCCGGGGTGGCGGCGGCGCGGGGGGCTGTGCCCAGCAAGGCGATTTCTGCGTTCACCGCTTCGTTGAAACTGCTGGTCGGATAGGCAGCAACAAAGTCCTGAAATGCCAGCAATGTGCCGGCCGCCTGCGCCGCCTCGAAGGCCGCAACCTCGGCAGGATCAACGACTGTGGCGACCTTGGTTGTCTCTGCCGACTTGGTCACTTCTTTCTGCATCACCTCGGCCAGCAAGGCCCGTGCCTCGGACTCATGGGTCGATTTCGGATAGGCACGCAGGAACAGCATGACCTGCACCGGATCGCGCGAGGCGACGACCGAGGCCCACAGCGCCGCTTCATCGCCCGCCCCGCTGTCGACTGCCGGGGCAAAGGCAAAATCCGCGGTCAGCGACGACGTATCCCAAGGTGTCTGCTTGCCACCCGTCGCTTGCAAGACGGCGACCCGCACCTCTTTGAAGGCCTGCTCGATCGGCAAACCCGGGGTGGTGATCTTTGCTGCCAGCGCCTTGGTGAACGGGCTGTTGCCATCGGCGCCGTCCAGCGCCACGGCCCGCGGGGCAGTGGCATAGGACAGGAACGTGCCGGTCGGGGCCGCCATCTCTGCCAAGCCATTGTCGCCCAGATCGCGTACTTCGGTGAACGGATTGTTGCGGCAGGCGTCCAGGATCACAATGTTGGTGCGATTGTGCGCCGAAAACATCTGGCGCAGCACAGACTGTGCGTCAATCGCCACCAGCCCCAGATCCGCGGCGTTGCTCAGCTTGGCATCGACCGGCAGCAGATAATTGATCCCAAAACTTTGGACGCCGTGGCCCGCGTAATAGAACAGCCCTGTCGTCTCTGGCCCCGCCTCGCGCAGCGCCAACCCAAAGGCCGACACCGCCGCCGACATCTGCTCCAAACTGCCATCGGCCAAGAGGGTCACTTTGAAGCCAAGCTGCGCCAGTGTCGCGGCCATCAGCTTGGCATCATTGGGTGGGTTGGGCAGGCCGTTGACGCCCTGATACGCGCCGTTGCCGACGATCAGCGCGATGCGCGGTTCGGCGAAGACAGCGCCAGTCAGCCCCAGCCAAAGGGTCATTGCCCACAAAATCAGACGCGCCACGCCGCTCCCCTTATCCCAGTCGCCAGACCAGCAAACCGCGCGGAAAGCCTGATGGATTCGGCGGGGCAAGGCAATGGCATGGCAGGCGAACGCGGCAAGCTCGTGGCCGAATTACAAATGCTCTGGGGCGACGCGCCGCTACTTGCATCCCTGGGTCGCCCAAGTCCGCAGGGTCAACCGGAACGCACCGCCCAGCGGATGCTGGTTGGTCAGCGCGGCAAACGTATCGTCCTTGACATAGAACTTGCCCTGATCACACAGCGCGGGTTGCGTCCATTTGTGGCAATCGCTGCACTTCTTGCCCTTCCAGACCTCGTCCGGCACGCCTTCGAATGGCGGGAAGAGCGGGCTGGCCTTGATCAGATCCTGAATGGCCTTGCCTGCGATATCGGGCGTGCCTGCGGTCAGGGGCGCGGCAAAACGGATGCTTTGCGCCTCGATCTGTGCCGCCATCACCGGGTCAATCGCGCCTTCAGGCCGGGCCGCCGCCGGATCAGGCGCGACGACCGGAGGCGCCGCCGCCCGCGCGGCCGTCGCATTCAGTGCTGCGATCTCGGCACTCACCGCTTCGACAAAGGGGCTGTCGGGATACTGCGCCAGAAAATCCTGATAGCCCGCCAAAGTCCCGGACGCCTCTGCCGCGCCAAAAGCCGCCACCTCCGCCGGGCCCGCCGCCGCAGCGACCTTGGCCGGCGGGGCGGCTGGTGCCACCTCTTTCTGCATCGCCGCCGCCAGCAGCGCCCGCGCCTCTGTCATATGGGCAGAGGCCGGATAGGCGCGCAAAAACAGCATGATCTGAACCGGGTCATGTGACGCGTTGATCGCCGCCCACAGCGCCGCCTCGTCGCCCGCGCTGGTGTCAGCCGCGGGCGCAAAGGCGAAATCGGTGGTCAGCGAACTGGTATCCCACGGCGTCTGCTTGCCGTGCGTTGCGTCCAGCACCGCCACCCGCACCTCTTTGAACACCTGTTCAATGGCCAGCCCCGGCGTCGCCATCTTTGCCGCCAGCGCCTTGGTGAACGGGCTGTCGCCATCCGCGCCGTCCAGCGCGACCGCGCCGGGCGCCGTGGCATAGGACAGGAATGTGCCGGTCGGGGCCGACATTTCGGCCAACCCGTTGTCCCCCAGATCGCGCACGTTCACGAACGGGTTGTTGCGGCAGGCGTCCAGAATCACGATGTTGGTGCGGTTGTGCGCCGAAAACATCTGGCGCAACACGGATTCCGCATCGACCGCCACCAGCCCCAGATCGGCGGCGTTGCTTAGCTTGGCATCGACCGGCAGCAGATAGTTGTGCCCGAAACTCTGAACCCCGTGGCCGGCGTAATAAAACAGCCCCGTCGCCTCTGGCCCAGCATCACGCAAGGCAGAACCAAACGCCGTCACCGCCGCCGACATCTGCAAAATGTCGCCGTCGACCACCAGCGTCACCTTGAACCCCAGCCCGCCCAGTGCCACCGCCATCAGCTTTGCGTCATTCGCGGGGTTGGTCAGCCCGTTCACCGACAGGTAGCCGCCATTGCCAATCACCAGCGCCACCCGGTTTTCCGCAAACCCGGTTGCATTCAGGCCCAGCCACAGGGCAACGGCCCAGATGATAACGCGCGCCATATTCACCTTCTTTTCGGCACAGAAGAACGCTTCTTGGGGCTGATGCGTCCGCCGCCTCACTAGTGATGGATTCAGCGGCAGGTGGCAATGGCAACGCGCGGCCGCGCCGCTGTCTACCGCCGAAATGCGCGGTCCTGTTGCTTTCTTCTCGCGAAAGCGCATATTCCCCGCAGGGTGTAACACGGGTCAGAGACGGAGAAGCAAATGCGTTCTGTGGCAACGGCTTGGATGACGGCGCTATTCCTTGTTCTGACCTTTGCCATCCCCGGCAGCGGACAGGCCCAAAGCAATCCTTTTGCGGGTGGCTGGGTGCTGACCGCCGACGGCTCGACCCTTGGATTCCAATCGGTCAAGAACGAAACCAAGGTCGAGGGATCGTCCTTTGCCACCTTCTCTGGCACCATTTCAGAAGCGGGCGACGCCGAGGTCCGCGTGGCGCTGGATTCGGTGGATACCAAGATCGATCTGCGCAACGTTCGTATGCGGTTTCTGTTCTTTGAAACCTTCAAATTCCCCGAAGCGATCATCACCGCCCATATCGACCCCGCCCTGATTGCCGACCTGCCGACCAAGCGCCGCATGACGATCAACATGCCCTATACGCTTGACCTGCACGGCGTGAAGATTGCGCGCACGGCCGATGTGTCCGTGACCCTGATCTCTGACGATATGGTCGCGGTGTCGTCGGTGGCCGCAATCCCGGTAGCCACCAGCGATTTCAATCTGGACGCGGGGATCACCAAGCTGCAGGAGGCGGCCAAGGTTAAAATCGTGCCGACCGGGTCGATCACCTTTGACTGGCTGTTCCAGCGGGTCGGCGCTTCGGGCGCAGCTCCAGTCACCGCACCTGCGGTCGAACCGACCACGACCGCGCTGGAGACGACCGGCAATTTCGACGCCGAAGCCTGCAAGGGCCGGTTCGAAATTCTGTCAAATGCCGGCAATATCAACTTTCGCTCTGGGTCCGCCAAGCTGGACGTGGCGGGCTCGGCCATTCTGGACAACCTCTATGACATCGTCAGCCGCTGCCCGGAGATGAAGCTGGAAATCGGCGGCCACACCGATGATGCCGGGTCCGACGCCACCAATCAGGCCCTGTCGGAAAAGCGTGCCCGCTCTGTGATCGACTACCTGGTGGCCAAGGGCATTCCCGCCGACCGTTTGACCGCGCATGGCTATGGCGAGGCGGTGCCGCTGGTCGCCAACGACAGCGCTGAAAACATGTCCCGCAACCGCAGGATCGAATTCAAAGTCACCAACTAGACCAACTGGCACGGGCAAGATCCCGCGCAGGAGCCATGATGTTTCGCAAAGCCTTTCTCGCCCCGGTTTTCGTTCTGATCCTGTTGGCCACCCCGTTTCAGGCTTTGGCCGAACGGGTGGCGCTGGTCATTGGTATGGGGGCATACCAACATGTCGTGCAGCTGAAAAACACCATCAACGACGCCGATGCGGTGGCGGCCAAGTTGCAGTCGGTCGGCTTCAAGGTCACTTTGGCCACCGACAAGTCTCAGGCCGAACTGCTGGACATCATGCAGGCGTTTTCGTTTCAGGCCGAAACCGCCGATCTGGCGCTGGTCTATTACGCGGGTCACGGGGTCGAGGTGCAGGGTGTCAACTATCTGATCCCGGTCGATGCCGATGTGAAGTCGAACAAGGACGTGGTGCGTGTCGCCATTTCACTGGACGACGTGCTGAAAACCGTGGAATCGGCGCGCAAGATGCGCGTCGTCATTCTGGACAGCTGCCGCAACAACCCGTTTGGCGATCTGGTCGACACCTCGACCAAGGCCGAAGCCACCAGCACCGACAACAGCACCCGTTCTGCCGGTGTGCAGGGTCTGGCGCCGGTCAACCCCGACCTTGGCACACTGGTCGCCTTTGCCGCCAAGGGAGGTCAGGTGGCACTAGACGGGGCCAACGGCCACAGTCCCTACGCCACCGCGCTGATGCAGGCCTTTGCCGAACCCAATCTGGAAATCAGCCTGATGTTCCGGCAGGTGCGCGATCAGGTTCTGGCTCAGACCCAGAACCTGCAGGAACCCTATACCTATGGCTCTTTGTCCGGGACGCCGTTTTATCTGGCAGGCTCGACCGGCGGTTCGATCGACGTCGCGGCGGAGGCTGACCCCCGGGTCGCCTGGGCCGATATCAAACCTGAACAGGAACAACAGCTCCGCGCCCTCGCCGACAGTGGCGACACCCGATCGATGCTGGGGCTGGCCTATATCCGCCTGAACCCGAAAGAGGCCCGCTACAACCCGCAAGAGGCGGTGGAATTTTTGACCAAAGCCGCCGCTGCCGGGGCCGCGGATGCCCAGTTCGAACTGGCAAAGCTATACGAACAGGGCACCGGCGTTCCCGCCGACCCGGTGCGTGCGCTGGAGCTATACCAGGCCTCTGCCGCGCAGAATTTTCCCGACGCACTGAATGACCTCGGCTTTCTGTATTATCAGGGTGGCCTCGGCCTGACCCCCGATCATGCGAAGGGCCTGGATCTGTTCCGTCAGGCCGCTGACCTGCGCCACCCCGAAGCGATGTTCAACTATGCCGCCCTGATCGACGACGGCAAGGTCGAGGGCAAAGGCCCCGAAGATTCCGCAAAATACCTGTATCAGTCCTTGCGGTCTGGCAGCGATGCCGTGCTGAAACAGCTGACCTCCGATCCTTTGATGTTCAGCATCAAGACCCGGACCGCCCTGCAGAAAATCCTGAAGTCGCACAATTTCTACGAAGGCCCGCTGGATGGCGATTTCGGCAAGACGACACAAGGTGCCCTTAAAGTGGCATTCGGGCTGCAAAGCTAAGCCAGATTACGAGCCTGTCCGGTTTTCCCTGTCCGCCTGCCGCGCGGTTTGCTAGGCTTGTGGGACAAAGCTGAAACGCGCGGCAAACGGCGCGTAACCGGAGGGCAGCAGTCATGTTCCGCCAAGCCATCGCACGCAAGGTGATCCACCGTATCGGTCAGGCGGCCATCGCATTGGCTCTGACCCAGTCCCCCGCTCTGGCCGAAGACGGCGCACCACGCCTGCTGACCCTGCTCGGGATCGGCTCTGCCGCCGTCGCCCCCAGTCATTCCGCCTTTGGCGCCCTGTCCTATAGCACCCGCAGCGATCTGGGCGGCACCTTTGTCGATGCCGACGATGCGTCTGCCGCCTTGGGTTATGTGCTGGGTGATGCCGGAACCGGTGTGGGCCTGCAATTCGGGGTCAATTTCACCGGACTCGCCAGCGACCCCAGCTTTTCCGGCCTTGGCCCCGGCAGGTCGGGGTATTTTTCCCTACAGGCCGCCCATCTGATCAGCGCCAAAGTGCCGGTTTTTGTCGCTGTGTCGGCTGACCATCTTTCAGGCTGGGGCCGCGCCAAAGACATCAACCCTGCGCTGGCGGCCATGGTCACGGTGTTTCCTACAATAAAACTTGGCGATCAGGCCTATCCAATGATGCTGACCCTTGGCATCGGCGATCACATCCGCAATGCAGGCAACGATCCGGGTGGCTTTGCCGGGCTCGGCATGGGCCTGACCCCGAACTTTGGCGCGTCGGTGGCCTGGACCGGCGAAACCGTCACCATTGGCGGCACCTACAAGAATGCCGCGCTGAAAAACTGGAACTTTTCCGCCCAACTTGACGATGCGTTGAACCAGAAGGACGGCCGCCGGGTGACACTCTCGGCCACCATCCTTTTTGAAAATGCGTTTGGAGGCTAAGATGCTGGAAAGATTGTTCCGCCTGACCGTCCTGCTGGGCATGTTCGCCGTGATCCTGCTGCCGCCGCAACTGTACTTTGCCGGGGATCAGATCGCCTCCGGGTCACAAGGGGTGTTGCCGCGCTATGTCACGATTGACGCCACGTTCAGCCTTGCCGCCCCCGCCAATGCACAAAGCACTTGTGGCGAAGGCTGTTCGAACTACCCGCCGCTTGCAGGCATCGGGTCACCCGGCCCTTCCGCCACATCGGGCGTCAGCGCCAGCGCAACCGCGGTCTACGTTGACGAACTGAAAGCCTCGATCGCCTTCTGTCAGGCCATCACCAAGCGGGAATATGCGGTGGATTGTCTGGCCGAACGAATTGGCGCGGTTGCGGAAAAGATGCCCGCCTATGGCGATCTGTCTGCCATGCGCGCGACCCTGATCACCGCGTCGCGCAAATTGGGCGGCGTGGCCAGCAAGTATCGTTCGACCACCCTGCCGCCGGTCCGCATGTCGATGGCAGGCGCACATCCGATCACCACCACCCGCCCGCTGCGCGCCGTTGCACCGGAAAATCTGGATGCGGCGCTTGCCGCCGCTACGACGATTGTCACAGAGACGGAAACTGTGTTGCTGCGCTCGGCGTCACAATCGCAGGATAGGGCGCTTGATTTCCAGACGGTCGCCGCGGTGATCGGGTCCAGCAAGGTGCTGTTGCGTTCCAGTTAAGCCCGGTTGGGGCATCTGCAGCCCGCTGCGTCGCTAGGCTATGGGGGATGTCCCCGGTGCCTTCGCGTCGCGGCGTGACCCAAACCCGGGCAGCAACGCCCCTGCCAGAAAGCCCTCCGCCATGCGCACCATGATCCGGTCCCTGCTGCTTGTGCTGTCCCTACTGGGCGCGTCCTTTCCCGCCACCGCCGAGACTGCGGCCACCACCGGCGTCGTTGCGGGCGCCACTGCCATCGTGGCCTCGCATACTGACGTTGCTGCCGGGGTCTATATTCTGCGGCTCAGCAATGTTTCGCCGCAAAATGGCTCGTTTGATGTGGACATGTGGCTGTGGTTTCGCTGGCATGGCAGCGAAGTGCGGCCCGACCAGACGTTCGAGCTGGCCAATGGCGTCATCACCTCGCGGTCTGAAAGCCAGCTCGAGGATGACGGAGGCACCAATTACGCCACTGTCCGGGTTCAGGCCACGATTTTCCACGATTTCGACGTGCGCCGCTTTCCGCTGGACAACCATGTCATCACCATCGACCTGGAAGACGCCGAACTCGACAATGCGCAACTGACCTACACCATTGACGAAGGCATTGCCCTTGACCCGGCTGTCAAAGTCTCTGGCTGGAAAGTCGGGCTGCAACCGACCGTCGTGACCGCCCATACCTATGACACCAACTATGGCCTGCGCAGCGCCGCAGCCGACGCCGGCATCTATTCGCGCTTTGTGCTGTCGGTGTCGCTGGACCGCACCAGTTATGGCCCGCTGTTCAAGGCATTCTGGATTTCCGCGTTGGCGGTTCTGCTGGGGCTGCTGGCCTTTCTGATCAAGGCCGATGACCTTGACGCGCGCTTTGGCATGGGCGTCGGCTCGATCTTCGCGGCCTCTGCCAACGCCTTTGTCATCACCGGATCACTGCCCCCCACCACCGCAGTGACCTTGGCAGAACAGATCAACCTGATCGCGGTAGGGGTGATTTTCGTGTCTGTCTTCATCTCGATCTTTTCGCTGCGCCTGCGGTATAACGACCGCGAAGCAGATAGCCTGCGGCTTGACCGAAATGCGATGTGGGTTCTGGGCGGTATCTATATCCTGCTGAACATCCTGGTGATGTCGGTGGACCTGTCCGGCGGCATGGGCTGATCCCCACGCATTAACCCAATCTTTCCTAAAACTAAGTTACCAAAAATTACAATATCATTACATTTCAATAGCTTGGAAAAGTGTCCACATGCGGACACGCACCTTACCCAAGCAAAGCCCGGGCCGCCGCCACGATCCCTGCCACCGAAGGCAGGGTCGCAGCATAGGCCGGCCCGGTCGCAATGAACGAATCTTCCGCCGTCAGCCGGGCAAACCGCTGCAATCCCGCCTCGGCTGCCCAGGTCATCAGCGCTTCCGACACGTTCCCAGAACGGCGGCATTCATCGACGAACAACACCCGCCCGACCCCCGCCAACGCCGCCTCCAGCGCTGCAAACGGCAAGGGCGCCAACCAGCGCAAGTCTATCACGCGCAGGTCAATCTCTGGCATACCCGCCATGGCCTGCCGCGCCAGCAGATGCCCGTTGCCATAGGTTACGATCGCCAGATCGCGCCCGGCCCCGGTCACCCCGACCTCACCCAGCCCGATGCTGCGGTCCGTTGCCGGATAGGTCGTCATCCACAACCCATCCTTTTCTGCCAGCAAGTCCCGCGCACCGTACAGGGCAATCGGCTCGACAAAGACCACGACCCGCTGTTCTTCCCGCGCCAGCCGGACACATTCCCGCAGCATCATCGCCGCATCCGCCCCGGTGGATGGCACCGCAAGGATCACCCCCGGAATGTCGCGCAGAACCGCCAGCGAATTGTCATTGTGGAAATGCCCGCCAAACCCTTTCTGATAGCCCAGACCCGCTATCCGCAGCACCATCGGATTGCTGAACTGTCCGTTTGAAAAGAACGGCAACGTCGCCGCCTCTCCTCGCAGCTGATCCTCGGCGTTGTGCAGGTAGGCCAGGAACTGGATCTCTGGCAGCGGCACAAAGCCGTTCTGTGCCATGCCAATCGCCAGACCCAGAATACTTTGCTCGTCCAGCAAAGTATCAATCACCCTGCCCCGCCCGAACCGTGCCGCCAGCTTTTGCGTGATGCCATAAACGCCGCCCTTGCGCCCGACATCCTCGCCCATCAGCACCACTTCCGGATGGGCCAGCATCAAATCCGCCAAAGCCCAATTGATCAGCCGCGACATCGGCTGCGGCTCTGTCATCGCCTTGATCTCGGCGCCAAACAGCGTTGCCCGCACATCATCGCCCGGCCCATTCCGCGCCGCATTCAATCGCAGCGGCGGCACAATGCTCGCCATCACCTGCGACGCCACATGCAAGCGAGGCCGCTGAACCGCCGCAACGGCCCGCGCCGCCACTTCCTCCGCCGCCGCCAGATAGGCCGCCAAAGACTCTGCCCGCCCCATCACGCCCGCTGCGTCCAACAAACGCACCGCATGCAGCAACGGGTCTTGCGCCTCCTCGGCCTCGACCTCCTCGCGGCTGAGGTACGTCGTCGGCACATCCGCGCCGGCATGACCATAGAGCCGGACCATCCGCAGATGCAGCACCGCAGGCCGCCGCTTTAGCCGAACAAATTCAGCCGCCTCCACGGCGACCTTGTAGCAGTCATACAGGTCCAGCCCATCGGCGGCAAAATAGGTCACACCCGGCTTGCCCCGCATATTCGCCTCGACCCAGCCCACCGGCGACTTGGTGGAAATTCCGATCCCATTGTCTTCGCACACAAACAGCATCGGCATCGGCGCCCCCTGGAACGCCGCCCACCCTGCCGCATTGAATGCGCCCTGAGCGGTGGAATGGTTGACCGACGCGTCGCCAAACGACGCCACCACCAACCCATCCCGCGCCAGCAAGGCATGCTCTTGCCGCGGCAAACCAATCGAATATGCCGCCCCCACCGCCTTTGGCAAATGACTCGCAATGGTCGAGGTTTGCGGCGGAATCATCAGCGCCCTGGAGCCCAGAACCTTGTGCCGCCCGCCCGAAATAGGGTCATCGGCTGAGGCCGCAAACGACAACAGCATATCCCAGACCGGGTCCGATCCCGGCAGCATGCCGGCCCTAGCAATCTGAAACGCCGCATCGCGGTAATGCAAAAATGCCATGTCATCGGGCCTGAGTGCCAGCGCTACAGCCGCCATGCCTTCATGCCCCGACGACCCGATCGTATAGAACCCCTGCCCCGCCCGCTGCATGACCCGCGCCTGCCGGTCCAGCGCACGGCTTAGACACGCGGCGCGATAAATCGCCCGCGCCTGATCCGCCGTCAACGGCCCAGCAGGCAACGCTCCCTCCGGCAAATCTCCCGCCGCGACCCGCCGCGAAAAGTTTTCATGCACGATGTCAGCCCGGTCCACCGGCCACTCCCTGCGCTTGCATACTGGTCAAAACAGTCCCGCCGGTAGCAGCCGCGTCTGCGGCAATCCCTAACGCCGGGTTAATTCTAGAAAATCAAGTCATTGATTTCACAGAATAATGGAATTTATAAAGTGCCGGACGGTCGCGGCGAATCAGAAAAACGCCTGCAATCCGGTGATCGCGCGGCCCAAGATCAGCGCGTGAACGTCATGGGTGCCTTCGTAAGTGTTCACCGTCTCCAGGTTCACCATATGCCGCATGATCTGGTAATCCTCCTGAATCCCGTTGCCGCCATGCATATCCCGCGCCCACCGCGCCGCCTCCAAAGCCTTGCCACAGTTGTTCCGCTTGACGAGGCTGATCATCTCGGGCGCTGCATTCGCTTCGTCCAACAACCGCCCGACGCGAAGGCTGGCCTGCAACCCCAGAGAGATCTCTGTCATCATGTTCGCCAGCTTCAACTGATACAACTGAGTTTGCGCCAGCGGTTTGCCAAACTGTCGCCGATCCAGCCCATACTGCCGGGCAGCGCTCATGCAAAACTCCGCCGCGCCCAGCACCCCCCAGGAAATTCCGTACCGCGCCCGGTTCAGACAGCCAAACGGTCCCTTTAACCCTTCGACAAACGGCAACAGGGCGTCCTCACCCACTTCGACATCTTTCATCACGATCTCGCCGGTGATCGAGGCCCGTAACGACAGTTTCCCGCCAATCTTGGGCGCGGACAGCCCCTGCATCCCTTTTTCCAGCACAAAGCCGCGAATTTTGCCGCCGTGCGCCTCTGACTTGGCCCAGATCACGAAAACATCCGCAATCGGCGCATTTGAAATCCACATCTTCGCACCATTCAGGACATAGCCTGATGCGGTTTTCTTCGCCGTCGTCTTCATCCCCCCCGGGTCAGAGCCCGCATCCGGTTCGGTCAGCCCGAAACAACCAATCCACGCGCCGGACGCGAGATTTGGCAGGTATTTTTGCCGCTGCGCTTCGGTCCCATAGGCATAGATCGGATACATGACCAAAGAGCTTTGGACCGACATCATCGACCGGTAGCCTGAATCCACCCGTTCCACTTCGCGCGCGATCAGCCCGTAGGCGACATAAGACGCCCCCAGACCGCCGTATTCCTCGGGCACTGTGACGCCGAGCAGGCCCATTTCGCCCATTTCACGGAAAATCGCGGGATCCGTGGATTCCTCGCGGTACGCCGCGACGACCCGTGGCTGCAATTTCTCTGCTGCATAGGCCGCCGCAGCATCGCGCAGCATCCGTTCTTCTTCGGTTAACTGATCGTCAAGGCGAAGCGGATCTTGCCAGTCAAACCGACCCAGTTCAGGGGCGTCTTTGGGCTTAAGCGTCGGCTTTTCCATCATAATTCCTCGTGCAGCATCCGCGATTGCATGTCCTTGGCCAACGTATCGCATAAATTTCAAGCGGTGCCCACCCGGCGCAAATCACCATTGCGCGCGGGCGCCCTACGATACAATCTGCCCGCGCAGGAGGCCAGACGATGACCCAAACCATGACTGTCGGAGATGTTTCGTTCTGGTATGCTGATATTGGTCTGCCCGGACGCCGTGCGGCGCTGCAAGGTGACACCACGGCGGATGTGGCGATCATCGGAGCCGGATATACCGGACTTTGGACCGCCTATTATCTGAAAAAAACCCAACCTTCCCTGAATGTTATCGTGATTGAACAGGAGTTCGCGGGATTTGGCGCCTCTGGTCGCAACGGCGGCTGGCTGATGGGCACATTTGCGTGGAACCATAACCGCTACGCCGAGACTACCTCGCGGGAAGCGGTTCTGGACATGGTGGCAGCGATGGAGACCACCGTCGATGAAGTCATCCGGGTCTGCGCGGCGGAAGGCATCGACGCCGACATCATCCGGACCGATGAACTGAGTGTCGCAACCCATCCGGCCCATGTCATTCGGATGCAGGAGGCTTTGGCCGATCATCAGAAGTGGGGCGAAGGACACCGGGTCAAGCTATTGAATCGCGATGAAACTTTGGCCCGGATCACCGTACCGGGGGCACTGGGCGGGTTGTCGGTTTCGGGAATGGCGCGGGTGCAGCCGGCCAAGCTGGTGCGGGGTCTGGCACTGGCTGTGGAGCGATTGGGCGTCAGGATTTTCGAGGGAACGACAGTTACCGAATATGCGTCGGGCGTGGTCAAAACCAACCTGGGCACTGTCAAGGCGCCGATCATTCTGCGCTGCACCGAGGGCTTTACCGCCACCCTGCCGGGCCATAAGCGCGAATGGCTGCCATTGAACTCTGCCCAGATCGTCACGCCGGTTTTGCCGCCTGTGGTATGGGAGAAGATCGGTTGGCAAGGCCATGAATTGTTTCATGATTATTATAACAGCTATTGCTATTGCCAGCGCACGCGCGAAGGCAGAATCGCGGTTGGGGCGCGGGGGGTTCCTTATATTTTCGGCTCCAAAATGGACCGGAACGGGGCGCCGGATGCGGAGACCATTCGCCGGCTGACCGAGATTTTGCACCGGCATTTTCCTGCAACGGCGGCCTATCCGGTGGAACATGCCTGGTGCGGTGTCATGGGGGTGCCACGCGATTGGTGTGCGACGGTCGGGCTGGATGCCGGATCGGGGTTGGGCTGGGCTGGCGGCTATGTCGGCGTGGGGGTTTCTACCTCTAATCTGGCGGGAAAAACCCTTGCGGATCTGGCACTTGGCCGGGACACCGCCTTGACCCGCCTGCCTTGGGTCAACCGCAAGGTGCGACCCTGGGAACCAGAACCGTTGCGCTGGCTTGGGGTTCACGGGATGTACAAATTGTACCAGATGGCCGATTTCCGCGAGACGACGCACAACACGCCGCCCTCGCGTCTGTCAGCTTTCGGCAACTGGCTGACCGGCAGATAGGCCAAGGTTAACGGCAGAGGTCGGGCGTATTTACGCGGTCTTGCCCGCGTCTTGCCTGCGTCTTGCCCACGTCTCTGCGCTGCGTCTTTGCGCGGTACCGACCGGCAAAGGTTAACGGCGAGATTTGCACGGCGGCGGCATGGGTCGGGGGCCGGGAAATCTCGCGGTGGCAGTTGTGCGCCTCAGGCCCGCAACAGCTGTTGGGCCACCTCGTCAGAGCGCTGGATATCGGCCAGTGTCAGGCTTTCGATCAAGACGAGATAAGACCAGAACACATCGGCAAAGACTTTGCGGATGCGGCAGGTTTCCTCGTCCTTGCAATCTTCGCAACGCTGGTAGGCGCGGCGTGACAGGCAGGGCAACGGGGCGATCGGGCCGTCGATCATCCGCAACAGTTCCGAAATCGACACGGTTTCCGGCGATTTGATCAGCTGATAGCCACCCGACCGGCCCCGGGTCGAGGCGATGATGCCGGCGTTGCGAATTTCCAGCAGAATATGTTCCAAAAACCGCTTGGGCGTGCCGGAGCGGCGGGCGATCTCTTCAATCGTCAGCGCTTCGGGCACGGGTCTGCGCGCCTCATCCGCGAGCGACAGCAATGCCTTTAGCGCATATTTCATTTTTTGCGTGATCATAAACCAGACCTAAACTGCAATATTCACGGAATCAACGCACACATCGGTAAATACAATAGAGATTTACCGGGACTGGACAGATTTCACGACCTGCCGCGGTTCTGGCTGTGCGTTGCCCGGCGGGGACTGCCGCAAATTTGGCTTAATTTCTCCGCTAAGCGCAGCAATCCTGTCTAAATTCTGCCCGAAGTCACCCGTAACGCTGACGGAATGTAACTGTGCCTGTTGGCTGCCGCCGGCGTTTGCACGAAGGGAGATTTTGACATGACCACCATCAACGGGACCGCTGCAAACGAAACGCTGACCGGTAGTGCGGGTATCGACTCGCTTTACGGGGCGGATGGCAACGACGTGCTGATCGGCCTGGCGGGGGCTGACCGGCTGGATGGCGGCAATGGCATCGACCTTGCAGATTACTCGGCTTCAACGACGTCGATCACGGTCAATCTGCTGACCGGCACCGGAACGCTGGGCGACGCGAATGGCGACACCCTGTTCTTCATCGAAAACGTCACGGGCGGCACGGCGGCAGACAACATCACCGGTGACGGCAACGACAACCTGCTGAGCGGCGGCGCAGGTGTCGACAGTCTGTTTGGCGGCGCGGGCAATGACACGCTGATCGGCGGCGCGGGGGCGGACAGTCTGGACGGCGGCGCGGGCTTTGACTGGGTGGATTACACCGCCTCTGGGTCTGCTGTCAGTGTCACGATTGGCGGCACCAGCACCGGCGGTGATGCGGCGGGCGACACGATGACCTCGAACTCGATCGAGGGGGTGATCGGGTCGACGTTCAATGACACACTCACCGGCGACAGCAACGCGAACTGGCTGAAGGGCGGCGCGGGGCTTGACACGCTGTTTGGCGGATCGGGCAACGACACCCTGACGGGCGGCGCTGCGGCCGACAGCATCGACGGCGGCTTGGGCATCGACACGGTGGAATATTCGACCTCGTCTCTGGCGGTCAACATCAACCTTGCGATCGGCACCGCGCAATCGGGCGGCGATGCGGCAGGCGACATCATCACGCTGGCCTCGGTCGAGAACGTGACGGGCTCTGCGTTCAACGACACGCTGGCGGGCGACGGCAATGCCAACGTGCTGTTCGGCGGCGCGCTGGCCGACAGCCTGTCGGGTGCGGGCGGCAATGACAGTCTGTTCGGCGGCACCGAGAATGACACGCTGGTCGGCGGGGCCGGTGCTGACAGCATGGACGGCGGCGCGGGTTTTGACACGGTGGACTACAGCGCATCGGGCGCGGGCGTCACGGTTTCTCTGGCGGCGGGCACCGGTCTTTTGGGCGATGCGGCGGGCGATGTCATCACGCTGGGCTCGGTCGAGGCGATCATCGGCTCGGCCTTCAATGACACGCTGACTGGCGACGGCGCTGCTAACGCGTTGTATGGCGGGGCGCTGAATGACACGCTGGCGGGCGGCGCGGGGGCTGATACGATTGACGGCGGCACCGGCACCGATACCGTGGATTATTCCGCCTCTGGCGCGGGCGTCAGCATCACGGTCAACGGCGCGGCGGGCCTGGGCGGCGACGCGGCGGGCGACATTCTGACCACCGTGGAAAACCTGGTCGGCTCTGCCTTCAACGACACGCTGACCGGCGATCTGAACGCCAACAGCCTGTCCGGCGGCGCCGGCAACGACACGCTGGCGGGCGGTCTGGGGGCTGACACGATTGACGGCGGCACCGGCACCGATACGGTGGATTATTCCGCCTCTGGCGCGGGCGTCAGCATCACCATCGGCGGCGCTGCGGGCCTGGGCGGCGACGCGGCGGGCGACATTCTGACCACGGTCGAGAACCTGACCGGCTCTGCCTTCAACGACACGCTGGGCGGCGACGGCGCTGCCAACGTGTTGTCGGGCGGGGCGCTGGCCGACAGCCTGTCGGGGGCTGCGGGCAACGACACGCTGTTCGGCGGCAGCGAGAATGACACTTTGGTTGGCGGCGCGGGGGCCGACAGCATCGACGGCGGCGCGGGCTTTGACACGGTGGACTACAGCGCGGCTGGCGTTGGCGTGGCCATCCTGCTGAACAGCGGCACCGGCAACAACGGCGACGCGACCGGCGATACCTTTGTGCTGGGCTCGGTCGAGGCGGTCATCGGTTCGGCCTTCAATGACACGCTGACCGGCGACGCCAATGCCAACGCTTTGTACGGTGGCGCGCTGAACGACACGCTGACCGGCGGGGCCGGGGCTGACACGCTGGACGGTGGCACCGGCAACGACCAGGTGGATTACACCGGATCGGCCGCTGCGGTGAACATCACCATCGGCGGTGCTGCGGGCCTGGGAGGCGACGCGGCGGGCGATCTGATCACCAATGTCGAAACCATCCTTGGCACCGCGTTCAACGACACGCTGGGCGGCGATGCGACCGCCAACAGCCTGTTCGGCGGCGCGCTGGCCGACAGCCTGTCGGGTGCGGGCGGCAATGACAGTCTGTTCGGCGGCACCGAGAATGACACGCTGGTCGGCGGGGCCGGTGCTGACAGCATGGACGGCGGCGCGGGCACGGATGCGGCGGATTATTCCGGCGCGGCGGCCGGTGTCAGTGTCAACCTCTTGACCGGCGCAACTGCGGGCAGTGATGCGGCTGGCGATGTTCTGACGGCGATCGAGAACCTGATCGGTTCGGGCTTTGCTGATACGCTGACCGGCGATACCGGAGGCAACGCGCTGTTTGGTGGCGCGGGCGCGGATTCGCTGCTGGGCGGCGACGGCAACGACACGCTGACCGGTGGTGCAGGTGCCGACACGATGGACGGTGGCAATGGCACCGACTTTGCGGATTACAGCACGGCGACGGCGGCGCTGACGTTCAACCTGACGACCAACACCTTCAGCGGCGACGCGGCAGGTGATGTCATCCTGAACATCGAAGGCGTCGTGGCCAGTGCGTTCAACGACACGCTGGTCGGCGATGGCAATGCCAACGTGTTCTACGGCGGGGCTGGCAATGACAGCATCACCGGCGGCGCGGGCGCGGATACGCTGGATGGCGGGGCAGGCACTGGCGACATACTGGATTATTCCGGGTCGACGTCGGGCGTCACGATCAACCTGGGCACCGGCAGCTATGCTGGCGGCGATGCGACGGGCGACGTGGTTACCGGGTTCGAGATCATCGTGGGGTCTGGCCAGAATGACAGCCTGACCGGCGATGTGGGCGCGAATGCGCTGTTTGGCGGACTGGGCGACGACACGATTTCGGGTGGCGCGGGGGCTGACACGCTGGATGGCGGCACTGGCGGCAGCGATACGCTGGACTATAGCACGGCTACGGCCGGCGTTGCGGTCAACCTGACCAACGGCACGGGAACGGCGGGCGAAGCGGCAGGCGACGTGGTCAGCGGGTTTGAGACGGTTGCGGGTTCTGCGTTCAACGACACGCTGACAGGCGACGGCAATGCCAACGTGCTGTTGGGTGGTGCGCTGGCCGACAGTCTGTCGGGGGCTGCGGGCAATGACAGTCTGTTTGGCGGCACCGAAAATGACACGCTGATCGGTGGGGCCGGTGCTGACAGTCTGGATGGCGGCGCGGGCACTGATACCGCGGATTATTCCAGCGCGACCGCTGGCGTTTCGGCCAGCTTGCTGGCAGGCACCGGGACGGCGGGCGATGCGACCGGCGATGTGCTGACCGCGATCGAGAACCTGACGGGTTCGGGCTTTGCTGATGTGCTGGCGGGCGATAACACCGCCAACGTGCTGTTGGGCGGGATCGGAGCGGACGTTCTGACCGGCAATGACGGCAACGACAGTCTGTATGCCGGGGCGGACAATGACACGCTGGTGGGCGGGGTCGGATCTGACAGCCTGGACGGTTCCACCGGGACCGACACGGCGGATTACAGCAGCTCTGCCAGTGCGGTGACGGTCAACTTGTCGACCGGCGTCAACACCGGCGGCGATGCCGGGGGCGATACGCTGGTCGGGATCGAAAATCTGACCGGTTCGGGCGGCGGCGACGTGCTGACCGGCGACGGCAATGCCAACCAGCTGACCGGCGGTCTGGGCAATGACGCGCTGTTTGGCGGGATCGGCGTTGACAGTCTGTATGGCGGTGACGGCAGCGACGCGCTGTCGGGCGGTGCCGGCGATGACGTGCTGGACGGCGGCGCCGGGATCGACACGCTGGACCTTGCCAATTCAACGGTGGCGGTGACGGTCAACCTTGCGACCGGCAGTGCGATCAGCAGTGATGGCACCGACACGGTCAGCAACTTTGAGAACGTCAAAGGCAGTGCGTTCAACGATACGCTGACGGGCGATGGCAGTGACAACAGCTTTGTCGGGGGTGCCGGGGCCGACAGCATGGTCGGCGGTGCCGGCAGCGACACGGCTGACTATGCGGCCAACGCGCTGGCGGTGAACATTGACCTGACCCTCAACGTGGCGACGGGCGGCGATGCCGATGGCGACACGTTTGCCGGGATCGAGAACCTGATCGGCACGGCTTTTGCCGATACGCTGAAGGGCGACACTGGCAACAACGTTTTGACGGGCGGCGCCGGGGGTGACGTGATCATCGGCAGCACCGGGACGGACACTGCGTCCTACGCAACCTCGGCCGCTGCGGTTTCGATGGATCTGTTCAACGGCTTTGGCGTCGGTGGCGATGCGGACGGCGACATTCTGACCAACATCGAGAACCTGACGGGTTCGGCGTTTGACGACACTTTGACGGGCGATACGGCCGCCAACATTCTGTCCGGCGGTGCGGGCAACGACAAGCTGGACGGCGGGTCTACCGATGGTGCACTGACTGCCGACACCATGATCGGCGGCCTGGGCGATGACACCTATACGGTCGACTCGGCGCTGGACGTGATTACCGAACTTGACGGTCAGGGCATCGACCTTGTGTTCAGCACCGCCAACATCACGCTGTCCACCGGGATCGAGAACCTGACGTTGAACGGTCAGTTCGATCTGGAAGGCATCGGCAACGCGCTGGACAACAAGATCACCGGCAACTCTGGCACCGGCGGCACAATTGGCCAGCGCGGCTTCAACGTGCTGCAGGGTCTGGCGGGCAATGACACGCTGATCGGCAACGGCGGCAACGACACGCTGGATGGCGGTACCGGCACCGACCGCATGGTCGGCGGCACCGGCGACGACACCTATGTCGTGGACACGCTGGCCGATGTGATCGTCGAGGTTGCCGGTGTGGATGTTGACACCGTGCTGACCAACCTGACCTTCACGCTGGCCGACTTCTTTGAAAACCTTGTGCTGACCGGCACGGATGTCGTCAATGGCACCGGCAACGCCGTGAACAACGCGATCACCGGCAACGATGCCGCCAACCTGTTGACCGGGTTGGATGGCAATGACGTGCTGACTGCCAACGGCGGCAACGACACGCTGGACGGCGGCACCGGCAACGACACGATGGTGGGCGGCGACGGCAACGATCTGTACCGGCTGGACAATGCCGTGCTGGACAAGATCACCGAAACCACAACGGGCGGCATCGACACCGTTGAAGCCACAGTGACCTATACGCTGGGCACCAACCTTGAAAACCTGAACATCACCGGCGCGGGTATGTTGAACGGCACCGGCAACGGTCTGGCCAACGTGATCACCGGAAACGGGTCGGGCAACCTGCTGAGCGGTGCTGCGCTGGACGACACGCTGTATGGCGGCGGGGGGGCGGACACGCTGGACGGCGGGGCCGACAACGACAGCATGGTCGGCGGCGGAGGCAACGACACTTACATCGTCGCCAATGCCGGCGATGTGGTGGTGGAACTGCAAGGCGAGGGCACTGACACGATCAACGCCTCGATCAACTATACGATGAGCGCCGATGTCGAGAATTTGGTGCTGAGCAGCTCTGCCATCACCGGCATCGGCAACGACCAGAACAACACGATCACCGGAACCGCCTCTGGCAACAATCTGCAAGGCATGGGCGGCGCCGATACGCTGTATGGCGGCACCGGCACGGGCAACGACACGATGGACGGCGGGGCCGGGACCGACAGCATGGACGGCGGGCTGGGCAACGACACCTATATCGTCGACACCCAAAGCGACGTGCTGGTCGAAGTGGCCCTTGGCGGCATCGACACGGTGCAAAGCACGGTCAACTACACTCTGGCGGTCGAGTTCGAAAACCTGACCATGATCGGCACCGCCGACATCAACGGCACCGGCAACGACGTGGCCAACGTGATCACCGGCAACATCGGCGCGAACAACCTGTCGGGCGGGCTTGGCAACGACACCCTCTTTGGCGGCGCGGGCAATGACACGCTGAACGGTGGTCTTGGCGTAGATACGATGACCGGCGGCGACGGCAATGACACCTATATCGTCGATGACACGGGCGGCACGATCACCGAAACCCTGACGGGCGGCATCGACACGGTACGCACGTCGGTCGAGATCACGTTGTTGAGCGGCTTTGTCGAGAACCTGGTGATAAGCGGCTCGGCCGATCTGAACAGCACCGGCAACACACTGGCCAACACCATGACCGGCAACGCCGGCGCCAACATGCTGGCGGGCGGGGCCGCCAATGACACGCTGTTTGGCGGCGACGGGGCGGACACGCTGAACGGCGGCACCGAAGCGGATTCGATGACCGGCGGCGCGGGCAACGACACCTACTTTGTCGATAACATTGCCGATCAGGTGATCGAGGTTGCGGGTGAGGGCACGGACACAGTGAATTCCACGCTGACCTACATTCTGGGTGCCACGCTGGAAAACCTGACGCTGATCGGCACTGCGATCACCGGCACCGGCAACCTGTCGGCCAACGTGATGACCGGCAACGCGTCGGCCAACAACCTGATCGCCCTGGACGGCAACGACACGCTGGACGGCGGTCTGGGCAATGACACGCTGAACGGCGGCCTTGGCGATGACAGCATGACCGGCGGCGGAGGCAACGACACGTTTGTCGTTGACAGCCTTGGCGACACGCTGGTGGAACAGGCGTTGGGCGGCACGGCGGATCTGGTGCAGGCCAGCCTGACCTATACGCTGGCGGCGGAGTTCGAGAATCTGACGCTGACGGGTCTGCTGGACATCAACGGCACCGGCACCAACTTGGCCAACCTGATGAACGGCAATGCCGGGGCCAACCTGCTGATGGGTCTGGATGGCAACGACACGCTGTTGGGCGGTGACGGGGCGGACACGCTGGATGGCGGCATCGGCAATGACGCGATGACCGGTGGCAACGGCAACGACACCTACATCGTCGACAGCGCGACCGACATGATTACCGAATCGCTCACCGGAGGCGTCGACACGGTGTTGGCGTCGATCACCAAGTCGATCTCGGCGCTGACGGCGGTGGAAAACCTGACGCTGACCGGCACCAATGCGATCGACGGCACCGGTAACAGCCTGGCCAACATCCTGACCGGCAACTCGGCCGCCAACCAGTTGTCGGGCGGCTCGCTGAACGATACGCTGTATGGCGGGGACGGCGCGGACAAGCTGGACGGCGGTTCGGGCAATGACGTGCTGCAAGGCGGTGACGGCAACGACGTCTATATCATCGATGCTGTGCTGGATCTGATCACCGAAGACCTAAACAAGGGCATCGATACCGTTCAGTCGACGATCACCTATACGCTGGCCGCCAACGTTGAAAACCTCACGCTGCTGTCCAGTTCGTCGATCAACGGCACCGGCAACCTGTTGGACAACAAGCTGACGGGCAACCTGGGCACCAACATTCTGAAGGGGATGGACGGCAACGACAGCTTGATCGGACTGGGTGGCAACGACAATCTGACCGGCGGCACGGGGGCGGATCACTTCGTCTTCAACTCCACCGTCAGTGGCATCGACGTCATCACCGACTTCAACGGGGTCGAGGGCATTGGCGGCGCGGAAGGCGATGTGCTGGAGTTTATCGGGCTCTTGCACGGCACCTTCAACTATCTGGGCGCGGCGGCGTTCAGTCTGGTGCATGGCAATACCGAAGCGCGGGTGGTCGGCAGTCAGGTTCAGATCGACACCGACGGCAGCGGGGCTGCGGATATCTTCATCACCATGACCGGGCTGACCAGTGCTGCGGAACTGACCGCGCTGGACTTCCTGTTCACCTGATCGGGATACGCGATTAATCTGATCGAACGGGGCGGGCAATTGCGCGCCCCGTTCGCACAGGCACGGGTGCCAAAGCGCCATTCGCAGCGCCGGTAGAGCGGCAAAACGCCCGGATGCGCCGCGGGATCAGCGGCGCAGCAGCGCCTCGATCTCGGCACGGGCGGGCATCGAGGGTGCGGTGCCGGCGCGGGTGACGGAAATCCCGGCGGTGGCAGAGCCAAAGCGCACGGCCGCAGCCGGGTCCATACCGTCGGACAGCGCGGCGGCAAAGCCACCATTGAACGCGTCGCCCGCCCCGGTGGTTTCCACGACCTTGCCCGCGTTGAACGGCGGCACATGCACGGTACGGGTGCCGTCATGGAACAACGCGCCCTTGGCGCCCAAGGTGATGATTGCGGCCCCTGCCCCCTTGGCGCACAACGCCTTGGCGGCGGCGATGGCATCCTCGACCGAGGTGACGGGCAGGCCGGTCAGCGCCTCTGCCTCGGTTTCGTTGGGGGTGACGTAATCGCACAGCGCCAGCATGCCGTCGGGCAGAGCGGCGGCGGGTGCCGGGTTCAGGATGGTGGTGACACCCGCCCCACGCGCCAGTTGCAGGGCATGGAACGCCACCGGGATCGGCTGTTCCAATTGGGTGACGAACACCCGGGCGGACCGGATCAACGCGGCATTGGCGTCGATATCGGCGTTACAGATGTCCGCCGCAGCACCGGGCGAGATGATGATGGCGTTGTTGCCGGTGCCATCTTCGATGAAGATATAGGCGGCGCCGGTGTAGCTGTCGGCATGCCGGGTCACGGCGGGATGGACGCCCGCCTTTTTCCACGTTGCAAGCGCCATGTCGCCAAACGGGTCTTGCCCGAGCCGAGAGATGAAATGGGTGTCCGCCCCGGCCATCGCCGCCGCAACGGCCTGATTGGAGCCTTTGCCGCCCGGCCCCAGCACAAAGCTGTTGCCCAGGATCGTCTCGCCCATCCTGGGCTGACGCGCGGCGCGGTAGGCGGTGTCGGCGACGAATACGCCGAGGATGACAACGCGGCCCATTTAGGACTCCGGCGGGATCACGCCCTTGCGCAGGATGAAGCAGCCATAAAAGCGGCGTTCACCGGTCTGGATCACGGCATAGGCATCCTTGGCGCGGTCGTAGAAATCAAACCGCTCGATGCTGACCATCTGGCGCGGACGGCCTTCTGCCGCGTCGATTTCGACCTGCACTTCGGCCTGCACGGGCGGGACTTTGGCAGGGTCGTCCACCATTTCCATCCGTCCGGCAAAGTCATCGACGAATGTATCCAGCGGCAGCACCGACAGGATGGATTTCATCGCCTGCGCACAGGTCAGATTGTCCATCCGCAACAGATCGCCATAGACGGTTTGCCGCGCGATGCTGTCGGCGGGAAAGTTGGTGTCGCAGATCACCAGCGTATCACCGTGGCCCATCGCCCGCAGCACGAACAGCACCTCGGCACTGAGCCGGTTGTCGATCCCTTTGAGCATTCTGTCCCCCCTCAACCGCGGAAATGGTCGCGCAGCACGTCGGCAATGGCAAGCCCCAGCGTGATCTGGGCCGGCGCCTCGTAGTGGATGCCGTCGACCGGGCTGACCTGAATGACCTGTCCAGCGTCAAAGAAGCCGGCGTCCATGCGGTGTGCCATCGCACCGATTGCAGCGGCGAGGTCGCGGGATTTGGCGGCACCCCCGGCGAACATTTCGGCCAGACAGCCGACTTCGAGGATGGGCGGCGGGGCGATCACCAGAACGGCGGGGGCGCTGGCGTCGGGGGCGCTGGCGTCGGGGCCCGCACCAAAGCCACGGATCAGGCGGATCAAACGGTCCAGACAGAAGGCGATGTCGGCGGCGCTGACGTGAAAGCAGTTCTTGAGGTCATTGGTCCCGAGTTTCAGGATCACCATGTCCAAGGGTTTATGGCTTTCCAAAAGGGCGGGCAGGACCGACACGCCATTGCGCCACGGCCCTTCCATCGGGTCGTCATGCACCGTGGTGCGACCGGGGTGGCCTTCGGCAATCACCTCATAGCCATCGCCCAAAGACCGGCCCATGACCGAGGGCCAGCGGGCATTATGGTCAAACCGGCCCGCGCCATCAAGCGACGGCATCGGCTTGGTGCCATGGGTGTTGCTGTCGCCAAAACACAGGATGGTGCGGGTCATCCGATACGCTCTCCGGTTTCGGTGTCGAACAGATGGACCATGCCGGGTTGCGGGGTCAGGTGCAGTTGCTGGCCGGGCTGGAAGCTTTGCCGTTCGCGGATCACGACGGTCAGTTCCTGCTGGCTGACGCGCAGGACAAGGTGGATTTCGGAGCCGGTGGGTTCAACCACCACCAGCGTGGCGGCAAGACCGGTGTCGGTCAGCGACAAATGTTCGGGGCGCACGCCGTAGGTGATCTTGCGACCCGGGGTCAGCCTTGTGGGCAGAGGCAGGGAAATGCCATCGCCGGCAAAGCTGCCATCCGCGCCGACCGTGCCCTGGATCAGGTTCATGGCGGGCGAGCCGATGAAGCCCGCGACGAACACATTGGCAGGAAAATCATAGAGTTCCAGCGGGGCACCGACCTGGCTGATCCGGCCATCGCGCATCACGACGATGCGGTCGGCCATTGTCATCGCCTCGATCTGATCATGGGTCACGTAGACGGTGGTGGTGCCAAGCCGTTGATGCAGTTCGCGAATCTCGGAGCGCATCTGGACGCGCAATTTGGCGTCAAGGTTGGACAGGGGTTCGTCGAACAGGAACACCTGCGGATCGCGGACAATGGCGCGGCCCATCGCCACGCGCTGCCGCTGCCCGCCCGACAGGTTGCGCGGGAACCGGTCAAGATAGGGGGTCAGGCCCAGAATATTGGCGGCGCGGGTGACGCGCTTGTCAATCTCGTCCTTGGACATCTTGGCCATTTTCAGCGCGAAGGACATGTTGGCGGCGACGGTCTTGTGCGGGTAAAGCGCATAGTTCTGGAACACCATCGCAATGTCGCGTTCGGCGGGTGGCAGGTTATTCACCACACGGTCACCAATCGAAATGGTGCCAGAGGAGATGCCTTCCAGCCCCGCGATCATCCGCAGCAGGGTGGACTTGCCGCAGCCGGACGGGCCGACGAGCACCACGAACTGTCCGTCGGCGATATCGACGCTGACGCCGTGAACGACCTGCATCGCGCCATAGGATTTCTGCAAATCCCGGATCTTGACCTCGGCCATCTTGCCCCCCGCATCCGTGAGCCAAAGGCCCGTCGCCAAAAGTCGTAGCGCAGCAAAACCGAGGAGTCCATCATCCAGACATACTAACATGTTAGATGCTTGACAGGTTCCGGCTTCACTGAAAGGGTAAGGCATGTCCGGCCAAAGCCGGACGGGACGGGGATGCTTTTGGCAAAATGACGCCCGGATGGGCGCGGGCGCCCTGCCCTATTTGCGCGGCCGATAAGGCAAAACCATCTTGGGAGGTCAAGGATGAAAGCGGAACTTTACGACTATGCAGTGCGCGCGGGTCTGACCCGGCGGGGCGTTCTGAAAGGGGCCGCCGCTGCGGGCGGTCTTTCGGTGTTTGGGGGCCTGAGCTTTGGAACCCCCGTGATGGCGCAGGACGATGTGCGCGCGGCCATTCTGAAAGTACCGGGCGTGGGCGCCGGATCGCCAACCGATGCCGATTGGCAGAAGGTCGGGGAAATGTGCCTGGGTGCGACCAAGGCCAGCGTCAAGGAAGGCGAATTTGCCGGGGTCGAATTGACCTTCATGGGGTTGAACAACCAGAACCAGCACAACTTCCTGTTCCGCGGATTCCTCAAGTCCTGGGAAACCTATACCGGTGCCAAGATCAGCTGGATCGATCTGGCGCAGGCCGATTACAACCCACGCCTGCAACAGGCGATTGCCACCGGCACCGTTGATTTCGACATCATCGAAATGGGCGCACCGTTTGAAGGCGACACCGCGGGCAAAGGTCTGCTGGACGAGATGCCGGACTGGGTCAAGGCCCAGATCGACATGGACGATTATGTGAATTACCTGAAAGCCCCGGTTGGCACCTGGGCGGGCAAGACTTACCGGATCACGGTGGACGGCGACTGCCACACCTTCGCCTATCGCAAGGATTATTTCGGCGACGGCGCGATTTCCGGCATGAAGGATGCGCCGACCACCTGGGCGCAGGTTGCAGCCTATTCCAAGGCGGTTCACGGCCAGAAAGACCCGCTGACCGGGCTGGATGCGGTGGGCTTCCTTGACCCGCTGAAAGGCTGGGGCGGCTTTGGTTTCTACTTCCTGGAGGACCGGGCCAGCGCCTATGTCAAATACCCCGGCAATCCGGCCTGGCTGTTCGAACCCGACACGATGAAGCCGATGGTCAACAACCCCGGCTGGGTGCAGGCCATTCAGGACGTGATGGACAACATCCCGAACCTGCCCGCCGACCAGATCAACGCCGACCCCGGCACCACCGCGTTCCAGCAGTTCCTGGCCGGCACCGGTTCGAGCATCTGCTGGTGGGGCGACGTCGGTTCCAACGCCAAGACCAGTGATTCCTCGGTGGTGGGCGATGTCGTCGGCTTCTCGATAAACCCCGGTTCGGACAAGGTTTACAACGCCACAACCGCCGCCTGGGAAACCCCGGCCACCCCGAACTTTGCGCCGAACATGGCCTATCTGGGCTGGGGCGTCTATGTCACCAGCCGGGTTTCGGCCGATGAGAAAAAGCGCAAGGCAGCCTGGTCTGCGGCGGCCCATCTGGGTGGCAAGGATCTGTCGCTGTGGATGGCGGCCTATCCGTCCGGCTTCCAGCCCTACCGCAACAGCCAGTTCAACTATGACGAATGGGCGGCTGCGGGCTACGACAAGGGCTTTGTCGAGGATTACCTCGGGTCGAACCTTGACAGCTACAACCACCCCAACGCCGCAATCGAGCCGCGGATTCCGGGGATCTTCCAATACTATTCGGTGGCGGAAGACGAGTTGGCCAAGGGCTATGCCGGCACCTACAAATCGGCGCAGGAAACCGCCGATGCGATTGCCGCCGCCTGGGAGAAGATCACCGACCAGATTGGCCGCGATGGTCAGATCAAGCTGTACAAGGCAAGCTTGGGGATGTGATCGGCCCTTTTGCCCGCTTTGAAAACAGAACGCGCCGGCCCCCCCGGCGCGTTCTTTTTTGTACGATCAGGCCTTGGTGACGACCACGTCGAGATAGCTGCTTTCCACCACCATCGTGCCATCCTTGGCGCGGTTCATCTGGGCGATCAGCGCCAGAAGGTCTTGTTCCAGCGCTGTCTTGCCAGCCTCGGGAAGCGCCGCAAACGCCTTGAGCATCGGGCCGTACCACTGACGGAACACGTCCATAAAATGCGCGGGCGTCCGGTAGCGGAAGGTGAACTGCCGTTCGGTGGTGGCGATGGAGCCCGCCGCGCCGAACAGGTGCTGAAGGTGATCAGGTGACCCCCGCAAAGCCGGTGACTGTGCGCCCGGTGCCGGGGGGACATGGCGGCCCAGCGTCTTGAACACCTGCCCGATGAAACCCGCAGGGGTCCAGTTCGACATGCCGATCTTGCCACCCCTGCGGCAGACGCGGATCATCTCTTGCGCGGCCTTGGAATGATCTGCGGTGAACATGACGCCAAAGGTGGACAGGACCACATCGAACTCACCCGCGCTGAAGGGCAGGTCTTCGGCGTCGGCGGTTTGAAACAGCACCTCCAGCCTCTCAGCCGCGGCCCGTGCTTTGCCCCGTTCAAGCAAGGCCGGGACATAGTCGGTGGACGTCACCTTGCCCCAGCGTCGTGCTGCTGCCAGCGTCGCATTGCCGTTGCCCGCCGCCACGTCCAGAACCTTGGCGCCAGCGCGCAAGTCCACCGCCTCGCACAACGTCTCGCCCACGATCTGAAGGGTGGTGCCCACCACGGCATAGTCGCCCGACGACCACGCCGCCTGCTGCTTTTGCTTCAGCGCCACCAGATCGGGCCGGGATTCTTCTAATGAAGTCTGCATCTTACACCTCTTGTCCAGTTTACCGGCGGACCTTCCGCCGCATGGATGAAGTGTATCGAGGCGCATGGGCCCAAAGGTAGTGCAGGAACTGTAGTGCGGCACTACAGGAATGAGAGCGGTCAGGCCGCGTAGACGGTCGGCACGAACCAGTCCATCATGGTAGAGGCAAGACCCCGCTCTCCCGTCAACTGAATGGTCCCCCGCGCCACTTCGGTGTTCAGTTTGCTATAGCCCAGAAAAACCGAGGTCATCGCCTTAAGGTCCGCATGCACGAAAAGATCGACATTCTGCCCCGGGTCCAGCGTGCAAAGATCGGTCGGGGCGCCAAGTTTCGCCACCAGCCAGAAGTCACGTTCCTCTGGTTTCGGGACCGGGAACTGGAATTGGACGACCCATTGCCGCGCCGGCGGCATCAGCGCCACATCCGCCTTGCGCCGCACGTTCCACATCAGAAGGCGGGCATCCAGATGCTCCATCGTCACTTCGCGGTCGACATTGCGATGTGCCCATTTGCCCAAGGCGAGCACGACCGGGCGCAACTCTTCGGCCATCGGGGTCAGGGCGTAGGTGATCTCTTCAGTGACGCTGCGGGTCAGGAGGCCGTTGGCCTGCATCTGCTTGAGGCGGCGCGACAGAAGGCTGGGCGACATGCCGGGCACGCCGCGATGAACCTCGTTGAAGCGTTTGGCCCCGGAAAAGAGTTCGCACAGCACCAGCATGGTCCAGCGCGGCTCCAACAGGTCGCAGGTCTTGGCGACCGGGCAAAAGCTCAAGTAGCAGTCCTGAGTCATGGCAGCACCTCCATGACTTCAGGATAGGCCCGATGCGGCGGGGCTGGCCAGTCCAGAAACTGTAGTGCCGGGGTCGAGGGGCGTTTTGGGTCGGCAGTTCAGCACTTTGCCTCAGTTAGTCCCTTCCCAGGGCAGAAACCCTCCGCTAACATTCCAGCATTGCAGGGAGGGGACCCGGAAGATGAGCGAAGGCGACCTTCTGCACGTTGTCACCACCGACAATATCGGCCCCGGACGCATCACGTTTGGCCGGGCGATCGTGTGGGGATCGGTCGGACTGATGGCAGTGGTGGCGGTGTTGCAAACCCTGCAATCGCTGGGCACATCCGACTTTGGTTTCGCAAGCTGGCGACCGACCTTATACGCCTATATCCTGTTCGCGGTCTGCCTGTGCTGGGCGCAGGTTCTGGTCAAGGGCGAGCATGGCAAGCGCATCCTGTTCGTGCTGCCCGCCGCGTTGTTCGTCATATCGCTGGTGGTGTTTCCGCTGCTATTCGGGTTGGTCATCGCATTTTCAAGCTGGAACCTGTCCAGCCCGGATGGCCGCCAGTTCAACGGTTTCGACAACCTTGTGCAGATGTGGCACGACCCGTTCTACTGGAACGCGCTGACCAATATGGTCTGGTATGTGCTGGCGATCCTGCCGGAATATGTCGTGGCCTTTGCGCTGGCCCTGATGCTGAACACCGAAATCCGGGCGCGGAAATTTTTTCGGGTGGCGTTTCTGATGCCCCTGATGCTGTCGCCGGTCGCTGTCAGCTGGATGATCGGCAAGTCGATGATGGAGACGCGGTTTGGCCCGCTGGCCACGCTTGCAAGGCATCTCGGCTGGGACAATCCGTCGTTTTTCGGTACCGGCTGGATGGCCAAGCTGACCATCATGGGGATGGACGCCTGGACCTTCATTCCGTTCATGATGATCATGATCCTTGCCGGGTTGCAGGCGATCCCCAAGGAATTGCAAGAGGCCGCCAAGGTTGACGGCGCGAGCCCGTGGCGGGCGTTCTGGGAGGTGACATTTCCGCTGATGTTGCCGGTGTCGATCACCGCCGTGCTGATCCGGCTGATCTTCAAGCTGAAGCTGGCGGATATCATCATCAGCGTCACCTCGGGCGGGCCGGGCGGGGCCACCGACAGCGTGACCAGTTTCATCTTCCGGGAATACCGCGACCGGTCGAACGTCGGATACGGCACGTTGCTGGCAATGGTTTATTTGGTGATCATCATCATCGTGATGACCGTGCTGATGAAATTCGCGGACCGCTGGATGAAGTCGAGGTATTGAGATGACCGCAACCGACAATTCTGGCCAGATTTTCCGTGACAGCGCGGCCGACCTTGGCCACAGCGCCAAATGGTGGACGGCGCGGACATTCATTTACGCCATGCTGGCGCTGTGGGCCTTTATCTCGCTGTTCCCGATTTACTGGACGATCACCACATCGTTCAAGATGGCGCCGGATGTGATGCAGGGGCGGCTGGTGCCCTGGGTCGATTTCACGCCGAAATGGCTGGGTTGGAAATCACTGGGGCTGAGCCCGGAAACCATTGGCCAAGGCAACACCGTGCGGGACGAGTTCCTGCGGCGCTTTGCCAATTCGGTGGTCATCTCGGTCACGTCTTCGGTGCTGGCGGTGGCTCTGGGCAGTCTGGCGGCCTACGGGTTAAGCCGGTTCAGCTATAAGTTCCTGTGGATGCGCAACGCCGATATCTCGTTCTTTTTCCTGAGCCAGCTGATCCTGCCGCCGGTGGTTCTGGCACTGCCGATGCTGGTTTTGTACAAACAGCTGGACCTGCTGGACACTCGGGTGGGGTTGATCGCGCTGTACACCCTGTCGGTGCTGCCGATCGTGGTCTGGATCATGCGCGACCAGTTCGCCGGCATCCCGACCGAGCTGGAGGAAGCCGCGATGGTGGACGGCCAGTCGGTGTGGGGGGCGTTTCTGACGATTGTGCTGCCGATTGCGCTGCCCGGTATGGTGGCGGCACTGATCCTGTCGCTGGTTCTGACCTGGAACGAGTACTTCTTTGCGGCGCTGCTGACCTCGACCTATGCCAATACCTTGCCGGTCATGGTGGCGAGCCAGACCGGATCACAGGGGATTTCGTGGTGGTCGATGGCGGCGCTGTCTTTTGCGGCCATCCTGCCGCTGGTGGTGATCGGGATCTTTCTGGAAAGGTTCATCATCAAGGGCATGGCGGCGGGAGCGGTCAAGTGAGGCGCGATTTTTCTGCGAAATATCAAGGGCCGAGATGCTGAAGGGCATTGACCAGCGGTTGTCGGCGGAACTGGTACATGTGCTGATGCTGATGGGGCATGGCGATGAACTGGTGATCTGCGATGTCAACCATCCGGCGGCGACGATTGCGGCAAAGACGACCTATGGCCGGGTCATCGACTTTGCCGGCTGCGATATTCTGACGGCGACCGGCGCGATCTTGAGCCTGATGCCGCTGGATACGTTCGTGCCGGCGCCGGTGTCGCGGATGCAGGTGGTGGGGGATGCGGCGAAAGTGCTGCCGTCGTTCAGCGCGTTGCAGGTTCTGTGTTCGGAGATGGAGGGCCGCGACGTGGAGATGCAGGCGCTGGAGCGGTTTGCGTTTTACGAGGCGGCCAAGCGGGCGTTTTGCATCATTCGCACGGCGGATTCGGGGCCTTATGGCTGCTTTATCCTGAAAAAAGGCGTGGTGGATTTGGCACCCTTGCGGTGACATGCTGCGCTTGGCAAAGGCCGGGGGATGTCACATCCTGCGGCCCCCCCCTCCGTGAGGTATTTGGGTCACTGTGAATGGAACGGAAAGGAACGCTGTGAAGGTGCGGGTTTGGGACAGGGGCGGGCTGGGGGCGGTGCGGTTTACCGAACTGGGGTTCGGGACGGCACCGATTGGCGGGTTGTACCGTGCGGTGTCGGATGACGAGGCCCATGCGACGATGACGCGGGCCTGGGATCTGGGGGTGCGGTATTTCGATACGGCACCGCTGTACGGGTTAGGTCTGTCGGAGGTGCGGCTGAACCGGGTGTTGCGGGACAAACGGCGCGAGGATTTCGTGGTGTCCTCCAAAGTGGGCCGGATCATGCGGCCACCGGAGACGGGCAAGACGCGGGAGGGGATTGGCAAGTGGTTCGAGGTGCCGAACCGGCAAGGCGTCTACGACTACAGCTATGACGGCGTGATGCGGTCGCTGGAGTTCACGCTGGAGCGGACCGGACTGGACCGGATCGACATTCTGTATGTGCATGATCTGGACGTCTGGACCCACGGCAGCCGGGCCGTGATGGAGGGATATCGGGATCAGTTCATGGCCGGCGGCTACCGGGCGCTGATTGCGTTGCGTGATCAGGGGGTGATCCGGGCGATTGGCGGCGGGATCAACGAATGGGAACAGTGCCAGTGGCTGACCGAGCGGGGGGATTTCGATCTGTTCCTGTTGGCCGGGCGCTATACGCTGCTGGAGCAGGAGGCGCTGGTGTCGTTCTTGCCGCTGGCGGTGGCGCGGGGGATCGGGATTGTGATCGGCGGGCCATACAACTCGGGGATTTTGGCAACCGGAGCGCGGCCAGGGGCGTTTTACAATTACGAGGTGGCACCGCAGGCGGTGATGGACAAGGTGCAGCGGATTGAAGCCGTGTGTGCGGCGCATGGCGCAAGGCTGGTCGATGCGGCGTTTCAGTTTCCGCTGCTGCATCCGGCGGTGGTGTCGATGATCCCGGGCGGTCAGGGTGTGGCGGAGGTCGAGGCCAACGCGCGGGCGGCGGCGGCGGCGATCCCGGCGGCGCTGTGGGCCGATCTGAAAGCGCAGGGATTGATGCGGGCGGATGCGCCAGTGGGGAATTTGGCATGATCGTGGACGCGCACCAGCATTTCTGGAACCCGGCGCGGGGCGATTATGACTGGATGCCGCGCGACAATGCGGTGTTGAACCGGGTGTATATGCCTGCCGATCTTGCCCCGGTTTTGGCACAGAACGGGATCGATGCGACGGTTCTGGTGCAGGCGGCGGCTTCGGTGGCGGAGACCGAGTATATGCTGGGGCTGGCGGATGCGACGGAGTTTGTGAAGGGCGTCGTGGGTTGGGTGGATTTTGAGAAGGCGGGCGACCTTGACGAGCTGCGGCGGTTGAAGGGGCATCCGAAGTTCAAAGGTGTCCGGCCGATGATTCAGGATATTGCCGACGACGACTGGATGCTGCGCGCTGATGTGCAGTGGGGGTTTGCCGCGCTGTGCGATCTGGATCTGACGCTGGATGCGCTGGGCTTTCCGCAGCATCTGGCGAATTTCCTGACGATCTTCAAACGATATCCGACGATGCGGGTGGTTGTCGATCATTGCATGAAGCCGCGGATACGTGCGCATTCCGACGCGAACTTTCGGTTCTGGGCCGATGGCATGTCGCGGCTGGCGGAGGCTGGGGCTTTTGTCAAATTCTCGGCCCTGATCACCGAGGCGAATGCGGATTGGACGGTGGCGGATTTGCGGCCCTATGTCGATCATGTGGTTGCGGCGTTCGGGCCCGACCGCGTGATGTGGGGGTCGGATTGGCCGGTGTGCCGGCTGCGGGCGGAATATGACGGCTGGCGGGCGGCGGCGCTGGAGTTGACTTCAGAATTGTCGGACGCGGCCAACGCACGGATTTATGGCGGGTCGGCGGTGGCGTTTTACCGGCTGTGAGCGGGTGGCGGGGTGAACCCCGCCCTACCGATACAGATGGTCCGCCACGATCCTCAGGCCAAGGGCCGCGTCCTGGCGGGCGATGGCGGCGGTGAGGGCCGGATCGTCTTTCAGGCGAAGGGCGATGGCGCGCAGGCGGTTGGCCATCAGGATGTTGGTGGTGGCCTCCTGCACCGGGTCCAACCCTGAATGATCGGGAAACGTGTCGAAGTAGATCACCCCGTCGTGGTTCTGCCGCGCGAGTTCGACAAAAAGTTCCAGCGTTTGCATAGGGTTGACCGAGCCGACCATCAGGCCGTCATCACGTTTGCCGTAGCCGTCGTTCAGGTGAACCCCCAGCAGGCGGGAGTGGCGGGCGGTGAGTTGGGCGGATTGGGCGGGAATCTCGCCTGCGAACAAGACATGGCAGAAGTCGAGGGTGATGCCGGTGTTGGGGCGATCCACCTCTTTCAGCATCAACAGGTTGGTGGCGAGATCGGGCAGCAGGGCAAAGGCGCGCGGCTCGTTGGGTTTGTATTCGAGCGAGATGTCGAGGGCGGGGTTGTGGCCGGTGACTTCGATCAGCGCCTTCAGCGTATCGTCCCACATCTGACCGTAGTTGCCCTGAAAAGCGTAATCGACACCGTCCTGGCCCATCCACAGCGTCATGATCCGGCCACCCATTTCGGACAGGGCGTCAAGGCCGCGTTTGGTGAGATCGATGGCAGCGCGGCGGACGCGACGGTCGGGGTGGGTGAAGGCACCGAGGCGGAAGCCGGGGTCGGTGTAGTAGCGCATGGCGAGCCCGTTGAGGGCCATGCCTTTGGCGGCCAGAAGTGTGGACAGCTGGGCGGGGGTGTGGTGTTCGAAATGGTCAGGGTAATTGAGATCGGCGGCATCAAGGCCGGGCACCTGCCCTGCCCTGTCCAGCAGGTCCGCGACGGTGGGTTTGCCGGGAAGGCCAAGTTTGAAGGCGTTCAGGCGGGCGGCGTAGCGGGGGCGGTTGGGCAGGTCGGGCATGGGGGTTCCTTGGGGCGGTCTGCGGCATTGAAATGGTGGGGGTTTTACAGCCGTCGGGTCCATTGGTAGCCCAAACCAATCGCGCAACCAATGACGCAGAGGTGGAGTATTTTCGCCACCGTGAACGGGGGCGACATTTTAGGCGAGTTGTGGGGATTTCATTCGGGATCAAAGAGATCGGGGCGACTGAGGGCCAGGGGTTCAAGAAAGCCCAGCAGTTTGCCAAGGTGGACGCGGGTGGCGGTGCGGGCGGCTGGCGCGTTGCGGGCCTCGATGGCTGCGAGGATGGCATGGTGTTCGGTGAGCGTGGCCTGCACCCGGCCCGGAGCGGGCAGGATCAGTTGGCGGGCGCGGTTGACATGGACCCAGGACGTGTCGGCCAGCGTGGCCACCCGTTTGAAACCGGTGAACGTCAGGATCAGTTCATGCATCGCAGCGTCGGCCTGGTAAAAGCCGGCGAAGTCGCCAGCCTCGAACAGGGCGGCTTGCAGGTGCAGGTTGCGGCGCAGGTGCGCCAGCTGATCCTCGGTCACGGTCTGGGCCACCCGTTCGACGGCGGCAAGTTCCAGAGCCTCGCGCAGAAAGGCACCTTCGCGGATTTCATTCAGCGAAAACCGGGCGACATAGGTGCCGGCCTGCGGGACGACACGGACCAGGTGTTCGGCGGCAAGCCGGGCCACCGCCTCGCTGACCGGGCTGCGCGAGACGCCGAGGGCATCGCAGATTTCCGGTTTGCGCAGGATGTCACCGGGCCGCAGGTCAAGTGACAAGATCGACTGGCGGAGCGAGGCATAGACCCGCTGCGCCAGCGACCCCGAAAACCCCTCCAGCGGACGCAAAGCAAGTCGCTGCGGCAGCGCCACGTCGATCATCCCCTCTTGAACTGGCATGGCGTCACCCTGTAGCATACTAACATGTTAGCTGGGGCGGTTGCCCTGTCAAGCAGCCCCGCCGCAGCGGCCGGGAGAGAGCCAGATCGAAAGGCAATTTGCAATGCAGCCCATAATCCCGGCCAGCGTGATCCGTTTGCACCCGTCAGACAATGTCATCATCGCGCTGAAAGATCTGACGGCGGGGACGGTGGTGCCGGAGTTGAATGCACCTTTGGCAATGGCGGTGCCGCGCGGGCACAAGATTGCAACGCTGGCCATTCCGGCTGGGGCGCGGGTGGTGCGCTATGGCCAGATCATCGGGGTGGCGACCCGTCCGATTGCAGCGGGCGAGCATATCCATTCGCAGAACCTGGGAATGGATCCGGCGCATGAGCTGGACTATGCCTTTGCCTCTGAGCATCCGCCGCAGCCTCTGGTGAATGAAAAGCGGCAATTCATGGGATACCACCGGGCCGATGGGTCGGTCGGCACCCGGAATTATCTGGGGGTGCTGACCTCGGTCAACTGTTCGGGGTCGGTGGCGCGGTTCATTGCCGAGGCCTGCGAAAAGTCGGACTGGCTGCGCGACTTCCCCAATGTCGATGGTGTGGTGCCGATCGTGCATGGCACCGGCTGCGGGATGAGTGGGCGCGACGAGGGCTATGACACCTTGTTCCGCACCTTGCAGGGTTATGCGCGCAACCCGAACTTTGGCGGGATATTGCTGGTCGGGCTGGGCTGCGAGGTGATGCAGATCCCGGATCTGATCGGCGCGGGGCGGATGCGCAAGGATGGCAATTTCCGCTATATGACGATCCAGCAGACCGGCGGCACCCGCAAGACGATCGAGCGCGGGATTGCGGTGTTGCAGGAGATGGCGGTGGTGGCCAATGCGGCGGCGCGGGCGCCGGCCGGGCTGGAGCATCTCATGGTGGGGATGCAGTGCGGCGGATCGGACGGCTATTCCGGGATCACCGCCAATCCGGCATTGGGGTTCGCATCGGATCTGCTGGTGGCGCATGGTGGCACCACGATCCTTTCGGAGACGCCCGAGATCTACGGGGCGGAACATCTGTTGACGCGGCGGGCGGTGTCGCGCGAAGTGGGCGAAAAGATCGTCGCGCGGATCAAGTGGTGGGAAGATTACACGGCGCGGCAGGGTGGCGAGATGGACAACAACCCGTCACCCGGCAACAAGAAAGGCGGGCTGACGACCATTCTGGAGAAGTCGCTGGGGGCGGTGGCCAAGGGCGGCACGGCCCCCCTGACCCAGGTGTACAAATTTGCCGAACCGATCACCGAACATGGCTTTGTCTACATGGACAGCCCCGGCTACGATCCGTGTTCGGTGACGGGGCAGATTGCGTCGGGGGCCAATTTGATCGCCTTTACCACCGGGCGCGGGTCGGTTTCGGGATACAAGCCGACGCCCTGCATCAAGCTGGCGACGAATTCCGAGATGTACGAGCGGATGCGCGAGGACATGGACATCAACTGCGGCGATATCATCACCGACGGGGTGACGATGGAGGCGAAAGGGCGCGAGATATTCGAGATGTTCATCACGGTCGCCTCGGGGGCGCAGACCAAGTCGGAGGAACTGGGCTTTGGCGGGGCGGAGTTCGTGCCCTGGGCGATGGGGGCAGTGATGTGAGGTTGCGGATGTCCACATATGGACATCTTGCAGGGCCGTTTAACTTCAAGGGGTTGTGGGTTTCATTAACCACATCTTAGAGCGTGTTGCGGCCATTTCGATTCTGGATTCCCAAGAGTTCGGATTTGTGATTCCCTCTGCATATGGCAGATGTTGGGGGTCATTGATGGGCAAGCCACTTCCTATGGAGCTTCGTCAGCGCGTTGTTGATTTTGTT
>JANYFE010000040.1 GCA_025362795.1 Rhodobacterales bacterium | reverse complement strand
GCCGTCGATCTGGTCATAGGCGCGGAATTCGCCGAAATACTTCGTGATCGCAGCCGTCAGGGTCGTCTTGCCGTGGTCAACGTGGCCAATCGTGCCAATGTTGACATGCGGCTTGTTGCGTTCAAACTTTGCCTTGCCCATGATGGGAACTCCTTGTTTCGATCGGTGGTGGTGCACTTAGGCGCACCCTACGGGGTGGTAGGGCGGGGTTTTCCCCGCCACACCGGTTAAGCGAATTTCTTCTGGATCTCGTCCGAGATGTTCTGCGGCACGGTATCGTAGTGGTCAAAGCTCATCGAGAAGGTCGCCCGCCCCGAAGTCATCGACCGCAAGTTGTTGATATAGCCGAACATGTTGGCCAAAGGCACCATCGCGTGAATGACGTTGGCGTTACCCGCGCTGTCCTGGCCTTGGATCATACCACGACGCGAGGTCAAGTCGCCGATGACGCCGCCGGTAAAGTCTTCCGGGGTGACAACGTCGACTTTCATGATCGGCTCCAACAGCTTGGCACCGGCCTTTTTCAACCCGTCACGCATCGCGGCACGAGCGGCGATTTCAAACGCCAGAACGCTGGAGTCCACGTCGTGGAACGCGCCGTCGATCAGTTGAACCTTGAAGTCGATGACCGGGAAGCCAGCCAGCGGACCGGAATCCATGACCGACTTAATGCCCTTTTCGACGCCGGGGATATATTCCTTCGGCACGGCACCACCAACAACCTTCGACTCGAACGAATAGCCCACGCCGGGTTCAACCGGGGTAATGATCAACTTTATACGAGCGAACTGGCCCGTGCCGCCGGTCTGTTTCTTGTGGGTATAGTCGATTTCCGTCTCACGGCTGATCGTCTCGCGGTAAGCCACTTGCGGGGCACCGATATTCGCCTCAACCTTGAACTCGCGACGCATGCGGTCGACGAGGATGTCGAGGTGAAGTTCGCCCATGCCCTTCATGATGGTCTGACCGCTTTCGATGTCAGTTTCCACCCGGAAGGACGGGTCTTCGGCAGCCAGACGAGCCAAAGCGATGCCCATCTTTTCCTGGTCGGCCTTGGTCTTGGGTTCCACAGCGATCTCGATGACCGGTTGCGGGAAGGTCATGGTTTCAAGAACCACCGGCTTGGCGGCGTCACACAGGGTGTCGCCGGTGGTGGTTTCCTTCAGACCCGCCAAAGCCATGATATCGCCCGCAAAAGCCTCGGCAATCTCTTCCTGCTTGTTGGCGTGCATCATCACCATGCGGCCAACGCGTTCTTTGCGACCTTTGGTGGCGTTGTAGATCTGGTCACCCTTTTTGACCTGCCCGGAATAGATCCGGGTAAAGGTCAGGGTGCCCATGAACGGGTCGTTCATGATCTTGAACGCCAGACCCGAGAACGGCTGATCATCATCGGCAGAGCGCGAGATGTTCCGCGTCTCCGTCTCGTCGCCCGGCGCAAAGCCCATATAGGCCGGCACGTCGAGCGGGGTCGGCAGAAAGTCAATCACGGCGTTCAACATCGGCTGCACGCCTTTGTTCTTGAACGCGGAACCGGCCAGAATCGGCACGAAGTCGATCGCCAACGTGCCCTTGCGGATCAGGGCGCGCAGGGTCGGCTCGTCCGGCTCGTTGCCTTCAAGGTATGCTTCCATCGCGGCGTCGTCTTGGCCGACCGCGAGCTCCAGCATGTTGTAGCGCCACTTGTCAGCATCAGCCTTCAGGCTGGCGCGGATCGGCTGACGGACCCAGGACGCGCCCAGATCTTCGCCCTCGTAGACCCATTCTTCCATGGTGATCAGGTCGATGATGCCTTCCAGCTTATCCTCGGCCCCGATCGGCAGTTGGATCGGGCAGGGAACAGCGCCGGTGCGGTCAGCGATCATCTTGACGCAGTTGTAAAAATCAGCGCCGGTTTTGTCCATTTTGTTGACGAACACGATCCGCGGCACCTTGTAGCGGTCGGCCTGACGCCAGACGGTTTCCGTCTGCGGCTCCACCCCGGCATTGCCGTCCAGCAAAACAACAGCGCCATCCAACACAGCCAGCGAGCGCTCGACTTCAATAGTGAAGTCGACGTGGCCGGGGGTGTCGATGATGTTGAAGCGATACTTGTCCTTGGCACCGGGATGTTCGCCGGCATCAATCTGACGCTCCCAGAACGTGGTGGTGGCAGCCGAGGTGATCGTGATGCCGCGTTCCTGTTCCTGCTCCATCCAGTCCATCGTCGCAGCGCCGTCATGCACTTCGCCGATTTTGTGGGTCTTGCCCGTGTAATACAGAATGCGTTCGGTCGTGGTGGTTTTGCCCGCATCGATGTGGGCAATGATGCCAAAGTTGCGGTATCGGTTCAGCGAATATTCACGCGGCATGGTTCACCTCACCAACGATAATGGCTGAACGCTTTGTTTGCGTCGGCCATTTTATGGGTGTCTTCCCGCTTTTTGACAGCGGTGCCCCGGTTGTTCACGGCATCCGACAATTCGGCGGCCAGGCGTTCTTCCATCGTATTCTCGTTGCGCTTGCGGGCCGCGATGATCAGCCAGCGGATGGCCAACGCTTCGCGGCGTTCAGTGCGCACTTCGACTGGAACCTGATAGGTTGCCCCGCCGACCCGGCGCGAGCGCACTTCGACCGAAGGTTTCACATTGTCCAAGGCTTCGTGGAAGCACTGGATCGGTTCGCGCTTCAAACGGGACTGAACCCGATCCAGAGCGCCATAAACGATACCTTCAGCGACGGACTTTTTGCCGTCGATCATCAGGTTGTTCATGAATTTCGACAGTACCTTGTCGCCATATTTGGCGTCCGGCAGGATTTCGCGTTTTTCAGCGGCGTGACGACGTGACATTCTCTATCTCCTCACTTCGGACGCTTGGCGCCGTATTTCGAACGACGCTGACGACGTTCTTTGACGCCCTGGGTATCCAGAACGCCGCGGAGGATGTGGTAGCGCACACCGGGCAAATCCTTGATACGACCGCCACGGATCAGAACCACGGAGTGTTCCTGAAGGTTGTGCTTTTCGCCGGGGATATAGCAGATGACCTCAAAGCTGTTGGTCAGGCGCACTTTGGCGACTTTCCGCATGGCCGAGTTCGGTTTTTTCGGGGTGGTGGTATAGACGCGGGTGCAAACCCCACGCTTTTGCGGCGATCCTTCCAAGTGCTGCGACTTGGACTTGCGGACGACCGGCTCCCGCGGTTTGCGGATAAGTTGCTGAATAGTCGGCATTCACGTTCCTCGTTTTGCGTCCTAAGACGCTGTCAATACTCGCATCCAAGGGATGCGCCACTTCTCGACACGTCTTGTGCGAATCACAAAACGCAAAACCGCCGACGCGCCCATCCGGGTGCGGTGCGGTGGAATTCCAGAGGATCGGGGTCTTTGAGGCCCGGATCATGACCACTTCTTTAAGTCGGACCCCGCACGATGGGTTAACCCACGCTCAAGGTAGGCGGCTTCTAGGGGGAGTCGCGTGGGATGTCAACAGTGGGCAGGGGCCCGTGCAACTGCTACTGTCCAGCACGTTTTTCCGAGCGGATCAGCCACAGGTTCCGGCTGTAAATCACCGTGCCAGGCAACTGACCCAGGATAATAACCGGGTCAAGTTTGTGGATGCCATAGGCCAAAACAATGGCTCCGCCGAGCAGGCTGAAATACCAGAATGCCACCGGAACGACGGATCGTTTGGCCCTTTCGGACGCCAGCCATTGAACGATGAAGCGTCCGGTGAACATGAGCTGCCCCAAAAGGCCGACCGTGACCCAGATCGCATCAGCGGCAGAGGTAACGCCCATCATCGTCAGAACCGAATGCATTAGGTTTCCTCCGGCACCGCACGCGCCTTTTTGCGCCGCCGCAGTAGCCACGCGACACCCATCAAGTCAACAATGCCGACCAACCCGCGCTGCAGATTGGAGTAGTTCGAACTGCCTGCCCTACGGGCCCGGTGCGTCACATCGACATGGGCGACCTGCCAACCGTCGCGCGAAAACAACGCGGGCAGATAGCGGTGCATGTGATCGAAATACGGCAATGCCAGAAATGCCTCGCGACGAAATGCTTTGAGCCCGCAGCCGGTGTCGCGGGTGCCGTCCTGCAAGATCCAGCCCCGAATAGCATTGGCAAACCGGCTGGCGAGCTTTTTGCTCCAAGTATCCTGCCGCCCGACCCTTTGCCCCGCCACCAGTCCGATCCGGCCCGTGGTGTCATTTTGCAGCGGCGCCGCCAGTTTCGCCAATTCCTCGGGCGGATTCTGGCCATCGCCATCCAGCGTCAGGATGATCGGCGCAGTTGCCGCCAACACGCCGGAATGGACAGCGGCACTTTGCCCGCCGGAAACATCATGCCGCACCACGCGCAAATGCGGCAAATTTCTAGCCCGCTCTCTCAGACGGACAACGCTATCGTCACCAGAACCGTCATCGACCACGATAATCTCGAATGGCGCATGGCCGGTCAGGGCGCGGTCGATCGCATCCACCAGAGCAATGATGTTGTCGGCCTCGTTACGGGCCGGAATGACGACGGAAATGTTGGTCATGACCTGCCCTCTGGGACCGCACCCCGCCTATAGGCCAGCATCGCTCCTGATGCAATTCATGCGGGCGGCGACACGGGCTCTAGCCGACGTTTTCGCTCACGCACCAGCATGTAAAGGCCCGAGGCGACAACAACCGCGGCCCCTGTCAGGGTCCAACGGTCTGGCAGTGTCCCGAACAGCAGCCATCCAAGCAGAATGGCCCAGAGAAGCGAAGTGTAGCGGAACGGAGCGACGATGCTTATCTCGCCCACCCGCATCACCTTGATAGCGCACATATAGCCGATGATGAGGAACAGCGCCGCTCCTGCAACCTCCAGCCCGGCCTTGAGGCCCATCGGATGCCAGCCCTGCAATCCAAGCCCGATCACCCCCATCAGCAAGACTGACAAGGCGGCCCAGATCGCCCCCGTGGTCGAGGGGAGGACGGGCGAAAACTGCCGCGTCGCCAGATCCCGCAACACAACACAGGCGACCGACCCCAGACCCATCACTGACCAGATGTCGAAATCGGCCGCTCCGGGGCGAATGATGATCATCACTCCGGCAAAGCCGACAAGAATGGCTGTCATCCGCCGCCAGCCAACCGGTGCCCCAAGCAAGACCGCCGCGGACAGAGTCACTACCAGGGGAAGCGACTGCATGATGGCTGACAGGTTGGCCAGCGGCATGTGAGTCAGCGCCAACAGAAACAACAGAGTCGCGCCAATCTCGCCCATTGTCCGGAGGCCCAGATATACCCTGTCGCGTCCGGCGGGCCACAGGTTCATCCCACCGTTTTGCCGCAGGGCCAGCACCACCAAGCCCGCCGACGCGCCAATCCCGCGCAGGGTGATCGCCTGAAACAGCGGCATGCCGTCATGCATCACGGCTTTGACCAATGTGTCATTCAGCGTAAAGGCCAGCATTGACAGGCACATCAACAAAACACCGCGCTGATTGTCGGACACCAAACCCCCCTAAATTCCGTCGCCACTTCCCGGGCCTACCGCGGTGCCCGTTCACGTGTCAGCAAAAAGCCCCCCGCCGTGAAGCAGGGGGCCATTCATTTTCAAACCCCGGCGATTACTCGCTGCGGCTTTCGACCGTATCGACCAACCCCGAGTCCACCAGCGCGGTGTCCTCGTCCTCGATGTCCATCACCATCATCGGAGCTGCGAGCGCCGCTGCCGTTTCGGCGTCGGACTTGCGGGCCTCGATCACGGTCTGGTCGCGGTCGGCGGCGATCTTCTTGACGCGGCTGGTGGCCCCGCCCGTCCCCGCCGGGATCAGACGCCCGACGATGACGTTTTCTTTCAGACCGACCAGTTTGTCGCGCTTGCCCTGAACCGAAGCTTCGGTCAGCACCCGCGTGGTTTCCTGGAACGACGCTGCCGAGATGAACGAACGGGTCTGCAACGACGCCTTGGTGATCCCCAGAAGGATCGGCTCGGCCGTAGCGGGCCGCAGGCCATGCGACAGCGCCTTGTCGTTGTTTTCGTCCAGTTCGGTCTTGTCGACGGTTTCGCCTTTGAGCAGCGTGGTATCGCCCGAGTCCAGAATCTCGAACTTTTGCAGCATCTGGCGCACGATGACTTCGATGTGCTTGTCGTTGATCTTCACGCCTTGCAGACGGTAGACGTCCTGCACTTCGTCGATCATGTAGTTCGCCAGCGCCTCTACCCCCAGAATCCGCAAGATGTCGTGCGGGGCCGGGTTGCCGTCCATGATGTAGTCGCCCTTCTGCACGAAGTCGCCTTCCTGCACCGGGATATGCTTGCCCTTGGGCACCATATATTCGACCGCCGTCAGCGTGGAATCGACGGGTTCAACCGTGATGCGGCGCTTGTTCTTGTAATCCTTGCCGAACCGCACATAGCCATCGGTTTCGGCAATGATGGCGTGGTCTTTCGGACGACGCGCCTCGAACAATTCGGCCACGCGCGGCAGACCCCCGGTGATGTCCTTGGTCTTGGCACCTTCGCGCGGAATCCGCGCCACCACATCGCCGGGGCGGATGGTCTGGCCATCTTCGACCGACAGAATGGCGTCCACCGACATGCCATAGGAAATCGGAGCACCGGTTTCATTCCGCACCGGTTCGCCGGTTTCGGGATTCATGATGATGACTTCCGGCTTCAGATCATTGCCCTTGGGCGCAGAACGCCAGTCGGACACGATTTTCTGCGTCATGCCGGTGGCTTCGTCGGTATCTTCGCGCACCGAGATGCCCGAGACGAGGTCGACAAACCGCGCCACACCGGCCTTTTCGGCGATGATCGGCAGAGTGTAGGGATCCCATTCGAACAGCTTGGTGCCACGCTTGACCTGCATGCCGTCCTTGGAGTGCACTTTGGCCCCGTAAGACAGCTTGTGGATCGCACGGTCCTGCCCCGCATCATCGACAATCGCGATCTGCATGTTCCGGCCAACGACAATCTGCTCGCCCAACGCATTGGACAAGAGGTTGGCGTTGCGGAACTCGATCCGGCCTTCCTGAGACGCCTCAAGGAACGACTGCTGACCGCCCTGCGCGATGCCGCCGATGTGGAACGTCCGCATCGTCAACTGCGTGCCGGGTTCACCGATGGACTGTGCGGCGATGATACCGACAGCTTCACCCTGGTTGACCAGCGTGCCGCGTGCAAGGTCACGACCATAGCACATGGCGCAGACGCCTTCCTCAGCCTCACAGGTCAGCGGCGAACGGATGCGTGCAGACGCAACGCCAGCCTGATTGATCAGGTCGGCACGACGTTCGTCGATCAATTCGCCCCGCGCCACGATCACCTCGGTGGTGCCCGGAACGCAGATGTCATCGGCAGCAACCCGGCCCAGCACACGTTCGGCCAGACTTTGCACCACTTCACCGTCGTTCACCGCCACGTCCGCTGTGATCGCCTGATCAGTGCCGCAATCATGCGACCGCACGATGCAATCCTGTGCCACGTCAACCAGACGCCGCGTCAGATAGCCCGAGTTCGCGGTCTTCAACGCGGTATCCGCGAGGCCCTTACGCGCGCCGTGGGTCGAGTTGAAATATTCAAGAACGGTCAGACCTTCCTTGAAGTTGGAAATGATCGGCGTTTCGATGATCTCGCCCGAAGGCTTGGCCATCAGACCGCGCATGCCCCCCAACTGCTTCATCTGGGCAGGCGAACCACGTGCCCCGGAGTGGGACATCATGTAGACCGAGTTCGGTTCCTTTTCAGCGCCGTTTTCGTCATACTGCACCGCAGAGATTGCGGACATCATGTCAGCCGCGACCTTGTCGGAACATTTGGACCAGGCATCGACAACCTTGTTGTACTTTTCGCCCTGAGTGATCAGGCCGTCCATATACTGCTGTTCGAATTCCTTCACTTGATCGCGGACTTCGTTGACGATCGGCCATTTGGTGTCGGGGATCAGCATGTCGTCCTTGCCGAACGAAATGCCCGCCTTGAACGCCTCGCGGAAGCCCAGACCCATGATCTGGTCACAGAAGATCACCGATTCCTTCTGACCGCAGTAGCGGTAGACGGTGTCGATGACGGTCTGCACGTCTTTTTTCCGCAGCAGACGGTTGACGAGGTCAAACGGTGCCTTGGCGTTCAGCGGCAACAGGTTGCCCAGCCGCAAGCGGCCCGGCGTGGTGTCGAACCGCTTCCAGACGATGTTGCCCTCTTCGTCAACCTGACGGATGCGGGCCTTGATCGCGGCGTGCAGATGCACTTCACCGGCGGCGAGGGCGTGTTCGACTTCCTCGACATCGGTAAAGGCCATGCCTTCACCTTTCATGCCCTTACGCTGCATGGTGGTGTAGTACAGGCCCAACACCATATCCTGCGACGGCACGATGATCGGCGCACCATTGGCAGGCGACAGCACGTTGTTGGTCGACATCATCAGAACGCGTGCTTCCAACTGTGCTTCCAGCGACAGCGGCACGTGAACCGCCATCTGGTCGCCGTCAAAGTCGGCGTTGAAGGCCGAACAGACCAGCGGGTGCAACTGGATAGCCTTGCCTTCGATCAGGATCGGCTCAAACGCCTGAATGCCCAAGCGGTGCAAGGTCGGCGCACGGTTCAGAAGCACGGGGTGTTCGCGGATGACTTCGTCCAGAATATCCCAAACCTCGGGACGTTCCTTTTCCACCAGCTTTTTCGCCTGCTTGACGGTCGAGGACAGGCCCTTGGCTTCCAGACGCGAGTAGATGAACGGCTTGAACAGTTCCAAAGCCATCTTCTTCGGCAGACCGCACTGGTGCAGCTTCAGTTCCGGCCCGGTCACGATGACCGAACGACCCGAGAAGTCGACGCGCTTGCCCAAGAGGTTCTGACGGAAGCGGCCCTGTTTGCCCTTGAGCATATCGGACAGCGATTTCAACGGGCGCTTGTTGGTGCCGGTGATCACGCGGCCCCGACGGCCATTGTCGAACAGCGCGTCAACCGCCTCTTGCAGCATCCGCTTTTCGTTGCGCACGATGATATCGGGCGCGCGCAATTCGATCAGCCGTTTCAGACGGTTGTTGCGGTTGATCACGCGGCGATACAGGTCGTTGAGGTCGGACGTGGCAAAACGGCCGCCGTCCAGCGGGACCAGCGGGCGCAGTTCCGGCGGGATCACCGGCAGCACCGTCAGAACCATCCACTCCGGCCGGTTGCCCGACTCGAGGAAGCTCTCCACGATCTTCAACCGCTTGATGATCTTTTTCGGCTTCAACTCGCCAGTGGCCTCTTTCAGGTCCGCCCGCAGTTGTTCTGCCGTCGTGTCCAGATCAATCGCTACCAGCATTTCGCGGATGGCTTCCGCGCCGATGTTGGCGGTGAAAGCGTCGGCACCATACTGGTCCTGCGCGTCGAGGAATTCTTCCTCGGTCATCAATTGGCCATAGGTCAGGTCGGTCAGACCCGGCTCGATCACCACATAGTTTTCGAAATACAGAATGCGTTCCAGATCGCGCAGCGTCATGTCCAGCATCAGGCCGATGCGGCTCGGCAGCGATTTCAGGAACCAGATATGGGCGACGGGGGCGGCCAGTTCGATATGGCCCATCCGCTCGCGCCGGACCTTTTGCAGCGTGACTTCCACGCCGCACTTTTCGCAGACAACGCCGCGATATTTCATGCGCTTGTACTTGCCGCAGAGGCATTCGTAATCCTTGATCGGGCCAAAGATCCGCGCGCAGAACAACCCGTCACGTTCCGGTTTGAACGTGCGGTAGTTGATGGTTTCCGGCTTTTTGATCTCGCCGAACGACCACGACAGGATCCGCTCGGGCGAGGCCAAGCTGATCTTGATTTCGTCGAAGGTCTTGACCGGGGCAACCGGGTTGAACGGGTTGGTCGAGAGTTCCTGGTTCATCTTCAATCCTATGAATTGGGGGCGGCGGGGGAGGGTTCGGCGGGTAAGGTGCGCCTAAAGGCACACCCTACGTAGGGTGCGCATTTATCGCGCACCTTCCGCGTTACTCTTCCTCCGCATCCAGGAGTTCCATGTTGAGGCCCAGGCCGCGGACCTCTTTGACAAGGACGTTGAACGATTCCGGCACACCGGCTTCGAAATTGTCCTCGCCCTTGACGATGCTTTCGTAGACCTTGGTGCGGCCCGCGACGTCATCCGACTTGACCGTCAGCATCTCTTGCAGGGTATAGGCGGCCCCGTACGCTTCCAGCGCCCAGACCTCCATTTCCCCCAGACGCTGACCACCGAACTGCGCCTTACCACCCAACGGCTGTTGCGTGACAAGAGAGTACGGCCCGGTCGAACGGGCGTGCAGCTTGTCGTCGACAAGGTGGTGCAGTTTGAGCATGTATTTCACGCCCACGGTGACCTTCCGCGCGAATTGCTCGCCCGAACGGCCATCGAACACCACCGACTGACCCGAGGTATCAAACCCGGCGCGGGTCAGCGCGTCATTGACATCGCTTTCCTTGGCCCCGTCGAACACAGGTGACGCAATCGGCACACCAGCGGTCACATTGCCAGCCAGTTCGAGGAAATCTTCCTCGCTCCGCTTGGCAAACTCCGCCTCATAGGTCTCGTCGCCATAAGCATGACGCACCGCCTCGCGCACCGGAGTCATGTCGCCGGACCGGCGATATTCCTTCAGTGCCTCGTCAATCCGCAGGCCCAGACCGCGCGCGGCCCAACCCATGTGGGTCTCAAGGATCTGCCCCACGTTCATCCGCGACGGCACGCCGAGCGGGTTCAGCACGAGGTCAACCGCAGTGCCATCGGCGAGGAAAGGCATATCCTCGACGGGCACGACCTTGGAAATCACGCCCTTGTTGCCGTGCCGACCGGCCATCTTGTCGCCCGGTTGCAGCTTGCGCTTCACCGCGACGAACACTTTGACCATCTTCATCACACCCGGAGGCAGATCGTCGCCGCGACGGACCTTTTCGACCTTGTCGTCGAACCGGTTGTCGAGCGCGCGTTTCTGCGCTTCGAACTGGTCATGCAGGGCTTCGACTTCCTTGGCATCGGTTTCTTCGGCCAGTGCCAACTGCCACCACTGACCGCGCGACAGCGTGCCCAGCAATTCGTCGTCCACGGTCGAACCGGCCTTGATCCCTTTCGGCCCTTTGACAGCGGTTTTGCCGCTGATCAGGGTTTTCAGGCGCGAATAGATGTTCCGCTCCAGAATTGCCAGTTCGTCGTCACGGTCGCGGGCAAGGCGTTCGATTTCCTCACGCTCGATCTGCAAGGCGCGTTCGTCCTTGTCGACGCCGTGCCGGTTGAACACCCGCACTTCGACGATCGTGCCAAACGCACCCGGCGGCAGACGCAGCGAAGTATCGCGGACGTCAGACGCCTTTTCCCCAAAGATCGCCCGCAGCAGCTTTTCTTCCGGCGTCATCGGCGATTCACCCTTGGGGGTGATCTTGCCGACCAGAATGTCGCCCGGCTGCACTTCGGCACCGATATAGACGATGCCCGCTTCGTCCAGATTGCGCAGGGCTTCTTCGCCCACGTTCGGGATGTCGCGGGTGATTTCCTCTGGCCCCAGTTTCGTATCGCGGGCTGCTACTTCGTATTCCTCGATGTGGATCGAGGTGAACACGTCGTCTTTCAGAATGCGTTCCGAAATCAGGATCGAGTCTTCGTAGTTGTAGCCATTCCACGGCATGAACGCGACCACGACGTTCCGGCCAAGGGCCAGTTCGCCCATGTCGGTGCAGGGGCCGTCGGCCACCACCTCTCCGCGCAGAACCACATCGCCCACCTTCACCAGCGGACGCTGGTTGATGCAGCTTGACTGGTTCGACCGTTTGAACTTGCGCAGACGGTAGATGTCGACGCCGGGTTCGCCCGGTTCCATCATCTCGGTCGCCCGCACCACGATACGGGTGGCATCCACCTGGTCGATCACGCCGGCCCGGCGAGCCATGATGGCGGCACCGCTGTCACGCGCAACCACGGCTTCAATCCCGGTGCCTACAAACGGCGCATCGGCTTGCAGCAACGGAACGGCCTGGCGCTGCATGTTCGAGCCCATCAAGGCGCGGTTGGCGTCGTCGTTTTCCAGGAACGGGATCAGCGATGCCGCGACAGAAACCAGCTGTTTCGGGCTGACGTCAATCAGGTCGATGGCTTCCGGCGGGTTCAGCATGAACTCGCCCGCTTTGCGCGAGGAAATCAGATCATCGGTGAACCGACCTTCACTGTCTTGCGATGCGTTGGCCTGCGCCACGGTGTGCCGCATTTCTTCGGTGGCCGACATATAGACGACTTCGTCCGTCACCTTGTTGTCGATCACTTTGCGGTATGGCGTTTCAATAAAGCCATACTTGTTCACGCGGGCAAAGGTCGCCAGCGAGTTGATAAGCCCGATGTTCTGCCCTTCCGGCGTCTCGATCGGGCACATCCGGCCATAGTGGGTCGGGTGAACGTCGCGCACTTCGAAGCCCGCACGTTCACGGGTCAGACCGCCCGGCCCCAGCGCCGACAGACGACGCTTGTGCGTCACCTCGGACAATGGGTTGGTCTGGTCCATGAACTGGCTAAGCTGCGAGGAGCCAAAGAATTCACGCACCGCAGCCGCCGCCGGTTTGGCGTTGATCAGGTCTTGCGGCATGATCGTGTCGATTTCCACCGACGACATGCGTTCCTTGATCGCCCGCTCCATGCGCAGCAGACCGACGCGGTACTGGTTTTCCATCAACTCGCCAACCGAACGGACCCGGCGGTTGCCGAGGTGGTCGATGTCGTCAATTTCGCCCTTGCCATCACGCAGTTCCGTCAGCGCCTTGATGCAGGCGATGATGTCGGCGCGGTCCAGCGTGCGCTGGGTATCCGGGCGACCCAGATCCAGACGCATGTTCATTTTCACCCGGCCAACGGCGGACAGGTCATAGCGTTCGCTGTCAAAGAACAGCGTGTCGAACAGCTGGCTTGCGGCTTCCACCGTCGGCGGCTCGCCGGGGCGCATCACGCGGTAGATGTCCATGAGCGCGGTATCGCGGCCCATGTTCTTGTCGACCGCCATCGTGTTGCGGATATAGGGACCGGTGTTGATGCCGTCGATATCCAGCACTGGAATATCGGTAATCCCTTGATCCAGCAGCACTTTCAACGTGCCACCCTTCACGCCGCCATCGCGGTCGTAGTCCATCGTCAACTCGTCACCGGCCTCGACCCAGATTTCGCCGGTCGCTTCGTTGATGATGTCCTTGGCGACGTAGCGGCCAATGATGTTGTCGAACGGCACCAGCAGCTCAGTGACTTTGCCCGACTTGATCAGGTCATTCGCCATGCGCGGCGTCATCTTGTCGCCAGCCTTGCAGATCACTTCGCCGGTTGCCGCATCGACCACGTCATAGGTCGGGCGAGTGCCACGCAGACGTTCGGGGAAGAATTTCGTCACCCAGCCCTTGTTCTTGACATAGGTGTAGCTGACGGTCTGATAATAGGCATCCATGATGCCTTCCTGATCCATCCCCAGCGCGTACAGCAGCGTCGTCACCGGCAGCTTGCGGCGGCGGTCGATGCGGGCGAACACCACATCCTTGGCGTCAAATTCAAAGTCCAGCCACGACCCGCGATAGGGAATGATCCGGCAGGCGAACAGCAGTTTGCCCGACGAATGGGTCTTGCCCTTGTCATGGTCGAAAAACACGCCGGGCGACCGGTGCATCTGGCTGACGATAACCCGTTCGGTCCCGTTCACGATGAACGTGCCGTTATGCGTCATCAGGGGCATGTCGCCCATGTAGACGTCCTGTTCCTTGATGTCCTTGACCGACCGTGCCCCGGTGGTTTCATCGACATCAAACACGATCAGCCGCAGCGTCACCTTCAACGGTGCCGCATAGGTCATGTCGCGCGACTGGCATTCGTCAACATCGTATTTCGGCTTTTCCAGTTCGTATTTCACGAACTCCAGAACCGCCGTTTCATTGAAATCCTTGATCGGAAACACTGACTGGAACGTGCCCTGAATGCCTTCGCCGTCCAGCGGCTTGTCGCTGTCGCCTGACCGCAGGAACAGGTCGTAGGAAGATTTCTGAACCTCGATCAGGTTCGGCATCTCCAGCACTTCACGGATTTTGCCAAAGTAGCGGCGGATACGTTTTTGACCGACATAAGCTTGCGCCATGTGAATCGTAACCTTTCATCATCAAAGCGCACGCTTCCGTCGGGCCACGGATGCGCCGCTTGGGCGATAGGCAGTGGGGTTCTATTCGTGCCGCCCATCCCTTAGGGCCGCTCCCGAACCATCACCGCGCCTGAGAAGAGGTTTTCGCAAAAACCCCTGCCAAGACGCGCCCGGCCCGAACTCAAGGGCCAAGACAGCTTTGGCTGGGCCTGCATTTGCAAGCCCAGCCAGCGTGGTACCCGTTTAACGGATTACTTCAACTCGACCTTGGCGCCAGCGTCCTCGAGTTTCTTCTTCATCGCTTCGGCGTCAGCTTTGGTGGCGCCTTCTTTGACCTTGCCACCCGCTTCGACCAGATCTTTGGCTTCTTTCAGGCCCAGACCGGTGATGGTGCGGACTTCTTTGATGACGTTGATTTTGTTCGGGCCAGCTTCGGTCAGAACGACGTCAAATTCGGTCTTTTCTTCAACGGCTTCCGCCGCAGCTGCCGGACCGGCCGCCATCATCACAGCACCGCCAGCAGCGGGCTCGATACCATATTTGTCTTTCAAGATGGTCTTCAGTTCCTGCGCTTGCAGGAGTGTCAGACCAACGATGTCTTCCGCGAGTTTGTTCAGATCAGCCATTTTCTGTTCCGTTCAGGTTTGAGATTGGTTCCAACGAGGCGGATTATTCCGCGCCGGGCTACATTTGCTTCAGGCGGCAAGCCGCTCCTCAATCGTCGAGAGGATGCTCGCGATCGCCGATCCAGGCGCACCAATGGCCCCCGCGATGTTCGAGGCGGGCGCACCGATGCACGACACGATCTGAGCGATAAGCTCTTCACGCGACGGCATGGCGGCCACGGCTTTCACACCAGCGGCGTCCAGAACCGCGTCACCCATGGCCCCGCCCAGAATAACGAACTTGTCGTTGGTCTTGGCATAGGCCTCGCAGACCTTCGCCGCAGCGACGGGGTCTTCCGAGTAGGCGAGCACGGTCATGCCCAGAAGCAGGTTACCCATTTTAGCGCCGGGCTTCCCATCTAGGGCGATCTTGGCGAGCTTGTTCTTGGCGACGCGGACCGACCCATCAACTTCGCGCATTTTGGCGCGCAGGGTCTGCATCTGAGCAACTGTCATACCGGTGTAGCGGGCGACCACTACCACGCCAGAGCTTGCGAAGATCTGGCCGAGTTCATCGACCACTTTCCCTTTTTCAGCTCTATCCACAGTTTCACTCCAAAGTTGGGGGTTGCCCCCCGGCTCATGTTTGCCCCCCAGTGTGGGAGGCGTTCGGGTCCACAACGGTTCCCGAGCCCAAGATCACCCGAGGGTGCCTTAAATCTCGTTCCCCATCTCAGGCAGGACTTAAGGCGTTTGCGCGCCACCCACCGTCTCGGACAGGATAGGGCCCAGAATACCAACTTCTGCGCCCCACCATTCCAATGCCGAAGCACTGGAAATTCGGGTTGGGTAGGGTACGTGATTCCACACACCCTACACGTAAATCAACGTGCCGTGGCCGAAGTCAGGTCAACCGATACGCCCGGACCCATCGTCGAGGACAGGCAAACCTTCTTCAGATAAGTTCCCTTGGCACCGGCCGGTTTGGCCTTGGTCACTGCTTCAACAAAGGCGCGGATGTTTTGCGCCAGTTTGTCTTCGGCGAATGACACCTTTCCGATACCGGCGTGGATCACACCAGCCTTTTCGGCTTTGAACTGCACTTCGCCACCCTTCGCGGCCGCGACGGCCGTTTTCACATCCATCGTGACCGTGCCGACCTTCGGGTTCGGCATCAAGTTGCGCGGGCCGAGGATTTTGCCCAAGCGGCCGACCAGCGGCATCATGTCCGGGGTTGCAATGCACCGGTCGAACTCGATCTTGCCGGACTGGATGGTTTCCATCAGGTCTTCCGCGCCGACAATATCCGCCCCGGCGGCCTTGGCTTCATCAGCCTTGGCGCCACGGGCGAACACCGCCACGCGCACGGTTTTCCCGGTGCCGTTCGGCAGGCTGATCACGCCGCGGACCATCTGGTCGGCGTGGCGCGGGTCAACACCCAGGTTCATCGAAATTTCCAGAGTCTCGTCGAACTTGGCCGAAGCCGCGCCCTTGATCAGTTTTACGGCATCTTCGACCGCCAGCAGGGTCTTGCCGTCAAATGTCGCCCGTGCCGCGACGGTCCGTTTTCCAAGCTTTGCCATGATTTACCCTTTGACCTCGATGCCGCAGGACCGGGCAGAGCCCAGAATGATCTTCATCGCCGCCTCGATCGAATTGGCGCTCAGATCTTTCATCTTGGTTTCAGCGATCTTGCGAACCTGTGCCACCGAGACCGAACCGACGACGGTATGGCCCGGCTTGACCGACCCTTTGGCGCGGTTGCGTTTACCGACGGGCGGAAGACCAGCGGCCTGCTTCAACAGGAAGGCGGCAGGAGCGGTCTTGAATTCCAGGCTAAACGACTTGTCCTGATAGTAGGTAATGATCACCGGCGTTGGCGTGCCGGGCGGGCTATCAGCGGTCTTCGCGTTGAATTCCTTGACGAACGCCATGATGTTCAGCCCGCGTTGACCCAAAGCGGGTCCAACCGGCGGGGACGGGTTGGCTTGCCCCGCCTTCACTTGCAGCTTCAGGCTGCCGATAATCTTCTTGGCCATCTGGCCTCTCCTTTGTCACAGCACCATCTGGTGCGGTTTAGTGGTTCGGTTTGTCACCCGACTTAGGGCGCGCACCTCCCACGGCAGCACTCACATCCCCTTGGAGACCTGAGTGAATTCCAGTTCCACCGGCGTTGAACGCCCGAAAATCGACACGGATACTTTCAAACGGTTGTGGCCCTCGTCGACTTCCTCAACCATGCCATCAAACCCTTCAAACGGGCCATCGGTCACTTTGACACGCTCGCCAATGTCGAAGCGGATCAGGTTGCGCGGTGCGATTTCGCCTTCCTCGACCCTATTCAGGATCTGGTTGACCTCGGCATCACGCATCGGCATCGGCTTGCCCATCGGGCCAAGGAAACCGGTCACACGGTTGATCGCGGAAATCAGGTGGTAACCCTTGTTCGACATTTCCATCCGCACCAGCACATACCCGGGCATGAAACGCCGTTCAGAAGTCACCTTCTTGCCGCGCCGCACCTCGATCACTTCTTCGGTCGGAACCAGAACTTCGTCGATTTCTTCTTCAAGACCAGCTTCAGCCACGGCAGTCTTGATTTGCTCGGCCACTTTCTTCTCGAAATTCGAGAGAACGCTTACCGAATACCACCGCTTGGCCATGCCACATCCACCTTGTCATCTGCCCCGCCTCAAACGGGGAAGTCTTTTGATTACAGGCGGTTGATCCGCCGTTGCCCTTTGGCATCCAGAATAAAAAACAGCGCGCCGCCGAATCGCTGCGCGCCGATCACCCTTGGAACCTGCGGGGGCTTAGCCCTGAAACCCCGGGAAATCAAGGGAAATCGGTTTGACACGGCGGGTTCCGCCGCGTCGCCTGTCAGTGAAAAGCGTTCAGAACCAGCGTCAGGCCAAAGCGGATTGTCATATCCACCAAGGTGAAGAACGTGGCCGTCAGCGCTGCCATGATGAACACCATGATCGTGGTCAGCATCACTTCACGCCGCGTTGGCCAAACCACTTTGGCTATCTCTGAACGGACTTGCTGGATGAACTGGATCGGGTTGGTCGTGGCCATCTGTTTGGGTCCGCTCGTTAGGATCGCTGCGAGATAACCGCTGCAAGCGGCGAATTCAAGGCCGCTTGATGCCGGGCGCGCTTAACGATCCTCGACCTGACCAACATAGTCGCCGTAGCCCTGCGCCACCATGTCGTCCTTGTGGACAAACCGCAGCGAGGCCGAGTTGATGCAATAGCGCAGACCGCCCCGGTCCTGCGGGCCATCCTCGAACACATGGCCCAGATGGCTGTCGCCGCTGGCCGACCGCACTTCGACCCGCACCATGCCATGCGTCACATCGCGCAACTCCGCCACATGGGCAGGCTCGATCGGCTTGGTGAAGCTCGGCCAGCCGCAGCCGGATTCAAACTTGTCCGACGAGGCGAACAGCGGCTCGCCTGACACGATATCGACATAAATGCCGGGCTCATTGTTATCCAGATACTTGCCGGTGCCGGGCCGTTCGGTGCCCGACATTTGCGTCACCCGAAACTGCTCCGGCGTCAGCGCGGCGATGCGTTCGGCGGTTTTCTGATAGGTCATGGCATGTCTCCCTCGGCTGGCTGAGAATATAGGCCGGCCGAGGCGAACTGCAAACCCACTTCACCCCTTCGTCAACACCACATGCGTCGCGACCCCCTGCACATGCTGGGCGACTTTGTAACCCAGCTTTGGCAGATCAAGTCCGGCCAGCAGATGCTCGCCCTGCCCCACCAGCACCGGCGACACCGCCAGATGCACCTCGTCAATCAGCCCTTCCGCCAGATATTCGCGGATCGTCTGCACCCCACCACCTATTCGCACATCCTTGTCACCTGCGGCTGCCTGCGCCAGCCGCAACGCCTCATGAATGCCGCCGGTGACGAACTGAAAGACGTTGTCCCCCTCCATCACCAGCGGCTCGCGCGGGAAATGGGTCAGCACGAAGATCGGCACATGATAGGGCGGGTTTTCGCCCCACCAGCCGCGCCAGTCCAAATTCGGCCACGGCCCCCGCACCGGCCCGAACATGTTCCGCCCCAAAATCCACGCACCGATATTGCGAAAGCCGCGCTGCGCGAAATCCTCATCCACGCCTTGGGCGCCGCCGTCCTGCCCGAACACCATCCGCCTGAAAGTCGGCGTGGTCATCGCCCAGCCATGCAAGTCCTCGACGCCCGCTCCCATTGGATTGGCCAGATCCTGCCCTGCCCCGGCACCATAGCCGTCCAGCGATATGGAGAAACTTTCAACCCGAACCTTGCCCATGCCCAGCTCCCGCTTTTGAGAAAGCTTAGCCACCACGCTAAGTAAAGGCAATCCGCGTCATATGGTCCGGGAAAAACTGGCAGGAGTTGGGGGACTCGAACCCACGACCCTCGGTTTTGGAGACCGATGCTCTACCAACTGAGCTAAACTCCTAAGGCCTGTGCCGGAGTTACGGCAGGGGCCAGGGGAAATCAAGGGTGCGGGCACCAGTCTGCGGGCATTCGCAGATAAATCTTTGCCAGCCTACCCCATTTGGCGGCGGCGACGGAAAACCTGCGCCGCTGCGTTAGGTCAGGAACCGCCACCCGCCGAGGAGCACACCTTGACCAATCTGCCCCCTGCCGCCGCACTCCAGCTCAGACCGCACGGCAGGGTTGCCAAATTCCTGCACTGGTCCACGACCGCGTTGTTGCTGTTCGCCTATATCGACAACGGTGACTTCACGGACGCGCTGCGCAGCCCTGCCGCCATGCGAATGGAGGCGTTTCTGGGTCTTGGCGTGCTGGCCGCCTTTGCCCTGCGCTTTGTCTGGATGCACCGCTTCAACCAGGGGGCCACCCGCCTGCCCGCCTCTGCCCCGGCGTGGGAGCAGGCGCTGTCCCGCCTTGCCCATTTCAGCATTTACCTTTGTGTGGTGGCGATTGTCGCGACCGGGCTTCTGATCATGGCTGCACAGAATTTCGCGGGCAGTCAGGGGATCAACCTTGCGCGGGATATCCATGAATTTTTCACCAACCTGACGCTGATAGTAATCGGCGGCCATATCGCCGCGGCACTGTGGCACAAACTGATGCGCCGCGACGGGGTATGGGAGGCGATGGGAACACCGTGGTGGAAGCCGAAATCGGGTTGGTTCGGTCGCGCGAAATGATGCGGCGCGCCAGGTTTCCCTGCGCGCCGCTGCGCGAGTTACGCTTTCAACCGGCCGATCACTCAATAATCTTCGACACGACGCCTGCGCCGACGGTGCGGCCGCCTTCGCGGATGGCGAAGCGCAACTTGTCTTCCATCGCGATCGGCGCGATCAGGGTCACGTTGAACTTGAGGTTGTCGCCCGGCATCACCATT
>JANYFE010000001.1 GCA_025362795.1 Rhodobacterales bacterium | reverse complement strand
GATACGCAAGGCCGCCGCCAGAACCTACCATGCTCTCTGGAAACAGGTCGGCGCAGTCTGTGATCTGTTCAAGCCAACCGAATGCCGAAACTACTTCATCGCCGCAGGCTATGGGGTCAGCTGAACGCGACACGCTCTAATTTGCTGAAATTGTTCAAAATTCGCTTGTCTTGGATGCGTCTTGAACGCGTCTTCTTTGCGTCTCTACGATTTTGGTGGCAGGCGGTGTTAACGAAGCGGGCGGTGATCAACCGAGTTTTGCCGCCAGCGCAGGGAACGCGCGGTAAAGTGTCAGGCCACGGGCGGCGTTCATCAGCATCAGGGCGGCCCACAGGCCATGGTTGCCAAAAAGCGGCACCAGAAGGACGAGGGCGGGCAGGTAGACCGCCAGCACCATGACCGCCGAGCGGACCATCGCGCCGGTCATCAGGGCTCCGATGAAGATGCCGTCGTAAATCCAGCAGGCGGCACCGATCAGCGGCGCTGTGACGAGCCACGGCAGGAACAGGCGGGCGGTGAGGCGCACCCCGGGTGCGGTGGTCATCAGGTCGATGATCGCGGGGCCGGCGAGGGCGAAGATCAGGGCGAGCAGTGCCGCACCGCCAAAGCCCCATTGCAGACAGATCCGGGTGGCCTGCCGCAGTTCGGTTGCGGAGCGGTGGCCGAAGGCCTGACCGATCAGGGTTTCGGCGGCGAAGGCGATGCCGTCCAGCGCATAGGCCATGATGCCCAGGAACTGTAGCAGGATTTCATTGGCCGCGAGGGTGTCGTCGCCAAACCGGGCACCGATGAACACGAATGTGGTGAAAGACAGTTGCAGGATCACGGTGCGCAGCATGATGTCGCGGCTGGCGCCAAACATTTTTCTGAGCGCGGTGCGGTCGGAGACTTTGGCCCAGGCTTTGGCGAGGATCGCGCCGAAAGCATCGCGGGCGAGGAACAGGCCAAGGGCGAGGCCGGTCCATTCGGCGATCAGGGTGGCGGTGGCGACACCGGGCACGCCCCAACCCAGCGACAGCACGAGCCAGAAGGCCAGCACGACGTTCAGGCCGTTCTGCCACAGTTGCAGGATCAGGATGGCGCGGGTCCGCTCGACCCCGACGAACCAGCCGGTCAGGGCGAAGATGGCAATGGTGGCGGGTGCGCCCCAGATCCGGATGGCGAGGTATTGGCGCGACAGGGTTTCGACGGCTTCCGACGCGGGCGAGACGCTGAAGGCGGCGGCGAACAGCAGGTGCTGTGTGGCGACGAGGACCAGACCGGCAGCGAAGGCGATCAACAGGGCGCGGATCAGCGTGGCAGAGCGTTCGGGCAAATCGCCCGCGCCTTGGGCCTGTGCTGCAAGGCCAGAGGTGCTCATCCTGAGAAAGCCGAAGGCCCAGTACAGCGTGGCAAGGATGACAGCGCCAAGCCCGACCGCCCCGATCGGGGCGGCAAGACCGATCTGGCCGACAATCGCGGTATCGACGACCCCGAGCAGGGGCACGGTGGCGTTCGACAGCACGATCGGCATGGCGATGCGGAAAACGCGCGCGTGGGTCAGGGTGGTCATGCGCGGTGGTTTTCAAGGAGCGCGTGGTTCGCAAACCGGGTCATTCAGCAGGTGCGCCGGGGGGTGGTGGCATCAGGAAGTGGACCGAGCCCAAGGCAAAGGGACGCTCGCGGTTGTCTTGCCACGCTTCGACATGGACACTGGCATAGCGGCGGCCAAACCGGTTGACGCGGGCGCGGGCATAGGCGTCACGCGGCAGGCCGGTGCGCAGGTAATCCACAGTGAAGTCGATGGTTTTGGGCAGGGCGGGAAACTGGCTTTCGGCCAGTTTGGCGGGGTCGATGCGGCCTGCCTCCATATCCTCCCACAGGGTGGACCAGGCGAGTTCGATGATGGCGGTGACTTCAAGGAATGCCGCGGTGACGCCGCCATGCAGGGCGGGCAGCATGGGGTTGCCGATCAGCTTGTCATCAAAGGGCAGAACGGCGGTGAGTTCGTCGCCACGGCGGTCGAACTGGATGCCAAGATACTGGATATAAGGCACGCCGCCGGTGAGCCACGACAGGGCGGCCTCGCGCCGGGATTTGATGACATGAACGGGTTCCGGTTTGGGGCGGTTCATGGGATGGGCCGTTCCAGGGTGAAGGTGGCGGTGCCGGTGGCGACGGGGCGCGTTTCGTCGTGGTCGGTGGCGGTGACGCGGATGAAGGCGACCGAGCGGGTGACGTGGTAGCATTCGGCGCGGGCGGTGATGCGCTGTCTGGGGGTGGCGGGGCGCATGTAGTCGATGCGCAGGTCCAGTGTGGCGGTGCTGGCGGGGGCTTCGGGGTGGCTCATCACAGACGCGCCCGAGGCGGTGTCCATCAGCGCCGAAATCGCGCCGCCATGCAGCACGCCGGTCACCGGATCGCCGATGAAGCGGGCGTCATAATCCATCGTGACCACGGCACGCCCCGCGCCCATGTCTTGCAGCACCATGCCCAGCGCACGGGCATGGGGCAGCGCCTGCATGAAGTCGCGCGCCTGTTGCAACCTGTCCATCTGCTGCTCCTTTGTCATCATCATCGCGGATGGGCCGGAAGGTGCAAGGGGATTGGGCGTCATTCTTGCGCGTGTGGCGGGTTGCCCCTAGGGTAGAATTGGGAGGCATGCCCATGACGGATGTCCGGCTCAGCTTCAAAGAGATGTGCGCCAGGTTCGAGGTGACGCCGCGCACCTTGCGCTATTACGAATACATCGAATTGCTGGACCCCGAAAAGGACGGTCGCGCCCGGTATTATGGCCCGCGCGAAGTGGCGCGGATGACGTTGATCCTGCGGGGGCGGCGGTTTGGCTTTTCGCTGGAGGAAATCCGGCAATGGCTGCTGCTGTATGGGCAAAAAGGCACGCGGGCGCAGTTGGAAGACTGGGTGGATCAGGCCGACCGGCAGTTGGGCGAACTTGACCGGCAGTTGCACGAATTGCAGGCGACGATTGCCGATCTGCGCGCCCTGCGGGAGACGGCAGCGGTGGAAATCACGCGGCTGCCGTGACCGGTCCGAACACTGGCGATCCATCTGACGTGACGTTACATTTACGTTAAGGTAAAGCACGCTACACTTTTGCGGCAGGGAGCCCCATGTGGGGGCGGCAACCTGTACAAGACGAGTGTGTGATGACGACAGAAACGATGACCATCCGCCAGATGTGCGATGCTTTTGGTGTGACCGCCCGCACGTTGCGGTTTTACGAGGCCAAGGAACTGTTGTTCCCGCAGCGCCACGGCACGCGCCGCCTGTTCACCCGGCAGGATCGGGCCAGGCTGACGCTGGTCCTGCGGGGCAAGCGCTTTGGCTTTTCGCTGGAGGATATTCGCCAGCTTCTGGACATGTACGACCGCGACGGGTCGAATGCGGCGCAATTGACCCGCACCTTCCAGCTGGCCGAAGCGCGGCTGCACCAGATGGAGGCGCAGCGGACCGAACTGGACGTGGCGATTGCCGAACTGAAGTCCGAAATGGACAAAACCGCCACATTGCTGGCCGGGTTTCGCCGCGCCGCCGAATAAAGACAAAGCCATGAAGGAGACAGGATGACCTATGTAGCCCCCGTGAAAGACATGCAGTTCCTGTTGCATCAGGTCATGGCGGTGACAGGGTCGGACATTCCCGGCTATGGCGATCTGGACTCAGGCTTTACCGGCGCAGTGCTGGAGGAGGCGGGCAAGCTTGCCTCCGACGTTCTGGCTCCGCTCAACGCGGTGGGCGACCATGAAGGCTGCGTGTTGGAAAACGGCGTGGTGCGGACGCCAAGCGGGTTCAAGGCGGCGTTCGACCAGTTGAGGGGTGGCGGCTGGACCGCGCTGGATTGCGCGCCGGAGTTTGGTGGTCAGGGTCTGCCGTACCTGATGCACACGGTGGTGAACGAGGCGCTGGTGTCGGCCAACATGGCGTTCAACATGTATCAGGGGCTGACGCATGGTGCCTATTCGGCGGTGCATATCCATGGGACCGATGCCCAGAAGGCCACCTATCTGCCAAAGCTCGCGACCTGTGAATGGACCGGCACGATGAACCTGACCGAGCCGCATTGTGGCACCGATCTGGGGTTGATGCGGACCAAGGCTGAACCGCAGGCGGATGGGTCGTATAAGGTCACCGGGACCAAGATTTTCATCTCGGCCGGGGATCACGACATGGCCGAGAATATCGTGCATCTGGTGCTGGCCAAGGCTCCGGGCGGTGGCGAGGGCACGCGGGGAATTTCGCTGTTCATCGTGCCGAAGTTTCTGGTCAGGGCGGATGGTTCGCTTGGGGGGCGGAATGCGGTTTCGGTCGGCAAGGTCGAGGAAAAGATGGGGATTCACGGCAATTCGACCTGCGTGATGAACTATGACGGGGCCGAGGGCTACCTGATCGGCGAGTTGCACAAGGGCATGCGCGCCATGTTCACCATGATGAACGAAGCGCGGCTGGGGGTGGGCTTGCAGGGCTATGCGGTGGCGGAGGCGGCGTATCAGAACGCTGTGGCCTATGCCAAGGACCGGTTGCAGGGGCGGGATATTACCGGGGCGCAGAACCCCACGGGTCCGGCTGATCCGCTGATCGTGCATCCGGATATTCGCCGGTCGCTGATGGATCAGAAAAGTTTCGTCGAAGGGGCGCGGGCGCTGACCTATTGGGGCGCGTCGCTGATTGACCGCTCTGTCCGGTTGGGGGATCAGGCGGCGGAGGGGCTGATCACCTTGCTGATCCCGGTCATCAAGGGCTTTCAGACCGATCAGGGCTTTGCCATGGCGGTGCAGGCGCAGCAGGTCTGGGGCGGGCATGGCTATATCGAGGATAACCCGGCCAGCCAGTTCGTCCGCGATGCCCGGATCGCGATGATTTATGAAGGGGCCAACGGCGTGCAGGCGCTGGATCTGGTGGGGCGCAAGCTGGGGCAGGATGGCGGCAAGCATGTGCTGGCGTTCTTCGAGATGGTGAAGAAGGAGTGTCAGGCGCATGACGGCGAGGCGCGGATGGCGCCGTTCACCACTGCGCTGAAGGTGGCGTCCAAGCAGATGCAGGCGGCGGGGCTGTATTTCGTGCAGAACGGCGTGAAAAATCCGAATGCGGCGCTAGCGGGCTCCAGCGATTTCCTGCATCTGATGGGCCATGTCTGCATGGGGTTGATGTGGACGCGGATGGCGAAGGCAGCGTTGACGGCGCTGGACGCTGGCGGGGATGCCGCGTTTTTGCAGGCCAAGCTGGCGACCGGGCGCTATTACATGGCACGGCAACTGCCGGCCTGCGGTCTGCATCTGGCGCGGATTGAAAGTGGCGCGGAACCGGTGATGGCGCTGGACGCCGCGGCGTTCTAGTCTGGCGGCACCATCACGGGAGAGTTCGATGCCAAAACGCTTTCGCCTGACCCGCCGTTTCCCGGTTGCCATGACCGAGGACGGCTATCGCCGCCTGAAACGCTTTGCCACCGAGGCGGGGCTGGATGAAGGCGAGGCGCTGTCGTTTCTGTTTGAACATTTCGACAGTGTGATGGACAAGGACACGCTGACCCACCGGTTGCGGCTGTTCAATTCGGAACTGGAGGATCGCAAGCAATGATCGCTTCATCTGTTCATAAATATCCCACGGGGGTCCGGGGGTGTGAAACCCCCGGCTTTGCCGTGCCACACGGAGGCTGACCGCGAATGACCGCGAAACTGTACTGCTTTGGCGAAAGCGGCAATGCCTACAAGGTGGCGCTGGCGCTGACCCTGTCGGGGATGGACTGGGAGCCGGTGTTCGTTGACTTTTTCAACGGCGAGACGCGGACCCCGGCGTTTCGGGCGATCAACGTCATGGGCGAAGTGCCGGTGCTGGTTGATGATGCGGTGACGCTGACCCAGTCGGGGGTGATGCTGGACTATATCAGCTCCAAGACCGGCAAGCTGGGCGGCAAGTCGGCGGCAGAGCGGCGCGAGGTGTTGCGCTGGCTGTTCTGGGACAATCACAAGCTGTCGACGCAGATCGGCATGACGCGGTTCCAGATGAATTTTGTTCCCGAGGCCAAGCGGCCAGCGGAGCTGATCCCGTTCTTTCAGGCGCGGCTGAAGTCGGCCTACACGGTGCTGAACAGCCATCTTGAGGGCCGCAAATGGGTGGCGGGCGAGGCGGTGACGGTGGCCGATCTGTCGTGCTGCGGCTATCTGTATTACCCCGAGCCGTTTGGCTTTGACCGCGCGGACTGGCCCAACATCGACGGCTGGCTGTCGCGGATCAGCGCCTTGCCCGGCTGGAAAGCGCCCTATGACCTGATGCCCGGCAGCCCTGCCGACCGCATGAAGACTGCCTAGTTTTTCGCAATTCCGAACCGCCAAACCGGTGCCCAGTTTGGCCGGAATTGCTTGGAGGAGAGAACCATGACCGACGCTTTCATCTATGACGCCGTGCGTTCCCCACGTGGCAAGGGCCGCCCGGATGGCGCTTTGCACGAGGTAACGGCGGTGGCGCTGTCGGCGCAGATCCTGGATGCGGTGCGCCTTCGGAACGGGCTGGAGGGGCATGCGGTCGAGGATGTGATCTGGGGCAATGTCACGCAGGTCGGCGAGCAGGGCGGCTGTCTGGCGCGGTCGGCGGTGCTGGCGTCGGGTCTGGACGAAAGCATTCCGGGCCTGTCGATCAACCGGTTCTGCGCGAGCGGCATGGAGGCGGTGAACCTTGCCGCCAATCAGGTCAAGGCAGGGGCTGGCCACGGTTATATCGCCGGCGGGGTCGAGATGATGGGCCGGGTGCCGATGGGGTCGGATGGCGCTGCGATTGCGGTGGACCCCAGTTTGGCGATGAAGACCTATTTCGTGCCGCAAGGGATTTCGGCGGATATCATTGCGACGGAATATGGGTTTAGCCGCGACGATGCCGATGCTTTGGCGATGGAAAGCCAGAAGCGGGCGGCGGCGGCCTGGGCGGAGGGGCGGTTTGCCCGGTCGGTCATCACGATCCGGGATCGCAACGGGTTGGCGATGCTTGCCCATGACGAATACATGCGGCCCGGCACCGATATGCAGGCTTTGGGGGCGTTGAAGGCGGCGTTCCGGGAGATGGGCGAGGTCATGCCGGGCTTTGATAAGGTGGCGATGCTGAAATATCCGCATCTGGAGCGGATCAATCACATCCACCATGCCGGGAATTCGTCTGGCATTGTCGATGGCGCGGCGGCGGTTCTGGTCGGCGATGCCGAGTTTGGCCGGAGGCACGGGCTGAAGCCGCGCGCCCGGATTCGCGCGACGGCGAAGATCGGGACGGACCCCACGATCATGCTGACCGGGCCGGTGCCGGTGACGCAGAAGATACTGGCCGAAAGCGGGCTGACCGCCGGTGACATCGACCTGTTCGAAGTCAACGAGGCCTTCGCGGCGGTGGTGCTGCGGTTTCAGCAGGCGTTTGGGGTTGATCCTGCGCGGGTCAACGTCAACGGCGGGGCGATTGCGATGGGCCATCCGTTGGGCGCGACCGGTGCCATCATCATCGGCACGCTCTTGGACGAGATGGAACGCAGCGACAAGGCTTTGGGGCTGGCGACGCTGTGCATTGCCAGCGGCATGGGGGCGGCCACAATCATCGAGAGGGTGTGACGATGCCGAAGCTTGATCTGACGCAGATGCCGGTCAAGACCGGGTCGATTTATCCGTCGCCCTATGCCGAGATGATGCGGGGGCGGTCGTCGCTGCGGCTGGGCGATGCGGGCGGGTTGACGCAGTTCGGGGCCAATCTGGTGATGCTGGAGCCGGGGGCGGTGTCGAGCCTGCGGCACTGGCATCTGCACGAGGATGAATTCGTGATGATCATCGAGGGCGAGTGCATTCTGGTGCAGGACGCGGGTGAGGTGGTGATGCGGACGGGCGATTGCGCGGCGTTTCCGGCGGGCAGCACCGACGGCCACCACTTTTCGAACCGGAGCGACACGGCGGCGAAGTTTCTGGTGGTCGGCACCAAGGCCAAGGCCGAGGTGGCGACCTATTCGGATGTCGACATGCAGGTCCACATGGCCGCAGGCAAGGCGCGGTTCACCTATAAGGACGGCAGCGACTGGGTGGGGCCGCGATGACAGCGGGTTTGCAGCCATTCACCGCGTCTGATCTTGACCGGGCACCGCCTGATCTGGCCGGGCCGGTCGCAGATCTTTTCAGGCTTCGTCGGCGGTCGTTGGCGCGACCCCTGTTTCACCAATGGCCTGCCGCGTAGCCGGTGGGCGACGATGCTATTCCCCTTCCCTGAGTTTGTTACAAAAGGACCGATGCAATGAGCGATTTCACCTATGCCCTGGATGCAGACGGCGTGGCCACGATCACCTGGGATGTCGCGGGAAAGTCGATGAACGTGATGTCGATGGCGGGGTTTGCCGAACTGGACGGGATGATTGACCGGGCCCTGGCGGATGGCGGGGTGAAGGGAGTGATCCTGACCTCGGGGAAAAAGGATTTCGCGGGCGGGATGGATTTGAATGTCATCGCGGCGATGCGTGAAGGCGGGGCGCAGGCGATCTTCGACGGCGTGATGGGGATGCATGCGATCCTGCGCAAGATTGAGCGGGCGGGGATGGATGCCAAGACGCTGAAAGGTGGCAAGCCGATTGTGGCGGCGCTGCCGGGGACGGCGCTGGGGATCGGCTATGAGTTGCCGCTGGCGTGTCACCGGATTTTCGTGGCCGACAATCCGAAGGCCAAGATCGGATTGCCGGAGATTCAGGTCGGGATTTTTCCCGGCGCTGGCGGGACGACGCGGTTGATCCGCAAGCTGGGGGCGCTAGTGGCGGCGCCGTTCCTGCTGGAGGGCAAGCTAAGCGATCCGAAATCGGCCAAGGCCAACGGGTTGATTGACGAGGTGGTGGCGGCGGATGGCCTGCTGGCGCGGGCGAAGGAATGGGTTCTGGCGGTGAAGGATGCCGATCTGGTCAAGCCGTGGGACGACAAGGGCTACAAGATGCCAGGCGGCAATCCGTATCATCCGGCGGGGTACATGACCTTTGTCGGCGCGAATGCGATGGTGATGGGCAAGACGATGGGCGTCTATCCGGCCGCCAAGGCCTTGATGCAGGCGGTGTATGAGGGGGCTTTGGTGCCGTTCGATGTGGCGCTGCGCGTCGAGGCGCGGAATTTCACCAGTGTGCTGCTGAACCCGAGTTCTTCGGCGATGATCCGCAGTCTGTTCATCAACAAGGAGGCGCTGGAGAAGGGTGCCAACCGGCCTGCGGCACCGGATCAGACGGTGAAGAAGCTGGGCGTGATTGGCGCGGGGATGATGGGGGCGGGGATCGCCTATGTTTCGGCCAGCGCGGGAATCGCGGTTGTGCTGGTGGACAGCACGCAAGAGGCGGCGGACCGGGGCCGCGCCCATTCGGCGGACCTGCTGGACAAGGCAATTCAGCGCCGCAAGATGACCGAGGCCGGCAAGGCGGAGGTCTTGGGGCGCATCCTGGCGACGACGGATTATGCGGCGCTGGCGGGGGTCGACCTGATCGTGGAGGCGGTGTTTGAAGACCCCAAGGTCAAGGCCGATGTGACGGCAAAGGTCGAGGCGGCGGTGGGGGCTGACTGCATCTATGCCTCCAACACCTCGACCCTGCCGATCACCGGGCTGGCGGCGGCCAGTGCGCGTCCGGATCAGTTCATCGGCATTCATTTCTTCAGCCCGGTGGACCGGATGGCCCTGGTCGAGATCATACGCGGCCGCGCGACCGGGGATCGCGCGGTGGCCAAGGCGCTGGATTTCGTGCGCCAGATCCGCAAGACGCCGATCGTGGTGAATGACGCGCGCTACTTTTACGCCAACCGCTGCATCCTGCCCTATACCAACGAGGGCATCCGCATGGTGGCCGAAGGGGTGGAGCCGATCTTCGTGGAAAATGCCGCCAAACTGGTCGGCATGCCGGTCGGGCCGCTGCAATTGGTGGACGAGATTTCGATTGATCTGGGGATCAAGATAGCAAAGGCGACCAAGGCGGCACTGGGTGCGGCCTATCCGGATGATGATGTGGACGCGGTGGTGTTTGCGCTGGCCGATCAGGGCCGGATGGGGCGCAAGGCCAAGGCGGGGTTCTACAGCTATGACGCGGCAGGCAAGCGCGAGGGGCTGTGGGACGGGCTGGCCAAGGCGTGGCCGGTGGCAGCGGTGCAGCCCGATCTGGTGACGGTGCAACACCGGTTGCTGATGACGCAGGTGCTGGAGGCGGTGCGGGCGCTGGAGGAAGGCGTGCTAACCGACATCCGCGAGGGCGATGTGGGGGCGATTTTGGGTTGGGGCTTTGCGCCGTGGTCGGGCGGGCCGTTTTCATGGCTGGACATGATCGGGGCGGCGCGGGCGGTTGAAATCTGTGACGGGCTGGCGGCGGCGCATGGGGTGCGGTTCGCGGCCCCTGCCCTGTTGCGCGATCTGGCGGCCAAGGGCGAGGGGTTCTACGACAGGTTCGGCGGGCGCAAGGCGGCGGCCTGAAGCAGGCCAAGGCCGGCCTCTTCGGCAATCAGGCTGGCCATCAGCTGGCGGGCGGCGGCCAGCGGCAGGACCGGATGGGTCGGCGGCTGCAACAGGTGCATCAGGTCAAAGACCGCGTCGGTGCCCGGCGCATAGGCGCGCAGGCCGGGACCGGCGAACAGGATGCCGGGGCGATGGAGGTGCAGTTGCAGCATCTGTTCGGTCCGCGCCGGGACATGCGGCGCGATGCCACGCCAGCCTTCCAGCGCCATCGCCGGGACAAGGGCGCTGGTCTCGCCGCAGAACGGCAGGGCAAAGCGGGTCTCGATCAGGACAGGCTGGCCGGGCGGCAGGGTCAGGGCGGTGGCATTGCCACAGGCACCGGGCGGCAGGTGGACCGACCACAGCGCCGGGCGCAGTTCCGGGCGGATTGTGGCAACCGGGGTCAGGCCCTGATCCTGGGTCTCCACCAGATCACCGGGGGCGAGGTCTGCCAGAGCCCGCCAGCCAGATGCCGTCAGCACCGGGGTCGGGCCATAAAGTCCGGTGGCAAGCACGCTGCGGTTGCCGGAAGCGCTGAGGCTGATGTCGTGGCGACCCATCGTGGTTCCCATGGTTCCGAACCCTGGAAATAGCGCCCGGATGCGGCACGGCGGCGGGGGGAATGCGGCAGGGGTGCGGCGCTTGTTGCGGGTTTTACGGATCGAAATGATAACCGAAGCGGGCGATGTCGGCGGCGGAAATCGCGGCGATCAACGCGGCGTCGGCGGCGGTGTAATAGCCGCGCCAGTCCCGGGCGCGGTCGGACATGTTGACCTGCGGGACGGTCAGGCGAAAGCCGAGATGCGCCTCGAACGGTGCGAGGTCGGTGGTCAGATGTTCGAGACGGACGTAAAGGCTGGCGCGTTCTTGGCCGAACCGGTCGCGCAGATAGGCGGTGTGGGGCCACAGGGTAAGGGCGGTCCGGGTCTGGGGATGGTTCAGAAAGCCGCTGAAGCTCAGGCTTTTGGCGAGGCCCACGGCGGGATGGGCGAAATTCTGACTGCGCAGCCAGTGATAGTAGCTGACGGCACGGTCCCACGGGTTGCGGACCAGCGTGACGGTGAAGAAGCTGGCGATTTCGGCGTCGGTGGCCAGGCCGGATATGTCGGACAGGGTCGAATGTTTCCACAAGCGGCCGCGGGATTTGACGCCGTTGAGCCGGGCCTTTCGGGCGCGGGCCTTGGGCGTGTCGCCGATCAGGATGTCATCCTGCATGGCGCGGGCCTCGAGCGCGAGGGTCAGCGCGGTGCCGCCGGTCTTGGGGATATGGATGAAGATGAAGCGGCGGCCGCGGGACAGGATCATGGCGTGACCTGGAAGGATGTGCCGGCGGCGGGCCCATTTGGGGACGGAAAATGCGGCGCCGTGGTGGCGTGTGGTGCCGCAGGCGCCTCCGGCGGGAGTATTTGGAAAAGAGTAAATCGCACGGGGCGGGACATGTCAGACCGGGTTTGGCAGCGGCTGGCCTTGTTGAAAGGCGATGAGGTTGGCGACGGCCATCAGGCCCATCGCCTCGCGCACTTCGAGGGCGGCGGTGCCGAGATGCGGCAGAAGGGTGAGGTTTTCCAAGGCGATCAGGGCGGCGGGCACATGCGGTTCCTGTTCGTAGACATCAAGGCCCGCAGCGGCGATCTGGCGCGATTGCAGGGCGGTGATCAGGGCGGCTTCGTCGATGACGTCGCCGCGGGCGATGTTGATCAAGATGGCGGTGGGACGCATCTGCGACAGGGTTCCCGCGTTGATCAGATGGCGGGTTTCGGCCGTGGCGGGCACGGCGAGCACAACAAAATCGGCTTGCAGCGTCTCTTGCAGGGTGGATTGGGTGGCGAAGTCATGTGGTACGGTCGAGCGGTTGTGGAACAGGACTTTCATGCCAAAGCCGTGGTGGCAGCGGTGGGCGATGGCGCGGCCGATGCGGCCCATGCCGATGATGCCGACGGATTTGCCGCTGACATGGGTGCCCAGCATCTGGGTCGGGTGCCAGCCATGCCACTGTCCGGCGCGGAGCATCCGTTCGCCTTCACCGGCGCGCCGCGCGGTCATCAAGATCAGGGTCAGGGCGATGTCGGCGGTGGCGTCGGTCACGGCTCCGGGCGTATTGGTCACGTGCAGACCTGCGGCGCGGGCGGCGGCGGTGTCGATATGGTTGGTGCCGACGCCGAAATTGGCGAGGATTTTGGCGCGGGGCCCGGCGACATCGGCAAACACATCGGCGCGGAACAGATCACCGAGCGTGGGCAGGATGGCGTCGTAATCGCGCAGCGCGGCGCGAAGGTCGGCGGGGGCAAGCGGCGTGGTTTCGTCGCGGTAGGTCACGTCAAAGCGGGCGCGGGCGGCAGCGATCACGCGGGGCGGCAGGCGACGGGTGATCAGCAGGTTCAAAACAGACGGCCTCCGAGTGGTACCGTGTGGTCCGGGGCGATCAGCACAACCTCGCCATCGGCATCGGGGACGCCGAGGACGAGGACTTCGGACAGGACTTTGCCGATCTGGCGCGGTGGAAAATTGACGACGGCAAGCACGTGGCGGCCGATCAGCGTCTCTGGCGTGTAGTGGCGGGTGATCTGGGCGGAGGAGCGTTTTTCACCCAGATCGGCGCCGAAATCGACCCAGAGTTTGAAGGCAGGTTTGCGCGCTTCTGGGAAGGGTTCGGCGCGGGTGATCCGGCCCACTCTGATATCGACCTTGGTGAAATCGTCATAGCTGATCATAGGCCGAGTTCCCTGCCCCGGTCGGCGGCGGCTTTGACTGCCTTTTGCAACAGCGGCGGAAAGCCGGTGTCGGGGTGCATCAGAACGGCCAAGGCGGCGGCGGTGGTGCCGCCGGGGGAGGTGACGTTGATGCGCAATTGCGCGGCGCTGTCGGGGGAGCGGTGGGCCAGTTCGCCGGCGCCGCAGACCGTGGCGCGGGCGAGTTGCATGGCGACGGCTTCGGAAAGGCCAATGGCTGCGCCCGCCGCGGCCATCGCCTCGATCAGGTGGAACACATAGGCCGGGCCGGAGCCGGAGACGGCGGTGACGGCGTCGATCTGGTGTTCGCCGTCGAGTTCGATGACCTGCCCCACCACTTCCATCAGGGCGCGGGTGGTGGCGAGGCCTTTGGCCCCGGCATGGCTGTTGGCGCAGATGCCGGTGATGCCGCGACCGACCATGGCCGGCGTGTTGGGCATGGTGCGTACGATGGGGGTCTTCGCGCCCAGCGCCGCCGCAAATGTGGCGATGGAAGTGCCGGCGGCGATCGAGATGAACAGGGTTGTGCCATTGCCCAGGGCTTGCAGGGCGGGCAGCGCCGTGCCCATCATCTGCGGTTTGACGGCGACAAGGGCGACGGCGGGGGATTTGGGCAAGGGTTCGTTGAGATGGACGCCTTTGGAAAGCAGCCAGTCGGTCGGGTTCGGTTCGATCACCCAGAACGCGCTGGCGGGGATGCCTTCGGCGAGCCATCCGGTCAGCAGGGCAGTGCCCATCTTGCCGCAGCCCAGCAGCACAAGCCCGTCACGGGCCACATCATCCAAAGCCATCCAAACCTCCGTTTTGACGGCAGGTTAGGCCCGACCGTAGGCCTCGGCAATGGCGACTTTCAGGCTATCGGCGGGGCTGCGGTCGCCCCATGTGACAAGCTGGAAGGCCGGGTAAAACCGTTCGGCGGCCAGAACGGCGGAGGAGATCATGTCGTCGATCTGTTCGGGGGCGGCTATCTGGCCGCCCGACAGCAAGAGGCCATAGCGCCAGACCATCAGTTTCTGTTCGGCCCAATAGGTGAACGCGCCGGTCCAGACCATGTCATTGCAGCGGTTCAGCAGATCATAGAGCGGGCCCATGCGATTTTCGGGAGGCTCCATTTCAAACGTGCAGATCAGACGCAGGGTTTCGTCCTGGGCCGACCATGCAAGGGTGAGCGAATAGGTGCGCCACTGGCCCTCGACCGCCATCGCGATCTGGTCTTCGGTGACGCGGTCGAATTCCCAGGCATGCGATTCAGCCAGGGTTTCGACGATGTCGATCGGATGCAGATCATCGCTGGAGTAATGGTTTTCAGAAAGCGACATGCCCGGCCTCACAATTGTGCCGCCCTGGGGTAGACCCCCCTAGCGGCTGGGTGTCTGGCAAGGAGCAGCGTCTGCCTGACGTGTCCTTACTAGGGATAGTGGGGGGCTGTGGGAAGGGTGTAAAGGAAATTCGCTGCAAATCTTCTGTGGGTAAGTAGAATGGCGGTCGGCGCATGTGGCGACGGGCGGCCAAAACGATAAACTGAAAACGGGAGCAGGGCGGACAGGGGTGAAACCAATGCCTTGGGCACTGCGATGACCGGGGCTGTCAGTGTGGGGTGATCCGTTTTGCCTGCGATCTGGCACCGGAGAACGTTCCCTTTTTTTCATTGCCGCATGTGTCAAAAAGCGGCGGGCGGGCCGTTCGCGGTGATTTGTCCGGTTCTGAAGGCGCAGTTCCGGGTGACGCGGGATCGCGTTTGCGCGGTTTCAAAGTTCGGATATGGCACGGCGCGGCTTTTGCCGGGCGTGCGGGACGTCGATGATCTTTGACGATCCGGATTATCCCGAGATCGGGGTTCCGGCCGGGTGGTTTGACCAGCCGGATCTGGTGCCGCCGGTCGTGCAATATGGCACCGAAAGCCGGGTCGGCTGGTACAAGGATCTGAACCGGCTGCCGGGTGATGCGCCGGCCTATTCGGCTGATCCGCAGGGGATGCTGCCACAGATTCAGGGCGCCCAACCACCAGCACCCGGACCATGACACCGACGCCTGGGGTAATCCCTAGCGGCGGGCGGCGGCGGTCCGGCGCAGATTACAGATCGAAGGTCGCAAAGACCGGGACGTGGTCGCTGCCTTGTTCCCAGCCCCGGACCGGCCGCAGGATGCGACTGCCATGAGCGGCGGAGGCGACGTCGGGCGTGGCCCAGATGTGATCAAGCCGCCGGCCTTTGTCGGCGGTATCCCAGTCGGGCGAGCGGTAGGACCACCAGCTGTAGAGCAGACCATCGGGAATGTCGGCGCGGGTGACATCTTGCCACAAGCCCGCCTCCATCACGGCATTGAAATGGTCGACTTCAACCGGGGTATGGCTGACGATCTTCAACAATGCCTTGTGGTTCCAGACGTCATCTTCGCGGGGGGCGATGTTCAGATCACCGACCAGAATGGCGTGGTCGGGGCGTTCCCAGCGGAAATGATCGCGCATCTCGGTCAGGAAATCGAGTTTCTGGCCGAATTTCACATTCTCGGCGCGGTCGGGAATGTCGCCGCCGGCGGGGACATAGCAGTTGTGAATCGTGACGCCGTTTTCCAGCCGCGCCGCAACGTGACGGGCGTGGCCGAGAGCGGCGAAATCATTGCCGCCCACATCCATCAACGGCAGTTTCGACAGGATCGCGACCCCGTTATAGCCCTTTTGGCCGCGCGCCACCATCCAGCGGTAGCCCAGCGACTGGAACAGATCCTTCGGGATCAGTTCGACCGGGCTTTTGCATTCTTGCAGGCACAGGATGTCAGGCTGTTCGTCGCGCATCAGTTTGGCGACCAGACCTTCGCGCAGGCGGACCGAATTGATGTTCCAGGTGGCGAGGGTGAAGGGCATCGCGGTTTCCTTTCGAGGATGGGCGAGACTAGGCGAGCGGGGGGCAATGCTCAAGCCTTGACCTTGGCCGGGGGGGCGGCAAAGGTGCGGCCATGTCCGAGACCGCACTGTCGCGCAATCGCAATTTCCGGCTGATCTTTGCCGCGTCAACCGTCAGTCATCTGGGCTCTGGCGTGTCGGCGGTGGCGTTTCCGTGGTTCGCCTCGCTGTTGACGCGCGACCCGTTGCTGATCGGTTTTGTGGCGATGGCACCGCAGCTGCCGTGGCTGCTGTTTGCGCTGCCGTTCGGGGTGTTGACCGACCGGCTGGACCACCGCCGGACGATTGTGGCCAGTGATGGGGTGCGGGCGGCATTGACGCTGCTGGTGGCGGTTCTGGCACTGGAGGCGCTGTCGGGCAGCCCTGCGGTGCTGCTGCTGGCGGTCGCTGCCCTGCTGATTGCGGGGCTGACCGTGCTGCGTGCGGCGCCCCGGGCGGTGCAGCGGTTCTGGCCCGCGCTGCAGGAAGGTGTGGGCTGGTTGTGGCGGCACGGTCCGTTGCGGCGGCTGGCACTGGTGCTGGGTGCTTACAACTTTCTAAGCGCAATGATCTGGTCGGTGATGGTGCTGTATGCGCAGGATATTCTGCGGCTGAACGCGGTGGGCTATGGTACGTTGCTATCCGCGCTGGCGGCGGGTGGTCTAGGGGGCAGTCTGGCGGCACCGTGGATCATCGGGCGGGCCGGGCCGAGCCGGGCGCTGCTGCTGTCGATCGCGGGGTTCATCCTGTCATCGGCGGTGCTTATCTTTACGACCAATCCGTGGATCGCAGGGGCTGCGCTGATGGGCGATGCCTGCACCGGGATGATCTGGAACATCGTCACGGTCAGCTATCGGCAGCGGCACATCCCGCCGGAGCTGTTGGGGCGGGTCAATGCGGCTTACCGGTTTGTCGGATCAGGGACATTGCCGCTGGGGTCGCTGGCGGGTGGCACGCTGGTGGCAGTGGCGGCGCCGCTGGGGTCATTCGCGCTGCATCTGCCATTTGTGGCGGCAACGGTCGGTGCGATGGGGATGCTGGCCTATGCCGCCCTGCGGTTGCGGCTGGAGTAAGGCGCGGGGCAAAAAAGAGGCCGGGCACACGGCCCGGCCAGGTCCAACAGGGAGGAACCGCGTCATAACCCCGACCCGGCGAGGGGAAGTCGATGCGACAATCATCGCATGGGTCAAACATAACCCAATAATTTGGCAACAATAAGACTTCTCTTAGGTTACGCCGCGTTTTATGTGTGACCTGTGGCCGTCACGCTACCAGTTTGTAACCGCCATTCTCGGTCACAAGCAGGCGCGCATTGGCCGGATCATGTTCGATTTTCTGGCGCAGGCGGTAGATATGCGTCTCGAGCGTGTGGGTCGTGACGCCGGCGTTGTAGCCCCAGACCTCGTGCAGCAGCACATCGCGGGCCACAACCCCCGATTGCGCTCTGTATAGGTATTTCAATATGTTGGTCTCTTTTTCGGTCAGGCGAATCTTCTTTTCCTTGGCATCCAGCAGCATCTTTTGCGCCGGTTTGAACGTGTAGGGGCCCATCTGGAAAATGGCGTCTTCCGATTGTTCGTGCTGACGCAACTGGGCGCGAATCCGGGCCAGCAGGACCGGGAATTTGAACGGCTTGGTCACGTAATCATTGGCACCGGCATCGAGACCCAAAATCGTGTCGCTGTCCGAATCATGGCCGGTCAGCATCAGAACCGGGCATTTCACCCCGCCCTTGCGCATCCGGCGGCACAATTCGCGGCCATCGGTGTCGGGGAGGCCCACGTCGAGAATCACGAGGTCGTAGGAACCGGCCTTGGCTTTCTCCATGCCCTCGGCGCCGGTGCGGGCTTCGAACACGTCGAAGTCTTCCGTCATCACCAGCTGTTCGCTGAGGGCTTCGCGCAGGTCGTCATCGTCATCGACCAGCAGGATTTTGCGCAAGGTGGCCATCGTCATCTCCACTCGGGCGGCGTGCCCGTTGTCAGACAGATGCGCCGTGATCCCGCACAGGGCAAGATTTGCAACAGTGCTGTCACGCGGACGTGTCGCAGGGGTGGGAAATGTTTCAATTTCCGTCAGGGGTGCCTAAGTAGGTGTCATGAGTCTTGCCCCAACCACCGTCGAAAAGCTGGCCCGAGCGCGGGGCGATTTGCGCATGGGCGTGCCTGTGGTCCTGGCGGATGATGGCCGCGCGGCGCTGGTGGTGGCGGTGGAAGAGCTGTCAGCGGCGCGGCTGGCGGATTTCCGGGGCTTGGGGCGGCCGGAACTGGCGCTGACGCTGCACCGGGCCGAGACGCTGAAGGCGCGGGCCTATGATGGTGATCTGGCGCGGATTGCGGTGCCTGCGGATGTCGGGCTGGCGTGGCTGCGGGCACTGGCGGACCCGGCGGATGATTTGCGGGTGCCGATGAAGGGGCCGCTGAACGCCTTGCGCGAGGGCGGGGCGGATTTGCACCGGGCGGGGCTGGCGCTGGCCAAGGCGGCGCGGTTGCTGCCTGCGGTGTTGCTGGTTCATGTGCCCGATGGGTTGGTTTTGGCGGCGCGGGAGGGGCTGACCTTTCTGACGCTGGCCGAGATTGTGCCGGAACTGATGCGGCTGTCGCCGTTGCATCCGGTATCCTCGGCCCGGGTGCCGATGGTGGCATCGCAGGCGGGCCGCGTGCAGGTGTTCCGGCCCGAAGATGGCGGTGAGGAGCATTACGCGGTTGAGATCGGGCGGCCGGACCGGTCGGCCCCGGTTCTGGCGCGGCTGCATTCGGCGTGTTTCACCGGCGATGTGCTGGGCAGTCTGAAATGCGATTGCGGGCCGCAGTTGAAGGCGGCCTTGGCGCAGATGGGGGCTGAAGGGTCCGGGGTGCTGCTGTATCTTAATCAAGAAGGGCGCGGGATCGGGTTGGCCAACAAGATGCGGGCCTATTCCTTGCAGGATCAGGGCTTTGATACGGTGGAGGCCAATCACCGGCTGGGGTTCGAGGATGACGAGCGGGATTTCCGGATCGGGGCCGACATTCTGCGGCGGATGGGATTTCATTCGGTACGGCTGATGACGAACAACCCACGCAAGATTGCGATGATGACGGGCTGCGGGCTGGCGGTGACAGAGCGGGTGCCGCTGCATGTGGGGCTGACCGCGCAGAACGAGGCGTATCTGGCGACCAAGGTGGCCAAGTCGGGGCATCTGTTGTGACGCCTGCCGACATTGTGGTGACCCGGTGGGGGGCGCGGTTCATGGGCCGGCGTTTTGCCTGCACCATCGGGCGCGGCGGCATTACGGACCGCAAGCGTGAGGGCGACGGGGCGACGCCTGCGGGCACGCACCGGATCGTCGGGATGCTGTACCGGCCCGACCGGATCACCAAGCCCGCCGACTGGGCAAAGGCGTTCGGCCCGGTAGACTTGTGGTCCGACGATCCGCGCGACCCCGATTACAACCTGATGGTGCGCGCGCCGCACGCCTACGGCCACGAAAATCTGACCCGCGCCGATCCGCAATATGACCTGATCCTGATCACCGACTGGAACTGGCCCTATTCGGTTCCGGGCCGGGGGTCTGCGATCTTTATGCACACATGGCGTGGCCCGCATCATGCCACAGCGGGTTGTGTTGCCTTTGCCGCCGCCGACCTGCGCTGGATCGCTGGCCGGATGCGCCACGAAACCCGACTAATCATCCGGCACTGACAGGCCTTCTCAAAACGCTTTGGAAAGCTTAAACTCCGGCCAGTGTCGGAGGATTCCATGGCCAAGGCAGCGTCCAGTGCGGTTGACGAAATTTTTGGATTGCGGCTGGAGCGCAGCAATGCCGATCTGTGGCCGATGCTGGAGGCGCTTTATGGCCGCCATCCCGACTATGACAGTTTCCGCGAGCGTTTGCTGGCGGCGATGCGTCAGGGCTGGGCGGCGCGCCCGGCCGATTTGAAACGGCTGGATTTGAAGCGCGATCTGGAGCCGGACTGGTTTCAAAGACCCGATATGGCGGGCTATGTGTTCTACATCGACCGCTTTGCCGGAACGCTGCGCGGCGTTCTGGACAAGCTGGATTATCTGGAAGACCTGGGCATCACCTATGTCCATTTCATGCCCTGCCTGAAACCGCGGCCCGGAGACAGCGATGGCGGCTATTCGGTGATGGATTACCGGGCGATCAACCCCGACTACGGCAGTATGGCGGATTTCGAGGAAGTGTCGGCGGCGCTGCGGGCGCGGGGGATTTCGGTCTGCGTCGATCTGGTGTTGAACCACACCGCCAAGGAACATGCCTGGGCGCAGGCGGCGGCCAAGGGCGATGCGACGTATCAGGACTATTATCTGATGTTCGACGACCCCGCCGAACCGCGCCGGTATGAACGCAATCTGGTCGAGGTGTTTCCGGACAACGCGCCGGGCAATTTCACCGAATATCCGCATTTCGGCAAATGGGTGTGGACCACGTTTAACGAACATCAATGGGATCTGAACTGGGCCAATCCGCAGGTGTTTCTCGAAATCGTCGAGATCATGCTGCATCTGGCCAACAAGGGCGTCGACGTGCTGCGGTTGGATGCGGTGGCGTTCATGTGGAAGCGGCTGGGCACGCGGTGCCAGTCGGAACCGGAGGTTCATATGCTGTTGCAGGCGCTGCGGGCCTGTTGCCGCATCGCCTGCCCGGCCGTCCTTCATCTGGAGGAGGCGATTGTCGCACCCGCCGAGATGCTACCCTATCTGGGGCGCGGCAAGCATGACGGGCGCGAAGGCAACCTTGCGTATCACAACAGCCTGATGGTGCAGTTCTGGGGAGCTTTGGCGACGCGGGATACGCGGTTGATGCGGCATGTGCTGTCGAGCCATTTCCCCGACCGGCTGACCAATGCGACCTATGCGACCTATATCCGCTGCCATGACGATATTGGCTGGGCGGTGACGGATGAGGATGCGGCGGCGCTGCAAATCTCTGGGGCGGCGCATCGCAATTTCCTGTCGAATTTCTATGAGGGCAGCTTTCCCGGCACTTTTGCGCGGGGTGCGTTGTTTCAAGAGAACAAGGCCACCGGGGACAAGCGGATTTCGGGCAGTTTCGCCTCGCTTGCCGGGCTCGAAAAGGCCCTGAACGAGGGCAATTCCAATGACGCCGATCTGGCGGTGCAGCGGATTTTGCTGGGCCATGCGCTGATTGCGGGATTTGGCGGCATACCTCTGATTTATATGGGCGACGAGTTGGCGACGCTGAACGATCACGGTTATGCCGAGGTGCCGGAGCATGCCCATGACAGCCGGTGGATTCACCGGCCCCGGATGGACTGGCATGCCGCCGCTTACCGACATTCGGATGACGGGGCCTTGGGGCAGGTGTTTCGCGGGGTGAAGGAGATTCTGGCACGCCGGCGGGCGACCCCTGCGCTGCATGCGGGCTATCCGGTGCAGATTCTGGATGGCGGGCTGGCGGGGTTGTTCGTGGTGCAGCGGAAGTCGCCGACCGGAGCGCTGGTCGGGCTTTACAACATGACCGAGCATTGGCTGAACCTGCCCGAGGCGCAGGTGCGGTTGTGGGGGATCACCCTGATGCGGGACGCGCTGTCGGACAGCCCGGTGACGGCGCATCACGGGCAGATCGCGCTGCCGCCCTATGCGCGGGTCTGGTTGACCTGACACACCGTCGAGGGGCGGTGGGTTCGCACCTGGTCTATGGATAATTGCGGTCGCCAAAGATCGCAGAACCGACGCGGATGTGGGTTGCACCGGCGGTAATGGCGGCCTCGAAGTCGCCGCTCATGCCCATCGACAGGCCGGACAGGCCGTTGCGGGCAGCCATGGCGGCGAGCATCTGGAAATGCGGTAGCGGATCGCTGGCTTCGGGCGGGATGCACATCAGGCCAAAGGGGGTCAGATCCATCGCGCGACACTCGCGCAGGAAGGCATCCAGTGCCTCGGGCAACACGCCAGCCTTTTGCGGTTCCGATCCGGTGTTGACCTGAATGAACAGCTGCGGGCAGGTGCCACGGGTCTGGGCCAGCCGCGCCAGTTTTTCGGCCAGCGTGACGCGGTCAAGGGTGTGGATGGCGTCGAACAGCTCAACCGCCTGTTTGGCCTTGTTGGTTTGCAAGGGACCGATCATGTGAACCTGCAAAGGGCCGAAGGTCTGGCGCCAGCCGGGCCATTTCGCTGCCGCCTCCTGGACGTAGTTTTCGCCGAAAGTCCGTTGACCCTGTTCCAGAACGGCCAGAACCCGCGCCTCGGGCTGCACTTTGGACACTGCGATCAAGGTGACCGTGCCGGGGGTGCGACCTGCGGCGGCAACGGCTGCGGCCAGACGGTTGCGGATGTCGGGAAGTGACATGGGATGCTCCTGCGTGGCAGTGCAGAAGGACACCGCAGCGCCAAAAAGAAAAGAGCGGGCCGAAGCCCGCTCTTTCCGCCATCAGATCCGGGTGGATCAGAAGGACATCGTTACGCCCATGTCGGCGAGAGTGTCGGTGCCGTTATCGACAACACCGCCAACAACCGAAGCGCCGCCGCCGAGGTCATAGGAAGCACCTACGCCCATTGCTTTGGTGCCAGCGTTCTTGTGATCGGTGTAGAACGCGGTCACTTTCAGAGCCGGGTTCACCGCGTAGTCAAGCGAAACGCCATACTCGGTCTTGCCGGTGTTGTTCTTGGCGCCTTTCAGCGTCACGGTAGCGCCACCGAAGGTTGCGCCGACTTTCAGCGACAGTTGGTTGTCGCCGGTGACGGTTTCGTAGCCCAGAGCAACGTTGTACTTGTCGGTCGCGTATTTCACGGCGATCGAGTTCTTGTCAGCGCCGGCAGCGGCGGTGGTCTGGCTGGTGCCCAGAGCGACGCTCAGGTTGCCCGAAGTGTAGTCATAACGCGCGGCGGTCGCGGTTGAACCGAGGAAGCCGATTTCGTTGCTGTCGCCCAGGCCGGTGTAGCCCACGCCGGAGATCTGGCCAACCAGTTCGTCAGCAGCGCCGCCAGCCACGTCGCCCATGGTCAGTTTGCCGAACGAGCCGGAAACGAACACGGTCGAAGAACCGTTTGCGGTGCCATCAGTGTTGCCGCCGTCTTGATCAGCGCGCATCGAAGCGCCGAACGACAGGCCGCCATCGGTGGTGCCGGTTGCGTCGAACTGGATCCGAACGCGCGAGCTGAACCGAGCTTCAACCGAGCCAGCAACGGCTGCGGTATCGTCTTCAGTGCCAAGGATGCCGTCAACACCAGCGCCGGCAGCAACAGCTCCAACACGGGACTGGACGATACCCATGCGGGCCGAGCCAGAGATGGCAACTTCAGCGGAAGCATAGCCAGCGGTCATTGCCAGCAGGGTGGTAGCAAGAAGAATCTTTTTCATAGTTTCCCTCGTTGTCTCATCTAGGGTGTGGCCCAATTCAGGCGAATCCGAACTGGGTATGCCCTTCTTTCCTCTGTCACGGCCGCGATTGCAACGCGCAGCACAGGTCGGGCGGGCTATCGCAAATTCATTGGTGCAGCTTTGCCACAGTTCTGCCACGGTCCCGCCCCACGAAGGGACACATCTGCTATTTGGGCAGGATTGTGGCTGTAACCGGCACAGTGCGCCGACGACAGGGCCGGTTGGAAGGGCCCGATTTCCGTGCGCCCTGCCCCGCTGTGGCGACCGTGCCGCCCCGGCATGGGGAATCGAATCGCGGCACCGGCCCGCCGGATGCGCGGCAGGGGAAAAGCCTTGGCACGCCCGGTGCAGTCCGTTAGACAACGCCTATGTCAACTGGGGGTTCGGATGACCACTCGCCACTGTCTTAACGCTGTGCTTGCCCTGACGTTGTCGGTCGTTCTTGCGGCCTGCGGCGGAGGAAATGCCAGCGGTGGCAAAGGGTTGTTCGGTTTGGGCGGCGGTCGCGCGGCTTCGGTTGACAGCCGCGCCGCCAACGAGGCGCAGACCGCGGCGCTGGCCCATGCAGCGGGCACCGACAAACCGCGCTCGACGATCTGGGACATTTTCCGCAAGCAGGACGACCCCAACACGGTGGTCAAGGTCAACAAATACATCTGGAATGCCTCGCTGGATGTGCTGAATTTCCTGCCGATTGAATCGGTCGATCCGTTTACCGGGGTAATCGTGACCGGATATGGCGTGCCGCCCGGCGGTGGCCGCGCCTACCGCGCCACGATTTTCGTGCAAGACCCGGCGCTGGACGCCCGCGCGCTAAAGCTGGCGATGCAGACCAAAGGTGGCGGGACTGTGGCACCGGAAACCGTTCGCGCGGTCGAGGACGCGATTCTATCGCGGGCGCGGCAGTTGAGAATCGCCGACAGCAAGCTGTGACCGGGCTATTTCGGGTGTGATGCCCGGTCAGGCTGGACCTTGACCCTGCGGTCGGTGTAATTCCGCCGGGTGCATGCGAAAGGGTCTGACATGTCGCGCTATGAACCTGCGGTGATCGAAGCGAAGTGGCAGCAGGCCTGGGATGCGGCTGGGGTCTTTACCGCCCGGCATGACCCCAAGAAGCCCAAGTATTATGTGCTGGAGATGTTCCCCTATCCGTCGGGGCGCATCCACATGGGGCATGTGCGCAACTATACGATGGGCGACGTGGTGGCGCGCTACAAGGCGGCCTGCGGGTTTTCTGTGCTGCACCCGATGGGGTGGGACGCCTTCGGCATGCCCGCCGAGAATGCCGCGATGGAGCGGGGGGGGCATCCCAAGGATTGGACCTATTCCAACATCGCGGACATGAAGGCGCAGATGAAGCCCTTGGGCCTGTCGATTGACTGGGCCCGCGAGTTTGCGACCTGTGACCCGGAATACTATGGTCAGCAGCAGGCGATGTTTCTGGACATGATGGCGGCCGGGCTGGTGTACCGGAAGGCTGCGGTGGTGAACTGGGATCCGGTGGATATGACGGTTCTGGCCAACGAGCAGGTCATCGACGGGCGCGGCTGGCGGTCGAACGCGCTGGTGGAGCGGCGGGAGCTGACGCAGTGGTTTTTCAAGATCTCGGATTATTCGGGCGAATTGCTGGCGGCGCTGGACGGGTTGAAGGACTGGCCGGAAAAAGTGCGGCTGATGCAGGCGAACTGGATCGGGCAAAGCCGTGGCTTGCAGTTTGGGTTCGAGACGGTGGCGGCTCCGGCGGGGTTCGAGCGGATCGAGGTTTATACGACACGGCCGGATACGTTGCTGGGGGCGAGTTTTGCGGCGATCAGCCCGGATCATCCTTTGGCCAAGGCTTTGGAGGCGTCCAGCCCCGAGGTTGCGGCCTTTGTGGCGGAGTGTCGGCGGGGGGGAACCTCGGCTGAGGTGCTGGAGACGGCAGAGAAGCTGGGGCTGGATACCGGGGTGCGGGTGAAGCATCCCTTGGACCCCGCTTGGGAGTTGCCGGTGTATATCGCCAACTTCGTGCTGATGGATTACGGCACCGGGGCGATCTTTGGCTGCCCGGCGCATGACCAGCGGGATTTCGAGTTTGCGACGAAATACGGCCTGCCGATTGAGGCGGTGTTTGTCGGCGAGGATGGGGTCGCGCTGACCGAGGCATTTGTGCCGATGAAGTCTGAACGCGTCCGATATGTGCGCGGCTTTGCCGGGGCGGAGGTGCAGACGGGCGAGGATGCGGTCGCGGCGGCGATTGCGGAATGCGAGGCGCGGGGGATTGGGCGGGGTGTCACGAACTACCGGCTGCGGGACTGGGGGGTTTCACGGCAACGCTATTGGGGCTGTCCTATTCCGGTGGTGCATTGTGCGGCCTGTGGCGTGGTGCCGGAGAAGAAAGAGAACCTGCCGATCGAGTTGCCCTATGACGTGACGTTCGACATTCCGGGCAATCCCTTGGACCGGCATCCGACGTGGCGCGATGTGGCTTGCCCCAAGTGCGGGGCGGCGGCGCGGCGCGAGACGGATACGATGGATACGTTCGTGGATTCGTCCTGGTATTTCGCGCGGTTTACCGCCCCGCATGCGGCGACGCCTACCGATATGACCGAGGCTGCCTACTGGATGAATGTGGACCAGTATATCGGCGGGGTGGAACATGCGATCCTGCATCTGCTGTATTCGCGGTTCTTCGCACGGGCGATGATGAAGACGGGGCATCTGCCGGGTATGGCCATCGAGCCTTTCAATGCGTTGTTCACGCAAGGGATGGTGACGCATGAGATTTACACGAGCGAAGGCGAAAAAAGTCCATTTACAATAAGCGGCTCAGCCCAAGATGGTCAGCCCTTTGAATTGCCAACCTTCAAGGTCGTTTACCACCTTCCGGAAGAAGTCGATTTGGAGAACATGGTTCTCAAGGCGACCGGAAAGAAAGTTCGCATTCACCCCTCTGCCAAGATGTCCAAATCCAAAAAGAACGTCGTCGATCCGATGAACATCATTGCCAGTTTTGGCGCGGATACGGCGCGGTGGTTTGTGATGTCGGACTCGCCGCCCGAGCGGGATGTGGAGTGGACGGCTTCGGGCGCGGAGGCGACTTACAAGCACCTCGCGCGGTTGTGGACGTTGTGCGGCCGGATTGGCGATATGCCTGCGGATCATGTGGGGGCCGATGATGATGCCCTGCTGCGGGCGACGGCGCGGGCGGTGCAGGAGGTGACGGCGGGGATCGAGGGTTTTGCGTTCAACAAGGCCATCGCCAAGCTGTATGAGTTCACGAATGTTCTGGCCAAGGCCGATGGCTCCACTGCGGCGATGAAGCAGGCGATCCGCACGCTGGCGCAACTGATGTGCCCGATGACGCCGCATATCGCGGAAAGCATCTGGACCTTTCAGGGTGGCGCGGGCCTGTGTGCCCAAGCGGCCTGGCCCAAGGCGGACCCTGCCCTGCTGGTGGAGGATACCGTGACGCTGCCCATTCAGATCAACGGCAAGCGGCGGGCGGAAATCAGCGTGCCCAAGGATATGGCCGCGGATGAGGTTGAAAAGCTGGCGCTGGCGCATGAGGATGTGATCAAGTTTCTGGCGGGGCAACCCATCAAGAAATTCATCGTCGTTCCGGGGCGCATCATCAATGTGGTTGTCTAGAGCAGGACAGGGTTTGATAGGCGCGCGCGTTCTTTCTTTCTTGCCGGATTTGGCCCACGCCAAATCAGGCCGCGCCTGCCTGCCCCCGGCAAGCGCGAAGACGCGCCCGCCCAGTCAGGCGCGGCCCGATTGGACAGGGCGGGATTGCTCCACCCCCCTCGCCTTGCGGCTTACGCCTTCAGTCAAAGACCGGGCAGCTTGCCACCGGCAAGCCGCTGATCCGGCCCCGGCGCTTTCTGATCAAGGCGTGCAGCGGGTGCCGTCCTGTTCCAGCCGCCGCAGCGTATTGGCCTTTCTGGCGCTGTCCGCTTGCGGGTTCACGCCCGCCTTTGGCACGAAGGGGCCGGCAGAAGGGCTGTTGGGCGCGGTGCGTACGGCGGACCCCACGGACAAGAACAGTTTCGACTTTGTGCAGCGGATGGATGAACAATTGGGTCGGCCCACCACGCCGGCGTTTGATCTGGCTTATGCGATCACCACGGCCCCGATTGGCGTCGGCATCACACCTGCGGGGGCGATCACCCGGTACAACCTGACCGGGGCCGTCGACTGGTCGCTGACCCGACGGGCGGATGGCGTCCGGGTGACGGGTGGCCATGTCGAGAGTTTCACGTCCTATTCCGCCACAGGCTCGACCGTCGCGGGTCTTGCCGCCGAGGCGGACGCCGCCCTGCGACTGGTCCGGTTGCTGGCGGATCAGGTGGTGATGCGGATGACGGCCAGTTCGGCCGTCTGGGCGAAATGAAACTCACCGGGCCAGAGGCCAGCCGCTATCTGTTACGGCCCGACCCGGCGCGGGCGGGCCTTTTGATCTTTGGCGCCGATCCGATGCGGGTGGCATTGAAACGGCAGGAGGCGATTCTGGCGCTGATCGGGCCGACGGGCGAGGCCGACATGCGGCTGACCCGGATGTCGGGCGCGGAGTTGCGCCGCGATGGCGCCCTGCTGATGGACGCGATCAAGTCGGTAGGGTTTTTTCCGGGTCCGCGGGTGGCGTTTGTCGAAGAGGCGACGGATGGTCTGACCGAAGTGATTGCAGGCGCGTTGCGGGACTGGCGGGCGGGGGATGCGACGGTTGTGGTGACGGCGGGCGAGTTGAAGGGCAAGTCGACGCTGAAGTCGATGATGGAAAAGCACCCGTTTGCGGTGTGCGTCGGCCTGTATGACGACCCGCCGACGCAGGCAGAGATCGAGGCGGAGGTCAGAAAGGCGGGGCTGGCATCGGTTCCCGGTGACGCGATGGCCGAACTGAGCCAACTGGCGCGGGCGCTGGACGCGGGCGATTTCCGGCAGACCGTAGAGAAGGTCGCGCTTTACAAGTTTGGCGATGCGACGCCCTTGACGGTGGCGGAGATTTCGGCGCTGGCCCCCGCCACCGTAGAAGCCGAGGTGGATGACCTGATCGCCGCCGTCGCGGAGGGCAGGCAGGCGGCGATTGGCGGGCTGGTGCGGCGGCTGGAGGGGCAGGGCATGGCGCCGGTGACGATTTGCATCGGCGCGTTGCGGCATTTCCGGTTGCTGCATGCCGCTGCCTCTGACCCCGGTGGGTTTGGCGCGGGGCCGATGCGGAGCAAGTTTTTCGGGCCGCGCAAGGATCAGATGCAGCGGCAGGCCGGGCAATGGGGCATGCGGGCGCTGGAACAGGCACTGGCGCTGCTGGTGGAAACCGATCTGACGCTGCGATCAGCCTCGCGCGCCCCGGCAATGGCGCTGATGGAACGGGCGCTGATCCGGCTGGCGATGATGCGACGCGTGGGGTGAGCGGCAGGTCACGGAGCCGGGCAACCCATGATTTCAACCGAATGGTCCTGACCCAGCACCGTCACCGTTACGCCGGACCGGTTCAGCGCGAAGGGTGCGCCTTCAATTGGCACCAGATCGGTCTCGGCGGCCAGCATGGCACCTTCGCGGCTGGTGGATGCGGTGGCGACCCAGACACCGATGTCGGCGGTTTCAAACACCACGGTTTCGGGATCGCCCTGTTTGGGCAGGCCGATGAGTGCCGCGATGTGCAAACCGTCCTTGATCGGAGACAGAACGCAGGTGATCGACGCCAGCCCCGCCTCTGCCGCCGTCAAAGGGCCATCCTGCAACGCCGCTGCAATCGCCGGATCAGGGATGGTGCCACCTTGCAGCGCGCCCGCAACTTGCAACGCCGCCGGCATGCAGATGTCTTTGCATACGCCCAGTTGCAGGTGCAGACGGATCTCGACCGGCTGTTCCGGGTCGACCGGCGTCACCTCGACCGGCAGGGTCAGGGCATCGACATAGCCGATACTTTGCAGACCATTCAGGGTGATGACAGTGGGGGTCGGCCAGTGCAGCGCAATGGATTTCACATTCTGCGAGCCTGACCAGTCGAACACCGGCGGAATCCCGGCCTCGCCCGGGGCACGCCAATAGGTTTTCCAATGCGGGGCCAATTGCAGGTGCAGTCCCGCCATGTGGTGGCCATCTGTCATCCGCCAGCCCGGCATGAGCGTTGCGGTGACAACATCCGCCTGCGTTTGCGCAAGCGCCGGGTTGGTCAACGACATCAGGGACAAGAGCAGGGCGCGGATCATGACCGGACCATAGGCAATCGGCGGAAAAGGGGAAATCACATTCTGGCTAGACGCGCGTGAAGTTTCAGGGGGTTGAGGGCCGCCGCAACTAGGCCCATCTTTCAGGGACAGGCAGGAAAGGCGCGATTCGATGGATCTTGCGGGAAAGCTGGTCGTGGCAATGCCTGCAATGGGCGATCCGCGGTTCGAACGGTCGGTTATCTTGATCTGCGCCCATTCCGACGAGGGCGCGATGGGGTTGATCGTCAACAAGCCGGTGCCGGACCTGTCGTTCGCCGACCTTCTGACACAGTTGAACATTCCGCGCGGCCGCACGGGACGCGATATCCGGGTGCATTTCGGCGGCCCGGTGGAACGCGGGCGCGGCTTTGTGCTGCATTCCGAGGATTATACCGGCGGACCATCGACCACGCGGGTGCGCGGTGGGTTCAACATGACGGCGACGCTGGATGTGCTGGAGGCGCTGGCGCGGGGTCGTGGGCCAGAGCGCGCGTTGCTGGCGCTGGGCTATGCCGGCTGGGGACCGGGGCAACTGGAGGCAGAGATTGGCCGCAACGACTGGCTTACGTCTGACTCTGCCGCTGATCTGATCTTTGGCGCCGAGGACAAGGGCAAATGGACGGATGCGCTGCGGCGGATGGGGATTGATCCGATCAGCCTGTCGCCCAGTGCCGGCCACGCCTGAGCCGGGCCGCGTCCAGGTCAAGCACACCTGACCTTGCCAGAACCCCTGCCGCAGTGGCATGTCGGATGGCAGGGGGTGCACGATGAGTGATCAATCCGAAATGGTGAGCCGAGTGATGACCTGGCTGGATCAGGCCGGCCAGACCGCGATGGGCTGGCTGCTGTCGCCCGCCGCGTGGTCACAGTTTGCGTTACTGGCGGTGGCCTATCTGGCGGCGCGGCTGATCAATGGCCGTCTGGCCCCGCTGATCGGCACCATGCTGGCACCCGCAGCGGACAAGACCGGTTCCCTTGCCACGGCGCGGCGCTTTGCGCTGCTGTTCGTGCCGGTTCTGCTGCCGCTGATCGCCTATGGGCTGACGGCGGTGGGCGAGGAAGTCACCCGGTCGCTGTTCGGCTCTGGCGAGGTGATCGCCTTTGGCAAACGGGTTTTCCTGTTTCTGGCCGCCCGGCAGTTCGTCGGCGACGTGCTAACCGATGGATTTCTGCGCCTGCTGGGCCGCTATGTCCTGCTGCCGGTCGCGGCGCTTTATGCGCTTGGGTTGCTGGGCGAGATTACCGCGCGGCTGGATGCGACGGTCGTGGCGCTTGGCAACATCAACTTTTCGGTGCTGTCGCTGATCCGGGGGGTGATTGCCGGATCGCTGTTGTTCTGGCTGGGCAGTTGGTCGAACCGGCAAAGTGCCAGCTATATCAAGAAACAGAACGAATTGCGGCCCGCGACCCGGGAACTGGCGGTGAAAGCCGTCGAAATTGCCATCTTCGGCATCGCATTCCTGCTGCTGATGTCGATCATGGGCATCGACCTGACGGCGGCGGCGGTGCTAGGCGGTGCTTTGGGTTTGGGTATTGGCCTGGGTCTGCAACAGATTGCCGCCAATTTTGTCAGCGGGGTGATCCTGCTGATTGAAGGCCAGACCACGATTGGCGATTTCGTCGAACTGGATGGCGGCGAAAAGGGCACCATCGTTAAAATGACTGCCCGCGCCTGTGTGCTGGAAACTTTTGACGGCCGCTGGATCGTGGTGCCGAACGAGCATTTCGTCACCACGCGGGTCATCAACTATTCCGACCAGGGTTCCGCCAACCGCTATGAGGCGGCGTTTTCGGTGAGCTATGAGACCGATATCAACCGGGTGCCGGAGCTGATTGCAAAGGCGGTTGCGGCCCTGCCGTTTGTGCTGGCGTTGCCCGAGGGGCCAGAGTGCGAACTGAAAAGGTTTGGTGAGAGCACCGTTGATTTTTCAGTGGAGTTCTGGGTTTCCGGGTTGGATGGCGGCAAGAATAAATACCTGAGTCCGGTGCTGTTTGCGATCTGGAACGCGCTGAAAGCAGAGGGGATCGAGATGCCTTATCCGCAGCGGGTGGTGCATATCAAAGGGGGTTCGGGTGGTTGACGCGCTGGTCATTGGCGCGGGTCCGGCGGGGTTGATGGCGGCTGAGGCGCTGGCTTTGGCGGGGCGCAAGGTGGTGGTGTGCGAAGCGATGGCTACCCCGGCGCGGAAGTTCCTGATGGCGGGCAAGTCGGGTCTGAATGTGACCAAATATCAAGAAAATTCCGTGTTTTCAAAGTTTTATTATGGGGGCGGCATCGCGCCTATGCTGGCGGAGTTTGGACCTGCGGAGGTGATGGACTGGTGCCGGGGGTTAGGGCAGGAGGTTTTTACCGGATCGTCTGGCAGGGTGTTTCCCAAGGTCATGAAGGCGTCGCCGCTGGTTCGGGCCTGGTTGGGAAGGCTGGGGTCGCTGGGGGTGGAATTAAGGACGCGGTGGCGGTGGCTGGGGTTTGACGGCCCGGGTTTCAGGTTTCAGTGCGTTGATTCTGTTCAGGTTTTACGGCCTGCGGTGACGGTTTTGGCGTTGGGTGGGGCGTCTTGGGCAAGGCTGGGGTCGGATGGGGCCTGGGTGCCTTGGCTGGTGGAGAAAGGTGTTTCGGTTCACGGCTTTAGACCAACGAACATGGGGTTCGTGGTGGACTGGTCGCCGCAGATGCAGCGGTTCTTTGGGCAGCCGGTGAAGGGGGTGGCTTTGTGTGTCGGCGCACGGCGGGAGCGGGGGGAGTTTGTGATATCTTCCAAGGGGTTGGAAGGTGGCGGGATTTATGCGGTGTCGCGGGAAATGCGGGAGGGGGCGGCGTTGACGCTGGACCTTATGCCGGATGTCAATGAGGCGGTTTTGGTGGAGCGATTGGGGCGGATGAAGGCGGGGGAGACTTTGGCTAACCGGTTGAGAAAGCTGGGGTTATCGCCGGTGGCGGTGGCTTTGGTGATGGAGTTCGGCCGGGGTTTGCCGGTGGTGCAGGCGGTCAAGGCTGTGCCGGTGCGGCATCGGGGGCCGAGGCCGCTGGATGAGGCGATATCCGTCGCGGGCGGGGTCGGATTTGACAGCGTTAACAGCGGGTTGGAGCTGAAGGCTTTGCCGGGGGTGTTTGTTTGCGGCGAGATGCTGGACTGGGAAGCGCCGACGGGGGGCTATCTGCTGACCGGGTGTCTGGCGACGGGGCGCTGGGCCGGGCGGGCGGCGGCGGGGGTTAACAGAGGGTGAATATCTAGGAAGGGGCTATAGTTGGCCTAGGAAGGGTCTACGGGGGAATCCGTTCAATTTGATGGAAATTGCGCTTTGTTGGTGGGTTGGAAGGTGGCATTTTCTGCGTGTGGAGGGTTCGCGGATGGGCAGTTTGATGAGGTGGAAGGGCTACTCGGCGCGGGTCGAGTATGACGACGAGGACCGGATTTTCTTTGGGCGGCTGGCGGGCATCAGGGATGGAGTGGGTTTCCATGCCTATACGGTGCAGGGGTTGCGGGCGGCGTTTCGGGAGGCGGTGGAGGATTATCGGGGAATGTGTGAGAAGATCGGGAAGGTTGGTTAGGGTGCGTGATTTCACGCGCCATCGCGGGGAGTGGTGCGTGCAAGCACACACCCTACGAGGCATCAACCCGGAGGTGGATTGGCGGGCGGTGATTGCCGTGGAGCTGACGGGTAAGAGTCTGAACTAGTGGACGGAGGAAGTGCTGAGGAAGGCGGCGGGGTGGGGGGGTATCTAGACCTCTTCTTTCGCGAATCCTTCGTTGAATTCGGCTAGATCTTTAGCGCCGATTTCGAGCGCCCTTTCGAAGAGGGCAACGTATCGATCAGTCGGGAACGTTTTCGATTTTGCTTTCCTGTGAAAAGCGATCACCCAGTAAGGATTTAGGATCAAGGCATAGCTGAAGGCTCCAGACGGACCTTCCTTTATGTCGACAAATTTGAGTTCCTGAAGCCTCTTCATCCGCTCGCGCCATGTTGCCACTGCTCGTTGTCCTGAAAAACCAGAAGCGAAGGCGATTTCCTGCTGCTTGCTCAAGTTTACAAAACCATTGTCGTACACGCGGCACCAGAGTTCCAAGTAGGTTTGCATCACAGGCTTGCCTTTCCCGGATAACGCGTCCGCGATTGCTCCCAACTGTGAAAGCGTCCTTGGAACCGTCGAATAGCCATCTGATGTCTGTCTGTTCCAGACTGGCAAACTCTCGATGTTCGGCCAAAGCTCGGCGCGAAGAGCTTCAATTTGCGACTTGATCTTTGACTTGGGTGCCATTTCATGCTCCTAGGAGGTTGCCGACGCGATACTGGACATATCGCGTCGGCGGTTCGGCTTTGGACACCGATCTTCTATGACTGCTCGTCAAATCACTGTTCGAGTTTGGACCTCGCAGTGACGCCCTTGGGGGTGGAAGCCAAGAACTTCGGTTTTGGCGCAGTTTTGGACACTTTCGCCTCCGCAATACCAATATGCTATATTTACCCTTATATTTCAATGATTTAGATAACATTTCTCATGGTGTACTCCGCTGTATATGACAATCTGAATATATATAGTTACGTTATTTAACGCAACTAAAATACAGTGGTGCGTTGCGACTTCTTGGGTTTTCTAATTATTCTAAGGAGTTATGGCGAACAAGCTGTGCTCTTATTACTTACATGTGCTTCCTGTCCTCATTGTTCTCACCTGTGCTCGCCATTGGGGGTGGAGAGGGCAGCCAAAGCTGGACTGCTCAGCCGATCCGCAGTCGCTAACTCAACGCGGTGAGGTGGAAAGGGCGCCCTGTCTTTCGACTCGCGCGATGGGGGAAAGGTTTGGAGCTGTCCCGGTTTCGTTCCGGTCAGGTGCTCATGTTAAGCGGCCTTCCGTTCGAAAGCCACGGGGCTTTTCCAGCCCAAGGCTGAGTGTCTGCGGCGTGGATTGTAAAAGCCGTTGATGTATTCGAAGAGGGCAACT
>JANYFE010000057.1 GCA_025362795.1 Rhodobacterales bacterium | reverse complement strand
AACAGGTCGGAGGACAGCACGGCGAGGCGGGCGTTTGGGAACCTGGCCGCCACTTCTTCTGCCATACGCTCCACGCCGGGGCCGACCGGGGCCATCCTGCCTTCAACCTTGCAGTCCGGGCAGGCGGTGGGGATCGGCTTGCTGGCACCGCATTGGTGGCAGACCAGACGTTTCAGGAAGCGGTGTTCAACCATCCGCGCATCGCAATCATCGCAACCGACCTGATGCCCACAGGCGCGGCACAGCGTGATCGGGGCATAGCCGCGGCGATTGAGGAACAAGAGGCTTTGTTCGCTGCGGTCGATACGGGTCTGCACCGCGCGGGCCAGCCGTTCGGACATCCAGCGGTCGGAGGGCAGTTTATCTTCGCGCATGTCCAAAGCCCGCATCTGGGGCAGTTCGGCCGCGCCGAAGCGGGACGTGAGGATGTGGCGGGTGTATTTGCCGGACTGGACGTTGGCCCAGGTTTCAAGCGAGGGCGTGGCAGAGGACAGGATGACCGGAAACCCGGCAATCGCGGCGCGCAGGACAGCCATGTCGCGGGCGTGGTACAAAACACCATCCTCTTGTTTGTAAGAGGTGTCATGTTCCTCATCCACCACGATCAGGCCGAGGTCGCGGAACGGCAAAAACAGGGCGCTGCGGGCCCCGACGACCAGTTGTGCCTCGCCCTGCCCCACCATGCGCCACAACCGGCGGCGTTCGGTCATTGTCACGCCGGAATGCCATTCGGCGGGAGCTTTGGTAAATCGCTGCGCCACCCGCGCCAGAAAGTCGCCGGTCAAGGCAATTTCCGGCAGCAGCACCAAGGCCTGCCGCCCCTGCCGCAAGCATTCGGCCACCGCCTCCAGATAAACCTCGGTCTTGCCGGACCCGGTGACGCCTTTCAACAGCGTCGTGGAATAGCCGCCCATCGCCACCGTGGCGACCAAAGCGTCGCCAGCCGCGATCTGGTCGCCCAAAAGGTGCGGCAGGGCCTGCGTGTCCATGCGCGGATAGGGCAGATCGCGTGGCGCGTCCTGTTCCAGAACCACCCCGAGTTTCACCAGCCCCTTGACCACCGCTGGCCCGCACCCCGCAGCCTCTGCCAGTTCGGCCAGGGTAACGGCAGTACCGCGATAGTCGCGCAACGCCTCTACCACCCGGTGCCGCGCGTCGGTCAGGGTGTTGGGGATGGTGGTGCCCAAAGCATAGACCCGCCGCATCGACGGCGGATCGCCCAGTCCCGGGGCGCGGGTCGCTAGTCGCAGCATGGCACTAAGCGGGGTCAGCGTGTATTCGGCGGCGCGGGTCAGAAAGGCCCGCATCTCGGCCCGCATCGGAGCCGCGTCCAGCAGGCGGATGATCGGGCGGATCCTGGCGAGGTCGAATGTGCCCTCGCCCCGGCCCCAGACCACGCCCAGCACGCGACGGGGGCCAAGGGGAACCTCGACGAAATCGCCGTCGCCGCAGCCGCCTTCGGGGGCCTTGTAGTCCAAAAGCCGGCCCAAGGGTTCGGCGATCAGCACGCCAACCAGATCGCCCGCCTCGTAGACCCGTTCGACCACCGCAACCACCTTTCGCGCCAACGACCTTTCGCCCGCAAGCTGTTTGCGGTAAACCCGGATGAACCCTATCGCAACCAAACAAGGACCGCGCCTATGAAATTCTTTGTCGATACCGCCGATGTGCCCGCGATTGCGGAACTTCACGCCTTGGGGATGGTCGATGGCGTGACCACCAATCCGTCGCTGATCCTGAAATCGGGGCGCGACATTCTGGAAGTCACCCGCGAGATCTGTGCGCTGGTGCCCGGCCCGGTGTCCGCAGAAGTCGTCGCCACCGAAGCCGATGCCATGATCGCCGAGGGCCGCAAGCTGGCCGCGATTGCCGAGAATATCACGGTGAAGGTGCCGCTGACCTGGGACGGCCTGAAGGCGTGCAAAGTGCTGTCGGGCGAGGGCCGGATGGTCAACGTGACGCTGTGTTTTTCCGCCAATCAAGCGATTCTGGCGGCCAAGGCGGGGGCCACGTTCATCTCGCCCTTCGTGGGCCGTCTGGACGACATCAACATGGATGGGATGGAGCTGATCTCTGACATCCGCACGATCTATGACAATTACGGCTATTCGACGCAGATTCTGGCGGCGTCCATCCGCACCGCCAACCACATCACGCAATGTGCCCTGATCGGGGCCGATGTTGTCACCGCTCCGCCAGCCGTGATCAAGGCGATGATCTCGCATCCGCTGACCGACAAGGGGCTGGAGCAGTTCATGAAGGATTGGGCCAAGACGGGGCAGAAGATCCTCTGATCTTTGAGGACCGTCTGATGGACCTTCCAGCGGAAGGTTCATCGGTTCGATTGCCTGAAGGCTGAAAGCCGCAAGGCAAAGGGAGCGCCGCAATCCCCCCGGTTCCAATCCGGCCGCGCCTGACTGGGCGGGCGCGTCTGTCGCGCCTGCCGGGGGCAGGCAGGCGCGGCCGGATTTGTCGTAGGACAAATCCGGTAAGACAGTGTGACCGCATCGCCGCACCGCCCCAGGATGGCAAACTCCCCCGCGACAGCGCCGGAAAACCCGCTATACTCCTGCCAAACCACGAAGAAACGGACCGGGGCATGATGGATCAGGACACGCGCGACCGCATCATTGCGGAGCCGGAAGCGCTGTTGGAAGACAGCGCCGTGATGAACGCCCTGATCGCGGCGAACGAGCGGGCGATGGGGTCGAACATCGTCGATCTGCGCGGGCTGGCGATGGAGCGGCTGGAAAGCCGGCTCGACCGGCTGGAGGATACCCACCGGACCGTGATTGCCGCCGCCTATGAAAACCTTGCCGGCACCAATCAGGTGCACCGTGCGGTCCTGCAACTGCTGGACCCCTTGAGTTTCGAGGATTTCCTGAACGCGCTGAATGCCGAGGTGGCGCCGACCTTGCGGGTCGATTGCGTGCGGCTGGTGCTGGAATCGGTGCAGGGCGATGCGGATGCCAGCTTACGCAAGCTGGGCGACGTTTTGTATGTGGCGCAGGCCGGGTTCGTGTCGGATTACATCTCGGCGGGCAAGAATGTGCCGCTGCGCCCGGTCGTGCTGCGGCAGGTGCAGCCGTCGTCGGACGCCTTGTATGGCGAAAAGGCCGGGTGGATCCGGTCAGAGGCGCTGATGAAGCTGGATTTCGGCAAGGGGCGGCTGCCGGGGATGCTGGTGCTGGGCGCGGAAGACCCGCATCAGTTCAAGACGACCCATGGCACCGATCTGCTGGGCTTCTTTGCAGGGGTGTTCGAACGGACCATGCGGCGCTGGCTGTCATGATCTCGGCCGGGTTGCGCGATGCGCTGAGCCGCTGGCTGGACCATCTGCGCGCCCTGGACGGGGCGGCCGCGCATACGCTGAAAGCCTATGCCAGTGATGTGTCGGGGTTTCTGGGGTTTCTGGCAGGCCATCGGGCTGAGGTGGAGGGGGTACAGCTGCTGGCCGCCCTGCCGCACAGCGACCTGCGGGCCTGGATGGCGGCAGAGCGGGCGCGCGGGGTTTCGGCGCGGACTTTGGCACGGAGCCTGTCGGCCGTGAAGGGGTTCACCGGCTGGCTGGCAGAGCGCGAGGGGTTTGACGCGACGGTGACGTTGCAGACGCGGGGGCCGAAATACCGGCGCAAGCTGCCGCGGCCGCTGAGCGAGGATGCGGCGTTTGCCATGATCGACCGGGTGGGGGATCAATCCGCCGAGGCATGGATTGGTGCGCGGGACATGGCGGTGGTGACGCTGCTGTACGGCTGCGGCTTGCGGATATCCGAAGCGCTGGGGCTGACCGGAGCGGCGGTGCCCCTGCCGGACGTGTTGCGGATCATCGGCAAGGGTGGCAAGGAACGGCTGGTGCCGGTGCTGCCTGCCGCGCGGGCCGCGGTGGCGGAGTATGTGCGGCTGTGTCCCTACGAGATGACACGGGCGGCGGCGCTGTTCCGGGGGGCGCGGGGCGGGCCGTTGAACCCCCGGCTGATCGCGCTGGTGATGGAAAAGGCGCGGATGCAATTGGGGCTGCCCGCGACGGCCACGCCGCATGCCATGCGGCACAGCTTTGCGACCCATCTTCTGAGCGCGGGTGGTGACTTGCGCGCAATTCAGGAACTTCTGGGCCACGCCTCTTTATCCACCACCCAGACCTACACCGCCGTTGACGCCGCGCGGCTGATGGAGGTTTACGAAAAGGCGCATCCCAGGGCGTGACACGGTGCCTGATCGCTTGCGAAGTGGGCACTTTTAGGCCATCAAAAGTGCCATGGATATCCGCCTCAAAGCCTTGTCTGTGCATTTGTTGACCGCGTCTGGCGCGGTGCTGTCGATGTTGGCCATACTGGAAGCGGTCGATCACAAATGGAGCCTGATGTTCCTGTATCTGGTGCTGGCGCTGGTGGTCGACGGCATCGACGGCCCCCTGGCGCGACGCTATGACGTCGAGACGAACTGGCCGTTGTACGACGGGGTTCTGATGGACCTGATCGTCGATTACCTGACCTATGTGTTCATCCCGGCCTTTGCGCTGTTCAAATCCGGTCTGCTGCCGGGCTGGACCGGCTGGACGGCCATCATCGTCATCGTCTACGGCTCGGTCGTGTATTTCGCCGACACGCGGATGAAGACCAAGGACAAGAGTTTCTCTGGTTTTCCAGCCTGTTGGAACATGGTGGTGCTGGTGCTGTTCGCCATTGCACCGCCCTATCCGGTGGTGTTGGCGATCGTGATGGCTTTGACAGTGGCGATGTTTCTGAACCTGAAATTCATCCACCCGACCCGCACCAAACGCTGGCACCGGCTGAACCTGGCGATGGCGGTGGTCTGGCTGATCTGCGCGTTCTGGGCGGCCTGGGCCGATTTTCAGGAAGGCCTGCTGGTACATTGGGGACTGGTTGCAACGTCCTTATACCTGACCTTCGCCGGGATCGCGCAACAGATGATCCCGGATCGCAGCAGCACGCGGATCGGTTAAGGCACGATTTTTCTGCGAAAAATCCGCAGGGATCACAGCCGCGTCAGCATCACGCCCGCCACAATGACCGCCGCCGCCAGCATCTTGCCCCGGGTCATCCGTTCGCCAAAGCCAAGCCAGCCGATCAGCACCGCGAACAGGATGGAGGTTTCGCGCAACGCCGCGACCAGCGCGATGGGGGCGACCGTCATCGCCCAGACCGAGACACCGTAAGCGCCGTAAGATGCCGCAGCCGCAATGCTGCCCCTACCCCAGGCGGCGCGGTCGCGCGGCACGATGGCGCGGCCCTTCCACGCCAGCATGCCCAAGGCAAAGCCCGCGCCGTCGGCGATGAACACCCAGGCGACATAGCCAATCGCATCGCCCGCGATCCGCGCGCCCTGACCGTCGATCAGGGTGTAGCAGGCAGTGGCCGCAGCAGACCCGAGGGCAAACGGGATCAGTTTGCGGTTTTCACCCGAAGTGAAGACGCCTTGCGCCATCAGCAGGATGCCAAGCCCCAGCACGGTGATGCCGACATATTCATGGAACGTGATCAGATCGGCGAGAAACAGGCCGGAAAAGATCGCCACGACCAGCGGTGCCGAGCCGCGGGCAATCGGGTAGACCCGGCTGAGATCGCCGCGCTCGTAGGCATAGGTCAGAAAGAACTTGTAGCAGAAATGCGCAAGACCGGACCCGGCGATCCACGGCAAAACCGGCGCGGTGGGTGCCGCGCGGAACAGGGCGACCACAAGGCCAATCGGCATTTCGCAAAGCGACAGGATGACCATCGCCCCCATCCGCGACGTGCCAAGTTTGACCAGCGAATTCCAGGTGGCATGCAGCAGGGCCGATGCAAGGACGGCAAGAAGGACGAAGAGGCTCAAGATCGGTTCCTTTGTTGCGAAACCGTTACAATTGCGGGCAGGCGGGGGCAAGGCGGTTTGCCGGGCGGGCCGCGAGAGGGTTTCACGCCGTCCGGGCCTTTCGTGGTGCCAAGGGGATGGGAATTTCAGACAGGTTTCAGAGAAGGAGCGAGGCCGCGCCTTCGTGTTTCAAGAGCCACACTTTGGTTTCGACGCCGCCTTTGGCGGAGAAGCCGCCCAGAGAATGGGCGCCAAGGATGCGGTGACAGGGGATGATTATGGGCAAAGCGTTGGCACCGCAGGCCTGACCGATGGCCTGGGCGGGGGCGTTCAAGTCACGGGCGAGGTCGCCGTAGGTGCGGGTTTCGCCTTGCGGGATGGCGAACATCGCGCGGCGGACCTGGGCGTTGAAGCCGGTGCCGAAGTCGAGAGGCAGGTCGAACCGGGTGAGGGTGCCAGCAAAGTAGGCGGCAAGTTGTCTGAGCGCCTCGGCCTCGAGCGGTGTCGCCTCGCGGTCGGCAGCGTGCCAGCCCAGCGCGGCGATGGTGCCGCCCGCCTCCCGGACCGAGATAGGCCCGAGAGGGGTCTGGATCGTCGCCGTCACCCCAGCGCCGCGTTGCAGCGGGCGCAGGTGTGGGGGTGATGGTGGGTGTTCACATCTGGCAACACTTTCCAGCAGCGTTCGCATTTTTCGCCGAGGGCGGGGTGGAACATCACAGCGATACCGGGTGTGTCAGGCAGTGTGAAGGCATCGGCGGGGGGCAGTTTGTTCGAAAAGGACAGACCAGAGGTGATGCACAATTCGGAAAAAGCGTCGGGGTCAAGGCCGGTGGGCATCGGGTTGTACACCACCGGCGCGGCTTCCAGCGAGGAGCCGATGACTTTGGCGGTGCGCTGCACCTCCAACGCGCCGGTTACGACGCGGCGGGTGGTGCGGATGGCTTCCCATTTCCTGGCGAGCCCGGGGTTAACCCACGCTTTCGGCGTTGCAGGCATGTCTTGTAGGTGGATCGAGCTTTCGTCGCCGGGGAAGCGGCAGAGCCAGACTTCTTCCATCGTGAAGGTCAGGATCGGGGCGAGCCAGGTGGTCAGGCGGTGGAACAGGATATCCAGCACCGTGCGGGCGGAGCGGCGGGTCAGGCTGTCCGGCGCGTCGCAGTACAGGCTGTCCTTGCGGATGTCGAAGTAGAAGGCGGACAGGTCGGTGGTGGCGAAGGTAAAGAGCTTCTGGAACACCCCCTGAAAGTCGTATTTCCTGTAGCCGTCGCGCACTTCGTGATCGAGTTCGGCTATGCGGTGCAGCAGCCATTGTTCGAGTTCGGGCATCTGGGCGGCGTCGACCTTTTCGGCGTCGGAGAAGTCTTTCAGGTTGCCCAGCAGGAACCGCAGCGTGTTGCGCAGGCGGCGATAGCTGTCCGCTGTGCCCTTCAGGATCTCTCTGCCGATCCGCAGGTCTTGCGTGTAGTCGGCTTGCGCCACCCACAGGCGCAGGATGTCGGCACCGTATTCGTCGATCACCGCTTGCGGCGCGACGGTATTGCCGAGCGACTTGGACATCTTCATGCCCTTCTCGTCCAGCGTGAAACCGTGGGTCAGGACGGCACGGTAGGGCGCGCGACCCTTGGTGCCGCAGGCTTGCAGCATCGAGGAATGGAACCAGCCGCGATGCTGGTCGGTGCCTTCGAGGTAGAGGTCAGCAAGGCCATCCGCCGTGCCATCCGGGCGGTCGCGCAGGACGAAGGCATGAGTGGAACCCGAGTCGAACCAGACGTCGAGAACGTCGGTGACTTGTTCATAATCCTGCGGATCTACGATGCCATTCAGGATCTTTTCCTTGAATCCTTGCACGAACCAGACATCGGCCGAGTCTGCCTCGAAGGCGGCCTTGATGCGGGTATTGACGCGGGGATCGCGCAGCAGGAAGTCGGGATCGGTCGGCTGAGCGCCCTTTTTGGTGAAGGCGGTCAGGGGCACGCCCCAGGCGCGCTGACGCGACAGCACCCAATCCGGGCGGGCCTCGATCATCGAATGCAGGCGGTTTCGTCCGGTGGGCGGGGTCCATTGCACCAGCTGATTGATTGAATTCAGCGCCCGTTTGCGGATGGTGTCGCCATAGGTCGACAGGCCGTCGTCCAAGGGTTTGTCGATGGCGACGAACCATTGCGGGGTGTTGCGGTAGATCAGCGGGGCTTTGGAGCGCCACGAGTGCGGGTAGGAGTGCTTGAGCTTGCCCTTGGCGAACAGGGCACCTTGTTGGGCGAGGGCCCTGATGTTCGAGACGTTGGCCGGACCTTCCTTGCCATCCGGGGTGATGATGGCCTGACCGCCGAACAGCGGCAGGCTGGTGCGGTAGGTGCCGTCTGGCTCGACGTTGTAGGTCATCTGCAGACCGTGTTTCAGGCCCATCTGGTAGTCGTCATCGCCATGGGAGGGGGCGGTGTGGACAAATCCCGTACCCGCGTCATCGGTGACGTGATCGCCGGGGAGAAGGGGGACGGGGTAGTCCCATTCGCCGTTGCCGCCCTCGATGCCGCGATAGGGATGGGAGCATACAACGCACTCAGGCTGGAAGTCGCCATGGCGCTTTACCTGATCCATCGTCAATTTAGCGGCCTTAAAGACTGACTCTGCGAGGTTGTTCGCTACCGCGACCCTCTCCCCGACTTTTGCCGAACTCCCCTCTGGTGCTTCCAGCACTTCATACAAGCCATACTGGATCAAGTCGCTGTAGGAGATTGCCCGGTTTTGGGGAATGGTCCAAGGCGTCGTCGTCCAGATCAAGACGCTTGCGCCGGTAAGTCCGCGTTCAGCCAGTCTGGAAGACGGTGTCGACATCGAGCCACCACGGACCTCTTGCATTTCAATTACATCCACCACCGGAAACCGCACCCAGACCGTGTGGCTGGTCAGGTCGTGGTATTCGACCTCGGCCTCGGCAAGGGCGGTTTTCTCGACGGGGGACCACATGACAGGTTTGCTGCCCTGATACAGACTGCCGTTCATCAGGAATTTCATGAACTCGTCGGCGATCACGGCTTCGGCGTGGTAGTTCATGGTCAGGTAGGGGTCGGCCCAGTTGCCGGTGACGCCAAGGCGTTTGAATTCGGCGCGCTGGATGTCGATCCAGCCGGCAGCGAAGGCGCGGCATTCGCGGCGGAAGGCTATGATATCGACGTCGTCCTTGTTCAGGCCTTTGGCGCGGTACTGTTCCTCGATCTTCCACTCGATCGGCAGGCCGTGGCAATCCCAGCCGGGGACATAGCGGGCGTCGGCGCCCATCATCTGCTGGGAGCGGACAACCATGTCCTTGAGGATCTTGTTCAGCGCATGGCCGATGTGCAGGTGGCCGTTGGCATAGGGCGGGCCGTCGTGCAGGGTGAACTGCGGGCGGTCCTTTTTCTCGCGCAGGCGGTCGTAGATGCCGATGGACTCCCACCGTGCCAGCCAGTCGGGTTCACGCTGCGGCAGGCCCGCGCGCATCGGAAAGTCGGTTTCGGGCAGGAACACGGTGTTGCGGTAATCAGGTGCAGTGACGGTATCGGCGCACATATCGGCGGTCCTTCATGGGGGCGGTTGATCGGGGCCAAACGGCCAGTCCCGGCGCCTGTCGTCAGGTCGCCGGGCCGATAATTCGCAGGGTGATCGCGGATATGCGGGTCATTCGCGCGTTATATGGAGACGTGGCGCTTGTGTCCAGCGGCGGACCGGGGTTTCACACCCCGGACCCCGTGGAGTATTTCTCAAGGGTAAGCGAAAGTTTTAATCAAATTGGCGGGAGGGGGTCCGGCCCTGACTTTTGCGACACTTGCCCGGCCCAGCGATTGAGCCATGCAAGTCCCGCCAGTGACAGGCCGAGGCCGAGGAAGCTGAACACCCGCGTCAGGCCGGTCAGGCCGGCGGCGTCGATCAGGAAGACCTTGGCGACGGTGATGGCGATGACCGCCATGCCGATCCGCCTGAGCAGGGCCGAGCGGCGGGCGATGGCCTGATACAGCAGGGCGGCGCCGGTCAGCATCAGGGCGATGGTGTAGGTGTAGAGCTCGTATTGCGTGACGCCGGGTTTTCCCAGCCAGTCGCCCTGCCAGAAGCGGCGGATTTCCAGCCCGGCATAGAGGGCGATAAGCAGACCGCCCCCGACGATCAGACCCCAGGTGATGCGGCGCGACAGGCCAAGCCGCCATGCCGCGATCAGCAGCAGGAGGCCGGGGAGGGCGTAGGCGAGCGCGAGCGTGTCAAGGATCACCGGGCCCTGGACCAGCGCGCCGATGCCATCGGGGTAGGCGGCGAGCAACGGGTTGAGAAAGACCGCGGCCGTGAGCAGGCCGGAAAAGGCGAGGAACCCGGCGAGGACCGCGATGATCTGGCGCAGGCGTTTCAGTGGGCCGCCAAATTTGACGCGGTAAAGCTGCGTCAGCATCAGGACCAGCCACGGCATTGCGTTGAGCGCGGTGGCGTAGTTGAGATCCAGCGCCGAATAGCCCGAGAAGCTGGCAATCGGCACCAGCCAGCGCGACAGCAGGACATTGGCGAGAATGGCGGCAAGGGCCAGTGCCGCGCTTTCCAGCACACCCCGGGTCATGCTGCGGCCCAGATCGCGCAGCAGGTGCCAGGCCGCAACCTCGGCCCCGATGACGCCAAGGAACGCGGCGAGAACGGCCAGGATCGGGGCCTGCATCGCCCAGTCCAGACCGGGGTCGGCCAGCAGGCGGTAGCTGAGGACGGCGGTGGCGATCTGGATGAACAGGCCCATCTCGCGCAGGTCATAGCGCCTGTCGAGCCAGGCGGCGGCAAGGACCAGCACCGCCAGCGCCAGCGTCAGGGCGGTGGCGGAGGTCAGCAAGAACAGCGACAGCGCCATCAGCGACAGCGCCGACAGCGTGGCATAGGCCATGCGGCGGTGATCGGTGCCATCGGTCCGGGCAAAGCGGGTGGCCAGCGCCACCATTGCGGCGGCAAGGATCATCGGGTGCAGCGCCCAGGCATAGGCACCAATCACGGTGGCGGGGAACCAGGTCAGCTCCAGCACCGCAACCGTGACCGGGGCTACCAGAACGGCGGCCAGCCCGTGCAGCAAAGACAACGGGCCGCCTTTCAGGGCGCGCCACGCGAAGGCGGCAGTGATCAGGGCGGCAAGGATGACGAGCCAGGTCACGCCCTGCGGCGCGGCCGTTTCGGGAGGGCGCAGGGCGATGGACTGACTGAGGATGCTTTGCGACAACGGCCAGTATTGCGTGGCATCTAGGATCAGCCGCAGTGGCAAAGCGAGGGCGGGCAACAGGGCGAGGTCGGCCAGACCATCGGCCTTTTCGGCCCAGATCAAGAGTCCGAGCGCGAGCAGCGTCAGCGCACCACAGGCCAGCAGGCCGACCATCGGTGTCGCCCCTTGCAAGGTCAGCAAGGCCAGCGTGGCGACAATCGTGGTGCCAGCCACGAGGCGCACGGGAAAGCTGGGCCAGTCCGGCTTGCCCTGGGTCAAAGCCGCGACCAGAACGCTGGGGCCGTCGTGGTTGGGGATCGGACGCAGGACAGGCAAACCGACCGACAGCGCGACAATCACCAGATTGAAGGCCAGCCAGCCCGCCTGCCCCGCGCCGAATTGCAGCATCGCCCAGCCGCAGCCGATGGCCAGCACCAGCGCCAGAACCGACACCCAGGCCCAGCGGCGGACCGCATCCACGGCAAGACCAAGTGCTGCGATCAACCCGTAATAGCCATAAAGCAGCGGCGTGGCGCCACTGTCGGAGCCCACAAGAAATGGCGCGGCGGCGGCACCAATCAGGCCGACGGCAATCAACAACGGGCCATAGAACCAGCCGAGGCCAATCGCCAGCAGGGCGGTCAGAACATGCAGGGCAAAGGACAGGTTGGGGCCGATCAGGTCGTACAGCTGTCGCGCCGCGACGGTGGCGGCAAACAGACTGACAAGTCCTGCGCCGGCAAAGACCGAGGGCAGATAGGCGGTGTCACTGTCCTCGCCATCGCCCAGCTTGCGGCGCATCCAGTCACCGGCACCGATCAGCGCTGCGCCAAAGCCATAAGCAGCGGCGACGCGCAGCCACGGCGGCAGCATGCCGTTCTGGATGCCGTATTGCACAAGGAACACGCCCGCCAAGGCCAGCGAAGCCGCAGAGACGACATAGACCCAGTTGCGCGTGAGCCAGCCACCCAAGGCGGCGGCACGGTCGCGGCGGATGACGATGGGGCGGTTCTGGTCGGCGGGCGGGGGTGTGTCGGACAGGGTTTCGACCGCACCTGCAACCATGGCGGCTTCGGCGCCGGGTTCTGGCACAACGGGCACAACGGGCGCGCCCGCCATGACCGGCTGGTCCCACGGCAAGGGCGGCGGAACGGCAATCGCCGTGGTGGCGATGGCGGTGGCGATGGCGTCGGCGGGGATGCTGCCTGCGGCCGCAATGCGGGCTTCCAGCGTCGTGACGCGGGCCTTCAGCCGGGACTGGCCGACCAGCAAGACGATAATGCAGACCGGAATGGCCAACACCACGCAGAATGCCAGAATTCCCAGCAAGACTTCATCCATGACCCACGATCCCTTTGATGCGCCTCTGCGGGCGCTGTGGCGACCCTATCCGCGCGGTGCGGATTGTCAAAGTATGGAATTCCGGACGGTTGCGCGGGCCTTGCCCTGGCCGCGGATTGCGTGTGAATTGGCCGGATGACACTGCGGATTGGCATCGTCGGGGCGGGAATTGGCGGGCTGGCGGCGGCGGCGCTGCTGGCGCGGCACGGCCATGCGGTGACGATAGCCGAGCGGTTCGCGACCCCGCGCCCGCTGGGGTCAGGGCTGGTGGTGCAGCCGGTCGGGCTGGCGGTGCTGGAGGCGATTGGCGCGGACGATGCGGCGCGGGCATTGGCGGCACCGATCCGCCAGATGCGGGGTCAAGCCGGACGCCGCGAGATTCTGACGGTGGATTACCGGGCCGGTGCGCCCGGTCTGGCGATGCACCGGGCCAGTCTGTTTCATGTGCTGTGGTCTGCGGCGATGGCCGCAGGGGTCACGCTGGCGACCGGGGCTGCGGTGCTGGCGGCCCCGCAGGAGGGCGGGGTGCGCTGGCTGGTGCGCGATGGCGGCGGCGACCGGCTGGGGCCGTTTGATCTGGTGATCGACGGTTCTGGCACCGGGTCGCTGCTGTCGCCGATGGCCGCGCGGGCCTTGCCATTTGGGGCCGTCTGGGCCTCGGTTCCCTGGCCCGAAGGCGCGGTCCTGCCGCAGGATCAATTGAGCCAGCGCTATTTCCGTGCGGAAAAGATGGCGGGCGTGCTGCCGATTGGCCGGTTGCCCGATGATCCCACACCACGCGCCGCGCTGTTCTGGTCGCTGCCGCTGGCCGGGCTGGAGGCGTGGCCAGAGGTCAGGTTCGACGCCTGGCGCGATAACGTGGGTCGGTTCTGGCCTGCGATGGTGCCATTTCTGGATCAGTTGCGTGGCAAGGCGGATCTGACGCCGGCACGCTATGCCCATGGCAGTCTGGCACGGGTCTATCAGCCGGGGCTGGTGTTTCTGGGCGATGCCGCCTATCGCGCCAGCCCGCAGTTGGGGCAAGGCGCGAACATGGCGCTGCTGGATGCGATGGCCCTGACCCTGGCGCTGGCAGCCTGCCCGCTGGCGGATGCCTTGCCGCGCTATGCCCGGATGCGGCGCTGGCACCGGCGGTTTTATCAGGCACTGTCCGCCAGCTTTACACCGATGTACCAGTCCGACAGCCGCCTGCTGCCAGTGCTGCGCGACTGGGTGCTGGCCCCGGTCGGGCGAATGCCGCCGGTGAACCGCATTCTGACGGCGCTGGTGTCGGGCAATCTGCTGCCACCGCTCGCCAGCACCCGGTTTCCGTGACGGCCCTTGGCCGGGTGGCCCGGCTGCGCTAGACTGGCCGGATGAAAGAAGCATCGGTCAATGTTCTGGGGGGCGTCTTGCAGCCCTGTTCAGCCAAGCCTGTCACCGGGTTTTATCGCAATGGCTGCTGCGATACCGGGCCGGAGGATCGCGGTCAGCACACGGTCTGTGCAGTGATGACGGCAGAGTTTCTGGCGTTGTCGAAATATCTGGGCAATGACCTGTCGACCCCGCGCCCCGAGTTCGGCTTTGCCGGGCTGAAGCCGGGCGACCGCTGGTGTCTGTGCGCCAGCCGATTCTTGCAGGCGCATGACGAGGGCGCGGCCCCGGAAGTGAACCTGAAAGGCACGCATCGGCGCACGCTGGACGTGGTGCCGCTGGCGGTGTTGCAACTTTACGACCGGGGCGAAGCCTGATCCGGACGGTGCTTTGGCCAGCCGCTGTGGGTTTCGGGCGCCGGAGCTGGCGGTTGTGGCAGGAATCTTGTCGATAAATCACAATAGGTTGGTGTCAGGCCAGGCCAAGCGGCGGTTGCGCTGCCGGACGCAGGTTGCCGTCGTCGCGCATCAGGTCGTCGATGAACAGGCTGAGCAGTTGCGAGCGGCCCGACACCCCGGCCTTGCGGTAGATCGCGTTGGTCTGGGCCTTGACCGTGCCTTCTGATGTTGTGCGCAGGATGGCAATCTCTGCCGTCGACATGCCCTTGATGGCGAACAAGGCCACATCACGTTCGGCGGGGGTCAGGCCCCATTCGGCAAAGCGTTCCTCGAGCAGGTCCAGAAACGCACCTGACGCGCGGCGCAGGCGTTCTTGCGCCTTGTTGCGGTCCAGCACCGCACGCCGCATCGCAAAGCCGCCCAGAACCGCACCGATGACAAGGCCGACAGCCGCAAAGATTTCCAGAAGCTCGCGCGCCTCCCAGCTGAGCGGGGCGGATTCAAAGCCGAAGATCGACGAAAACACGTCGGACACGAAGATGATGGCAAACAGGGCCTGCGCCAGAAACAGCGCCGCGACGATGGCCTGTCTGCCCATTATGGCATGGCCCCCGACCGGGGCTGGGTATGCCCGGCCATCAACCCTTGCCCTTGCCGCCATGGTCGCCGCCGCCATCATCATGGCCGTCCGACCCGCTGCCAGAACCTCCGCTGCCCGACCCTCCGCTGCCAGAGCCGCTGCCTGAGTCACCATTGCCGGAGCCGCTGTCGCTGCCGCCGCCATCATCGCCGCCGCCAGAACTGCCGCCGTCATCGGAGCCGCCGCTGCTGGCAGGCCCGATGTCATCGACAATCGGCACCTGCGCCGCAGTGTCGTCAGCCGGAGTCCAGATATCACGCAGAATTTCGCCCGTGCGCGGATTCAGAACGATCTCCCGCGTGCCGCCATTGCGTTCAGCCGTGATGCGGACCCGGCCAAGCCAGGTCGTCTCGGACGCGATGGCGGCAAAGCCCTGACGGGTCAGCTGTGCGATCACGCCTTCCGCGAAGGTCGCGGCGCTGACCGGACCAGTCAAGACAAGACCGGCCAGAAACAGGCTTGCGGCGGTCTGTCCCAGAAAATGACGGCGCTTCATCTTACCCCCCCGGATTGGCCCGGTGCTGCGGGTCGCAGTATCTTGCATCGCAGGGCCATCGGCAAGGCCGGGCCTGGACCGGGGTGCGCAAAGTGATCCCTGCGCACCCCTTGGTCAGATGGGCTCAATCGTGCTGGCCCGAGTTGTCGTCGCCCGCACCATCGTGGCTGCCATTGCCGCCGTGGCCCGAACCGTCATGCTGTTCGCCGTCGTGCTCATTGCCTTTGTCGCCGCCCTTGTCATCTCCGGCGTCATGGCCCGCGCCATCATCATTCCCGCCCGCACCATCACCCGTGCCGTCACCGTTGCCATCCTGCCCGTTGCCGTTGCCGTTATCGTTCAGAAAGTCCGTCGCCACGGTGGTCAGTTGCACGCCTTGCCCGGCATCGCTTTTCTTGGCGCGGCTGTTTTCCTGCGACAGGATCGCCCCGGTGGTGGCGTCATAGATCACCTCGACCTTGGCGCGGCCCTGAATGGCCTCGACCTTGATCTGAGTCAGTCCGGTCGCAACCTCGATCGTGGTATAACCTTGCGCCTGATAGGCGGTGACAAGGTCGCTGGCGGTCACGGCGGCCATCGCAAAACTGGCAGTCAAGATCATGGCGGTCGAAAGGAGCATCAGTCGTTTCATGGTGTGGTCCTTTATTGGCTGTGCCGGGTGGCATCTGCCGGGTTTCGATACACTCACCCTGCCCCGCGGCGGACCCTTGTGGAATTGACCCACGGTTTATTTGGGCCCGACGACCCACCAGCTCTACCGCCCTAAACCGCAGTTTAGGACCAAAGTCACGGTAGGCGGCGGTGTGGCGGCGTCAAAGGTCTGATCCGGTTTGGAAAAACCGCGCCGTTGCCGGGGATGTCAGGCGACTTTGTCGGACAGTGCCGCCGAATCACGCCGCTCGGCCCCCATCAGATCCTCGATGAACAGGCTCAGAAGCTGGGGGCGGCCCGTCACATCGGCCTTGCGGTAGATGGCGGCGGTCTGCGCCTTGACCGTGCCTTCGCTGGTTTCGCGCAGCCGGGCGATGTCCTGCACACTCAGCCCTTTGATCGCGAACAGGGCCACATCGCGTTCCGCCGTGGTCAGGCCCCATTCATCGAACCGGGCGTTGAGCAGGTCGATGAAGGCGGCGCTGGCCCGTTCCAGCCGCGCCTCGGCCCGGCGCAGATCGCCAAAGGCGCGCCAGACCAGCAGCCCGCCAAAGATCAGCCCCAGCAACAGGCCGATCAGTGCGCCAACCTCCATCATCTCGCGCGTGGTCCAGGCTAGGGGCACCGGGTAGATGCCGACGACGGACAACAATATGTCCGCGACAAAGAACAGCGCGCAGACCGCCTGCACCAGAAGGAGCAGCAGATAAGCGCCGGCCCGCGTCACGGAGCGACCGGCCCTAGCGGCAGGATCGGGGTGGCCAAGAGCATGTCGAACTGACTGGCGCTGCCTTGCAGGCCGGTACCGGCTGCCATGGCCGCAATGCTCATGCCGACGGTTGCGGCGGCGGCCGCTGCGGCAGCGACGGTGCCGGTTGGCGGCGGCACCAGGGCAGCCAAGGCGGGGGCAGAGGCATGCGGCTCTGACGGTTGCGATTTCGGCGGCAACAGGTCGCTCAGCAGTACCGTATAATCGCGCAGAACCTCGCCGGTTCCGGGGTTGACCACGATCTCGCGGTGATAAGTGTCATTTTCGGCAACGATGCGCAGGCGACCCAGAAAGGTATAGCCATCCTCGACGATGGCGTAGCCCTGATCCTTGAGACCCGCGATCAACCGCTCCTCGACGGTGCGGGCCGCTGCCGGGGCGCATAGCCCTGTCAGTATCACAACTGCCAGCAACCGATGTTTCATAGCGCATCCTTTTCGCCAGCGCCCCCCACCCGCGCCGGGATGGTTGGTCCTGGAAACGTGGCACCGGCCAGTGCCGGCCGGTGCCGGCCGGTGCCACAGCCTATCACGAATCTTTATTGGCTTGCACCGCTTTGCCATTCGCACATCCACGGCAGGCCGGGATGCCGGGCCGTGCAGGCTGCCGACCCATGCGCCACCGTCTGCCGGGCGACCTCGTGATCGCTGTGTACCACGATCTGTGCCGGAGCATTGTGCGCAATGCCGCCCGATTGCATCTGAAACACCGGAACCGCATTTTGATATTCGCACCCGCCACAATTGGACCCGCCGTCCATCGTGTAGATGACATCAATGCCATCGCCGCTGTCTGTAACGTCGCCCGAACCGTCACCCGTCACATCGGTGCCGTCGTCCGAACCGTCACCCGACACGTCGGTACCGTCGCCCGAGCCATCACCTGTCGCCTGATCGCCAGAACCGTCGCTGCCGTCGCCTGTTGCCGGATCGTCACCAGATCCGCCTGTCGGGTCCGGTTCGCCCACAGCGATGCCTTCGTCACCGCCCGAGGCATCCGGGTTGATTTCATGCGTGGTCTGCACCACCACCTCATCGACCAGCACCCATCCGTCGCCAAAGGCCGTGGCCACGTCCGGGCCGCGTGCGCCGCTGGCCTGCCCCGCAACCGCCGCGCCCGACAGCATCAACGCCGCCGCCAGCGACAGGCCTGCCCGCAAGATCAAAGTGTTTCGATCACAAGGTACCATAGTAGTTCACTCCCATAGGTTGCTGCCTCTGCCCCCGCCTTGCCGCCGATTCGGGCAGGGATTGCACAAGGTTCCGAAAGAAGCCGCACACCATCTATTCGCCAAAGGTTTGCGTGATCCAAGCGCCACAGCAAAAGGCCCCGTAAACCTTCGTTTACAGGGCCGGTCTGGCAGGATGGCTTTGCCAACCGCCTAGATTTTCATGTTGAATCCCAGATGCTTGGCGACGGTGAAGATATCCTTGTCCCCGCGCCCGCACATATTCATCACGATGATATGCCCGGCCGGCAATTTGGGCGCAATTTTCATCACATGGGCCAGCGCATGACTGGGTTCCAGTGCCGGGATGATGCCTTCCAGCTGGCACGACAGCTGAAACGCCTCCAGCGCCTCGGCGTCGGTGATGCTGACATATTGGGCGCGGCCCATGTCGTGCAGCCAGGAATGCTCTGGCCCGATGCCGGGATAGTCCAGCCCGGCACTGATCGAGAAGCCCTCGAGGATCTGGCCATCCGGGTCTTGCAGCAGATAGGTGCGGTTGCCGTGCAGCACGCCCGGGCGACCTCCGGTCAGCGAGGCGCAATGCTGCATGCGGTCGTCAACGCCTTTGCCGCCGGCCTCCACCCCGATAATCGCAACCGATGGGTCATCGAGGAACGGATAGAACAGGCCCATCGCGTTCGACCCGCCCCCAATCGCGGCGATAACGGTATCGGGCAGGCGCCCCTCGCCTTCCTGTTCGGCCAGTTGCCAGCGCACCTCTTTGCCAATGATGCTTTGGAAATCGCGTACCATAGCCGGATAGGGATGCGGGCCGGCGACCGTGCCGATGCAGTAGAACGTGTCGCGCACATTGGTTACCCAGTCGCGCAAGGCGTCGTTCATCGCGTCCTTCAGCGTGCCACGACCGGAGGTCACCGGAATAACCTCGGCCCCCAAAAGCCGCATGCGGAACACGTTGGGGGCTTGGCGTTCGACATCATGCGCCCCCATGTAGACCACGCATTTCAACCCGAACTTGGCGCAGACAGTCGCGGTGGCCACGCCATGCTGGCCTGCGCCGGTTTCCGCGATGATCCGGGTCTTGCCCATGCGCCGCGCCAGAATGATCTGCCCCAGCACGTTGTTGATCTTGTGCGCACCAGTGTGGTTCAGTTCGTCCCGCTTCATGTAGATTTTGGCACCGCCCAGATGCTTGGTCAGCCGGTCGGCGTAATACAGCGGCGAAGGACGTCCGACATAGTGCTTCCACAGATCGTCCATCTCGGCCCAGAAGGTCGGGTCGGTCTTGGCGAATTCATAACGCGCCTCCAGGTCAAGGATCAGCGGCATCAGCGTTTCACTGACGAACCGCCCGCCGAACTTGCCAAAGCGGCCCTGCTCGTCCGGGCCGGTCATGAATGAATTCGGGTTGTCCTTGGCCATGTTGCCCTCCTGATCTGCAATTGCCCGATGTAGCGGCCTTGACGACCCTGGGAAAGGGCTTCCTGCCTTGCGGTATCATCTGTCCCTAAATATCCCCGCCGGAGGCCCTGTTTTCAACCGGTGCCCAGCGGTTCAAAGCGGTTTCTTCATCCCCAGATGGCTGGCCTGAAACCCCAGCCCCGCATAGAACGCATGCGCCCGGATGCGGCTGTTGTCGGTGGTCAGTTGCAGAAGGTCACAGCCTGCCGCCCGCGCCCGTGTCTCGCACTCTACCATCAGCCGCGCGCCAATGCCTTGCGATCGCAGGTCAGCGGCAACCCGCACCGCCTCGATCAGACCGCGCCGCGCGCCGCCGCGCGACAGGCCGGCCAGCATGGTCAACTGGGCGCAGGCCACAATTCGCCCCGCAACCTCGCCCACGATCAGCTGATACATGGGATTGGCGGCGATCTCGTCATAGGCGGTCAGATAGGCGTTTTCCGCCGCGCCTTCGCGGCGCTGCCCCAAAGGATCATCCGCCAGCAAAGCCACAATCGCAGGTACATCAGCGCGGGTGGCGTCGCGCAAGATCACCGCGTTGCCGCCACAAATGCCGCAATTTTCGCGGGATCCTTGACCCCCGGCGCCATTTCCACCCCGGAGGACACGTCCACCTGCCGCGCACCGGTCAGCCGGATCGCCTCTGCCACATTGGCGGCGTTCAGACCGCCCGCCAGCATCCACGGCCGCAGCCAGCGGCGCTGCGCCACCAGCCGCCAGTCAAAAGGTACCCCGTTGCCGCCCGGTAGCACGGCGTCTTTCGGCGGCTTGGCGTCGATCATGATCTGATCCGCCACCGTCGAATAATCGTAAAGTGCGGCCAGGTCATCCGCGTCCCCGACACCGATGACCTTCATCACCGGCAGGCCATAGCGCGCCCGCACCTCGGCCACACGGGCGGGCGTCTCGTGGCCGTGAAGCTGCAGCATGTCCAGCGGCATCGCCTCGGTTATGGCGTCCAGCGTCGCGTCATCGCCATCCACCACCAACGCCACTTTGGCAAGCCCGACCGGAGCGGCCAGCGCCAGCAGCCGCGCCTCGGGCAGGGTCACATAGCGTGGGCTTTTGGGGAAAAAGTTGAGACCGATGTAGCCCGCCCCCGCCGCCGCCACCGCCACCACGTCACCCACCGTGCGCAGGCCGCAGATCTTGACCCGGACATCCGCCACTTCAGCGGGCCTTGGGCCTGGCCAGCAGTGCCAGCACGTCATCATCGGGCAGCGAGCTCTGGTCCTTGATCGTGGCCAGTTCACGTTCCAGCTTGCCCACCGCTCTGGTCTGCACCCGCGCGACCTTGCGGTGCTTGTGTTCGCGCAACCATTCCCAGACAAACCCGACCAGCAAACCCACCGCGATACCCGCGAACAGCAACAGGTAGATCGGCACCTGCACCATGGCTGTGACCCCCAGCAGGGCGGCCAGGTCGTCGGGCAACAGATGCACCTCGATCACGGCACGATTGGCCAAAGCCACCGTCAACAGCACGATGGTCAGCAAGGCCAGCAACAGATAGCGAAACGCTCGGGTCATGGAATGCGCCTATGGCAAGAAGGATGCGGCCCCAAGTATCAGGGCAGGCGCACCTTACTGCAAGCCGCCAGTGTGCCGCTCAGCGGATTACGCGCCGTTCGGGTGACTACTTGCCGTTCAGCCGGTCCCGCAGCAGTTTGCCAGTCTTGAAGAACGGCACCTTCTTGTCATCGACCTGAACGGCTTCGCCGGTCCGCGGGTTGCGCCCGGTGCGGGCATCGCGCGCCTTTACCGAAAAAGCCCCGAAGCCACGCAACTCGACCCGGTCGCCCTTGGCCAGCGCTGCGATGATCTCTTCGAACACCGTATTGACGATACGTTCCACATGCCGCTGTGTCAGGTGCGGATTGACGTCCGCAATCTTCTGGATCAGTTCCGAACGGATCATCCGAGATATCCCCCCACGTGGTCGCCCCGTCCCTGTTCCGGTCCGTTTGGTGCCACTCTTGTTCACGTCTTTGCCGACTATAGGCAAAATCTCGGGCTGCACAAATGAAATTCATCTGCAAAAACAGCCCCAAACGCCAAAGGCCCCGCCTTGCGACGGGGCCTCCATTCACGAAGCGTCAATTTAGCTGCGATCGCCCTTCAGCGCTGCACCCAGGATGTCGCCAAGCGAGGCGCCCGAATCGGAGGAGCCGTATTGTTCGACAGCTTCTTTCTCTTCGGCAATCTCGCGCGCCTTGATCGACAGACCCAGTTTGCGGGTCTTGGGGTCGATGTTGGTCACGCGGACGTCGATCTTGTCACCGACCCCGAAACGCTCGGGGCGCTGGTCAGCCCGGTCGCGCGACAGGTCAGACCGGCGGATGAACGACTTGGCACCGTTGTAATCCACTTCGATGCCGCCTTCTTCGATGGCCGACACTTCGACGGTGATGATCCCGCCACGCTTCACGCCATCAACGGCATCGGTGAACGTGTCATCGCCAAGGGCTTTGACCGACAGCGAAATCCGCTCTTTCTCGACATCCACTTCGGTGACGGCGGCCTTGACCGTGTCGCCCTTGCGGTAGTTGGCGATGGCTTCTTCGCCGCGCTGATCCCACGACAGGTCAGACAGGTGGACCATGCCGTCGATGTCATTGTCGAGGCCGACGAACAGACCGAATTCGGTGATGTTCTTGACTTCGCCTTCAATCGCGGTGCCGACCGGATGGGTTTCGGCAAAGACTTCCCACGGGTTGCGCTGGGTCTGCTTGAGGCCCAGGGAAACGCGACGCTTGGCGCTGTCAATCTCCAGCACCATGACTTCGACTTCCTGAGAGGTCGAGACGATCTTGCCGGGATGGACGTTCTTCTTGGTCCACGACATTTCGGAGACGTGCACCAGACCTTCGACGCCCGCTTCCAATTCGACGAAAGCGCCGTAATCGGTGATGTTGGTGACGCGGCCCTTGTGGACGGTGCCGATGGCGTAGTCTTTTTCAACAGCATCCCACGGATCGGATTGCAACTGCTTCATGCCCAGCGAAATGCGGTGGGTTTCCTTGTTGATCTTGATGACCTGCACTTTGACAGTCTCACCAATGGCAAGGATTTCCGACGGATGGTTGACGCGACGCCACGCCATGTCGGTGACGTGCAACAGGCCGTCAACGCCGCCAAGGTCGACAAACGCACCGTATTCGGTGATGTTCTTGACCACGCCGTCAATCGCCTGACCTTCGGTCAGATTGCCGATAACCTCGGCACGCTGTTCGGCACGCGATTCTTCAAGGATCGCACGACGCGAGACCACGATATTGCCACGGCGACGGTCCATCTTCAGAATCTGGAACGGCTGCTTCATGCCCATCAACGGGCCAGCATCCCGCCCCGGGCGAACGTCAACCTGAGAGCCGGGCAAGAACGCCACAGCGCCGCCCAGATCCACCGTGAAACCGCCTTTGACACGACCGAAGATCGCGCCATCGACGCGGGTTTCGGTGGCATAGGCTTTTTCCAGACGGTCCCAGGCTTCTTCGCGGCGGGCTTTCTCGCGGCTGATCTGAGCTTCGCCACGGGCATTTTCCACGCGGTCCAGATAGACCTCGACTTCATCGCCGACCTTGATGTCGGGCTGTTCGCCGGGGTTCGCAAATTCCTTGAGGTCGATGCGGCCTTCCATCTTGTAGCCGACATCGATAATGGCCTGGCCCGCCTCGATGGCGATGACCTTGCCTTTGACAACGGTTCCCTCGGCGGGCGTGTCAATTTCGAAGCTTTCCTTCAGCAGGGCTTCGAAGTCTTCCATAGTCGCTTTAGCGCACATGCAGTCTGATCCTTTTCTCTTGTTTTCACTGGCCTTGCGGTTGGCTCCGCCGGTCTTGTCGGGTTTCAAGTCGGAATCCCGGAACTGCCTGAAACGACAGCGTGGCTCATATAGGCGGAGATGCGGGGTCTGTCCAGCAAACAATCCCTAGCGCATCCCGTCGGGCGGGGCTGCGACCGGCCCCTTCTTTTCGGCATTCAAGGTCTGTCGGTCCAACTCTGCGTTAAGTTCAGCCCCGACAAGGATGACCGTGGCGGACATCCACATCCAGATCATCAGTGCGACGACAGCACCAAGAGAGCCGTAGGTACGGTTCAAATCGCTGATGTTGCTGGCGTACCAGCTGAACAGCAGTGAAAATACGATCAGACCGCTTGATGCCAACACGGCACCCGGCGTGATCCAGCGCCACGCCGCATCACGCCGGTTTGATCCCCAGCGATAAATCACAGCGAGCAGCCCCAGCATCACCAGAAAAATCGCAGGCCAACGCGAGATCAGCAACACTGGCCCCGCGATCCCCCCGAGCCAGACAAAATTGAGCGCGGCAGGCAGGATCGCCACGGCGACAATCAGCACCAGCGCTGTCAATATCCCACACACCGTTGAGCCGAGCGAAATCAGGTGAAGCCGCACGAACCCGCGCGTCTCTGGCACGCCATAGGCCACATTCAGCGCCTCGATCAGCGCCTTGGTCCCGCCGTTCGCCGACCACAGTGCAAAAACAAGACCCGCGACCGCTGCCAGCGACAGATTGGCAGGATTTTCCGCAGAAATCATCCTTGCCTGATCCACCAGCAGCGTTGCCGAATCGTTCGGCAGGACGGACGTAAATCCGGCAAGATATGAGCCGACCTCTGCCGGGTCGGCGAAAAGGCCAAAAATCGACACGATGGCCGTGATCGCGGGGAACAGCGCCAGCAGGGCAAAAAATGTCAGTCCACCGGCGACACTCAATACCCGGTCTGTGGCAATCTCTTGCCAGACACGTTTGCCGGTGAACAGAAGGCCCGGAATGTCAAATCTTGGCAATCTTCCTGCAATTCTTGCACGTGACAATGCGCCAACGCGGCGGTTGAGATCATCTGACATGGCCCCTAAGTCAGACCGGATCTCGGTTGTGCGTGCCAGCAGTCGTGCCCATCTGCCTTGATGTGAGGCATCTTGTTTTTCCGGACCGGATTTCATCGGTTTGCCCCACATCAACCATCGGCATTGCAACGCTGCATGACGGGATTAGGTTCCGGCCAGATCGCACTCCAGCCTGCTGCGAGCGGCTTGACAAACCACCTGAACTGTTAGTCAATCAGCTAGCCATCGGGAGAATTGTTCATGTCTGAAACCACTCTCAGGCGTAGCGGCTGGGTGATGTCGGCCCTGTTTGCGCTGTTCATGTTCGGGGCGTCTGCATTGCCGAAACTGGCGGGCATGGCAGTGGCGCAGGACACGATGACCGCATTGGGCTGGCCCGACGCACCGCTGATCCTGATCGGCTGCATGGAGGTGGGCTTTACCCTGCTGTTCCTTTACCCGTCAACCGCCCTGCTGGGCGCCGTGCTGATGATGGGGCTGTTGGGCGGGGCATTGGCCACCAATCTGCACGCACACGCAGGGCTTTACAGCCACACCCTGTTCACGGTCTATCTGGGCACCTTCATGTGGACAGCCCTCTGGTGCCGCGACCCGCGCATCCGGGCGGTGTTTCCGTACGCGAGATAGCCAGCCGCTCATCGCTTCCTTGCGGGCGCTCCTCGCTGGCGCGGCACGAGGAATGACCGTAAGGGAATGAGGAGCGTTGGGTCAGAGCAGGCATATGGAACCCCTAGTCGATTGCGTCATTGAAGACCCCCGCTGGCAGGCATTCGGGCTGGAGCCGCTGGCCTTGCGCACCGTGCAAGCCACCCTCACTGAACTCCACCTGCCGAAAGCCGGCTTCACCGTCGTCCTGATGGCCTGCGACGATGCCCGCATCGCCACGCTCAATGCCGAGTTCCGGGGCAAGCCGACACCGACCAATGTGCTGAGCTGGCCCACTGAGGAACTGGCTGCGGAGGAGGATGGCGGGCAACCCGATTGTCCCACCCCTGCCAGCCCAGACAACCCCGAATCCCTGGGCGATATCGCTATCGCCTATGACACCTGCCAGCGCGAGGCGACCGAGGCGGGCAAGCCGATGGCTGACCATGTCGCCCATTTAATCATCCACGGACTGTTACATTGCCTGGGTTATGATCACATCCGTGATGGCGATGCAGCGGTCATGGAGGCGACTGAGGTGCGGATACTTGCAACTCTCGGGCTTTCTGACCCATATTAGGCGCGGCTCCCTCGAGGGGGTCATTTCTGGACAAAGGACCGATGGGCAGTAGCAGTAATGGGTCCGAGACCGCGCAATCTGCGCGGACCGCGACCGCAGACGACCCCGCCGAACCCGCAAATCGCGGCTTTTTCGGCCGGCTGATGAACGCAATTTCCCCTGCCGATCCAGCCCCGGCCAAACCCGACACCGCCAATCCCGCCCCGCAGGCGGTGCAAACCACGGCCACGCATGGCATGGGCAACCTGCGCCGGTTGCGCGTCGATGACGTGGCGATCCCGAAGGTCGAGATTGTCGCGGTACCGCTGGACATTGGCAAGGATGCCCTGGTCGAGGTGTTCCGCGAACATGGTTTCAGCCGGGTGCCGGTTTACAAAGGCACGCTGGACCATCCGCAGGGGCTGATCTTGCTGAAGGATCTGGCGCTGCAATATGGCTTTGGGCCGGGCGGCAAGTTTTCGATGCGCAAGATGCTGCGGCCGGTTCTGTACGCACCACCGTCGATGCCGGTGGGTGTGTTGCTGCAAAAGATGCAGCGCGAACGGGTCCATATGGCGCTGGTCATCGACGAATATGGCGGGGTCGACGGGCTTGTCACCATCGAAGACCTGATCGAAACCGTCATCGGCGAAATCGAGGACGAGCATGACGAAGACGAGGGCAACCTGTGGAAGGAGGAAGCCGAAGGCGTCTTTCTGGTGCAGGCCACCGCGCCCCTGGACGAGTTTGAAACCGCGCTGGGTGTGACCCTGCGCACCACGGCAGACGATCAGGATATCGACACGCTGGGCGGTCTGGTGATGCTGCGCACCGGGCGGATGCCGGCGCGGGGCGAGATTGTGCCGCACGAGTCTGGCGTGGAATTCGAAGTGGTCGACGCCGATCCGCGCCGGATCAAGCGGGTGCGGGTGCGCCTGCCAGGAGCCGTCGCTGCCGAAGCCAAAGGGGCGGCCTGACGCATGCGGCGCCCATTCCGGGAAACCGGCTTTCCCGGCTGGCGACCGGTGTCGATCGTCTTGGTACTTGGTGCGGTCATGGCCACCGGACAGGCCCCTTTGGGCTTGTGGTTCCTGACCCTGCCCGCCCTTGCCGCGCTGCTGCACTTTATTGCCAAAGGCCCGACCCGCCGCGCGATGTGGCTGGGTTGGTTCGCGGGGGCAGGCTATTTCGGGCTGGCGCTGAACTGGATCGTCTCGCCGTTTCTGGTTGACGCCGCCCGCGACGGCTGGATGGCCCCGTTCGCGCTGGTGCTTATCGCCTTCGGTCTGGCGCTGTTCTGGGCGGCAGCCTGTGGGGCGGGGATGCGGGCGCGGCGGCCTGTGGTCGGGCTGGTCGCGGCATTGGCGGCGGCGGAACTGTTGCGCGGCTATGTGCTGACCGGATTCCCCTGGGCACTCATCGGACATATCTGGATCGACACGCCACCGGCGCAGGTCGCTGCGCTGATCGGGCCCAGCGGGCTGACCCTGCTGACGCTGTGCATCGCGGGTCTTGCCGCCAGCTTGCGCCCCGCGGCGGTTGGCGCAGCGCTCATGACCCTGGCCGCGATGTGGAGCTTTGGCCTGTGGCAACTTTCACAACCCGCGCCGACCGCCACGGGATTGACCCTGCGGCTGGTGCAACCCAATGCACCGCAAGATGCCAAATGGGATCCCGGCCATGCGCAGGTCTACTTTGACCGGCTGATGGCCGCAACCTCTGCCCCTGGAAAGGTCGATCTGGTGATCTGGCCGGAAACCGCGCTGCCCTATCTGGTGGCCGACAACCCTGAACTGCCTGCAATGATCGGGGCTGCGGGCCACGGTGCGCCGGTGGCAGTTGGCCTGCAACGGGTCGAGGGCACGCGCGGCTGGAACACGATGCAGGTCTTTGGCCCGGATGGCACCACTCTTGCCAGCTATGACAAACACCACCTCGTGCCATTTGGCGAATACATCCCGCTGGGCGATCTCGCCTATGACTGGTTCGGACTGGAAGCCTTTGCCGCACGGACCGGCAATGCCTATTCCGCCGGGCCGGGGCCTGCCGTGCTGGACCTTGGCAGACTGGGCCATGTCCTGCCGCTGATCTGTTACGAGGCGGTCTTTCCACAAGACCTGCGCACTGCGCGCCGCCCCGGCTGGCTGTTGCAGATCACCAATGACGCCTGGTTCGGCACCCTCAGCGGCCCGTTCCAGCATGCCGCCCAAGCCAGGCTGCGGGCAGTAGAGCAGGGCCTGCCGCTGGCCCGTGTCGCCAACACCGGTGTTACCCAGATGATCGACGCCCGGGGCCGCATCACCGCCGCGCTGCCGTTTGGCACTGACGGCTTTGTCGATGCCGTCCTGCCCGGCCCGCTGCCCGCCACGCCCTATGCCCGGTTTGGCGAGATCCCCGTGCTGCTGTTGCTGGCAGGTTGCGCAGGCCTTGCGATGCGCAGGCCGCGCGGCCCCACCGCTTGACCCTTACCCCGTTTGGGACTACCCCGCTTGCCAACTGTCACAACGGCTTCCTGGCGTGACGGCGATAACCCAACGGAGCACGTCCCACATGACCCGCAAATCCTATGTCTTCACCTCTGAATCGGTGTCCGAAGGCCATCCCGATAAACTGTGCGACCGTGTGTCGGACGCCGTGCTGGATGCCTTCCTGACCGAGGAACCCAACGCCCGCGTGGCCTGCGAGACGTTTGCCACCACGGGCCGTGTCGTGGTCGGTGGCGAGGTCGGACTGTCCTCCAAAGCTGCGACCGATGCGATGATGGCCCGGATTGACGGCATTGTGCGCGATTGCGTGCGGGACATCGGGTACGAGCAGGACGAGTTCCACTGGAACACCCTGCAAGTGCAGAACTACCTGCACGGCCAATCGGCCCATATCGCGCAGGGTGTTGACCGCGACGGCGCCGGCGATCAGGGCATCATGTTCGGTTACGCCTGCCGCGAGACGCCGGAACTGATGCCGGCCCCCATTCAATACGCCCATGCCATCCTGCGCCGTCTGGCCGAGGTGCGCAAATCGGGCCAGGAGCCCAGCCTGCGACCCGACGCCAAATCGCAGCTGACCCTGCGCTATGAAGGTGGCAAACCGGTCGAGGTCATGTCGATCGTGCTGTCGCACCAGCATGGCTCTGAAAGCCAGACTTCAGCGGATGTGCGCACCATCGTGGAACCCTATATCCGCGAAATCCTGCCCTCTGGCTGGATCAGCGATGCGACGGTCTGGCACGTCAACCCAACCGGAACTTTCGTGATCGGCGGGCCGGATGGCGATGCGGGCCTGACCGGCCGCAAGATCATCGTGGACACTTACGGCGGGGCAGCCCCCCACGGCGGCGGCGCGTTCAGCGGCAAAGACCCGACCAAGGTCGACCGTTCCGCCGCCTATGCCGCGCGCTATCTGGCCAAGAACGTGGTGGCAGCCGGTCTGGCCGACCGCTGCACCCTGCAAGTCAGCTATGCCATCGGCGTGGCCGAACCGCAGTCGATCTACATCGATACCCACGGCACCGGCGCTGTCCCCGATGAAATCATCGAACGTGCCGTCACACGGTCGATGGACCTGACCCCGCGCGGCATCCGCACCCATCTGGGCCTGAACAAACCGATCTACGCCCGCACCAGCGCCTATGGCCATTTTGGCCGTGCACCGGAAGCAGACGGCGGGTTCAGCTGGGAGGCGACAGATCTTGTCGCGGCGCTGAAGAAAGCCGTCTGAACCACAGGCGGGCCAGGTTCAGGCCTTGACCGCCAGCACGGTGAACGGCGCAAAAGACCCAAACGACAGCGCGGTGGTGATCTTGTCCTTGACCGGATGCAGGATCACCACGCGGACCGCCGGTGCGCCAAGGGCGGTCAGGGCCTTGGGATAATCGGCGCGACCCTCGATGTCGGTGATGGCCAGCGTGCCACCGGGTTTCAAGACGCGCCACATCTGCGCCAGGGCCTGATGACGCCCGGCGGTATCCGGCACATTGTGAACGGCCCAGGCCGACAGGACCAGGTCAAAAGACGCATCGGCAAATGGCAAGGTGCGCATGTCTGCGGTTTGGACGGTGACGCGGTCCGCAACACCCCCAAGAGCCGCGTTGGCGAGGGTGGCTGCGGCAGAGTTGTGCGCCTGATCCTCTGCCCGCCACAGGTCAACGCCCGTGGCATGACCCTGCGGCACCCGCAGGGCCGCGCCGATCAACATCAGCCCGCGCCCACAGCCCACGTCGAGCACCCGTTCATCGCCACGCCATGCCAGACGGCCCAAAATGGCATCGCGGTCGCGCACTTTGGCGGTGCGGCTTTCGGTGATCATCAGCGCGGCCATGCCCAAAAGATACAAACCCACCAGCGCCAAGGGCAGGGCAGCCCAGACCCATCCGGCCCAAACCGCAAACGCCGCCCCACCAATCGCAGCCACCCCACCGCCCAGAAATCCCCGCATCAGGCCGGGGGCATCCTGCCCATAGTCGATGTTTTGATCCAAATTTGCCCCCTGCCGATTTCCCACGATTTAGGCCACAGGGCGGATCGGTCAAGCGCAATTGACCCTAACCCCTGTTCTGGCCTAAGGCGGGCCAAACAATCTGCGGTGTGACCATGACCCAAACCGACGTCTCCGGCCTGACCCAACTGGGCACGGCCACCGCCCTGCCCGCCAGTCCCGATCAGGCGGTGCTGGAGCGGGTGCCTGCGGGCCATTCGGGCACGCTGTTTGTGGTGCGCTTTACCGCGCCGGAATTCACCTCGATCTGTCCGATGACCGGCCAGCCCGATTTCGCGCATATCGTGATCGACTACATCCCGCGCGACTGGCTGGTCGAATCCAAGTCGCTGAAGTTGTATTTGCATGCGTTCCGCAACCACGGTGCCTTTCACGAGGATTGCACGCTGGACATCGGCAAGCGGATCGTGGCCCTTTTGGACCCGGAATGGCTGCGGATCGGGGCCTATTGGTATCCGCGCGGTGGCATTCCGATTGACGTGTTCTGGCAGACCGCTGCACCACCCGCGGGCGTGTGGCTGCCCGATCAGGGGGTTGCGCCCTATCGGGGGCGCGGCTGAATGGACGCTCCTGTCGAACGGCGGAATTTCTATGGCCGCATCCGGGGCAAAACCCTGCGGACGAGCCAGAAAACCTATCTGGCCGAAGACCTTGACGCCTTGACCCTGCAAGGTGTGTCCCGTGACGAAAACCCTGAACGTCGGACAGTTGACCTGTCGCATTTCGCCGGAAATCCGCTGTGGCTGGAGGTCGGCTTTGGCGGTGGCGAGCATCTGGTGCATATGGCGGCGCGCTATCCCGACATCGGCCTGATCGGCTGCGAGCCCTTCGTCAACGGCATCGCCATGCTTTTGGGCAAGATCCGCGCCGAGGCGGTGACCAACCTGAAAATCCACCCCGGCGACGTGCGCGATCTGTTCGAAGTGCTGCCTGCGGGCATCTTGCAAAAGGCGTTCCTCAACTATCCGGACCCCTGGCCCAAATCGCGCCACCACCGCCGCCGCTTTGTGACGCAAGGCTATTTGACCGGCCTTGCCCGCATCATGGCCCCCGGTGCGGAATTTCGCATCGCAACTGACATTCCCGATTACGTGCGACAGGCGCTGGACGAGGTGCCGCAGGCCGGGTTTGATCTGGTGGCGCAGGGCGGCACGCCGTGGGGCGACTGGTTGCCCACCCGCTATGAACAAAAGGCCCTGCGCGAGGGGCGGGTGCCGCACTACCTGACCTGGCGTCGCGCGGGCTGACCGGCCTGATCCGGCAGAGCGCTGGCGCGCGTTGGTTTTTTCTCGCCTCTGGCCTGCGGCCAACCGGCTCGGCAGGTGCCTCCGGCGGGGATATTTTCGGACAGGTGAAATCGAAAGATTGACAGGGTGCGGGATGGGCTTACACCCCGGGGGGCGTTCGGGAGGTGGATCATGGGCAAGGCGAAAGATTGGGGCATTCCGGCAGGGTTGCTGTTGCTGAGTGTCGTGCCGATCCTGGCGGGTTCGGTGCGTTTGGCACAGCTGGCCAGCGGGGGTGTCACCGCCGAGAATGCCCGGTTCTTTGGCAGTCCGTTGCCCGGTGTGCTGCATATCATCGCGGTCACCCTGTTCAGCCTGCTGGGGGCATAGCAATTCGCGCCCGGACTGCGCCACCGTTTCCCGCGCTGGCACTGCCGTGCCGGGCGGGTGATTGTGCCTGCCGGGCTGGTGGCGGCGCTGACCGGGTTGTGGATGGCGCAATTTTACGTGTTGCCTGCCACGGATGGCACAGCGCTGTATCTGACCCGCCTTGTGGTCGGGGGCTGGATGGTTTTTGCGCTGTGCCGCGGCTGGGCCGCCATCCGGCAGCGCGACATATCCACGCATCAGGACTGGATGCTGCGCGGCTATGCCATCGGCATGGGCGCCGGGACGCAGGTTCTGACCAACGTGCCGTATTTCCTGACCTTGGGCGAACCCGACACCGCCACCCGCGCGGTGCTGATGGGCCTTGGCTGGGCACTCAATTTTGCCTTGGCGGAATGGATCATAGCCCGGCGGCACGCCCCGATCCTGATGCCGCGAGTGCTGTAGACCCGGCACCTGCCTTGCGCTATCAGGCATCCGCACAGCAGGAGTTGCCCCATGTCCGCCCATGAAATCGCCCAACCGATGACCGCCCGCAAAGCCGGCGCTTTGACCGGTCGCGCCGAAGTACCGGGCGACAAAAGCATTTCGCACCGGGCGCTGATCTTTGGGGCGATGGCTGTGGGCGAGACCCGGATCACCGGGTTGCTGGAAGGGCAGGACGTGCTGGACACCGCGCGTGCGATGCAGGCGTTTGGCGCGGTGGTGACACAGCACGGCGCGGGGTCCTGGTCGGTGAATGGTGTGGGCGTCGGTGGCTTCACCGAGCCTGCGGATGTGATCGACTGCGGCAATTCCGGCACCGGCGTGCGGCTGATCATGGGCACGATGGCAACCACGCCGATGACCGCGACCTTTACCGGCGATGCCAGTTTGCGCAAGCGCCCGATGGGGCGGGTGACGGAACCGCTGAGCCTGTTCGGCACGATGGCTTTTGGCCGCCAAGGTGGCCGTCTGCCGATGACCGTGGTGGGGGCCGCCAACCCGGTGCCGGTGCGCTATGCCTTGCCGGTGGCCTCGGCACAGGTCAAATCCGCCGTGCTGCTGGCCGGGCTGAATGCGCCGGGGCAGACCGTGGTGATTGAACGCGAACCGACGCGCGACCATTCGGAGCGGATGCTGCTGGGGTTTGGCGCGGCGTTGACGGTCGAGAAAACCAGCGCGGGTAATGTCATCACCCTGACCGGGCAGCCCGAGTTGCGACCGCAGAATGTGGCGGTGCCGCGCGACCCGTCTTCGGCCGCCTTCCCGGTTTGTGCCGCGCTGATTGTAGAGAATTCCGATGTTTTCGTGCCTGGCGTCAGCCAGAATCTGACGCGGAATGGGCTTTATCTGACACTGGTCGAAATGGGCGCGGATATCGAATTCCAGAACCCGCGCACCGAAGGCGGCGAACCGGTCGCGGATCTGCGGGTGCGGTTCAGTGGCAACATGCAGGGCATCGAGGTGCCGCCAGAGCGTGCGCCGTCGATGATCGACGAATATCCGATCCTGTCGGTCGTGGCCGCCTGTGCCACGGGTCGCACCGTAATGCGCGGCGTCAAGGAATTGCGGGTCAAGGAAAGCGACCGTATCGACGCGATGGCGCGCGGGCTGGAGGCTTGCGGGGTGCGGATCGAGGAAGACGAGGATACGCTGATCGTGCATGGTATGGGTGCGGGTCAGGTGCCGGGGGGGGCGACCTGCGCCGTGCATCTGGACCACCGCATCGCCATGTCGTTTCTGGTCTTGGGGATGGCGGCGAAAAAGCCGGTGTCGATTGACGACGCCTCGCCCATCGTCACCTCTTTCCCGATTTTCGAGGGGTTGATGAAAGGGCTGGGGGCCAGCCTCAGCCGCGATAATCATTAAGGTCCGGGGATGATCTTCACGATCGCCATCGACGGCCCGGCTGCCGCAGGCAAGGGCACCATTGCGCGGGCCTTGGCGGCGGAGTTTGGTTTTGCCCATCTGGATTCCGGGCTGCTCTACCGCGCGGTGGCGGCCAAGGGCGGTGATCCCATCGTCGCCGCCCAGAGCCTGACCGAGGCTGACCTTACCCGCCCCGACCTGCGCACGCTGGCAGCGGGGCAAGCCGCCAGCCGCGTCGCCACGATCCCCGAGGTCCGCGCCGCTTTGGTCGCGTTTCAGCGCCGCTTTGCCCGCCAGCCCGGCGGCGCGGTGGTCGATGGCCGCGACATTGGCACCGCAATTTGCCCCGAAGCCGAGGTGAAACTGTATGTCACCGCCAGCCCGCAGGTCCGCGCCCATCGCCGCTGGCTGGAACTGGGGGGCGACGAGGCGCAGGTGCTGGCCGACGTGGTGGAACGTGACAAGCGTGACATGGGACGCGCGACTGCCCCCCTGAAGGCCGCGGCAGATGCGCTGGTGCTGGACACTTCGGCGATGAGTGTGGCCGATGCGCTGGACGCCGCCACCCGGGCCGTTCGCGTCAGATTGGGTTAAAAACCCGCTGGCGTTTGTGCGACAATCGGCTTTGATGGCGGCGCAAACAGGGGGCGATGCCATGATGGACGTGAAAATAGCGGATCTTGCCGGCAAGGTGGTGTTGATCACCGGGGCCTCGACCGGCATCGGCGCGGCCACCGCCCGGGCCTTTGCGGCACAGGGTGCCCGGGTCGGTCTGCATTACAACGCCAGCCGCGACGCTGCCGAAACGCTGGCAGGTCAGATTGAAGCCGCGCAGGGCCAGGTCCGGCTGATCCAGGCCGATGTGTCCACCGGCGCCGGGGCGCGCTCGGCGGTGGATCAGGCACTGGCGGCATTCGGTCGGCTGGACGGGCTGATCAACAACGCGGGCGGCATGGTGCGGCGGGTGGCCTACGAACTGGCGACCGAACAGGACTACGACGAAATCATGGACCTGAACGCCCGTTCCGTCGTGGTCGCCTCGGGGGCCGCGATCCCGCACCTCAAGGCCGCTGCAGCAGAGACCGGCACCGGGTTCATCATCAACACCACCTCGATAGCCGCCCGCAATGGCGCGGGGGGCGGGGCCGGTCTGTATGGATCCAGCAAGAGCTTTGTTTCCAACGTCACGCGCGGCATGGCCAAGGAACTGATCCCCTTCGGCATCCGCGTCAACGCGGTATCCCCCGGCGTGATCGACACCGCGTTTCACGAACGCTATTCGACCGAGGCGCAGATGAAGGGCATGATTGCCACCGTGCCGCAGGGTCGCGCCGGGCAGTCAGAGGATTGCGTCGGGGCCTTTCTGTTTCTCGCCAGCCAAGGCCTGTCGGGCTATATCATCGGTCAGGTGATCGAAGTGAACGGCGGGCAGCTGATGCCGTAAGAAGGCCCTTGCGTTCCCTCTGGTCTATCTGGTCTAGATTGCGGCGCGACCAATCTGGTCCTACCAGACTTATTTCCTTGGGAGGGATAAAGTGCCGGGCAAACGAATCTTGATGCTGGTGGGTGAATTTACCGAAGAATATGAAATCTTCGTCTATCAGCAGGCGATGGAGGCGGTGGGCCACACCGTTCACGTCGTCTGCCCCGACAAAAATGCTGGCGACACCATTGCCACCAGCTTGCATGATTTCGAAGGCCACCAGACCTATACCGAAAAAGCGGGCCACAACTTCACGATCAACAAGACCTTTGCCGATGTGAAACTTGACACCTATCACGCCGTCTATTGCGCAGGCGGGCGCGGGCCAGAGTACATCCGCACCGACAAGCGGGTGCAGGCGATGGTGCGGCATTTCCACGAGGCGAAAAAGCCGATCTTCACGATCTGCCACGGCGTACAGATTCTGGTGGCGGTGGATGGTGTGGTGCGCGGCAAGAAGGTCGCGGCATTGGGGGCCTGCGAGCCGGAGGTGACGCTGGCCGGTGGCACCTATATCGACCTGTCGCCCACCGAATCTTATATTGACGGCACCATGGTTTCCGCCAAAGGCTGGACCGCACTTGCCGCCTTTATCCGCGATTGCCTGAAAGTGCTGGGCACAGAGATACGCCACGCGGAGTGAGGCGTCGGGCGGGGGTCACCCCGCCCCACACCGTCAAACCTGTGCTTCGTCGGCCTCGTACGCCTCGATGATCCGGCCAACCAGCGGATGCCGCACCACATCTTTCGAGGTGAAATAGTTGAACGACGCGCCCTTGACGCCCTTCAGGATGCGCTCTGCCTCTGCCAGCCCCGATGCGGTGCCGCGCGGCAGGTCAACCTGGGTGCGGTCGCCGGTGATCACCATGCGGCTGCCCTCGCCCAGACGGGTCAGGAACATCTTCATCTGCATGGGCGTGGCGTTCTGCGCCTCGTCCAGCACGACAAAGGCGTTCGACAGCGTGCGTCCGCGCATGAAAGCCAGCGGCGCGATTTCGATCCGCTTTTCCTCCAGCAGCTTTTGCACCTGTTTGGCGGGCAGAAAGTCGTTCAGCGCGTCGTACAAGGGCTGCATGTAGGGATCGACTTTTTCCTTCATGTCACCGGGCAGAAAGCCCAGCCGTTCACCCGCCTCCACTGCCGGGCGCGACAGGATGATCTTTTCGACGGCGCCAGAGATGAACATGGTCACGCCCACCGCCACCGCCAGATAGGTCTTGCCGGTCCCTGCGGGCCCGATGCCAAAGCCCAGTTCATTGGCAAACAGGTTCGCCACATAGGCCTTTTGCGCCTCAGTGCGAGGCTCCACGCCGCGCTTGCGGGTGCGCAGCTGGCTGCCGCTGTGAAACATCTCGATCTGCTCGCCCTCGGTCCGCGTCGCATCACTTGCCATTGGCCGCCCCAACCGGATCGCCCCGTCAATATCGCCTGCCGACACGCCACGTCCAGCCTCCAGCCGTGCATACATGCCGCGCAAGACCGCCGCCGCCTGTTCGCGCGCCGACTTGTCACCGATCACCGCCAGCCGGTTGCCCCGGCGCAGCACATGGACCCCCAACTGATGCTCCAATTGCGCCAGATTGCGGTCGAACTCGCCGCACAGGTCAATCAACAACCGATTGTCGGGAAATTCGAGCGTGGTTTCCACAACGTCTTCGGGACGGGTCGGAGCGGTCAGCGCACTGATACCCAATGGGGTCTCCTTTTGAGTGCAGAGGTCAAGATGCAGTCGAAAAGTCCAGTCGATACGCAAATTGTGGGCCGCATCCGGGCGTCTGGCAAGCGCGGAATTGATCACGATTTCACTCTTGCGCGACGTCATGTCGTTTCGATGACAAAAGTGGCATTCTGAACGCAATGGACCGCAGCGTTTCGCTGCGGTCCATTGTCATCTCAAAGGAACTTGGCACTAAATCACTTGCTAGAATGCGCAGGCACCCAATCAGAAACGCCTGCCGTCTGGGTCTGGTAATTGCCCAGAACCGTGCCTGGCGGATATTGCTTGTCGCAGATCGGCAGACCCGATTTCGGGTCATAGCGGCGGCCGGAATAGCCTTCCAGCCCGTCATCCATGATCCAGACCTGACAGCCGTCCGGGTCATAGGCGATGGCCGCGCCGCCGTCCGCCAGCGTACCCGAGTCATGCCCGGTGTCATGATTGGACGCGATCACGGTGTCCGGGCTCTGCTGATAGGGCACAAGGCCGTCACAGCCTGCCAGCGCAAGACACGCTGCAATTGCCTGAGGAATGGTTGGCCACTTGCTCATTTCATCACCACCTGTAGCAAACGACTTCGACGCGACGGTTCTGCTGCATCCCCGCCGCCGTGGCATTCGTGGCAGCCGGTTGCCGCTCGCCAAAGCCGATCTGGCGTTCCACAACCGCGCCGGTCGACCGCGCCACATCGCCCACGGCTTTTGCCCGGCGATCTGACAGCGCCATGTTGTATTCATCCGAGGCACGGCTGTCGGTGTGGCCGTAAATCGCATAGGCAAAAGCGCCGGCCTTGCTGAAGAAATCGCCCAGCCGGCGGCGGCCTTCGGCGGTCAACTGGGCACTGTCGGTGGCAAACAGCTGATCGGTATTCTGGACCAGACAGGTGTTGCGTTTCAGACAGACCGGTTTGCCGGTTTCGGGGTGGACCTTGTCGACCATGTAGCCTTCCGTGCCGCCATCGGCCCAGTAATGCATGCAACCGTCGTCATCGACCCAGACGCCCCATTCGATCTTGCCGGCAATCTGCGGCGCGGCCGTCTGCGCCATCGCCAGCGACGCCGCGAACAGGCCTGCGGCCAGGATAGTCATCCCGGTCGCCATCCGCACAGCTTTGGAATCAAGTTTCACAGCCAAAGCCTCCCCTTTCGTGGTGCCACAACTTCGACACAGGAATGCCGCCAAGCGGTCACGAAGTAAAGAAAAATCTGGAATAATCAATTGTTTTCAAAGGTTTGTTGTTCATGGATGTGAACCAAAGCAGCCGCGCGGTTCGGATTGACGCGACGGCGGAAACAACTTGCCACAATTGCCTATTCTGAAATCCTGACCCCTGCCAAGGAGTTGGACGACGAAGCCGATATCCGCACCCGCACGATCTCGCCAACCCTGCCCGCAGAATCACCCACATGCACCGCATGCAGATGGTCGGACTTGCCCATCATCTGCCCCGGCATCCGCCCCGGTTTTTCATACAGAACCGACACTTCGCGCCCGACCATCGCGTCTTGCGCCGCGCGTTGCTGCGTCGTGATCAACCCCTGCAACATGTGCAAACGCGAATCTGCAATTTCTGGTGGTATTTCAGGCTTTTCCGCCGCAGGCGTGCCGGGCCGGGCAGAGTATTTGAACGTATAGGCCATGCCGTAACCGACCGCGCGGATCAGCGCCAATGTGGCCTCGAAATCGGCATCCGTCTCGCCCGGAAAGCCCACGATGAAATCGGAACTCAGCAGGATGTCGGGCCGCACCGTCCGAATCCGGTCCACTATGCGCAGATAGGCCTCTGCGGTGTGCTTGCGGTTCATCGCTTTCAAGATGCGGTCGGACCCCGATTGCACCGGCAGATGCAGATAGGGCATCAGTTTGGGCTCGTCGCCATGGGCCGCGATCAGGTCATCTTCCATATCGTTCGGATGGCTGGTGGTATAGCGCAACCGCTCCAGCCCCTCGACCTGCGCCAGCGCCCGCAATAGCCGCGCCAGACCCCAGCCATCCGCGTGATAGGCATTGACGTTCTGACCCAGCAAGGTGATCTCGCGCACCCCTTTGGCCACCAGCAGGCGCGCCTCGGTCAGGATGCGGTCCACCGGACGCGACACTTCGGACCCGCGCGTATAGGGCACCACGCAAAAGGCGCAGAATTTGTCACAACCTTCCTGCACCGTCAGAAAGGCCGCAGGCCGCGCCGTGCCCCGGCGTTCCGGCAACAGGTCGAACTTGTCCTCTGCCGGGAAATCCGTCTCAACCGCAGGCGCATCGCCCCGCAGCATCGCGGGCAGGCGGTGATAGCTTTGCGGCCCGACCACCAGATCGACCAAGGGCATCCGGCGCTGTATCTCGGCCCCCTCGGCCTGTGCCACACACCCCGCCACGCCAATCTTCAACCCCGGCTTGGCAGTCTTTAATGGCCTGAGCCGCCCCAGATCGGAATAAAGTTTTTCCGAAGCCTTCTCGCGGATATGGCAGGTGTTCAACAAGACCATGTCGGCCTCTTCGACCACATCAGTCGTGACATAGCCTTCGCCCGCCAGCGCCTCGACCATGCGTTCGCTGTCATAGACATTCATCTGACAGCCATAAGTCTTGATGAATAGCTTCTTCGCGTCGGTCATGCGGCACCTGTCTTTTGCCGGACCTTTATGCCAAACCCGCCCGCGCTGCAACGCAGGCAGTCGGCCCCGGGGCAAACCATGGCTTGCATCAGCGTTTGGTTTATCCGAATCTGTCACAACGGCAGGACAATTGCGGATTTTCGATGAAATACCCCTCGCTCGATCAGTTTCTGAAAGACGGCAAGGCTGTGCTGGCCAAGGGGCCGGTTGCCATCGTCATGGCCGAAGATGATATCGAAGTGGATACGACCCTGCGCCACAACATCGCGGCAGGCTTCACCCATACGCTGCTGCTGGCCGATGACGGCATCACCCTGCCCGCGCAACTGGAGGATCAGGTTCACCGCATCCGCTATAACGTGCATGAGGATTCCGCCATCGTAACGGCGGTCAACCGCCTGATCGAGGCGGCACCTGGCCTGTGGCTGTATTACTGCTTCAACGCCGAATACCTGTTCTATCCGTTCTGCGAGACCCGCAACATCCGAGAGATGGTGACGTTTCACGGCGAAGAACACCGCGATGCGATGCTGTCCTATGTCATCGACCTGTATGCCCGGGATCTGAACCTTTTCCCCAATGCTGTCTCGCTGGAACAGGCCTATCTGGACCGGTCCGGCTATTACGCCCTGGGTCGCGCCGATGCGGCCAACCACAACCACCCCAAGGAACGTCAGCTGGATTTCTTTGGCGGCCTGCGCTGGCGGTTCGAGGAACATATCCCGGCACCGCGCCGCAAGATCGACCGCATCGCCCTATTCCGCGCCAAGCCCGGCCTGATCCTGCGTCCCGATTTCACCTTTTCCGACGAGGAATACAATACCTACGCCTGCCCGTGGCACCACAACCTGACCACGGCCATTGTCAGCTTCCGCACCGCCAAGGCGCTGCGCACCAACGCAGGCTCGATGTTCGACATCCAGAACTTCGGCTGGCACAATTCGACTGCGTTCGAATGGCACAGCCAGCAGCTAATGGACCTGGGACTGATGGAACCCGGTCAGTGGTTCTAACCACTTCTGCCCGGCCTCAAAACATTTTCGCGGCGCTCTGAAACTTACCGCACCCCGCCGCCGTTCTTCCAGCACAGACCGGATGATCCGCGTCAATAAATTCTGGAGAGCACCATGAAGCCTGTCACCTTCGTTTTCGCCGCTGCGGGCGTAGTTGCCCTGAACCTGTTCGCCGCACCGCTGTTCGCTGCAACCGACCCGATGGTCGGTGGCGCTGCGATGTACGACACCAAGAACATCATTGAAAATGCCGTGAACTCCGCCGACCACACCACGCTGGTTGCCGCCGTGAAAGCTGCCGGTCTGGTTGACGCCTTGTCTGGCCCCGGCCCGTTCACCGTGTTCGCACCGACCAACGAAGCCTTTGCCGCCCTGCCCGCCGGCACCGTCGACACGCTGCTCAAGCCCGAAAACAAGGCGATGCTGACCAAGGTGCTGACCGCCCACGTCGTCGCGGGCAGCCTGTCCACCGCCGAGATCATGGCAAAAGCCAAAGCCTCGCCGACCGGGTTCTACAACATGATCACGCTGTCGGGCGATGCGCTGTCCGCACAGGTCAAGGGCCGTAACCTGTATATCATCGACGAATCCGGCCACGCCTCGAAGGTCACGATTTCGGATGTGAACCAGTCCAATGGCGTCATTCAGGTCGTCGACGCGGTCCTTGTGCCGAAATGATCTGAAGCAGCCCGGGCGGCACGGCTCCCAAAGGTGCCGTCCGGGTTTGTTCCCTGCCCGTATGTAACGAGTGCAGTCTGTACCGGTAACGAGTGAAAAAGGCCGGGTCGCTGATCCGGCCTTTGTTTTCTGTGGGAAAGGGTCAGGCCCGCTTCAGCCGGATCACGACATCGACACGGGCCACCTGCATCCCCGCAGGTGCATCCGGCAGGCCGGTGATGCGCACCTCGTCGGCTGGCGCGTCGGTCAGGGTGTGGCTGTCTTCCCAGTAGAAATGCGGATGATCATCGACCCGCGTGTCAAAATAGCTGCGCGCCCCGTCGACCACGACCTCGTTGATCAGCCCCGCCGTGCAAAACGCCCGCAACGTGTTGTAGACGGTGGCCAGGCTGACCCTGTCGCCCGCGCCGGTGGTCAGGGCATACAGGCTTTCCGCCGTGACATGGCGGTTCTCGCCATCCCCGACCAGCAGGGTCGCCAGGGTCAGCCGTTGCCGCGTCGGGCGCAAACCGCCGCGTGCCAACCATGCCGTCACCCGATCCTGCTGCTGCACCGCGTCCATCCCGTCCCTTTGTCTGTCGAAAGGCTAAGGCGTTATAGCGTCCTTGCAGGCTTCTGAACAGTGCGCTTAATGCCGCGCCGCCCGCAGCACCGCGAATCCGGCCACCGCCGCCAAGGCCGATGCCGCCAGCACCCCCAGCCGCACCGCATTCATCGCCTCGCCCTCGCCAAAGCTGAGCCCGCCAATGAACAGCGACATGGTGAACCCGATGCCCGCCAGCAGGGCGATCCCCGCCATGTGCCGCCAGTCTGCCGCCTCTGGCAGGTCCGAAGCCCCGGCCCGCACCATCAGCCACGTCACCCCCATCACCCCCATCACCCCCAGAAACTTGCCCAGCACCAGCCCCAGCGCCACACCCAGCGTCAATCCCGATCCAAACGCCGCCAGCGTCATGCCCTGAAAGCTCAGGCCCGCATTGGCAAACGCAAACAGCGGCACGATCAGAAAGGCGACATAGGGGGCCAACCCGTGTTCCAGCATCTCCAGCGGTGATCCGCCCTTGCGATCGGTCAGCGGAATGAAAAACGCCGTGGCCACCCCCGCCAGCGTGGCATGCACCCCGGATTTCAACACCAGCACCCACAGGATCGCCCCCAGCAGCAGCGCCGGGGCAATGCGCACCGCGCGGGTCTGGTGCAGCACGAACAATCCCGCCAGCGGGATCAGCGCCAAAGCCAGATACATCAGGTTCAGATGATCGGTGTAGAACACCGCAATGATCAGGATCGCACCCAGATCATCCAGAATGGCCAGCGTCAGCAGGAATGTCTTCAACCCGTCAGGCAGGCCCTTGCCGACCAGCGCCAGCACCCCCAGCGCAAAGGCGATGTCGGTGGCGGTCGGAATGGCCCAACCGCGCAGCTCGCCCCCCCAGTTCAGCGCCAGATAAATCAGCGCCGGGGCGATCATGCCCCCCAGCGCCGCCATCCCCGGCAGCACGATATCGGCGGGACGGCGCAGCTTGCCCACCAGCACCTCGCGCTTCAACTCCAACCCGATCAGAAAGAAAAACACCGCCATCAGCCCGTCATTGATCCACAAGATCAACGGCTTGGTCAGCCCGGTGCCACCCAGCATGATCGACAAGGGCGCGTCCAGCGCCGCCTGATACCAGTCCAGCAGCGGCGAATTGGCCACCAGCAGGGCCGCAATCGTGGCCGCGATCAGCACCACCCCCCCCGCCGCCTCATGCCCGAACAGCCGCTTTATCAACCCCATCGCACCCTCGCTTTTCGGCAATACTGGCCAGCCGGGGCGACACTTGCAACAGCGCTATCCCGCCCGCCGTTCATCCCACCCCTTGTGACCAGCCACCCTTGCCACCACTTCTCACGGGATGTTACACGGGTTGAAACAGCATGGGGGACAATGCCGGATGAGCGCCTTTCCGACCAGTTTCGACAAAGAGGCGCTTCTGGCCTGTGCCCGGGGCGAATTGTTTGGCCCCGGCAATGCCCAACTGCCCGCCCCGCCCATGCTGATGATGGACCGGATCACCGAGGTTTCGGGCGATGGCGGCCTGCATGGCAAGGGCCATATCGTCGCCGAATTCGACATCACGCCGGACCTGTGGTTCTTTGACTGCCACTTTCCCGGCAACCCGATCATGCCGGGCTGTCTTGGCCTTGACGGGCTATGGCAGCTGACCGGGTTCAACCTTGGCTGGCGCGGCTGGCAGGGCCGGGGCTATGCGCTTGGCGTGGGTGAGGTCAAACTCACTGGCATGGTCCGCCCCGACCGCAAGATGCTGCGCTATTTCGTCGATTTCACCAAGGCCATCGAAACCCGCCGCCTGACCATGGGTGTCGCGAATGGCCGGGTCGAGGCGGATGGCGAGGTCATCTATCTTGTCACCGATATGAAGGTCGCCCTGTCCGCAAGCTGACCCCCGAAAAGGATAAACCCATGCGTCGCGTCGTCATCACCGGCCTCGGCATCATCTCGCCTATCGGCAATTCCACGGCGGAAGTGGAGGCTTCCCTGCGCGCCGGTAAATCCGGCATCGTCTTTGCCCCCGACTATGCCGAACACGGCTTCCGGTCACAGGTCAAAGGTCAGCCGCAAATCGTGCTGGAAGACCATATCGACAAACGCGACCTGCGGTTCATGGGGCCGGGGGCTGCCTACAACTTCCTCGCCATGAAACAGGCCATCGCTGACAGCGGCCTGTCGCCCGAGGACGTGTCCAACGAACGCTCCGGCCTGATCATGGGGTCGGGTGGTCCCAGCACGTCGAATTTCTTCGCGGCCTTTGATGCGGTCATCAACAAGGGCGCGCCCAAGAAGATGGGGCCGTTCATGGTGACGCGCTGCATGTCATCGACCAATTCCGCCTGCCTCGCCACGCCGTTCAAGATCAAGGGCGTGAATTATTCCATCACCTCCGCCTGTTCGACCAGCGCGCATTGCATCGGCAATGGCACAGAGCTGATCCAGATGGGCAAACAGGACATCGTGTTCGCGGGCGGCGGCGAGGAACTGGACTGGACCCTGTCCTGCCTGTTCGACGCGATGGGGGCGATGAGCAGCAAGTATAACGACACGCCAGCAACCGCCTCCCGCACCTATGACGCCACCCGCGACGGTTTCGTCATCGCAGGCGGTGGCGGCGTGGTGGTTCTGGAAGAACTCACCCACGCCCTTGCCCGGGGTGCCAAGATCTATGCCGAAGTCACCGGCTACGGTGCCACCTCTGATGGCTATGACATGGTCGCCCCCTCGGGTGAAGGTGGCGAACGCGCGATGCGGCTGGCCCTGTCCACGCTGCCGCAGGGTCGCCATGTCGATTACATCAACGCCCATGGCACCTCGACCGTGGTGGGCGACGTGACCGAGGTGGAGGCGATCCGCCGCATCTATGGCCGTGGTGCCACGCCGCCCATCGCCTCTACCAAATCGCTGACCGGCCATTCGCTCGGGGCCACCGGCGTGCATGAGGCGATCTATTCGCTGTTGATGCTGAACGGTCGCTTCATCGCGGCCTCCGCCAATGTGACCACGCTCGACCCCGCGCTGGATGCGGCCGAAATCGTCACCACCCTGCGCGAAGGCGTCGATCTGGACTCGGTCCTGTCCAACTCCTTTGGCTTTGGCGGCACCAATGCGACACTGGTGATGAGCAAGTATCAAAGCTGAAACGCCCGATTTTTCTGCGAAAAATCAAATTCAGAAGGAAAGCCGCATGAGCAGTTTAATGCAAGGCAAACGCGGCCTGATCATGGGCGTGGCCAACGAACGCTCCATCGCCTGGGGGATTGCCAAAGCGCTGGCGGCCGAGGGTGCCGAACTGGCGTTCTCGTATCAGGGCGACGCGTTCGGCAAGCGCGTCGAACCGCTGGCTGCCAGCGTCGGGTCGGATTTCATGGTCGATGTCGATGTTACCAACGACGACAGCCTCGACGCCTGCTTTGCCAAACTGAAAGACCGCTGGGGCACGATGGATTTCCTTGTCCACGCCATCGCCTTTTCCGACAAGAACGAGTTGACCGGGCGTTTCATCAACACGTCACGGGCTAACTTCGCAAACTCCCTGGCAATCAGCTGTTTCAGCTTTATCGACGTGTCACGCCGCGCCGCGGAAATCATGCCCGCCGGCGGCACGCTGATCACCCTGACCTTTCAAGGTTCCAACCGCGTCACGCCGAATTACAACGTGATGGGCGTCGCCAAAGCCGCGCTTGAATCCGCCACCCGCTACCTCGCCAATGACCTTGGCCCGCAAGGCATCCGCGTCAACGCCATCTCGCCCGGCCCGATGAAGACGCTGGCCGGGGCGGCCATCGGCGGAGCGCGTGCCACGTTCCGCCATACCGAGGCCAACGCGCCGATGCGCGCCAATGCCACGCTGGAGGCGATTGGCGGCACCGCCGTCTACCTCGCCTCCGATGCCGGAGCCTGCACAACGGGCGAAATCATCCGCGTCGACGGCGGCTATCACGTTCTGGGTATGCCGCAGCAGGACGGGCTGTAAAGCGTCGTGCTCGCCCTGCTGGTAGCCCTTTGTCTGACGCTTGGCACCTGGGCGATCCTGCGTGGCGGTTTCGCGGTCGCAGGCGGGCGCGGGCTGAAGATCATCGGCTTTGACACCAATGCCGTAGGCCTCGGCGTACTCGCGATCATCGTGGCGATCTATTATTACGGCTGGCAATACGGGCTGGCCTTGGTGTTGTCGGTGGTCATCCACGAATACGGCCATGTCGCGGCCTACCGGGTCTGCGGCCATGACGACGCCCGCTTTCGCCTGATCCCGATCATGGGCGGCGTGGCGATCTCCAACCGCGTCCCCGCTGATCAGCAGAGCGCCTTTTTCATCGCCCTGATGGGCCCGGCGATCTGCCTTGCGCCGATGGCACTGTGCTACGCGCTGTCCGACCTGCTTTACAGCACCTGGTATCCGGCGGCAGAGTTTCTGGGCATCCTCGGCCTGATTCTTGGGTTTTTCAACTTCTTCAACCTGTTGCCGTTCTGGCCGCTGGACGGCGGCCGCATCGTCCAGATCCTGGCGCAGACCTTTCTGCCCGGTACCACAAGGCAGGTGTCCATCGCCATGGTCGTCATCGGCGCAGCGCTGGCCTTCCTGACCCATTCCTACATCATCCTGTTTTTCATCCTGATTTCCTGGGGCGGCCTGATGCAGTCCGAAAAGGTGCTGGAAATTCAGCGCCCGATGTCCAGACGTCGCGCCTTGCTGGCCCTTGCCGCCTATGCCCTGACCGCCGGCGCGTTCTACATGGGCGGCGCACAGGTGCTGGGCGGCCTGCTATAGTGCCCGGTTCCCCCTTGCGAACCACGCGGGAAAACCCTAACACTTACTGAATAAGCTAACTGTTAAAACAGGATTCCGCCATGCCCCAGATGATCTTCGTCAACATCCCTGTCACCGACGTTGCCCGCTCGCGCAAGTTCTACGAGGCGATCGGCTACACCGTAAACGAGCAGTTTTCCGACCCGACCGCCGCCTGCATCGTGATATCCGAAGCGATCTATCTTATGATCCTGAACCACGAGAAATTTGCGAGCTTCGCGACCAAACCGTTGGGCGACCCCGCCAAGACCACCGCAATGATGATTGCGCTGTCCCAAGACAGCCGCGCCGCCGTCGACAAGATCACCGAAGCCGCGCTGAAGGCAGGCGGCAGCGAACCGAAACTAGCGCAGGACATGGGTTTCATGTACAACCGCACCTTCCACGACCCCGATGGCAATGTGTTCGAACCGATGTGGATGGACCCGGCGGCGGTGCAGGGCTAAAGCCCCAGCGGGACTGAACAAGAACTGTGTCGCTCCGATCTTCCGCTGGCCGCTGTTCAAATTACTTTGGCCTGCCTCAGTTGGCACGATCAGGCTGCCGGCAAGATTGGAGTCGACGCCAGAATCTCTTGGACCACCTTCTGAAATCCCTTCGGAAACGTGGCGATCTGGTCCTGCAAGCTTGCCCGGAAATTTGGGTTGACGACCCACGATCGCATTGATGCGCGATATGCCTCCCAAACTTCATCATCAATCAGCCTCTTTTGGTGCTGAGTGAACCCGCTATAACAATAAGTAATCTTGATCCCGACAAGCACATCGAACTGGAGTTTTTCTTCTTCAGTCATGTCCGCCGTGGATTTGAACCCGCGACTGTAGAGACCCGCGTTGTTGAGGGTTTCCACTTGGACCTGCACTTCGAAGGACATCAGCGCCTGAACCGTCGCACCTTCGGTGGCCCGCGCATTGCGCCGAATTTCAAAGGCCAAGGTTATCACCGACACCAGACCGCCAGCGACGCCGACCACGGTCGCGATGGCCGAGACTGTTCCCAAATCGACAGACATCTCGTTCGTCCCTGATCAGCTTGCACCAAGAGATATTTAGTTGCATGGGCCGAAGTCAATGGCGCTATGACGGATGTGTTGGAGCGGGCGGCCGGAATTGAACCCTTGTCTTTAGCTTGGAAGGCTTAAAGTCGCGTCCCTCATACGGTAATCCCCACCGAAAGCCGTTTGAGGAGTGTGAAAATTGCTCTGCCTAGACGAGCGGATACTATTTTTTGCGTTCAGGCTTCCTTAACTTTGTGCCAGTCCGCCACTTCCTTGCAGAACAGACCAAGAAATGGCTCCGAGATTACCGGCTCAGTCTCCCCGTACGGAGTAAAGCTGCAATGGCCTTCAGCATCAGATGACCATGTCCCGATCACTTCGCCATCCTTGGTATATACATCCCCGCTGTCGCGTCCGGTCTGACCATTGCCGTCAAGTGTAACCAACCAATGATCCATAGCCACCTCGGATAAACGGCATGTACGGATTCTGAACCAAATCCGTGCCAAAAATAAGGTCTAAATCTGCTAAGTGTTGGAGCGGGCGGCGGGAATCGAACCCGCGTCTTTAGCTTGGAAGGCTAAGGTCTTACCATTACACAACGCCCGCGCTCAGACCCCTATTAGCACCCCGCGTCCGCAGGCTCAACCCGGGGCAAGCCCCGCTTCGGCCAGAAAACGCGCAGCCCAGTCCGCACTGATCGCATCCGCCATCCGGCGATTGGCCGCGTGAAGGCTCCGACCTTCCGGCAACCTCAGGCCCAGAAGGTCTAGAACACGCCGCGCCGTGGCCTGCGGTGCCGCTGCCAGATCTTCGTAGGCCAAATGCAACGGCGTCACACGATTGGCCGCAAACCAGACCTGCCATGCCGCATTGTCCGCCTCTGCCCCGCGCAGATAGCCGTCGATCCGGGCAAAGTCATAGCAGGCTTCCACCGGGTGTTCCGCCTCTTCAATGTCCAGATGCCACGTTCCGCTCGCCTCCGCCCGGTGGCGAGAAATCGCCTGCGCCACCAGATCGCCCCGGCGCAGATGAATGAACCGCAAGGGCCCCAACGTCCGCCCCAACAGCGCCGCCTGATCCAAAGCCGCCGCCCCGCCCAGATCCGTGACCAGTTCGCCAAGCGTGTTCCACATCAGCCGCAACCCGAAAACGCCATTGCGCCCCGTCCCGGCTGCAATGGCCGCCCTGAGGTAAAAATCCCAGTCAAAACCGCCATCGCTGCGCAAAATACCCCAGTCCCGTGCCCAGTCCTCGCGGTTTTGCAGGCGGAACCACGATTCCGGTTGCCCCGCGACACCCGACGATCTGAGCAGGCTGCACAAAAGCGTGCTGCCACTGCGCGGCGTGGCACACAAGATATACCCTGTCATGCCATCCCTTTACTCATGCGCCGCCAGCGAGGCTTGGTCTGATCGGCGGTCGTGCAACATCTGCCCATCGACCCTACCTAGCAGCCCTGGCACCGCTTGCAATCGCCGCCCCTTGATCTTGCCCCGCCAGCCTTGTATCCACCGCCGTCCCGTCTAGAATGGCCGCAATAGGCCAAAACCCGGAGTTACCCTGATGTCCTGGACCGATGAGCGCGTCGAGACGCTCAAGAAGATGTGGGCCGAAGGCCAGTCGGCCAGCCAGATTGCCAAGGAATTGGGCGGTGTCACCCGCAATGCGGTGATTGGCAAAGTCCACCGGCTGGGCCTGTCGAACCGCGTGGGCCCCGGTGGCAAGGACGAGGACGAGGCAGAAGAGGCACCGGTTGCCGCCGCGCCGCGTCCCGAACCCGTGCGAACCCCGCCGCCGGAACCGGTGCGCGCCGCCGAACCTGCGCCGCGCCCGGTCGAACGTCCTGCCCCCGCAGCGCCCGCCGCCGCCGCCCCCATCGCCCCGATCCCGATGCGCAAGGCGATCATCCCGGCCGGCCAACCGCTGCCGCCGCAACCCTCTGCCAACGAAATCTCGCCCGAAGCGCTGGCTTCCGTGCGCGAGGTGGAAAAGCGCGCCAAACGTCTGACCCTGATGGAGCTGACCGAGCGGACCTGCAAATGGCCAATCGGTGACCCCGCCACCGAAGATTTCTGGTTCTGCGGCCTGCCCTCTGTCGCCGGCAAACCCTATTGCGAGGCCCATGTCGGCGTCGCTTTCCAACCGATGAGCGCTCGGCGCGATCGGCGGCGCTAGGGAACAAGCCATGCCCGCCAAACGCCTTCAGGCCGACATGAAGGCCGTCATCATCGGCGGCTCGAACTCTGTGATGAAAAAGGGCTGGGTGTCCTTTCTGACGGCCAACCGGCCCCGGCTGACCCTGCTCAACCGGTCAATCGGTGCGACCAATTCCGCGATGGGCTTTTACCGCCTGCAATCCGGTCCGACCCTTGCACCGGGCGATGCCGTCATCTGGGAATATGCCCTGAATGACGAAAACTGGATCGCGGCCGGGCGATGCACGGTCGCCTTCGCGCTGCGCTATGTCGAGCTGTGCATCCTGTTCGCCCGCAAACACGGCGCATCCTTCATTCCTCTTGTCCTGTCCGCCGCCAGCCTTGCCGAACAGGGCCAGACCACGCCATACCTTACCGGCCTGCGCGGGTTGCTCGCCCAGTATGGCCTGCACCCAGTCGTCGCCACCGATCTTTACTGCAAGCGCTTTGGCACCAGCCGGGTCACGCGGCACGAATATGCCGACCGGGTGCATTACGACGCCGATAGCCCGGTGCTCAAATTGGTGGCCAAGGCCGTCGGCGGCCAAATTGCCGCGCCGGTCTTTCCGGGCAAAGCTGTCACGTCGCCCAGTGGCACCCGTCTGCATCAGGTCCGCTTCTTGCAATCCTTCACCAACACCACAGAATTTTCCTTCGCCAACCGGCTCATCTCCGCCACCGCCCACCGCCCCGCCGAAGACGCGGTCGGCCATGCCAGCGCCGGTCAAGGCCGCTGGCGCGTGGTGGGCGTGATTGTCCTGCGCAGCCCCGAACCCAGTGGCCTTGTGTTCCGCCTTGGTGCGGCGCAAGCCATCGTGCCAACTGTGCATGCCAAGCTGAACTACACCAAATCCACCCTCGGCATCGCCCTTCTTGACCCCGATCTGCATCTGGACCTTGGCCCGAAGGATGTGCTGGACTTCATCAACATTGTGGTGGGCCCGGACGGGCAACCCCTGGCCGAAGAAGACGATCTGGAGGCTGACGCCGAAGACGACCTGCCAGATGCCGACTTGGCCCGGGGCCGCGCCCCCGCCGTCCGCGGTCTGGTCGCCCTGCAACTGGAACGCATCACCAGCCAAACCCCGGCAATTCAGCCGCAACCCGTGCCGGCTACGTAGCGCCGATCAGCCGAAGGCCGTTGGATTGCGCCCTAATACATCGTCTTTTGATAGTCGATCTCAAGCCCGGCATCGATCTGCTGCATCTGTGCTGGGTCTTCCGGAGCCCCGGACGTTTGATCAAGGATGATCTTCAGCAAGGAAGGCATTTCGCTGCGGTCCTGCCGCTGGCTTGGGTCCCAAAGTTTTGAACGTCGAAATGCCTTGGCGCAATGCAGGAACACTTCATCGACCGTGACCACGATGGCGACCGTCGGCATCCGGTCCTGCACTGCAGTCAGGGCCAGCAATTCCGGGTCGCGCGTGATCCGCGCCCTGCCGTTCACCCTCAGCGTGTCGTCAAATCCGGGAACCATGAACAGCAACCCGACGCTTGGATTGGCGAGGATATTGCTTTGGGTGTCCAGCCGGTTGTTGCCCGGCCGGTCCGGGATCAACAGGGTCTTTTCATCCAGAACCTTCACGAACCCGCAGGGATCCCCCCGGGGGCTGACATCCGCCGATCCATTGGGCGACTGGGTGCCGATACACAGGAACGGGGCGCGCAAAATGAAATCCATCGCATGTCTGTCCAGTCGAGTCTGGCATTTGACGACGGCCATCGGATGCGTTTCAGAAAACAGCGATCTTAACTCTGCCACGTCCTGCACCAGATACTCTGGCTTCAAATCTGCCGTGCTGGCCATACCCTGCTCCTTTTGGGTCGTGCCAAGGCGGATGGCCCGGCAGAAATGGTAATGCTGCCAAACTAGGGGAGCGGTCCGGCAATGTCACGTCAATGATCGGCCACTTTTGGGCGCATCTCTGTCCCGCGCTGAAAGCCGGACTTGCCCAAGCCCGAAGTATCGGCCACAGCCGCGGCGCAGTAGATCGCAGGCCCGCACGGCCCCCGACCGCGACTCCCCAATCCCGCCAATTCCTAACGCTTCGCTAATTTTTGAAAGCCAACCTGTTGAAATCACTCGCCTCCTCAAACCATCCGGAACTGGACGCCGCCACCTTCACCCCCGCGACGCTTTCCGCTATACCCCCGGCATGACCCAGAACCCGCCCAATCTCCGCCCCGACCTTGCCCGGTCCTTCATTCCCGACACGCGGCGTCAAGGCCAGCCCACCATCGGCATGGTCTCGCTTGGCTGCCCCAAGGCGCTGGTCGATTCAGAACGCATCCTGACCCGCCTGCGGGCCGAAGGTTACGCCATCAGCCCTGATTACAAAGGCGCGGATGCAGTGATCGTAAACACCTGCGGATTTCTTGACAGTGCCAAGGCGGAAAGTCTGGACGCGATTGGCGAGGCGCTGGCCGAAAATGGCCGCGTGATCGTGACCGGCTGTCTGGGGGCGGAACCGGACTACATCACCGGCGCGCATCCCAAGGTTCTGGCCGTTACCGGCCCCCACCAATACGAGGCGGTGCTGGACGCCGTTCACCGCGCCGTGCCACCCTCGCCCGACCCGTTCATCGACCTGTTGCCCGCCACGGGCGTCAGCCTGACGCCGCGCCACTACAGCTATCTCAAGATTTCCGAGGGCTGCAACCACAAGTGCAAATTCTGCATCATCCCCGACATGCGCGGCCGTCTGGTCAGCCGTCCGGCCCACGCCATCCTGCGTGAGGCGGAAAAACTGGTCGAGGCGGGGGTCAAGGAACTGCTGGTCATCAGTCAGGACACCTCTGCCTATGGGCTGGACCGCAAGCATGACCTGAGCCCCTGGAAGGGTGGCGAGGTGCGGGCGCATCTGACCGACCTGTCGCGCGAGATGGGGAAACTGGGCGCCTGGGTGCGGCTGCATTACGTATACCCCTACCCCCATGTCCGCGACCTGATCCCGCTGATGGCCGAAGGGCTGGTGCTGCCCTATCTCGACATTCCGTTCCAGCACGCCGACCCCGGCGTGCTGCGCCGCATGGCCCGCCCCGCCGCCGCGGCCCGCACCCTGGACGAAATCGCGGCCTGGCGGAGCGTCTGCCCCGACATCACCCTGCGCAGCACGTTTATCGTCGGCTACCCGGGCGAGAGCGAGGCCGAGTTTCAAGTGCTCCTGGACTGGATGGACGCGGCGCAGCTCGACCGGGTGGGCTGTTTCAAATACGAAAACGTCGCCGGGGCGCGGTCGAACGCTTTGCCGGATCATGTGCCCGAAGCGGTCAAGCAAGACCGGTTTGAACGGTTCATGGCCAAGGCCGCCATCATTTCCGAAGGCAAGCTTGCGGCCAAGGTCGGGCGGCTGTTGCCGGTGATCGTAGATGAGGTTGATGATCAGGGGGCGACCTGCCGCACCCAGGCGGATGCGCCAGAGATTGACGGCAACCTGTTCGTGGATGCGGGATTCGAGGGGCTTTCGGTCGGGGATCTCGTGCAGGTCGAGGTCGAAGAGGCCGGCGAATACGATCTGTGGGGAAAGCTGGTCTAGGCCGTTCGGCGCATGATGAACGCAGTGCAAGACTGGGGCAATCCGCCAGACCCTGCGCCCTTCAGCGGGGCGAAAACCCCCGCTTGGCGCCTTCGCTAGCGGTGCTTCCGAAAGAACCGCGCCTGCGCATACATGTCCTCCAGCCGCTTCATCCGCCCCTCGGTCACACCCCAGGTCCGGTCCTGCACCGCTGCCAGCAGTGTCTCTACCAGCACCATCAACACCACATTGCTGTCCCAGGCCGACGGTGCCTCGATATGGCAGCAGAAGGTGTGGCTGGCATGGGCAGCGGCGGGCGACACCCAGCGGTCCGTGATCAGCACGATCTCCACCCCCTGCCCGCGCGCCATCTCGGCGACCTGCAACACCGCGTTTTCATAGCGGCGAATGTCGAACACCAGCAGCACATCCCCCGCCGCCATATCCAGCAGCACCGGGGGCCAGGCGGCAGCATTGTCAGACATGAGCGTCACCTCGGGCCGCACGACCTTCATCAGGGATGCGAAATAGTCCGCCATCGCATGGGTGATCCGCCCGCCCAACGCAAACACCCGCCGCGCCGGGTCGGCCAGCAAGGCTGCCGCCATGTCGAATTCGGCTGGATCAATTTGGTTAAGCGTCGCTTGCAGATTGCCGACCATCGCCTCGGCGAATCGGTTCAGGATATGGGCATCCGGCACCCCACCCGCCCGCCGGTCATGCTTGGTCAAGGGCGTGACCAGCATCGCCTCGACCTCGCCGCGCAGCGCGTTCTGGAAATCGGGATAACCCTTGTAGCCCAGCTTTTGCGCCAGCCGCACCACCGTCGGCGTCGACACCAATGCCGCCTTGGCCAGTTGCGTGATCGATCCCAGCGCCGCCACCGGGTAGTGCGACAGGACATGCGTCGCCAACTGTCGCTCTGCCCGCGTCAAGGCTGACAACGCTCTTCGCAACTGGCTATCTAGGGTCATCACTGCCAAACTCTTTCGCATCCCGCGTCAGTCTAGCGCGGTATTGCCCAAATAGAAAACTTTGTAACAGAAAAAATAGATCAGAAACATTCTTGACAGTTTTCCGCCAAAGGCGGAGCGTTGTCACAATCAGGGGACGCGTCGCAGATGCGAGACAAGACCAAACTGGCGCAGTTCGCACCAAAAATCGAGAATGAAACCGCTTTGGGGCGGATTATCCTGGTCTGCGAACACGCCTCTCACCACATTCCCCCGGAATGGGGCGACCTTGGCCTCTCTCCCGATCTGTTCCGCGCCCATATCGCCTGGGATCCGGGTGCGCTTGGTCTGGCGCGTGGTCTGTCGCAACGTCTGGATGCGCCCTTGGTCCATGCCACCCTCAGCCGCCTGATCTATGACTGTAACCGCGCCCCGGATATGCCGGGCGCAATGCCCGCGCGGTCGGAAATTCACGATATCCCCGGCAATGCGAACATCTCTGCGACCGAACGCCTGCACCGGACCACGGCGGTCTACCTGCCGTTCCATGATGCCCTCCACAGCCTGATCGCCCGCCGCATCGCGCTGGGCCTGCGCCCGGTGATCATCACGGTCCATTCCTTCACCCCGATCTACTTCGGCCAGCCCCGCCCCGTCGAATTCGGCGTGATCCACGACGCAGACCCCACGCTGGCCCGCGCCATCCACGCTGCGGCCCGCCAGACCAAACTCAACACCCAACTCAACGCGCCCTATTCCGCCGCAGATGATGTGACCCACACGCTGCGCGTTCAGGCCACACCCTACGGCCTGCCCAATGCGATGCTGGAAATTCGCAACGACCTGATCGCCACGGCGGCGGCAGAAGATGCGATGGCCGACCTGCTGGCCCCGGTCTTGAACATTGGTCTGGTCGAAATCCAGCGGCAAGCCAAAGCCAGCTGACCCCGCTCCGTGCGTCACACCGATCAGGCCCGGCACACGGGCGTATAATCAAGGGAGAGACCGGATATGGCCGGAAACATGAATTTGGACGAACTGAAGGCTGCTGTCGAAAAAGGCACGATCGACACGGTAATCGTGGCCGGCATCGACATGCAGGGTCGTTTGATGGGCAAACGGTTCGAGGCGCATTTCTTTGTGAATGGCGGCTATGAAGAAACCCATTGCTGCAACTATCTCCTGGCAGTGGATATGGAGATGACGACGGTTCAGGGTTACAAATCCTCGAACTGGGCGACCGGGTATGGCGATTACGTGATGAAGCCCGACCTTGACACGATGCGCCCCTTGCCCTGGTTGCCTGGCACCGCGCTGGTTTTGGCCGACCTTTTGGACCATCACAACCACGAACCCGTACCGCATTCCCCGCGTGCCATCCTGAAACGGCAAGTCGCCCGCGCCCGCGCCCTGGGCTTCGAGCCGATGATGGCGACAGAGCTGGAGTTCTACCTGTTCGAGAACAGCTACGAATCCCTGCGTGACAGCGGCTTTCGCGGCCTGACGCCGATTTCGGCCTATAACGAGGATTACCACATCTTCCAGACCACCAAGGAAGAAGAGGTGATGCGCGCCGTCCGCAACGGCCTGTATGGCGCCGGTGTGCCGATCGAGAATTCCAAGGGCGAAGCCGACGCCGGGCAAGAGGAGGTGAACTACAAATACTCCGACGCCCTGGACACTGCCGACAATCACACCATCGTCAAGCATGGCATCAAGGAAATCGCCTGGACCAAGGGCCGTTCGGTGACGTTCATGGCCAAGTATGACCACCGCAAGGCCGGCTCGTCCAGCCACGTCCACCAGTCGCTTTGGACCAAGGATGGCAAACCCGCCTTCTTTGACCACGATGCCGAACACGGCATGTCCGACCTGATGCGGCACTACATGGCCGGGCAACTTGCCTATGCCCGCGACATCACTGTGTTTCTGGCCCCCTACGTCAACAGCTACAAACGCTTCACCGTCGGCATGTTTGCACCGACCAAAGCGGTGTGGAGCGCGGACAACCGCACCGCCGGCTTCCGGGTCTGCGGCGAACATACCAAGGCGGTCCGGGTCGAATGCCGCATTCCCGGCAGCGACATCAACCCCTACCTGACCTGTGCCGCACTGCTGGCAGCCGGACTCGAAGGGATCGAACAGAAGATGGCGCTGGAACCAGAGATGAAGGGCGACATGTATGCCGCAGGCAATGTCCGCGAAATCCCGCACAACCTGCGGGAAGCGGCGGATCTGCTGACCGGTTCGGCCATGCTGCGCAAGGCTTTCGGCGAAGATGTGATCGACCATTACGTCCACAACGCCCGCTGGGAAATCTCTGAAACCGACCGCGTCGTCACGGATTTCGAACTTCAACGTCTGCTCGAGCGGGCCTGATCTTGTAGGGTGCGCATTCATGGCGCACCTTCCCCAACGCCAGGTGCGCCATCAATGCGCGCCCTACGAGGACACCATGAAACCAATCCAACTGATTTCCCCCGTTGACGGCAGCGTCTATGCCGAACGGACCCCGCTGACCCCCGAGGCCGCCACCACAATGGTCGCCCGCGCCAAAGCCGCCCAAAAGCCGTGGGCGGCGCGGCCCTTGGCCGAACGTATCGCGCTGGTCAAACAAGGCGTCGCCAACCTGAACGCCATGAACGACCGGGTGGTCGACGAGATCGCCTGGCAAATGGGTCGCCCGACACGCTTTGGCGGCGAGTTTGGCGGCGTCAATGCCCGTACTGAATATATGTCAGACATTGCCGCCGAAACCCTTGCGCCCACAATGGTCGAGACCAGCGACAAGTTCCGCCGCTACATCGCCCGCGAACCGGTCGGCGTGGTGTTCATCGTCGCCCCGTGGAACTACCCCTACCTGACCACGATCAACACTCTCGTGCCTGCCTTGATCGCCGGGAATTCCGTGGTGCTGAAACACGCCTCGCAAACCATGCTGGTCGGCGAGCGTCTGGCAGAGGCCTTCCACGCCGCCGGTATTCCTGCCGATGTGTTCCAGAATGTCGTCCTCGACCATGCCACCACCGAGGCGCTGATCGCCGCCCGTTCGTTCGGTTTCGTCAACTTCACCGGCTCCGTCGGTGGCGGGCAAGCGATGGAACGCGCCGCGGCGGGCACCTTCACATCCTTGGGTCTGGAGCTTGGCGGCAAAGACCCCGGCTACGTCCGCGCCGACGCCAATCTGGATGCCGCGGTGGACACGCTGATGGATGGTGCCATGTATAACGCCGGTCAGTGCTGCTGCGGGATCGAGCGGATTTATGTCCATGAAAGCCTGTATGATGCCTTCGTGGAAAAGTCGGTCGCCTGGGTCAATGCGTTGCGGCTCGGCAACCCGTTCGACCAGACCTCTACCCTCGGCCCGATGGCCAACAAGCGTTTCGCAGCGGTTGTCCGCGACCAGATTTCCGAGGCCGTCGCGCAGGGCGCCACCCCGCTGATCGACCCAAAAAACTTCCCCGCCGATGACGGCGGTGCTTATCTCGCGCCACAAATCCTGACCAATGTCACCCACAAGATGCGCGTGATGATGGAAGAATCCTTTGGCCCGGTCGTCGGGATCATGAAGGTCAAGGATGACGCCGAGGCGATCAGGCTGATGAACGACAGCCCCTACGGCCTGACCGCCTCGGTCTGGACCAATGACTACGACACCGCCGCCGCCTTGGGCCAACAGATCGAAACCGGCACCGTATTCATGAACCGCGCCGACTACCTTGACCCGGCCTTGTGCTGGACCGGTTGCAAGGATACCGGGCGCGGCGGATCGCTGTCCTATCTGGGGTTCCATTCCGTAACCCGCCCGAAATCCTATCACTTGAAGAAGGTGTGACATGACGCATTCTGTCCCGAACCGGAACTGGTCCTACCCGACCGCCATCAAATTCGGCGTGGGCCGCATTGCCGAACTGCCCGAGCATTGCAAGGCCGCAGGCATAAAACGCCCGCTCTTGGTGACCGACAAGGCCCTCGCCTCGCTGCCGATCACCGCCGCCGCTTTGGACTCGCTGGCCGCTGCGGGTCTGGGTCGCGCAGTGTTTTCCGAGGTTGACCCCAACCCCAACGAGAAAAACATGGCCGACGGCATCGCGGTCTATCTGGCTGGCAACCATGACGGCGTGATCTGCTTTGGCGGCGGTTCGGCGCTGGATCTTGGCAAGATGATCGCTTTGATGGCGCATCAGCCCAAAACCCTGTCGGTGTGGGAACTGGAAGATGTCGACGACTGGTGGACCCGCGCCGATGCGTCGAAAATTGCCCCGATCATCGCCGTGCCGACCACCGCCGGCACCGGGTCGGAAGTTGGTCGTGCGGGGGTTCTGACCAATGCCACCACGCATAAGAAGAAGATCATCTTCCACCCCAAACTGATGCCCGTCACCACGATCTGCGACCCCGCGCTGACCGTCGGAATGCCCAGGTTCATCACTGCAGGCACCGGCATGGACGCATTGGCCCATTGTCTGGAGGCCTATTGCTCGCCCTTCTACCACCCGATGAGCCAGGGCATCGCCCTCGAAGGCATGCGGCTGGTGTTCGAAAACCTGCCCAAGGTCTATGCCAACCCGAGTGACCTCGACGCCCGCGCCCATATGATGAGCGCCGCGGCGATGGGGGCCACCGCGTTCCAAAAGGGTCTGGGCGCGATCCATTCCCTGAGCCACCCGATTGGCGCGGTCTACGGCACCCATCACGGCACCACCAATGCCGTCGTCATGCCCATGGTGCTGGATTACAACAAGGTCCAGATTGAAAGCCGCCTTGATGCCGCTGCCGCCTATCTGGGCATTCAGGGCGGCTTTGCCGGTTTCCGGGATCAGGTGATGAAGCTGCGGACCATGCTGAACATTCCCGCCAACCTGTCCGCGATGGGCGTCAAGCTTGACGATCTCGACATGCTGACCGACATGGCGCTGGAAGACCCGTCCTGTGGCGGCAACCCACGCGAGATGACGCGCGAAAACACCCGCGCCTTGTTTGCGACCTGCATGTAGGGCGCTCATCGGGCCTTCCAGCCCTCATCGCTTTGCGGCAAAAGCGATGAGGGCTGACAGGCCCGAAACGCGATGGGACCGGGACAGATGCTGCGCCACGTCAACACCGAAATCGCCATCCTTGGCGCGGGCGTCATCGGTCTGGCCATCGCCGAGGCTTTGGTGGCCGAAGGCCGCGAAGTCGTGCTGGTTGATCCCAACCCCCCCGGGTCCGGGGCCAGCTATGGCAATGCCGGAACGATTGCCGACTACGCCGTGATGCCGGTCGGCACGCCTGCGGTGCTGCGCCACCTGCCCTCGCTGCTGTTCAACCGCAACTCGCCCCTGTCGATCCGGCACTCAGCCCTGCCCGGCCTTGCGCCGTGGCTTCTGCGCTTCGCCCGCCAGTCGCTGCCGCAAGCCGCCATCCGCAACGCCACCGCGCTCGCGGCGCTGTTGGACGGGGCAAATCCGCTGTGGCACGACCTGGCAGACCGCATCGGGGCGGCGGACCTGATCCAGCAGCGCGGGTGTCTCTATCTTTATGAAACCGCCCGGGCGTTTCGCGCCGCCGGTGCAGAACTGGCCCACAAGCGCAGTTTTGGCGTGACGGTCGATCTGATCTCGCCCGACGACCTTGCCAGCCTTGAACCCGGCCTGCCGCAGGTTGCGGGCGGCGCGGCCCTGTTCCCCGGCGCCGCGTTTCTGACCGACCCCGGCGCCATGATGGCGGCGCTGCGGGCCGCGGCCATGCAGCATGCCGGCCTTTTGACCGGCAAGGTCGACAGCCTGACCCGCCAGTTCGACGGCATCATTCTGGAGGGTGCGGGGATTCGGGTACATGCCAGACAGGTCATCCTTGCAACCGGTGCGCATGGCCGTGATTTGGCGCGGATGGCCGGCGATACAATCCCTTTGGAAACCGAACGCGGCTACCATGCGGAATGGGACATGGCGGTGCCACGCCTGACCCGCCCGACCTGCCCCACGTCACGCGGCTTTTACCTGTGCCCGATGCAGGGCCGCCTGCGCGTCGCGGGCACGGTAGAACTGGGCGGCCTGACCGCGCCACCCTCCCCCCACCGCATCGCCCGTCTGATCGAGGGCGCCAGGGCAATTTTTCCCGACCTGCCCGACCCGGACCGCACCTGGATGGGCTTTCGCCCGTCGCTGCCCGACAGCCTGCCGGTGATCGGCCCCTCGCAGGGCGGACCGGATGTGATCCATGCGTTCGGTCACGGCCACATCGGCCTGACCCTCGCACCCATCACCGCCCGCATCGTCGCCGATCTGGTCGCCGGGCGCGACCCGCAGCGCGACATCACCCCCTACCGCCCGGGGCGGTTCTGACCCGGTTGGCAGCCCTTCCCAAGCTTGCCCATTGATGGCAAACTACACCGCAAAGGGGCCAGTCAACGCCCCCATATCCAAGACCGCCATCAGGCGGCAGAACAGGCGGGAACGGCCATGAATCGGGCAAACTGGATGGTGCTTCTGGCCTTGGCCTGCGGTTTTGCGGACCAGTCCGCTGTCGCGCAGGACGCCGGTGCCGCGATCGAGCTGCAGACCGAAGGCATCCCCGCCCCCGGTCTTGACGGGCCCAATCCTAACACCAGCGATCTGCCGCGCGACCCGACCAAAGGTGCCGTCACCAATCTGCCGATCCCGCGCTTCGTTTCTCTCAAGGGCGACACAGGCAATGCCCGTCGCGGCCCCGGCCTGACGCACCGCATCGACTGGGTGTTCACCCGGGCCGGCATGCCGCTGAGAATCACCGCCGAGTATGAACACTGGCGCCGGGTCGAGGATGCCGATGGCATGGGTGGCTGGGTCAACTTTGCCCTGCTGTCCGGCGTGCGCAGCGTTCTGGTGACGCAAGACATGGCGCAGGCGTTCAGCCAGCCCGATGCCCAATCGGATGTCGTCTATCAGTCCGAACTGGGTGTGGTCGGCAAACTGCTGCAATGCGTCGCCGCCTTCTGCCGGATTTCGGTCGAGGGCGAAAAGGGCTGGGTCGCCAAGGACGCGTTATGGGGCGTGGCCGCAGACGAGATATTCCCCTAAGTCCAGGTTGCTTTTGGCAGGCCCTTGCCCTTGCCGAAACGATGTTCAGCCGCTAGATGTCCAATTATCCAAATGAATAACAAGCAATGCTGACCCCCGAACGCCGCCCCTACCGACGCGAAGCTGAAGACAAACGCCGTCAGGCGCTGATCGCGGCCACCCTGTCGCTGGTGGCCGAAGGCGGGGCGCGGATTGCCACAGTGCGCGCGATTGCCGAACGCGCCGGGGTGACGGCGGGCCTGATCCGCCACTATTTCCAAAGCAAGGATAGCCTGATCGCCGCCTCCTATCGCCATGTGATGGAACGGATGACCCACGAATCCGTTGCCGTGCTGAAAGCTGCACCGCATGACCCGCAGGCCAGGCTGGTGGCCTTTGTCGCGGCCTCGCTGCGCCCGCCGGTGGTGGACCGCGATGCGCTGATCCTCTGGGCCTCGTTCATGCAGGAAACCAAACGCGATGCGGCCATGCTGGCGACCCATGCCAGCACCTATCTGGGCTTTCGCGACCAGTTGCAGGGCCTGATCGCCGCGCTGCCGCAAGACCGCAGCGCCGCAGAACTGCGCCAGATGGCCATCGCCTGCAACGCGGTGATCGACGGCTTGTGGCTGGAAGGTTCGGCTCTTCCCGACGCCTTTGCGAAAGGCGAACTTGTCGAAATCGGCGTCACCGCAGTCGGCGCGATCCTCGGGCTGAAACTGACCAACTACATGCTGTTCACGGGGCCATTCTAGTTATGAACTATGCTGACATCACCGACAGACTGGCCGGCCTTGGCGGCGTCAAATGGGAAATCCACGCCCGCGCCCGCGCCATGGCTGCGGCGGGGCAAGAGATCCTGTCGCTGACCATCGGCGAACCTGATGTGCCGCCGCCGCCCGAACTGCTGGCCCGCGCCCGGGATTCGATGGAAAACGGCCGCTACGGCTATTCCAATGGCCGGGGCGAACCTGGCCTGCTGGCGGCGCTGTCGACCCGCTATACCCGTCGCACCGGCCGCACGATCGGCCCCAATCAGATCATCTGCCTGCCCGGCACCCAGACCGCCCTGTACGCCGCGCTGCTGACGCTGGTGGGGCTTGGCGACGAGGTGCTGGTCGGCGATCCGATGTACGCGACCTACGAAGGCGTCATCGCCTCGACCGGGGCCACGATGGTTGCGGTGCCGCTGCGCCCCGAAACCGGCTTTCGCATGCAGGTCGCCGATGTCGCCGCACGGATCACCCCGCGCAGCCGCGTACTGTTCCTGAACACCCCACACAATCCGACCGGCGCCGTGCTGACCCGCGACGAGGTGCAGGCGCTGGGGCAGCTGGCCCGCAAGCATGACCTGTGGATTCTGTCGGACGAGGTTTACGAGGAACTGATCTTTGACGGCGGCAGCTTTGCCTCGCCACTGGACGAAGCCGACCTCGCCGAACGCACCATCGTCGTCTCGTCCATCTCCAAATCCCACGCGGCCCCCGGTTTCCGGTCGGGCTGGTGCGTGGGGCCGGGCGAATTCACCTCGCGCATGCTGCCCGTCGCCGAGACGATGCTGTTCGGCAACCAGCCCTTCATCGCCGACATGACGGCGCTTGCGGTGTCAAAGCCCTCTGCCGTGGCCCGTGGCATGGCCGACCGCTTTGCCGCCCGTGCCCGGATGATCCATGACATGCTGAACCGCAACGACCTGCGCGTCCACCAACCCGGCGCGGGCATGTTCACCGTCGTCGACATCTCGGCAACCGGCCTGTCGGGCGAGGCTTTCGCCCGTAAACTGCTGGCCGAGGAAGCCGTGGCCGTCATGCCGGGCGAAAGTTTCGGGCTGGCTTTGGCCGGCTGGCTGCGGGTCAGCCTGACCCGGCCCGATGCCGAAATTGCCGAAGCATGCCGCCGCATCGCCGCCTTTACCGCCAGAGAAATGGGCCCAAAAACATGACGACGGTTGGCGAAAGATTGGTCGAAGGCCTGGCGGCGCGGGGCGTAAAGGTGGTGTTCGGCATCCCCGGCGTGCATACGGTGGAACTCTATCGCGGCCTGTCGGGCAGCACGATCCGTCATGTCACCGCCCGCCACGAACAGGGCTGCGCGTTCATGGCCGACGGCTATGCAAGGGTGTCGGGCCAGCCCGGCGTGGCCTTTGTCATCACCGGTCCCGGCCTGACCAATGCCCTGACCGCGATGGCGCAGAGCCGTGAAGACAGCATCCCGGTTCTGGTCATCTCTGGCGTCAACCGCCGGGATACGCTGGGCAAAGGTCTGGGCCGCCTGCACGAACTGCCCGATCAGGCCGCCTTGGTCCGCGCCCTGTGCCCGACCCGCCAGATCACCGACCCTGCGGAGGTTGGCCCGGCACTGGACTGGGCCTTCGCCCTGATGACCACCGGTCGCCCTGGCCCGGTCCATCTGGAAATTCCGACCGATGTGATGCCGCTGCCTTGTGCAGCCCTGCCCGCCCCCGCCCCCCGCCCCGCAGCCTTGCTGCCACCCGCCGCAGCGCTTGCCACCGCCGCCGCCCGGCTCAATGCCGCGAAAAATGTCGTGATTCTGGCTGGTGGCGGCTGTCGTCATGCCGATCACGCGCTGCGGGCCCTTGCGGAAAAGCTGGACGCCCCGGTGATCCAGACCACCAACGCCCGTGGCCTGATGCACCGCCATCCCTTGTGCCTGCCCGCCTCGCCCAGTCTGAATGCCACCCGCGCCCTGATCCGCGCCGCGGGCCAGATCCTCGCCATCGGCACCGAATTCGGCCAGACCGACTACGACATGTATGCCAACGACGGCTTCCCCGACCTGCCCGGCATGATCCGCATCGACCTTTCCGCCGAACAACTCGCCCGCCAAAAGGCCGCGCTGACGCTGCAGGGCGATTCCGGCACGACGATGGCGGCGCTGCTGCCATTGCTCTCGCAGCGCAATGACACCGGCGCCTTCCGCGCCGATACCACCGCAAAAACGGCCCGTGCCGATCTGGCCGACATGTCCGCCACCATGATGGGTCAGCTGGATATGGTCGAGGCGATCCGCACCGCTTTGCCCCGCTGCATCATCGTTGGCGACAGCACCCAGCCGGTCTATGCGGGCAACTTGTATTACAGCCACGACCGCCCGGGGGGCTGGTTCAACGCCGCCACCGGCTATGGCGCACTGGGCTTTGGCCCCGGTGCTGCGGTAGGCGCCGCGCTTGCAGCACCCGGCACCCGCGTCATCTGCCTGATCGGTGACGGCGGCCTGCAATTCAGCCCCGGTGAATTGCGCACCGCCGTGGACGAAAAGCTGCCAATCACCTTTCTGGTCTGGAACAACGCCGCATTCCGGGAGATCGCCGATGCGATGCGCAACGCCAACACCGAAATCATCGGCTGCCATCCCTCGCCGTTGCGAATGGAACCCTTTGCCGCCGCCTGTGACCTGCCGTTCACCTCGATTCCGCAAGACCCCGAGGTGCTGCATTGGGCCCTGACCCAACCCAATGACGGCCCAAGACTGATCGAGGTGCGGGTTACGCTGTGACAGCGGCGCTCCGCGGGCAACGATTTTTCTGCGAAAAATCAAACCCACTGATTTCCTGCGAAACGCCCGCCCCAGAATTTTCGCAGAAAATTCGCCCCTTCGATTTTTCGCAGAAAAATCGGGTCAGCTGTGGCGCGTCAGTCGGGCTTCCAATACTTCAAAAGGCAACCCCGGCGCGTCTTTTGCGACCCGGATCACCAGCGATGTTTTCACATTCGCCACATTGTCGGCCCGCAGCAATTGCTCGGTCAGAAAGTTCTGAAAACTCGACAGGTCGGGCGCCACGCATTTCAGGATGAAATCAATCTCGCCATTCAGCATGTGACACTCGCGCACCAGCGGCCAGGCTTTGCAGCGCCCCTCAAAGGTCGCCAAATCCGCTTCTGCCTGCGAATTCAGCCGTACCATCGCGAACACCTGCACCTCGAACCCCAGTTCGCGGCCGTTGATATCGGCATGATAGCCGCGGATATAGCCGGCCTCCTCCAGCGTCCGCACGCGCCGCAGACAGGGTGGCGCGGAAATCCCGACCCGGCTGGCCAGCTCCACATTGGTCATCCGCCCGTCGTCCTGCAATTCCGCCAGAATGCGCCGGTCGATCGGATCAAGTTTCGCGACAGCCATCACCTACTCCCCTGTTGGTATGTCTCGTAAAGCGTCGCCCCTGCCCGCGCAATAATATTTCACACCTGCGCAAGATTTTGTCGCAAGCCCCACCACCGGGCCATTCCCGCCATGCGCCGGCAAGGGCTTTCCACGGCCCCCGCCTTTGCCTATATCAGGTCGGCCACAGCCCAGGGGATGATGATGAGCGCGACACGGCACAGCAAGGTTATGATCATCGGTTCCGGCCCGGCAGGCTATACCGCCGCCGTCTATGCCGCCCGCGCCATGCTGGAGCCGGTGCTGATCCAGGGCCTGACCCCCGGTGGCCAGCTGACCATCACCACAGAGGTCGAAAACTGGCCGGGTGACACCCATGTCCAAGGACCCGACCTGATGATCCGCATGGAGGTCCACGCCAAGGCGATGGGGGCAGAAGTGATCGGCGACTACATCACGGGGCTTGATCTGCAAAAGCGGCCCTTCACTGCCACCGCGGACAGCGGCACCACCTATACCGCCGATGCGGTGATCCTCGCCACCGGGGCGCAGGCCAAATGGCTTGGCCTGCCGTCCGAGGAAAAGTTCAAGGGTTTTGGCGTTTCCGCCTGTGCCACCTGCGACGGATTCTTCTATCGCGGCAAGGAAATCGTGGTGATCGGCGGCGGCAACACGGCGGTGGAAGAGGCGCTGTTCCTGACCAACTTCGCCTCCAAAGTCACCCTGATCCATCGTCGCGGCAGCCTGCGCGCCGAGAAAATCATGCAGGATCGCCTGTTCAAGCACCCCAAGATCACCCTGCTCTGGCACCACGAAGTGACCGAGGTTCTTGGCACCGAAGCGCCGCTCGGCGTCACCGGCGTCCGCGCCCGCAATGTCGATACCGGCGCGATAACCGACGTGCCCTGTGCCGGCTTCTTCGTGGCCATCGGCCACGCGCCCGCCTCTGAACTGGTCAAGGACCAACTGCCCCTGCACAACGGCGGTTATGTCGTCGTCGAACCCGGCTCCACGCGCACCGCCATTCCCGGCGTCTTTGCGGCGGGCGATCTGACCGACCACCACTACCGTCAGGCCGTCACTTCTGCCGGCATGGGCTGCATGGCCGCACTGGATGCCGAACAGTGGCTGGCAGAGCAGTAGCCGTCGCGCGCACGACGCAATCCCCCAGACATCTGGTCCTGTTTTGCGGGCATGCCGCCGGCGGGCCGCAGCCATTCCACACCAGACCCACCGCTACAAAACCATGCGGACTGGTGACGCTGCGTCAAGCAACACTTTCCGGATTTTCCATCTTGGCCGCTGCGGCCCTCTTGTATTGCGCACGGCCCTCCGTTAGCCCTGCAGCCACGAGTGTGATTAATGAGGATTTATCATGAGCTTTGTAAAAGCGACCCTGTTTGCGGCGGCCCTGACGACCTTTGCCTTCGTGGCAAATGCGGCGACCGTTCTTTCGACCGGCACCTTTGCCGGCAGCACCACCTTTATCAGCAGCGCCGGTGGCCCCATCGTTGGCTATACCCACCCCGCCTATGCCGCCAATGACGCCAGTTCCGAATGGGTCTGGGACGCGGATCTGGCGGCAAGCCCGGTCACCTTCTCGGTGAACTTCTCGCTGCACGGCTTTGACGCCGCGACCGCCAGCCTGAGCGGGCTCTGGGGCGTCGACAACTTCGCCAGCGCCTATCTGAACGGCACCAAGATCAGCAGCCTGCTGTTCGGTTATGACGCATTCACCCAGTTGCACGCCTATAACGATGCGGGCGCTGCGTTCAACAAGGGTCTCAATACTTTGACCTTCGTGGTCGAAAACACCGGCTCTTATGATGCGGGCAACCCGGCAGCCTTCCGCGCCACGGTTAACGTGACCGCCGCCACCGTGCCGGTTCCGGCCGCCCTGCCGCTGTTGGCCGGCGCCATGAGCCTCTTGGGCTTTGGGGCGCTGCGTCGCCGCCGCAACCCGCGGGTCTGATCTGCGGGTCTGACGAAAGATTGGCCCCCTGCGCCACGCGGCAGGGGGCCTTTTGTTTTGGCAACACCGCACATCGCCGAACGCCAACCCATTTGTCTTCCCTTCGGCGGAACACCTTCTGCCTACTTTCCAGTCCTGCGGCATTTTCGCCTTTTTTCGCCAGCTTTTGCCCGACGCCGCTTGAATTTTTCACCTTGGCCCGTCAAAACCCGCCCAAGCGGCGGCACTGGCCCGCCTGACAAGTTGTCCCAAAAAGTGAGCGTCCGATGTCGATTTCCAAACTTGCCCCCATTCCCGAACTTTACCTTTCCGCCGATGCCGCCGCCAAGTTGAAGATCGAGGCGGGCACCATGCCATCATGGGATCTGACATCCCGTCAGGTCTGCGACCTTGAACTTCTGATGAACGGCGGTTTTACCCCGCTCAAGGGTTTCTTGTCAGAGGCGGATTACACCGGCGTCGTCGAAAACATGCGGCTGGCCGATGGGGCGCTGTGGCCCATGCCGATCACGCTGGACGTGTCGGAAAAGTTTGCCGACGGTGTGCCCGCCGGAACCAGAATCGCCCTGCGCGATCTGGAAGGTGTGATCCTTGCCGTGATGACCGTCACCGATAAATGGACGCCGAACAAGGCCAACGAAGCCGCCAAGGTCTTTGGCGCCGATGACCTGGCCCACCCGGCCGTCAACTACCTGCACAACATCGCCGGTCCGATCTATCTGGGCGGCCCGGTCGCCGGCCTGCAAGCGCCGATCCATTACGATTTCAAGTCGCGCCGCGACACCCCCAACGAATTGCGCACCTACTTCCGCAAGGTCGGCTGGGAGAAGATCGTCGCCTTCCAGACCCGCAACCCCCTGCACCGCGCCCATCAGGAACTGACCTTCCGCGCCGCACGTGAAGCGCAGGCCAACCTCTTGATCCATCCGGTCGTCGGCATGACCAAACCGGGCGATGTTGACCACTTCACCCGCGTGCGCTGCTACGAGGCGGTGATCGACAAGTATCCGCAATCGACCACCACCATGTCACTGTTGAACCTTGCCATGCGCATGGCCGGCCCGCGCGAAGCGGTGTGGCACGGCCTGATCCGCAAGAACCACGGCGTCACCCACTTCATCGTCGGCCGTGACCATGCGGGGCCGGGCAAGAACAGCGCGGGCAAGGACTTTTACGGTCCCTATGACGCCCAGACCCTGTTCAAGACCCACGAGGCCGAAATGGGCATCAAGATGGTCGACTTCAAACACATGGTCTATGTGCAGGAAAAGGCCAGCTATTACCCCGCCAATGAAGTGCCCCAAGGCTGCACCGTGCTGGACATTTCCGGCACCGAACTGCGCCGCCGCCTGCGCGAAGGCGTCGACATCCCGGAATGGTTCTCGTTCCCCGAGGTCGTCACCCAGCTGCGCAAAACTTCGCCCGCCCGTGACAAACAAGGCTTTACGGTGTTTTTCACCGGCCTGTCAGGCTCTGGCAAATCGACCATCGCCAACGCGCTGATGGTCAAGCTGATGGAGATGGGCGGCCGCCCCGTCACGCTTCTGGATGGCGACGTCGTCCGCAAACACCTGTCGTCGGAACTGGGCTTTTCCAAGGAACACCGCGACATCAACATCCGCCGCATCGGCTATGTCGCCTCGGAAATCACCAAGAACGGCGGCATCGCGATTTGTGCCCCGATCGCGCCCTACACGGCCACGCGCCGCGCTGTGCGCGAGATGATCGAGGCCTATGGCGCGTTTCTGGAAACCCATGTCGCCACCTCGGTGGAAGAGTGTGAAAAGCGCGACCGCAAGGGGCTGTACAAACTGGCCCGCGAAGGCAAGATCAAGGAATTCACGGGCATTTCCGACCCGTACGAAGTCCCGACCAAGGCAGAGATCGTGCTGGAAACCGCCGGAGTGGACGTTGACCACTGCGCCCATCAGGTGATCCTGAAACTGGAAAGCATGGGCCTGATCAGGGCCTGATACCCCGCTATTTCTGCAAAATGCCAAGCGCCGCCCTGCACCGGGGCGGCGTTTTTCTTGGGTACGTCACTTAGCTGTTGAACTAAGTGACGTGCCCGCTATCCTTGCCGGGTCAAGGAGAATCTTATGGGCCGTCTCACCGTCACATCCTTCACGTCGATCGACGGCGTATCACAGGCACCGGGCGGCGAACCGGACTACGCGCATACCGGCTGGGTTGGCCGTTTCCCCGACCGCGAACAGTTCGGCTGGAAGCTGCAGGAAACCCTCGCTTCCGAAGTCACCCTTCTGGGCCGCATCACTTACGACAGCTTTTACGGGGCTTGGCCGGACCGTGAAGGCCCGTTCGCCGACAAACTGAATACGATGAAAAAGGTTGTTGTATCCACCACTCTCAAGTCCGCCGACTGGTCAAACACCCAGATTGTGTCCCATGATGTCGCCCGCACCATCGCCCGGCTGAAAGACGAAACGGCTGGCGAAATTCTGGTGCACGGCAGCCGCACGCTGGTCAATTTTCTGAAACGCCACGACCTGATCGACCGCTATACCGTCATGGTTTTCCCGATCATCCTCGGCTCTGGCCTGCGGTTGTTTGAAGAGACGCCCGACGCGATGCAACTGAAACTGACGGACGTGCAACGGTTTGAAGATGCGTGCGCGGTCATGACATTCGACCGCGACCGCACCTGAAACCCGCCCAGTCCTCCAGTTCCATATCCGGTGGCATGGGGTACGGCTCCCCCGGCCTTTGCCGTCAGCGCAGCGGTATCATTTTGCGCAACAACCCGTCCCGCAGCACGTAGTGGTGAAAGATCGCCATCGCGGCATGGCCCAGGATCATCAGCATCATGGCATTCATCACCAGCACATGCAGGTCAGCGGCCTGTGCCACGCCAAAGAACCACGCCGCCACGCCCAACGCGGGCACCGCAATCATCATCCCATACAGCACCCAGTGCGCCAGACCCGCCGACCGCTGCATCCAGCCCAGCGGCTCCTGTTCCGCCGGCGCCCCCGACCACAACCGCACCACCAGGCGCAGCAGCACAATCGCCAGCAAGGCCGACCCGGCCCAGACATGGAACACCGGCGTCAAACCGGCCACGCTTTGCCCGGCAACACGCGCATCCAGCGCTTCTGGCATGCCATCGCTGATAAAGTAATTCGCTCCGATCAGCAGCGCCGTCACCCAGTGCAGGCCGATCTGTAACCCATTGTAACCCGACTTCACTCGCATTCATCCAACCTCATGCTTTACAGAAAACCGGCGAAAGGCCCCGCCGGTCGCTGTTTCCTGTCGCTGAGATGCGGCATGGATGCACGTGCAGCAATTGCACCAGAGGTCTAAAGGATTATAGTTGCAGGCGCCTATACCCAAAGGCATAGGCCGCCATAGGCACCGTCAGTGCACCGAAACCGGGGCCATATCGTGCTGCCGGGCCAGGGCAAAGGCCAGCTTGCGATCCGCCACCAGCGCCAGCCGTTCGCCGTTCGGGCGATGCACGGCATAGATCGTCTCGAAACCTTCGGCCTGCTCTTGCAGCGCAGCGGGCAGATCGGCCACCAGAACCGGGCGCACGTAAACGATCGCGTGCTGTGCCTCGGGCAAATTGGGGTATTTCACATCCATTTTCCTGCTCCTTAATTCCGCCCGATGCGAATGGTCTGCACCACCGTCTCGGGGGCCTGCCGCCGCAAATCTATATGCAGCAACCCGTGTTCCAGATTGGCCCCGGCCACCTCGACCCCATCTGCCAGCACAAAACTGCGCTGAAACGCCCGCGCCGCGATACCGCGGTGCAGATAGACACGTTCACAGGTATCCTCGGCCTGCCGCCCGCGCACCACAAGCTGCCGATCCTCGACCGTGATGGCCAGATCTTCGTCGCGGAACCCCGCCACGGCCAATGTGATGCGATAGGTGTTTTCCGACGACGCCTCGATGTTGAATGGCGGATAGCCTTCCGACGCGGTCTTGGCGGTGCGTTCGACCAGCCGTTCCAGCTGTTCAAATCCCAACAGAAACGGATGCGACCCGAAAGTCAGTTTCGTCATGCTTATGCCCTTTCATCAAGCGACATTGGCGAAAGGCCCCGAAGGCGCCCTTGCCATGTTGGAATATGGGGTGCTGCGGCCCGCCGTGCAAGTGCCGGAAATCGGCACAACCGGGCGCTTTTCCCCCCAGAATCTTCGCCGTCCGGGGCCGAATCGCTGTATCGTCACCGCAACCAGACAGTGGATGCCGATCCCGCCATGAATGCCTCGCCCGAACTGAACTTTGACGAAATGCTCCGCATCCGGCTTGGGGTGCTGAAACGCGAACACCGCGATCTCGACGACGCGATCCATGCCCTTGGCGAAAGCGTGCGGGCCGATGCGCTGACCTTGCGGCGGCTGAAAAAGCAAAAGCTGTTGCTCAAGGATCAGATCGTCAAGATCGAGGATCAGCTGATCCCGGACATCATTGCCTGAAAGCAGTGCGTGGAACCACGCACCCTACCCACAATCCGTAGGGTGCGTGATTTCACGCACCGCTCTTGTCACCACCGCGCCCCTTGGTATGAAGCGGTAGCGTCAGGGAGCAGCCATGCCAGTCGAAATTGGGCCAGTCGAAATCGGAATCATCATGGGCAGCCAGTCCGACTGGCCAACGCTGAAACAAGCGGCGACGGTGCTGGACGAATTGGGCGTGCCGTACGAAACCAAGATCGTCTCCGCCCACCGCACGCCGGACCGCCTTTGGGACTACGGCAAAACCGCTGTCACCCGTGGCCTCAAGGTAATCATCGCGGGCGCGGGCGGCGCGGCGCATCTGCCCGGCATGATGGCCTCCAAAACCCGCATTCCGGTGATCGGTGTGCCAGTGCAGACCAAGGCGCTGGCGGGTGTCGACAGTCTGTATTCCATCGTCCAGATGCCCAAGGGCTTTCCGGTCGCCACGATGGCCATCGGCCCGACCGGTGCCGCCAATGCCGGCCTGCTGGCAGCCGGTATCCTTGCCCTGAACGATGCAGCACTGGCCCAGCGTCTCGATGCGTGGCGCACCGCGCTCAGCGCCTCGATCCCCGACGAGCCGAGTGATGCCTGACATGCTGGCGCAAGGTTCCACCATCGGCATCCTCGGCGGCGGTCAACTGGGCCGCATGCTGTCGATCGCCGCCGCCCGCCTCGGCTACAAAACCCACATCTTCGAACCCGCCGCCAATCCCCCCGCCGCCGATGTGGCCCATGCCCTGACAACGGCATCCTACGACGACGCTGCCGCCCTGACCGCGTTTGCCGTCAGCGTCGATGTCATCACCTACGAATTCGAAAACATCCCCACCGCAGCACTTGACCTGCTGGAATCGCTGAAACCGATCCGCCCCAGTCGCCGCGCCCTCGCCACCTCGCAGGATCGCCTGCTGGAGAAAGACTTCCTGACAGCGCAGGGCCTGACCTGCGCCCCTTATGCAGCCGTCAATTCCCTCACCGACCTCCACACTGCCATCGCCCGCATCGGCACCCCTGCCATCCTGAAAACCACCCGTCTCGGCTATGACGGCAAAGGCCAGTCCAGGCTGAAATCGCCCGCCGACGCCAAAGCCGCCTTCAATGCCCTCCAGGGTGCCCCCGCCGTGCTGGAAGGTTTCATCACCTTCACCCACGAGGTTTCCGTCATCGCCGCCCGTGGCTTGGACGGGTCGGTTGCCTGCTATGACCCTGGTGAGAATGTCCACCGCGATGGCATCCTGCACACCACCACCCTGCCCGCCAAACTGACCGCGACCCAGCGCACCGACGCCGTCCTGCTGGCCGCCAAAATCCTGAATGCGCTGGACTATGTCGGCGTCATGGGCCTTGAACTGTTCGTCACCCCGCACGGCCTGATCGCCAACGAAATCGCCCCGCGCGTCCACAATTCCGGCCACTGGACCCAGAACGGCTGCGCTGTGGACCAGTTCGAACAGCATATCCGCGCCATCACCGGCTGGCCCTTGGGCGATGGCGCGCGCCATAGCGATGTGGTGATGGAAAACCTGATCGGCGATGATGTCGCCAAACTTCCCGCCATCGCAAACGAACGCAACGCCGCCCTGCATCTTTATGGCAAAACCGAAGCCCGCCCGGGCCGCAAGATGGGCCATGTCAACCGCGTCACCCCCCTGAAACGTTAGGTCCGGCATGGTGGCACCTTCCGCGCCGGGGCGACGGCTCCTTTACGCGTCCGGCACGTCGGTATCTTCCTCGCCTCGCTCCAGCCGTGCCCGCGCCGATTTGGCCAGCTCTGCGTATTTGTCGCGGAACCTGTTCAGATGCGCCTCCTCCAGTTCCTCCAGATCCATCAACGCGTTATGGGCGCCCTTGGTGGCACGGATCAACTCGTCCAGCTTGATCTGAATGGCCTGCGTATCGCGGTTCTGGGTGTTCTGGATCAGGAACACCATCAGGAAGGTGACGACGGTGGTGCCGGTGTTGATGACCAGCTGCCAAGTGTCGGAATAGTTGAAGATCGGGCCGGTGGCGGCCCACACCAGCACCACGGCCAGCGCCAGCAGGAAGCCGCTGGGCCGTCCGGAAGCATGTGCCACCGTGGTAGCCGTGTTGCTGAACAACTGCGATGGCGACATGGGTGGCCTCCCTGGCGGCAATGGCCCCGGCGGGCGCTGAACGCCGGGGCGGGGCGGGTGTTGCCGCCCTGCCGCGCAAGGTTCACTCAATGACGATGCGCGGGCCGGCCTTGTTCGCCACGCCGTTCAGCTTGTCCCACAGTCGGGCAGCGATTGCGCGGTAGTGGCCGGCTTCCTCGGTTTCCGGCCGGGCGGCGACGATCGGTGTGCCGGCATCGGCCAACTCGCGGATGGACAGCTTCAGCGGCAGTTCGCCGAGGAACTCCACGCCCATGCGGCCGGCCTCGGCGCGGGCGCCACCATGGCCGAAGATTTCCGTGCGCTCGCCGCATTTCGGGCAGCAGAAGAAGGACATGTTCTCGATCAGGCCCAGCACCGGGACATTGACCTTCTCGAACATCTTGACGCCGCGCTTGGCGTCGATCAGCGCCACGTCCTGCGGCGTGGAGACGATGACGG